>DS022282.1:0-167880 GCA_000153745.1 Rhodobacterales bacterium HTCC2255
CTACTCATTCTGGGCAGATTATCGTGATGATATCGATGCTAAATTCCAAGCATGGTTAGCTAAATAAACTTTTAAGGCGCGAAGGTCTCTTCGCGCCTTTTATTCAATTTTAAGTGAATAGAATTAAAAATATGAGTGACACTAATACAGTATTGGCGAATGACGGCACCTCGCTTAAGAGAAGCCTTGCAAAATCATTGAGGCGCCAAAAAATCAGAGCGCTTATGCTAATTGCACCACTTTTATTTTTTGTACTATTAACTTTTATTGCACCTATTGGCGATATGTTGTTTCGTTCAGTTGAAAATAACATAGTTTCAGATACCCTTCCACGAACGGTTAAAGTGTTATCCAATTGGGATAGTAAAACTGGAATAGCTCCTGATGAAGAAGTTTTTGAAGCTCTTGCTCTGGATTTGAAGCTTGCAGTAAAAAGCAAACTACACACCAAGCTTGGATCCCGATTGAATTATGAGAAAACGGGTATTTCTTCATTGATTAGACAAACTGGTAGGAAAGTTAAAAAGTTAGATATTGAAGCTACGCCATCTTTTAAAGCTGCATTTGAGAAAATGAATAAAAAATGGATGGATCCTGCAATTTGGCAAACAATACAACAGTTTTCTAGTAAATATACTGATGGATATTTTCTAGCTGCTGCAGACTTGACGAGAGCTGCAGATGGCATTCAAAGCGTTGATGAAGATAAAAAAATATACTTCAAGCTGTTCGTTAGAACTCTATATATGAGCTTGGGTATTACATTCATGTGTATTCTTTTAGGTTATCCAATAGCGTTTCTATTGGCTACTTTGCCTATGAGAACCTCTAATGTCTTGATGATATTAGTACTATTGCCATTCTGGACATCATTGTTAGTTCGAACATCAGCTTGGAAAGTTCTGTTGCAAAATCAGGGTGTGATAAATGATTTTCTCGTCTGGATAGGGATTATTGCTGATGGAAATCGGCTTGAGCTAATTAATAATGTGACTGGTACAGTTATAGCGATGACACACATTCTGTTACCATTTATGATTTTACCATTGTATTCCGTTATGAAAACTATTCCGCCAACATATATGCGGGCTGCAAAATCTATGGGTGCCAATGATTTCATGGCATTTAGGCGTGTATACTTCCCACAAAGTATTCCAGGTATTGGTGCGGGCTCAATCTTAGTATTTATACTTGCGATTGGATATTATATTACTCCAGAAATCGTTGGTGGTACAAAAGGCGTATTTATTTCCAACAGAATTGCTTATCATATATCATCTAGCTTGAATTGGGGGCTGGGCGCTGCATTAGGGGCAATCCTACTAGTTGTAGTTTTAGCTCTTTACTGGCTTTACGATAAATTCGTTGGCATCGATAACGTGAAATTAGGATAAAACACATGGCTCTCCCTATCTACGCCTCTCCAATGCAAAAGACTTGGTATTATACTTTTCGTGTTATCTGTGGGTTGGTTTTCTTTTTCTTAGTTTTCCCAATTATGGTAATCATACCACTTTCATTTAATGCTCAGGATTTCTTTACGTTTACTCCAGAAATGCTTGCTTTCAAATCTGAGGGTTATTCTTTTAAACATTATGATGATTTCTTCACAAATCAAGACTGGCAACATGCCCTGAAAAATTCATTAAGAATTGCCCCTATGGCAACAGTGCTGTCTGTTTCATTTGGAACGCTTGCGGCTATTGGTTTGTCGCAGTCACATGTGCCATTTAGAAGAGCCATAATGGCCATAATGATATCACCAATGATTGTTCCTCTGATTATATCAGCATCAGGCATGTATTTCTTCTATTCCCGTATTGGCCTTCAAGGCACATATGCTGGGGTTGTTTTAGCGCATGCCGTCCTTGGAGTTCCATTTGTTATCATTACTGTAACTGCGACACTCGTAGGCTTTGATAAGTCTTTAACACGCGCTGCAGCAAATATGGGGGCAGGGCCAGTTCGCACCTTCTTTAAGATCCAAATGCCTTTAATCTTACCTGGTGTAATATCTGGAGGATTATTTGCTTTTATAACTTCTTTTGATGAAGTTGTTGTCGTTCTCTTTGTAGGGTCTGCAGGCCAGAAAACACTACCTTGGCAAATGTTTACTGGTTTGCGTGAGCAAATCAGTCCGACAATTCTGGCTGTTGCTACCATATTGATAGCTATGTCGATTATTCTTTTGACGACACTTGAATTATTACGTCGCCGATCTGAGCGCTTAAGGGGTATGTCACCTGGTTAACCCAAAAAGGTTAACCACGCAGTAATTGTAAAAACACTTAGTCCAGTACACACAACAATAGACGTAGCAGATGTTTGCTGCGCTTTATTATACATACTTGCAAATATATATGTATTAATACCCGGTGGCATAGCTGCTATTAACACAGCTGAATTTCTGACGCCTGTTTCTAAGTCAAAAATGTAAGTTCCCATTACATAAACTAGAATTGGGAAAATAAATAATTTGATAGTCGCAACAGCTGTAACTTCAGGTAGATTACTTTTTATTTCATATCTATAGAGGACACCTCCAAGTGCAAATAATGCTAACGGCAATCCACTTCTTGCCATCATTTGAAGTGTAACATCAAATGCTTCTGGAAGGGCAAGCCCACTAAAATTGAAAGCAAAGCCAAGTATTAGACCGAGTGCTAAAGTATTTTTAAAAATTGCTTTAATTACTGAGCGGATAATTTCATTTACGTTATTTCCATTTGCGTGAACTGTTTCCATACAAGTAATACCAAGGATATAACAGAATAGTACATGAACAGATGCTAGCGCATAGTTTGTTGATAACGCTTCAGCTCCATATGCACGTTCCATAATTGTTAATCCCAACAATATCATATTTGAGAATAAGGTTGTAAAACCCACTGAAACTGCCTCGTCAGCGGCACGTTTGAAAAATAAATATCCTGTTGTGCAACCTATTATAAAAATGAAAGTCGCGGGAATATAATAAGATGCAAATAATGGGATATTAAAATATTCTTTGAGATCTAAATTTGCTACAGCTAAAAATAATAAGCATGGGATTGCATACTTTTGTGCAAACAAAGCCAAAGCATCAATACTACTTTCAGACATTAATTTTCGCCACATTACAATGTAGCCAGTGGCGATAATTAAAAAGACAGGCAAGACAGTAATAAAAATACTGAGCATAATTAGACCTTAAGTTTTATTTGCAATCCGTCATGAGCTGGCACAACATTATCTGGAGTTTCGTTTAATAATGTTAAGTAGTCTAGGTCTACGTGCAAGTTGGTTAAAATAGCTTTTTTTGGCTTGTATCTATCAATTAAACCTAACGCCTGTTCTAGGTTTACATGACTTGGATGAGGTTTGTATCGCAAACTATCCAGTATCCAGTAATCTAAGTCTCTCAGTTCAGTATCATTTCTAACTGTTGATATATCTGGAGTGTATAAAACATCGTTAACTTTTATTGCACTCACTAAAATATTACCATGGTCAACATCAAACGATGTGAACTTTATTGGACCGCCGGCACCTTGAATTTCAAGGGTTTCTGGTAGGTCGTTCATATCCAATATTGGAGGGTATGGACTTCCTTTGGGTGTTTTAAAGGCGTAGCCAAACCGCTCAAGAATAGAATTCTTTGTTTGCTTAGATGCAAATACTGGAAGCCGTTTTTGCATGTTAATAACAATCATCCTCAAATCATCTAACCCATGTAAATGATCTGCGTGCTCATGTGTGTAAATTACTGCATCTAATTTTCCAATTTTTGCATCTAATAACTGTTGGCGCATGTCTGGTGTCGTATCAATTAGCACATTTGTCACATTATCGTTGTCAAATCGTTGAATTAACAGCGAGCATCTTTTTCGAAAGTTTTTAACGTTATTTGGATCGCAATTACCCCAATGGCCGCCAAGTCTTGGAACGCCACCTGAAGATCCACAACCCAAAATTGTAAATCTAAGTTCTCCCATTAAATTGCTGCTTTCGAAAATAATCTGTTGAAATTTTTTGTAGTTTGATTGGCAAACGTTTTGTAATCAACCCCATAAATCTTTGCGCCAACTTCTGCAGTATGAGCAGTATAGGATGGCTCATTTCTTTTACCTCTAAAGGGAACTGGAGACAAATATGGACTATCTGTTTCAACCAAAACTTGATCAATTGGGACTAATTTAAAAATGCTTCGAAGCTCTTCACTTTTCTTAAAAGTAATTATACCTGACATTGAAAGATAAAAGCCCAGTTCTAAAGATAATTTAGCAAGTTCTACCGATGAAGAGAAACAATGCATCACGCATTTATATTGACCTTTTTTGAATTCATCTTTTAAAATTTCCGCCATATCTTCATCGGCTGCGCGTGAATGTATTATGAGTGGTAGATCAGTTTCTCGTGCTGCTTCAATATGAATTTTAAGAGACGTTTTTTGGATCTCTGCACTCTCAGCTGTATAGTGATAGTCTAATCCAGTTTCCCCAATGCCAACCATTTTAGGATGTTGAGATATTTCAATTAATTGATCGACACTGGCCAAAGGTTCAGATGCAGCTGACATTGGGTGTGTGCCCGCAGCATAATATACAGCCTCATGCTCTTCAGCAATTTTGCGAACCGAAGGCTCATTTTTAAGTTTAGTACAAATCGTGACCATGCGCTTCACGCCTGCATCATTGGCACGGGCAACTAAATCTGGAATTTCCCCTTCAAAATCTGGAAAATCCAAGTGGCAATGGCTATCAACTATGATGTGTTCTGTCATTTTTTAGCCTTTAGTGCTTTTTTGATGTTTCTTCGAATTGCAATAACATATCTAGGATCACCATAGACGGGTCAAGGTTAACTGCACGTGCATGACTTGTGCGCTCAGAAATAATTTGTGAAAAGTCAGCCCATTTGCGAGCAGATTTTGTATCTGGAGCAAGCTCATGAAAAACTTTACTTTCAATTGATAAAGCTGTGTGATTTTCATTTTTTTGCATAGCACCAAATTTTGCAAGACGTGAAATAAATAACATGAACAATCGAAGTGTTATTTCATACCTTTCTGCAGCATTTTTACCTGCACAAGAATCTGCCAATTTTTGGATGGATTGCCTGTTCATTTGCGGAATTTGTTTTGCCAACTGAACAATCGAATTATATATTTCAATGCCGTTGTTCGAAATTAATTCCACTGATGATCCAACGGATCCATTTGCAAGAATATTGATCTGCTCTTTGTCTTGGGATTGCTCAATATCTAATTGCTCCAAAGCGTTTGCTAAGTCTTCAGATGAAAGGTTGTTACATTTCAATGACCTGCACCTTGATCTTATAGTTGGCATGAGACGAAGTGGTTGATGGCTGATTAATAAAATTAAAACCTTTTTTGGCGGTTCTTCTAGTATCTTTAAAAGAGCGTTTGCAGCTGCGTTATTCATTTCATCTGCTGCGTCGATGATTGCCACTCGCCAGCCGCCATCTGCCGCAGACATGCTAAAAAAGTTTTTCAACTTACGTATCTCGTCAACAGTAATATTTTGTTTGAATTTCTTTAGTTTTTCGTCCCAAAGTCGCCTGACCAAATATAGGTTTGGCTCACCCAAAGCATTTATGCGCTTTGAGACCGGATGATCTGATTGAATATCCAACGTATCTTTTAAGTCTTGATTGATGTCACTTATACTTTGGTTCTGGGATAATATAAATTTTGCAATTTTGTACCCGAGAGTAGCTTTGCCAATACCCCTTGACCCTGTAATCATCCACGCATGATGAAGACGCTCTGTTTTATATGCATCTAAAAAATCAAATTGAGGTGAATTATGTCCATATATTATTTGTGTATGGCGTGGATGGTTAGTTCCAATCTGTCGGTCAGCTTCTGGAATTTCAATTTCGTTCATTTAGCGTAATCTTTAACTATATTTAAAATATCATTTGATACTTCTTCTTTGCTTCTCATGCCATTGATAAGATGGCATCTTGATTTTTCAGTTTTTGATAATTCGCTGAAGCCATTTCTCAATTTTTTTTGAAATTCTAAGCCAAACTCTTCAAACCGGTCTTCTCCTGAATTTCTAGCCAAGCCACGTGTTAAAGATTTTTCTGGGTCAGTATCGATTATAAATGTTATGTCAGGTTCTTTTTTTATTATTATTGAATGTAGCTCATCTACTGTTTGCCTTAGGTCTGCTCTTGCAACGCCTTGGTATACTCTTGTGGAGTCAACAAACCTATCACATATAACTATTTGATTTTTTGTTAGGGCAGGCTGGATTGTTTTTTCTAGATGATCGCGCCTTGCTGCCGTAAAGAGCAGTATTTCTGTTTCTGCAGACCATCTATCAGTATCACCGGAAACAAGCAGGGATCGAATGATTTCAGCTCCAATGCTGCCCCCTGGCTCACGAGTTTGAATGACACTTATCCCTAAATCATTAAGAGCGTCATAAAGAAGTTGTGATTGAGTAGATTTTCCAGAACCATCAATACCTTCAAATGTAATGAATAGGCCGTCAGTAAAATTCATTAATTTGCCCACAATTGGCCACTAATTGCTTTTCTCCCAAGGAGTTCTGCACTTGCTAAGATTTTGTTTAATATTGATCCACTTGCAACGTCTTTTGAAGCAACAAGATGATGTTCAGATTTGCCAATTTTTGGTGTGCTTACTGTTAAAATAGCAATTCGATCACCTTTTTTTATAGGTGCTGCAATTGGACCTTTATAATTTATTTCAATGTCTACATTTTTAAGGGAACCTAGCGGAAATAATCCTGAAATATTATCTTCGGCTATTAAATCAATAGTTTTGTTTTCGCCTAACCAAACATCAGCTTTAGAAATTACTTCATCTTTTTTAAATAAATCTTTAATTACAAATTGGCGAAATGCCCAATTTGTTAGTTTTTCTGCCTCATTGGCTCGTGCGGCTTTGGATTCTAGTCCTGTTATCATAAATATTATTCTTCTTTGACCTTGGCGAGCGGATCCAACAAGACCATATCCAGCCTCATTAGTATGGCCAGTTTTTAAGCCATCTGCACCAATGCCCAATGGAAGCAATGGGTTTCTATTATTTTGCTTTACACCATCCCATGTAAAAGATGTTTGAGCAAAGAATGGATAATAATTTGGAAATTCTGTTATTATAATATTTGCTATGGTGACTAAATCGCGGGCACTCATGCGTTGTAATGGATCAGGCCATCCGGTTGAATTTCCAAACGATGAATTATTCATACCTAACTCTATAGCTCGTTTGGTCATTTGGTCTGCAAAAGCTGTTTCTGTTCCGGCAATATTTTCAGCTACAGTTATGCATGCATCATTGCCTGATTGCACTATAATACCCTGTATTAAATCACGCACAGATACTCTCTCACCTTCACGTAAGAACATTGTAGACCCACCAATTTTAGTGGCACGTTCAGAGACCAAAAACTCTGTATCCATAGCAATTCGTTCATCTCTCAGTGCTTCAAATAGCATGAATAAAGTCATTAGTTTTGACATAGATGCGGGTGGAACCCTACGGTCTGCGTCTTTGGCCATTAGTATTGTGCCAGTGGTTTGGTCTATAACCATTGCCGAACGAGCAATCGTATCAAATGCGTTAACTGGTGATGTTATTAAAGTAATTATAAATATTGTTATTATCTTATAAAAACTTTTCATTTGATTCCCTCTTTAGTGACATGAAAGACTTCTTTGGCATTTAAAATATAATATTTAGCAACAAAAAATCGATATTTTGAACATAAACAAATAATCTAATACTTGGAAGTAACAAATATTAAAAAAAAACAACATCAGCGTTGATTTGCGCATTCTTTGGGGTTGTATCTGGATTAAAGTCTAATTATCTAGTCAACAACGGATCGATCCCGTTTTATGGCACGGAGAGGTGGCAGAGTGGTCGAATGCGGCGGTCTTGAAAACCGTTGAACTGCGAGGTTCCCAGGGTTCGAATCCCTGTCTCTCCGCCACTTACTGGCTTTAAGTAATTGTTATATATCAATAAAATATAATTTACACATTCTTACCCACAATGCTACCCACAATGAAGTAACTGATTAAGCTGGATAAACATCATTTAATCATGTGCCTGTGCGTAGGTGTCATGTAAGTGTTGTTTAACCTAAGATATATTTACCAAAAAAGGGAATTTGTATCCATACTAGAGATATTGCCAACTATTTTAGTAAATTGCTCACGTTCTACGGCTATTAATTGAAGCCAACCTAATTCATCAGGTTTTGGCAATAAGCATATTAAGTGACTATGCCAGTCTTTAATCCAATATTCAGATTTAACAAAGCCCCAATCAAAAAATACTAGCTTATTAGAAGACTGCCAACTTTTTGGGAGGCTTCTACTAGGTATTCTATTTTTGCGAACAAATGGCCCCCAATGCCTCCAGTCTGAAGTACGAAAACTTTCGTTAAACCTTTGGAAATCTCTTTCTAACCTTCGTCCATCAACGACCCATATCATATCTTTGTAAAAGGTCTCCCTCGAGAGTTTCTCCTTTAAACTGATTGCAGAATGCTGAAATTCAACAACTAAACCATTTGGTGTTTTGACATCTGCAATATGTTTTTCGCCGTCATCAGATAGGTGAACAACTTCTTGCCATTCTTTTGGAAAATTATCTTTCCAATCTCGATGCCATTGAGTTTCATTTTCCCACCAATGGTCACAATTTCTTTTACCTTTATGCGCCCGATGCCATATCTTTTGTGTGCCACATTTTGCTATTAAGTCACTCTCGCAACATTGGCATATACCATTAGCTTTTGGGGTAGCTTCAATACGGCCTTCATTGCTCATTGCTCATTGCGTATTTCATAAAAACTTAATCAGCATCCAAATACATAAACGCTCTCTTTGCTCCATTATCTAGAGCCTTCAGTGCATTCTGGTAATCTGGGCTGTTGTATCCATTCTCAGCGGCTTCCATGCTTTCCCATTCAATGACTATGGTTCTTACTGCCTCTCCATCTTCTTTGACTGCGAAGGGAACGCCCCTTGCAATAAATTTTGCTCCTGCTTTTTCCATAGCAGGACGGGCCAGTACAGCATATGCAGCCAGCTTCTCAGGGTCACTTACACTTTTATAGACTACAACTTGAATAACTTTAGACACATCTCATTCCTTAATGTTGATAATCTCAATATGATACATTAGAATAATCATAAGTAAATGTTAGAACAGATAGGTGTGAATAGAATGAAGAAATTACTGAGTATATTTATCAC
Source organism: Rhodobacterales bacterium HTCC2255 (assembly GCA_000153745.1). GTDB lineage: Bacteria > Pseudomonadota > Alphaproteobacteria > Rhodobacterales > Rhodobacteraceae > Amylibacter. The sequence goes on from DS022282.1 coordinate 9,247, forward strand.
TATCACACTACTCATACCCCATGCAGTGTTTGCAGACACAGTCGCTCAGTCACAACGCATGTTAAACCAACTCGGCTACAATGCTGGTCCTGTTGATGGTGCTTACGGTGGTAAGACCAAACGTGCGCTTGAGGCATTCTATGCTAAGAGCGGTGGACCATATGACGGTAAGTTAGACGCTAATGAAGTCATAGACCTTAAGAATGCAGTAAAAGAAATTAAAACCAATAATGGTAAACACAAAAAGATACTTCCTGAACGTTATAGTATATATCCCGATTGGTGTACTTATGAGAACAAATATACATTTAAACGTATTGAAAATTTATTAGGAAATAAAAATCATGATTTAAAAACTATTGAGTTATTTGGAAAATCTGATGAACATATGTTGGTTATGATTGAACAATTAACTTTGTATGTTAATGAATTTATTTTGCACCCAAATCAACAGAATGCAAATGATATAAAAAAGATTTATTTCCTTTTATTCAAAAATAATTTTTTCATAGATTTACATGAAAATAATCATGACGACTCATTAAATATGAAAGATTTCTTAATTCTTTCTATGTATTTATTTCAGGCGCTAAATAGAGATAATTATTTAAACACTAGTGAGAAACAAACATTTTTAAGTGAAATTCAAAAGCGTTTTGACAAAATAAAACCTGCTCATAAGTGGGGGTTTACAATGAGTAAATGCAAGATTGGTAGAGACCAATGGAGTTGTCAAAATCATACATATTCCCATCAACTTACCAGAACTTTATATGGAGCTACTTTTGGGTCGAGTAAAGATTATGCAATGGGTGAAAAAATGTATAAGTTTGCTATAGATGATTTAAAGCCAGATGGCGCGCTGTGGAGAGAAGCTGTAAGGGGAAGATGGTCCTGGAGTTATTATGCTCACACTTTGGGATTGCTGCTTTCGATAGCAGAAATCTATAAACACAATGGGGTTGATTTATATTCATACAAGTCTGATAAAAATGGCCTAACCATTCATGATGCAGTAAGTTTTTTATTGGAATCTATTCAAGATAATGAAAAGATTTGGTTGTATGCAAAAGAGTTAAAAAGTGTCCAACATTATATAAATTTTACTGACTATAAGTCTCCTGAGTATTTGCAAATGTTAACTACAACTGCAGAACGGAACGGCTTGAAAAACTGGTTCTATATTTATCGTAATAATTTTCCGATTCATCCAAATACTGAGTTAGGAAATAAGTTAATTCCAACATATAAAAGTAAATTAGAACACTCCCAACATATAGGGATTCTCGCTCAATGTCTTTATGCTGAAAAAGGGCAAAAACTAGCGAGCAATGAAAAGTTTGACCGTGATGTAATATCCATGGAAAAAAAATTATCATGCTTACAAAGTGCATTTAATAAAAAAGACATGGGTGAACTATTATCGAAATCAGATATGTTATTAATGAGTAAAGCTTTTAAGAATGATCAAAAACCGAAAAATAAATCAAACTTGATTAGAGCTGGTCTTAATCCAATATTGGTTAATAAAAATAAAAAGTATTTATTACGACTTATAAATTTCACTGGAAATGTCGAAACCTTTTGTTCAAAGCCGATTAAATGATGGCGACATGGGTATTATGCTTTTAATTTTAGCATAATGGTCAGTACTCAAAATGGGCATAACAAATGCCATGCTAAAAGATTGAGTATTATCAGATGCTTATCGGGGATATGCCACTGCTAGTTAGGCAGTAAGTGGCGGAGAGACAGCGTGTTCATCTCTTATTATATCCGCTACTGATCATCTAATACTCACAACTTGTTGGCCATTTAATTCACAAAAGATTGGTTCTGAAAGATATATCGTGACTGCTGAAATAGATAAATAATATTTCAAATGTCTAACCACACTCCTCATGGGTTAAAAAACAAAAGTCCTTGAGCAGTTTTTTACTGCACAAGGCTCAATTGTTATCGATTAAATCAACCTTGCTGGGATGCAAGCAATGCTTGCACCAGCTTCCTAGCAGTATCATCGTCAACTACTGGCGTCACAGTTGGGAAAGTACACTGCCCTGACCAGCCCATCATCCATGAAGTTAGGTTTTCCTGATTATCAGATTCAATTACAGCCCATCCACAGCCATTTGGTATGTCATGCCAACGTCCAATCTGTTTTACACCATTAGGAAGTTCTCCAGAAATTTGTTCTGGCGTCATACTTGCAAAAAAAGCCTGGGTATCAGTCTTTTTATCATTTTCAATTTGATATTTGCACATAAAAATCATAGTTCTCTCCATCTTTAAGTTACGTTAAGAATTAGTTTAATTGTAGGTTGATCTATTTTGTGGTTGCCGCATGGCGATACCAAAGAGGACCTAATTAAACACTAGATAGTGATTAAGATTAAAGCATAGTATCAATAAAAGTCATACAAAAAGTTTCTGGCAAGTTGAAGATATCTTGCATGAACGTGACATTTTGAGAGGTATTAGGCTTTGTCTGACTGTCCGTCAGCGATAAAACCTTTGACTTGGCTTTGCGTGGATGACTGTTTTGCGGACGAAGTGGACATTCGAATATCTTGCAATGACCATGGCACAATAGAATTTTGTTCTTACTTAATATTCAACTGGATCACGATGTTTACCTTCATTGTGCAGCTGCCAATAGGCATGCATTATACGTTTCGACAAAGGCCCGATATTGCCGGAAGCAATTGGTCGTTCGTCAATTCTTGTAACAGGCATCACGCCCCCGGCAGTCGAGGTTATGAAGACCTCGTCAGCGGTTTTAAGCTTGTCGACAGTAATGTCTTGCGCATGACATCTAACTTCCAATTCTTCGCAAATGTCAAAAATGGTTTGCCGCGTAATTCCCAACAAGACACTTACGTCGGGCGTTGAAACCACACCATTGGTGATCGAGAAAATATTGAATCCTGGCCCTTCGGACACGTTGCCATTAAGGTCAATCAGAGTGGCTGTGTCTGCTCCACGTTCGTAGGCAGCATAAAGCCCTTTGACCATATCCAACCAATGGTAATTCTTGACGGTAGGATCAACAGAGCTTGGTGGAATGCGAACGACATCCGTGATCGCCAGATGCAAACCACACTCCAACTGTTCTTTGCTGGCCACTGAACCGAACGGAATGGCAAAAGCTATGAAGCGGTTTTCTGCATCTCTTGGATCTCGACTGAAGTTGGGTGACGTTCCTCTTGTGCAGATGAACTCAACATATGCATTTTTGAGCTTGGACAACGCCACGCAATTATGAAGAATTTCTATGATTTGCGCTTTGGTGTAAGGAATTGACATATGCAAAGCGTCCATTCCACGGGAAAATCGATCTAAATGATCACCTAACTTGAAAAATGCTCCGCCCCATACATGGGCAACGTCATAAGTCGCGTCTGAATGAAGAAACCCATAATCCAAAACGGACAATTTCGCCTCATGGATAGGTAGGTACTGCCCATCCATATAGGCAATGCCTGGAGGGTAATTGCGATGATCTGTGTGACGCGAAGATAATTTGGGCAATATGCGCATGTTTCTAGTCTCATAAAAGTTGCAGATCTAAAAATGATACACTAGCTTGATCATATGTAAATATTAGAACAGAAAGGTGAGAGAAATGGCAAAGTATGCAGTTCACACAAAGTGGTCATGGCCTAATGGTGTTCCAAGCGCAGAGAGTATGCAGCAGAGACATCGTGAAGTTAAATCAAAAACTAAAGCTGAAGACATTATCTGGTTTAAGATTGATGAAAACACGCATCAGTCAATTATCATTTATTCTTCCGAAGCAGACGCAAAAGAAGAGAATGCTCAACGACAGGCAATGCGCAAAGACACAATCACAGAAACAGGCCATTCAATGGTAGAAGAGACTATGGGTGAAGTTCTCTCAATTATGTCTGAAGTTTAGATGGGATGAAAATGAAGAAACTATTGGTATGTATTCTGTTTGTTTTGTTTGTTACACAGGTATTTGCTAATGAGTATACATCCGATCCGTATTATGATGAGCAGCTTTTCTATTAAAAAATAAAAAGGTTGTTGTGGCTATTTATAATGAAAAAATAAAGAATAAGTAATGTCAAAAATAATACCATTCTAAGTCAATAAAACAATAGTTTCCTAAGATTGCATTTTGGGTGAGAATAAATTGAAAAGTAAAATTTGGATTGTTTTAATAACATTGTTAGTTTCAGTAATTAATATGAATATTAACATTCAAGCAAATGAATCTACATATAAAATCAAACGTGTTCCAGCTGAATGGGAGCCTCAAGAGGCAATTTGGATGCAATGGCCTGGCTATTGGGAAAAAGATTATGAATTAACTTTCGCAAAGATAACTAATATAATTTCACGCTACGAAAAGTTACATATTTTATACGCTTCAGATCAAATTTATACAGAAGCACAAAAATCAATTAGAGATATAGGGTCAGACCCACAGCAGAAAAATATTTATTGGCATAAGGTTCCCAATGATAATGCTTGGATGAGAGATAATGGGCCTGTTTATGTTTTGAACGACAACGAGTTAAGGATTCAAAATTGGAATTTTGATGCATGGGGTGGTGCTTTTGGCTCAGATATCCCTTTTAATTTAGACAATGAAGTCCCAGATAAAGTTGGTGAGATTCTAGGTTTGCCTGTTGATCAAATAGAAATAGTACATGAACGAGGTAATTTAGAATTTAATGGATCAGACACAGTTATGTTAAATTGGAGTGCTCTTGGAGATCCAAACCGAAATTTGAACTACAATAAACAGCAAGCAGAACGTGATTTAAAGACGCACTTTGGAGTAACTAAAGTTATTTTTATTGAAGGCATCCCAGATGGAGATCTTACAAAAGGACACATTGATGGTATTGCACGGTTTATTGGACTAAGAACTGTAGTCGTTGTTCAATGTACAACACACTCATTATGTCAACCAGGTAGTAAAGATGCTGAGATTTATGATAATGCAGCTAAAATGATTAAAGAAGCAGGGTTTAGTGTAATAAGAGAACCTATTGAAGGCTTTGTTAAACACAATGGACAAATGTTTGATACTAATTACATGAACTGGTTAGTTGGAAACGGATTTGTAATCGTACCTGGTTTTGGAAATCAAGATACAGATAGCCAAGCAAAATCTCGCATAGAAAGCTATTTTCCAAATCGTGATGTGCATCTTATTGAAATGTTAAGTTCTTGGGCAGCTGGAGGTGGGGTGCATTGTCATACAAATGATCAACCTGCCTTTTCAAAATCTAAATGAATCTTATTTAGATGATATAGGATATAGAAAAATATATTAATTACAGTTACTTATAATGAGTAATTAATCTAAATTACTCCTGTATTTCAACCAAGGATGTTTATACTTTAGCTCGCATGACTAACGTCACCGCTATGTAAGAGTTATTTATTAATTGAAACTAATAATTCCGCATCAACCTTTATGTTTTCGTGTTCATACTTATCTCTCATGGGGATGACTGCATTTATGGCAAATTCATCCACAGCTTTCATTGCTTCATCATTAGAAGTCGTAACAAATGCAGTCATTTGTGTAGGGTCATTTCGATCTTTATTTATATCAACAGTGACATTACCTGATGCTGATGGATGACTCCAAGAGAGCCATAACTGCTTCAGCTCTTCTATAAAGGCATCATTGTCAGATTCTGTTGTAAACTTATTGATGTTTAATCGTTTAATTGTGGCCATAAGATTTCTCACCTATTTGCTTTAAGAAACTTTTCTTTGGTGAACATAGTCATGTACTTTTCCTTCTCGCAAGTATGCAACACCCATAACTGTGTCTACACTATCACCAGAGTTAACTTGGTGTGTTCCAACAATTATTTCATTATTTTCATATAAAGTAACTACGTCACCTACTACCCTAAAATTAGTAGTATTCACCCAATCAAGAGTAGCTTGCCTATCAAAATCTGATGTATTCCATTTAAAGTCTTGTGTAATTACAGCTTCAATATGCGATGAGTCATTTGTATTTGTACCCTGTTTCCAAGCATCTACCCATTTTTCCCAGGTAACTGACATTTGATTTTCTCCTTCTGTTAGTAATATTTACTTATGATTAGGCTAGTGTATCATTCTAATATTATCAATAATAAGGATTAGACCTATGGCTTATGCAAGAATTAACACTATAACTTTTTCATCAGAAGAAGCGGCTGACGAATTACAAGCCAACTATGCATCAACTGCACCAGAAGGATTTCCCGAAGCTCAATTGCTTGTTGCGGTAAGAACTGGACCACTTACTGCCTCACTAACATCAATCTATGAAGATAAAGCTGCTTTTGATAGATCTGCTGATGAACGCACAAGACGAATGAAAGCTAATGGTCATCTAATGGAAGCAGTAGATGTTCAAGAGGGTGAAGTATATTTGAACCATGCGAGATAACAAATAACCCCATCTTCACATCATTTAAAAAGTATTTAGTAATCAGATAATAGAAATAAATTTTATAAAAGGAATATTTATATGCCTCGTTTATTAGTCACCGTTAAAATATCCAAAGGTTTTGAGACATGGACAGATATGGCAAAATCTTTGGAAGATGAGGCGGGAGCAGAAGGCGCAAAAGTTGTTTGGGCTGGAGCAAATCCTGATGAAACTTCTGTGTATGTAATGATGGATGTCCCAAACCCAGAGTTTATGCAAACATTTGGTTTGCGCGAAGACGTAAAAAAAGCTCGCGAAGACGCTGGTGCTGATGTTACATCAACTACAATTATCACTCAAATTGGAGATTACTGGTTAAGTGATTAATCCTATCTGGATAACTCTGCAAATATGTAATTCCCCCTCCATGTCACCCAAGCATGGAGGAAAACTTAATATCACTTTGGACATAATGAGAGATTATTAGGCTTTCTCTCGGGCGCTTAATTAGTTGGTGTGTAATTGGTAGTTTTATTCCCAGATTTCTTCCACTCAACAATGCCATCTGTCAGATGATAGACGTTTTTTAAGCCTACTTGATCGATTAATGCATTTCCAAGCATCTCAGTTCTGTTTCCTGTCCTACAATATAATAAAATTGGAGTTTCTGGCCCCTTAGCTAAGGAAAAGAATTTTTCTTGAAAATCCTTGTGAAGCTGTCCGCTTTCTGTGAAGGCTGTAATTGTTTCTGCTCCCTCAATGATACCAGTTTCAATCCACTCTTCCTCTCGGCGGATGTCGATTACAATATAACCATCTTTTTGAAGCTCAATGAACTCAGTAGGGGTGGATTGACCTAAGGCAATAGGCATCTGTACATCTAATAATTCAATATCAAAAATTAGGGTCGCATTTGGTGGTATCGATGCGCCAGCACCAGCACTGCCATAGCCTAATTCTGAGGGAATGGTTAGTGTGCGTTTCTCTCCGACCATCATACCTAATACGCCTTGATCCCATCCTTTAATTACGCTCCCTTGGCCAAGAGTAAATGTAAAAGGTGTTCCACGGTCTAAAGAGCTATCAAATTTTGTACCATCAGTTAATTTTCCTGTATAATGTACTGAAACAGACATTCCGTTTTCTGCCTCGGCACCAGAACCTTTTTGAGTAATTTCAATTTTTAAATCTGAAGTATCCGCCATTGTAAATCCTGTGCTTTGTAAGGCTAAAACGCCCATTATCAGTATTGTGAAAATTTTATTTAACATTTTGAGCCCTTTAAAATCTAATTAAAGCCAACCAGCATTGATTTGGCGTTTATGTGCAACCATTGCGTTTCGCATTAATATAGCAACTGTAACAGGTCCAACACCACCTGGCACTGGTGTAATCCATCCTGCAATATTTATCACTGCATCAGTATCAACATCACCAACAATTTTTTGGCCTTCTGGAGTATCTATTTGATTTATACCAATATCTATAACTACAGCTCCTGGTTTGATCATATCTTGTTTTACTAGATGTGCTTTTCCAACAGCAACAACAACAACATCAGCGCGCCTTGAATGCATGGCAACTGAACGTGTCATATGATGGCAAACTGTCACTGTGCATCCCTCGGCCATAAGCATCATAGCTATGGGTTTTCCTACAATTTCTGAGTGTCCAATCATTACAACTTCTAAGCCTTCAAGTTTTAGCCCTGTTTCTTTTATTAGGGCAACACTTGCGGCTGCAGTACATGGAGCCAATGCAACGTCAGAATAAACAATATTACCAATAGAGGCTGGGTTCATTCCTTCCACATCTTTTAATGGATGTATGGCTGATTGTAATGATCTTACGTTTATGTGACCTGGTACAGGTCGTTGTAAAATAATACCTAAAACTTTTGGATCATCATTAAGAGCAAGTATTCTTGTCTTACATTCGTCCTGTGTTATTTCTGAAGGCCAATTAACTTGTTTGAATGGCATTCCTGCTTGATCAGCTCCTCTAGCTTGATTGCGTACATAAACTGCAGCTTCTGGAACATCTCCTATTAAAATTGAAACAAGACTAGGCAATTCTACAAATTGGTCTGCATACTCCTTAACTTCAGCAATAATACGTTTTTTAACAACGATGCCATCAATTAATCGATTGTCGGTAATGTTTGTCATCTGTATTCCTAGCAATCTTTTTTCGATTGGTTTTTTTTGTGAGTTAATAAATATCTTTATTTAATTCAACCAATAACTTGTGTGTTAATCATGTCAATTGATACTATCGACAAACATTGCTTAATATCAGACATGGAATTTTAAAATGGAGAAATAAATCATGGCAAAAGGGTATTTTTTAAGTGCTCATAGAAGTGAAGCTGATCCAATAAAAAAAGCTGCTTATAATTTGTTGGCTCGAGATGCATTGGAAAAAGCAGGAGGAAAAGTTATTGCAATGGCTAAAGTTGGAAAAAAACTTACTGTTCATGAAAGTGGAATTAATCAAAGTACAGTTTTAATTGAGTTCAATACATATGATGAAGCCATAAATGCATATCACTCTGTTGATTATCAAGAAGCATTATTAGCCTTGGATAATGGTGCAGATAGAGATATTAGAATTTTTGAAGGCATATAAATAATATTTAGAAATTAGGAAGTTCAATGCTAGAATTATTCATTTCAGCTATGATGCTAGGCTTTCTTTTTAATGCAGCTCCAGGTGCAATATTTACAGAAAGTTTAAGGCGTGGATTACAAGGAGGATTTAAATCTGCACTTTATGTTCAATTTGGTTCCTTAGTGGGCGATTTAACATGGGCAATACTTGGTCTTGGCGGTGCAGCAGTACTTTTTGAGATAACAGCAGTTAAAATACCAATGGCAATTTTTGGGGGGCTTCTGCTAGCTTGGCTTGCTTTTAATAGTTTTATTGATGCTACAAAGAAAATTCCACTTTTTCAGCCAGTCTTAAAAAAAGATGATAGATCTGAACTAACCATTGGTGCAGTTATTTCTTTATCTAACCCCATTAATATTACTTACTGGGCTGGAATGGCTGGAATTATTGCAGCTTTAGGAGTTTCAGAGCCAACTGGTGTGTCTTTTATTGTTTTTTTGGTTGGTTTTATGCTTTCATCAGTTATTTGGTGTTTTTTGTGTGCAGGCTTTATTGGGCTTGTTAGAGCGGCAATAAACCAAACTGGATGGGTACTTATTAATATTGCTTGTGGAATTGGGCTGGCTTACTTCTCAATTAATGTACTAATGAGCACTTATATATCCTTGAATTAATATTACTTTGTTCTTGTACACTCAGGTGTAGTTGCCCTTAATAGGTTCTCACCAGATTTAATTGATTGTGGCAACGCGTCTATAACCTCATCTATTATTTCAGATGTAATTTCTGCAATTTCACACAGATAATCAGATCTTTTTCCGTTTGGATTATCTATCAACCATTCTTGAAATTCGCTTTCTTCAAAATATATACCAGCTGCTGCGCCAGCAATTGGAAGCATTGTTATTATGCGTTTTAAACGAGCTTTTGCTTTGATTTTTGAAATAGTCTTTTTAATTTCTTTTCTGTGTTTAAAAGTATTTGAGGTAATTTCGGCACTTAATTTTGCAACCATAAATGTCTTTTGAAGAGCCCAAATTGATGAAAAAACAGTTATTGATGCTAGAGAACATAATAACCAAATTAAAAATACTGTATTTTTAAATAATGATAACACAAAATTTTCCTATTACGTTACAAGAAACCTTAGTTAAATATATCAATTATTTTTTTGTTGTTCCAATGTGGCAATGATAGAAGGCAAACGTTTACCTTGCAACATCATATGATCACGCATTAAATTACATGCATGCTCGCCATCCCCAGATAGAATTGCATCACAAATAATTTTATGCTCATCAGTTGATTTATTTAATCTGCCTCGAATTTCGTATGGCATAGTTCTGTAAGAGTTCAGATTTATTTGGAGTTGCCTTAGTTGCTCAATGAGCCAATCATTTCCGCTCGCATTATGAATAGCAGTATGAAAATCTAAATTTGCCATCGCATATTCTGCATTATTTTGAATTTCCGCTGCTTGTGTGCATTTTGCCAAGCCACGCTCGATTGCTTCAACATTTTCTTTAGTAAGCGATAACGCAGCTAGTCTGCATGCCATACCTTCTAATTCTGCAGCAACCTGAAATAAATCAAGTAATTGTTTTGCACTCAATACTCTAACAAATGAGCCCTTTCTTGGACGTGTTTCTAAAACACCAGATTCAACTAATGTGCGTATAGCTTCTCTAATAGGTGTTCTTGAGACGCCAAATCTTTCAGCAAGAGCGGTAACTTCTAGTTGATCTCCTGGCTTTAGAATGCCTGAAGATACTTCTTTGCGAATGTCAGAAATTAATTTGTCAGCTGTTCGGGCCATGTTAGTTCACTGTTTTTGTTGTCCTAATAAATACACTGCCTTCTAAATGGATGCAATGAGCATTATTATGTATTTTTATAACTTGCATATGGATACATATAATGTACTACTTTATCAACGCACTTGGAATCGCCTTGTGTGTTTGTTTTGGGAGGAACGAATGAGAACAACAATACTGGCTGCGACAGCGGCCCTGTCACTTGCTGCAAGTGGCATAGCACAAGCGGAAGAGCTTCGCTTATCTCACCAATGGTCAAATAAAGATGTACGCCACAAAGTGGCTGAGATCGTTGCAAACGAAGTAGCAGCAGCAAACGTTGATCTAGAGATCAAGATCTTTGGATCAAAATCACTTTTCAAACCACGCGAGCAGTATAAGCCGCTAAGCCGTGGCCAATTAGATATGACTGTTTTCCCACTAAGTTACGCGGGCGGACAACAACCAGCATTCAACTTAACGCTTATGCCTGGATTGGTTAAGAACCATGATCACGCAGCACGCTTAAATGAATCAGAGTTCATGGGTAAACTAGAAGCTAAAATGGCAGAAGACGATGTCATGGTGCTTGTACATGGTTATCTTGCAGGTGGCTTTGTTGGTAAAGACAAATGCATCACAAACCCTGACGATGTAAAAGGCCTGCAAACACGTGCTGCTGGTAAAGCGTTTGAACAAATGCTGGTAGGCGCGGGGGCATCTATTGCTTCAATGGCGTCTTCAGAGATTTATAATGCGATGCAAACAGGCGTTCTAAACGCTGCGAACACATCATCGTCATCATTTGTGTCTTACCGTATTTATGAGCAAGTAAAATGCTACACACCAGCTGGTGATGTTGCGCTTTGGTTTATGTATCAGCCATTGTTGATGAACAAATCAAAGTTTGAAAGCTTATCTGATGCACAACAAGCTGCTTTAAGAGCAGGGGCTGCTAAAGCAGAAGCTTACTACTTAGAAGAAGCTAAGAAGCAAGATGCTGCATCTGTTAAAGTCTTCGCAGACGCAGGCGTTGAGATTGCAAACATGTCTCCAGCTGATTTTGAAGCATGGCGCGCAATTGCGATGGAAACATCATACAAGAAGTTTGTATCAGACGTTTCTGACGGACAAGAGCTTCTCGATCTCGCTTTATCTGTAGAATAATTTTTTAGGGCAGCAGTGATTAACATTGCTGCCCATTTTCTTTTTTGATTTTTAATTTAGGAAAACTTGATGGCAAGTGTGAGCTCCACTGCGGAATCTAAAACAGGCAATAACCAGTTCCTACGCATTGTAGCAGCTATCTCCACACTTTCAGGTTGGCTGTCAGCTGGAATGATAATGCTGTCAGTTCTTATTACGTGCCAGATGATTTTTATCCGGTTTGTTTTGAACGGCTCAACTGTTTGGCAAACTGAGATGGTTGTGTATCTTATGATCACAGCAACACTTATTGGATTGCCATATGTTCAGCGTATGCGCGGACATGTGAACGTAGATCTCATTCCCATAATGTGCCCGCCACGTTTGCGATATTACTTAAGCCTTTTTACCCTAAGCTTATCATCCGCCATCGTGGTTGTGATGCTGTATTACGGTTATGACTATTGGCACATTGCTTGGTCAAAAGGTTGGACGTCAGATACGATATGGGCTGTTCGTTTATGGATACCATATTCAGCTCTACCAATTGGTTTTTCTCTTTTGCTTTTACAACTTATTGCTGACTTGGTTGCTGTTATTTTGAAGATAGATGCCCCTTTCGGTTTGGAGGACAAATAATGGATCCGTTATTCCTTGGTGCACTCGTTGCGATTATCACAATTGTTGTTCTGTTCTCTGGCGTCTCAGTTGCTATTGGGTTGCTGATTGTATCAGCAGGCTTCCTCATTACGTTTGATGGTTTGCGCTCACTTGAGTTGATGCCAGAAATTCTCTTTGGAAAGCTCGATAGCTTTGCGCTTCTTTCTATTCCTATGTTTATCATTATGGGCTCTTCGATTGCATCTACGCGGGCAGGGGCTGATTTGTATGAAGCTCTTGAGAGATGGCTTACGCGTGTCCCGGGTGGTTTGGTTATATCTAACCTTGGAGCCTGTGCTTTGTTTGCTGCGATGTCTGGCTCTAGCCCTGCAACCTGTGCAGCTATTGGTAAGATGGGTATTCCAGAGATGCGCAAGCGTGGATATCCTGACGGCGTTGCTGCAGGCTCTATTGCTGCGGGGGGAACGCTTGGTATTCTTATTCCACCATCCGTCACAATGATTGTTTATGGGATTGCGACAGAGACATCTATTGGACGCTTGTTCTTAGCGGGTGTGTTCCCAGGCTTGCTTCTGGTGAGCTTATTTATGGCATGGTCACTGTATTCCACATGGAAATCAGGAAACACAGAAACCTTGTCACCACGCTCATACACTTGGCAGGAGCGTTTTGAGATCTTACCGCGTGTGATACCGTTTATACTGATCATTCTAGGCGTCTTATATGCAATGTATGGCGGTGTTGCGACGCCATCAGAAACAGCAGCTGTTGGCGCTTTACTCTGTTTATTAATCGCAATGATTATTTATAAGCTCTGGCACCCACGCCTCTTATGGCAGGTGTTACGTGACAGCACGAAAGAAAGCGTGATGATCTTGTTTATCATCGCGGCTGCCGGTGTGTTCTCTTATATGCTTTCAAGCTTATACATCACACAATCCATTGCAGAATGGATAGGGACGCTTGATGTAAATAGATGGGTCCTCATGATCGCCATCAACATCTTTTTACTTATTGCAGGGTTCTTCTTACCACCTGTTGCGGTGATCTTAATGGCGGCGCCTATCTTATTGCCAATCATTACAACTGCTGGCTTTGATCCTATTTGGTTTGCGGTTGTTCTCACAATTAACATGGAGATTGGTTTGATCTCACCCCCCGTTGGATTGAACCTCTACGTGATTAACGGCATTGCCCCAGATATCCCGCTTAAGACCATCCTCTCAGGCTCACTCCCATTTGTAGCCTGTATGATCGTTGCAATCATTCTCCTTTGCATCTTCCCAGATATCGCAACTTGGCTCCCAGACTACATGATGGGAACCGCAAGATGAAAAATATTATAAAAGGTTAATTTATGACAAATAAAAATCGCCGTGTAGGATTGATAGTCCCAAGTTCAAATGTAACTATGGAAACTGAAATACCAGCTTTATTACGGAACAGAGAAGAAATTTTTTCTGATCGATTTACATTTCATTCATCCAGAATGCGTATGAAAAGTGTTGTAAAAGAAGAGCTTGAGCGTATGGATGATGATAGTGTTAGATGCGCGTTTGAGTTATCTGATGCTGCAGTTGAAGTGCAAGCTTATGCTTGTTTGGTCGCTATAATGAGTAGGGGGCATGGATATCATAAAGTATCTGAACAGCGGTTGTTCAAAGCAACTAAAGAAAATGGTGTGCCCACTCCATCTGTAAACTCAGCAGGCGCGCTCATAGATGGCATGCACTCATTAGGAATGAAAAAAGTATCAATTATTTGCCCTTATATGAAACCACTTACAAAATTAGTTGTTGATTATATTGAAAACCAAGGAATTGAAGTTCAGGATTTTCTTGCACTAGAAATTCCCAATAATCTAGAGGTTGCAGCACAAGATCCAAATGCTCCAGCCGAATTGTGGAAAAAATTAGATACAAAAGGAATAGATGGCATTATTGCATCTGCTTGTGTTCAAATGCCATCACTTCCAGCTGTAGAAAAAATTGAAAAGATGTCAGGATTGCCAACACTTTCTGCATCTGTTGCAACAACTTGGTCTATTCTTAATGCATTAGATTTAACTGCAAAAGCTTCTGGTGGTGGAGCGTTATTGGCCGGATATTAAATTATTTTAAAGTGATTAAGATCTTTTATATCCTATTTTCAAATTAAAATCAGTTTCGCAAGTATCTCCAGAACAACATTCAAATATATTGGATTTGCATATGATACATTGTTCATGCCCATGTACTACAATTGTATTCAGTTCATGTTGGCATCTTGGACAGCGTTGAATATTTAAGTTTGAGGGTATTAAATAATTATCCATGATTAATTCTAATTCTTTTTAAGGCTTAATATCCAATTTTTTTAATATCAAACGGTGTGGTTTGATATATTTGATTAATCCAGTTTCCATATAGCAAATGGGCATGACTTCTCCATTTGTTTAAAGGCGGTTTCTGAGGGTCATCATCAGGATAATAATTCATTGGAATGTTAATTGGCGTATTGTTTTCGATATCGCGGTCATACTCTTGCTTTAATGTTTCTTTATCATACTCAAAATGATTAAATATGTATAAGGCATTATGCTTTTCGTCTTCAACTAAGCATGGGCCAGAAGTCTCACTATCTATTAATATGTTTAAACCCGCATTAAGTATTTCACTGGTTTTATTTTCTGTCCACCTACTGACAGGTATAACTAAATCGTCAGAAAAACCTGTTAAAAATCTTGATGTTGGATCAGTAACTTGACACCTATGGCAACCAAATATTTTTTTGTTTAGCAAATGTTTATCCACTCCATGAAAATGATTAATCATGGCCATTCCGCCCCAACATACACCAAATGTTGAATGAACATTAGTTTGTGTCCAATCAAAAATATTTTTTAGTTCAGACCAGTATGTCACTTCATTGAATTTAAGATGTTCAATAGGGGCTCCAGTAATGATTAAGCCATCAAATTTTTGATCTTTTATTTCATCAAAGCTTTTATAAAATGAATTCATATGATCATTAGAAGTATGTTTGCTTTTGTGTTCAGACATTCTGATTAATGTTAGTTCTATTTGCAGTGGTGTCGAACCAATTAATCTTGAAAATTGATTTTCGGTTTGTATTTTTAAAGGCATAAGATTTAATAGCCCAATTTTTAATGGCCTAATGTCTTGGCGATCTGCATCTGAATTAGACATTACATTGACACCTTCTGATTTTAAAATCTCAAAAGCGGGTAATTTGGATGGAATACGTATTGGCATTTTCTATCCTTTCAAATTAGCAGAAATTAAAGATGTAAATTCATCTGCAGATTTTACTTTTGCAACTTCACTTGCTCTTAATGTAATTCCCCAATCTTTTGCAATTTTGCGGTATCTTGGTGATCTATTTTCTAATAATTTCCTGTAACCCCAAATAATAAATTCATTTGGGTCAACTTTCGATTCAGAAATATTTTTCTCTTTTGAAAAATTATCCCAACACTCAATTAAAAATTTCTCATTGTAATACATTGGTTTAGGAGACTTAATGAATCTTTTAACTAATTCTTCAGTATGCTCTTCTGTGCCTTCAATCCAAACCGGTAAAACATATTGAGATAAGGTTTTCATCACATTATCATTTTTATCATTACAATCTACAATTTCCACTATTGAACCAGATGTATCGCACACGAATTTATCATAATCATACAAAGATTTAGCACGTTGAATAAAGTGAACGGTATCTAACATTGCATTTGTTTCAGCGTCGCGGTGCAAACGTTGTCGCCGTAAGTACTCTTTAAATGGAATGCCACCTTTAGAAGGGTCACCAGGTTTTCCTAAGTAAGATGAAAGAGGGGAAAGATCACTAAATTTCATATTTGCCGAAATATAAATAGCGTCAGTTTGTAATAGGTTTGCTAAAAATGGATTGGACATTGCTTCTTTTTTAAAATTATCAGCTATGTGTTCACCCATATATCGTGTACCAATTCTGTAATCTACGCTGTAGTGAAACCAATCACCGTTATTTCGTAGTAGTTCTGAAATATATGTCTTTCCAAGACCGGACATTCCAAAAAGCATGATACTTTTTGATTGAGATGCAGCCCAATCTGACTTTGAATTATAAAGCATTAGTTAATCTTTCTAGAGTTACAGTGTGTAAATCAAATATATAAAGTAAATTCAACGTTTTTTACGATTGAAAAGTCGTCCATCAATAAAACACATTCCCAGTGTAATTAACAAAAAACCTAAATAAGCAGATGGCACAAGTTTTTCACCAAGAAATAGAAAACCCCACAATATGGCCATAGGTGGAACAAGCAAAGTGACTAATGATAAATTAGCACTACCGGCTAAGTTTAAAGCTCTATAATATAATAGATATGCAATAGCAGTTGCAGGTACTGATAGGAATATCATTGAAATTATTGTAGTTTTTCCTAAATCGTAATCTGGTACACCATCTATTATAAAAGCGAGAGGTACCATTATTATACTTGCACTTGAAAGCATTCCTGTAGCTGCCATGATTGGATTAACACCTTTTAGCTTTGACCTCGCCCAAATCGCAGCTACTGCATATGAAAAACATGCGCATATTAAAGATATTTGTGCCAAAGATCGTAGGTTGAAGTTTGTTAAGGTATCAAAACCAATAATTATGCATACACCCAGTAATGCAAACAATAATCCTACACTTTTAACAAATGAAAGCCGCTCATCTCTAAAAACCATTGATGCAAGAGCAAAGGTGATTATTGCTGTTGTACCGTTTAGAATTGAAGCTAATCCACTTTCAATATGGGTTTGCCCCCATGCAATGAGTGAAAAAGGAATGGCATTATTTAAAAAACCCATAACAAATAAGACACAACATTGCTTTAAATTTGGCATAGGTAATTTTAATAATAAAACGACAAACCAAAGCGTAAAACTTGCCCAAACTACACGATTAGCAACCATAGTAAAAACAGGAACTTCACGTAAGATTAATGAATAAGCCAAGAAGCTACCACCCCAAATAGTGGCTAGACTTAACAATGAAATCCATGCTGACAATGACAATGTTTTTTGGTTCATAAATTTTCTAAATGTTTGTTAACTAGATTAAGTTCGTTCTCACTTAAAATTGTTGAGCGCGGATATTGAGGTGAATTGCGATCATCAAGAATTGGATGATCCCAATTATTTGTTGTCTGAAAGAAAGCAGCTACACCTTCTCGCCCAAAGTGTTGATAAAAACCTTGAATGACGCAATCTAGATAACTTAAAAGTATAGGTTTCTTAATATTTTTATCAATATAAGCTGGATCTCCAATATACATCTGCATGCCATATTGAGGTAAATCATGTCTTTTATAACCAGTTTCTCTTGAGTCTAATGCATGCCATCCAATATTCTTTGTGCTGGCTCTCATACCCTGCAGTATTGTGAAATTACATGGTATTACTGATAGAAAGGCGATGTTATGAATGCTAGAACTAACCCATTCCCTTTTCCATCCTTCTATCTCTGTTGGATGAGGATTTAGATATTTGTGTGTTTTTAAATTTACTAATGATCCATATCCAAAAAAATTAGTCATTGTAATTTGTTATCCTTTTTTAGTTTCAGACCATATATTTATATAATTAGCTATAAAAATGATTATAGCACCTCCGATAATAAATATATCAAGAGCTTCATTGTAAAACACATATCCAATTGCTGCTATTACAGGTAATCTACAAAAGTCTATTGGAGTAACAACAGTCGCAGGAGCTAATTGCAGAGCTTTAGTGATACAGAAATGTGCCAATAGGCCTCCAATCCCTATAATTATAATCCAGATAAAGTTAGAGCTTGAAGGCAATGATATATCACCATCATAGCCTGCACAAATTACAGCCATAAGAAGCTGCATCGATGTTAGCCAAAAAAGGATACAAGTAATACTTACTTTCTGAGTTAATTGTTTGGTGAAAATAACTGAGCATGCAAAACCAATCGCACAAAGTGCTGCTGGAATTATACCAGGAGCTAATCCTGCAAGCCAAGGGCGGGTGACTATCAGAATGCCTATGAAGCCGACTAAAATGGAAATTATTCTAATATTTGTGAGACGTTCTCCCAATAAGAATGGAGCTGCTAACATCACCCACAATGGTACTGAGAATTCAAATGCAAAAAGCTGTGCAAACGGGATCAGAGTAAGAGCATAAAACCATAAGTTTTGACCCGTAAAATGCGATAGATTTCTATAGAAATGGAGAGATAGATTTTGAGTATTAATTTCTCGATGAGTTTTAAATAATTTAGCTAATAATAAAACAATAATTAAACCAATTATTGACCGATACATCATAATTTCAAATGTATCTAAATCAAAAGAAATTTCACGCCCTGACACTGCCATAGCTGAAAATGAAACTATAGTTCCTGTCATCCAAATCGCAGCTTGTATGGTTTTTGAAAAAGAATTTATCATTCAATAAGTTTTTTATGAAATTCATTTTTAAACATTTTAAGCTCTTACTATTAAATTTTTATTATTACACTGATCATGTGAAGTTAATTTTTTTAATTGTAAAGCTAAGAAATAAATTATTTATTTAAAATTAATTTTTGCCAATTTTTTTCTGAAATTAGTTCAGCTTTTCCGGCTTCAATCGACTTTATTGCTCCAAGTAATTGCTTAAGATTGCTAGTCTTTTCCCATTGGGATTTTATTGTTCCATCTGTGTCTAGTTGGTAAGAAATAGTTTTGATCAAATTAGGGTTGTCAATATCTTCATAGAAACAAAAAACATTATTACTTTCATGTGGACGAATAAATATTGACATAAAAATTTATTTTCTTTCCCAGCCTTCCCAAACAAATTTAAAGCACCAAGTACTAATATGTGATTTATTTAATGCCATTAATATCTTTTTACGTTTTTTTTCTGCATCTTCAATAAAATTGTGAAATTGGATTTGATAAAAGTTTACAATATTAAGTTTATCGTTATCTGCAATATGTTGAAGTAAAGGGTATTCACCACCTTCAATATTAATCTTCATTAAATCTATATTATTAATTTCCAGATCTTTTAAAACATCGAATATGTTTTTAACTTCGCAAAGAACAGTATTTTTTCCTTTCAGATTAAGAAAGGATGAGCCATCAACACTGTCTGTAAGTTCGAACTTTCCAGTCATATCAGAAAGTCCATAATTTAAAGTTATCATATTGGTGTTGCCTTTAAATCTTTGAACACATTTTTCATAAAAGACTGGATGTGGTTCAAATATATAAACTTTACATCCATACTTTTTATGGATTTCATGGGCAAAATCTCCAACATACCCTCCAATATCAAAAACAATGGAATCTTTAGAAAGAGAAGGATAATTCAATCTAAGAGATTTATCTCCATTTTTCTTTTTCCAATGCCTAATATTAATTGTAAATTCGTCTTTAGAGATATATATTTTATATAATCTTGGAATACCTCCAAAAATCTTTTTTGCAAATGATTTAGGATTTTTTATTAATAAAATTATAATTTTCATTATCATAGTCTTTGTAAGTTGATTTAGTGTTTTTTTGTAACATTATAAATCATTATGATAAATATTGCTTGATGTCATAATTTTATAGTTTGTAATTCAAGTTTTATCATTTCAAATAATTCTTTTGATGACAAGATCTTTGCAAATTCATCTTTAAGACTGGCAAGTGCAGTATTGTGAATAAGTTCAGAGTTAAAGATTTCTCCATTTTGCCCAACTTTGTTAAAAGTAGCGGTGGCATCTGAAATCAGATATGTATTGTATCCATAATTACCTGCCATCCTTGTAGTGGTAGAAATGCAATGGTCTGTGGTTAAACCAATAATTACAACAGTGCTACAGTCCATGTCATCAAGAATTTTTTTAAGTTCAGTTCCAATAAAGCAACTATTAACTGATTTTGTTAAAACAGTTTCACCATTAATGGGTGCGCACAGTGGATTGAATTTAAAACCTTCTGTATCAGGATGAAGTTTTGATTTTTTGTCTTTAGAACTGTGGCGAACATGAATTATTTTTTCATTATGCGCTCTCCAAGTTGAGATAATTTTTGCACAGATAATTTCGGCATCTTTATTATTTCTGTTCCCACCCCAACTATCTTCGTCTAAAAAGCCTAATTGTAAGTCAACACAGATTAATATGGGTTTTACCTGCCGAAGTTTCATTTAATTACATTTTGCTCCCAATTAATAATTAATCTTTAATGTATTAGTCCATTTTTATCCCACTTAGCCAATGCTTTTTCCCAACTTGGAATACTATTGGATTCGTAACCATAAACTTTCCCACTACCAATCTTTGAAAAATTTTTCATTGCTTTTAAATGAGCTGGAGATGTCAAGTAACTCATCATGTATTTTTTCGATTTCCACACAGTTAATGTGTGTTGATATCCATTGCGAGAATTAAATGCACAATGTAATATTCCATCAGCTTTTTGAGCACCTTTTGAGGCAGGTATTGTTAATTTCCAAAACCTTATCCAACCAATCAAACCTTTTGGTTTAAGTCCTGTTACTGATACATACATTTATAAAAATCCAGAAATAATACATTAATTTTATGTGATAATTATTGTTTTTATTATCTTATTTTACTCCCACTCAATAGTTCCTGGAGGCTTTGATGTTATGTCGTACGTAACACGATTAATACCTTCAACTTCATTTATAATGCGAGTTGCAGTTTCTCCAAGAAATTCATGTGAAAAAGGATAATAGTCTGCGGTCATTCCATCAACGGAAGTAACTGCACGAAGTGCACAAGCAAAGTCATATGTTCGTCCATCACCCATTACTCCAACTGTGCGTACAGGGAGAATAGCAACAAATGCCTGCCAAATATCATCATATAGATTATGTTTTCTGATTTGATCTATATAAACTGCGTCTGCTTTTCGAAGTATCTTTAATTTTTCACGAGTTATTTCTCCTGGACATCGTATAGCCAAACCTGGCCCTGGGAAGGGGTGCCTTCCAACAAAACTAGATGGTAAACCAAGCTCTTTTCCTAATTCTCGAACTTCATCTTTGAATAATTCGCGTAATGGCTCAACAAGTGCCATGTCCATTTTCTCGGGTAATCCACCAACATTATGGTGAGATTTTATAGTTACTGATGGTCCTCCTGAAAAAGAAACACTTTCTATGACATCTGGATATAAAGTTCCTTGGGCTAGAAACTTTGCACCAATTGGTTTTGCATACTTATCGAATACATCAATAAATAATTTACCAATAATTTTTCTTTTTGTTTCAGGATCGGATTGTCCATCTAATTGACCAAGAAATAATTCTTGCTCATCTGCATGAATAAGTTTCATATTGTAGTGATCCCTAAACATTGTGACCACTTCCTCTGCTTCACCCATTCTAAGCAATCCATGATCTACAAACACACAGGTTAATTGATCCCCGATAGCTTCATGTAATAAAACAGCTGCAACAGAACTATCTACACCACCTGATAAGCCGCAAATTACCTGATTATCACCAACAGTTTCTTTTATGGAAGCAATTGCTTGCTCCCTGTAAGCTCCCATTGTCCAGTCACCCGTAAAGCCTGCTATTTTTATGAAATTTTCATAAAGTTTTGCACCATTAGGCGTATGGTGTACTTCTGGGTGAAATTGGACTGCATAAAAGTTTCGATTTGTATCGGCAGTTATTGCAAATGGTGCGTTAGGCGAAGTGCCATATACTTCAAAACCATCTGCAATTTCAGATACGTGATCTCCATGGCTCATCCAAACTTGTTCATCGCCACTTTCAAACCATCCTTCAAGTATATTTAATTGATTTGAGTTTTGTGAAACATACGCTCGCCCAAATTCTGCAGTACCATGTCCAGTTTCAACTTTGCCACCTAATTGGTGCATCATTACTTGTTGTCCATAGCATATGCCTAATAATGGTATGCCCATTCCAAACAACTCTTTAGGAGCGCGAGGGCTATCATTCTTAGTTACTGAAGATGGTCCACCTGATAATATTACGGCTTTTGGATTAAACTCTTTCAAAAAGGTAAAATCAACATTGTTGAATGGATGGATTTCACAATAGACATTTAGCTCTCGTAAACGGCGAGCAATGAGCTGAGTTACTTGGCTACCGAAATCGATAATGAGGAGGCGGTCATGTGATATATCTGTCATGAATGCCGTTTATTAGCATGTCTAGATCCGCGCAAGAGTGTTTGTGGATAATTATACTCTGAAATTCTTTTAATTAACCAATTAAATGTCGCCATCGACACATAATAGCCGAATTTGTAACTAAAAAATTATTAATACAAACATATCATAATACCTAATTTATAAAGGATTAGAATCATGTCTGACACAGCTGAACAAAACACAACTCGAAGAAGAGTCCGTGGCGGTGGTGGAGCAGCGCGACGTGCAGAAAGAACTGCAGTAGTCATTGAAACGGCAAGATTTATTGAGCGAAATATACCAAACTTTGAAGTTTTAAATGAAGAAGCACTTAAAATAATAGAATTTAATGCTGAAACAGTACTAGAAGAAATTGGTGTAAACTTTCCCGAAAACCCTAAAGCATTACAACGTTGGAAAAATGCTGGCGCAAATGTAGATGGAGATCGAGTAAGAATTCCAAGAGGTTTAGCACGAAAATTAATAAAAACTGCACCAGAAAAGTTTACTCAGCATGCCAGAAATCCTGAAAAAAATGTTGAAATCGGTGGAAATACTATGGTTTTGGCTCCAGTTTATGGACCACCGTTTATACGTGATTTAGAAGGTGGACGCCGCTACGCAACAATTTCTGATTTTCACAAAATTGTTAAACTTACATATATGTCAAAATACCTTCACCATTCTGGAGGAACTGTATGTGAACCAACAGATATAGCAGTTAACAAGCGTCATTTGGATATGCTTTACGCACACATGACACTTACTGATAAGCCTTTTATGGGATCTGTTACTGCACCACAAAATGCTCAAGATAGTGTCAATATGTGTAATATACTTTTCGGCGAAGATTTTGTTCAAAATAATACTGTTATGACATCGTTAATAAATATTAATTCTCCAATGGTATTTGATGACATTATGATGGGTGCAATGGAGGTTTATGCGGAAAACAATCAAGCATGTATTGTCTCTCCATTTATTGTTGGTGGTGCAATGGCGCCTGTCTCTGTTGCAGGTACATTGACTCAAGTTTTAGCTGAAGCTCTTGCTGGGGTTGCTTATAATCAACTTTGCCGTCCTGGAGCGCCTGTAATAATGGGTGCATTTGTTGCCTCAATTGATATGAATTCAGGTGCGCCGACTTTTGGTACACCTGAGGCCTCAAAAATTCTCTATGGGGCAGGGCAGTTAGCAAGAAGGTTAAACTTGCCTTTCCGATCTGGTGGATCATTGTGTGGATCTAAATTGCCAGATGCCCAAGCTGCTTATGAGACAGCAAATACCTTAAATGCTGCTTTGTTAGGGGGTGTAAACTTCTGTTTGCATTCAGCAGGTTGGTTAGAAGGCGGATTGGTCTCAAGTCTTGAAAAACTTGTTATGGATGCAGACCAATTAGGGGTTCTACACTCTATAGCTGAAGGTGTGGATATGTCTGAAGATGCCCAGGCAATGGGTGCAATAAGAGAAGTTGGCCCAGGTGGACATTACTTAGGGTGTGAGCACACTCAAAATAACTTCAAAAACAGTTTCTGGAGAAGTGATGTTTTAGATTATAAACCTTTTGAAACATGGACTGAAGATGGCGAAAAAGACACGGTCACATTGGCAAACGAAAAAGTGCATAAAATGTTAAGCGACTATATTCAACCTCCTATTGATCCATCAATAGATGAAGCGCTGAAGGCTTATATGCAATCTCGTAAAGATAGCGAACCTGATGCTTTTGGTTAATACTAATCTAAGCTTAATGCATTAATTATTGGAATAAAGCTGTCAGCTTTCAATGATGCGCCACCTACTAGGCCGCCATCAACATTTTTTATGGCTGATATTTCATCTACATTTTTTGCATTCATGGAACCGCCATATAAAATATTTATTGACTGCCCAATCTTTGCACCAAAGTTATTCTCTAATTCAATTCTGATAAAATCATGCACTTCTTTAATTTGTTCAATTGAAGGGGTTAATCCAGTTCCAATTGCCCAAACAGGTTCATAGGCAACGATTATAGTCTCGCCAGATATTTCTAGGGGTAATGAATCTACTAACTGTCGCTTTACTATATCTAGAGTTACACCAGTTTTTCGCTCTGTTAATGTTTCGCCAATGCATACAATCGCCTTAAGTTTGTTTTCCAGGGCTATGTTTGCCTTTTCTCTTATTTGATGGTTATTTTCATTATAGTTCACCCGTCGCTCAGAGTGTCCAACTATGACGTGTGTTGCCCCAGCATCCTTGATCATTTCTGCAGAAATATCACCAGTAAATGCACCAGATTTATTAATATGGCAATTCTGACTGCCAGTAAAAATATTATTTGTTCTTTCTGACATTTCCTTAATTAATGTATCGGGAACACATAAGATTACATCACAATTTACGTGCTTTGATGCTGCATCAATAAGAAATATGTCATCAAAATTTTCTCGAAGACCGTTCATCTTCCAGTTTCCAGCTGCAGTTGGTCTTCTCATATTATAACCTTTAAAATTGTAATTTTTTATATAATTTTTTAAATATTACATGCCTTCAAATTTGATGCTTTCACCACACCCACAAGCTTCTGAGACATTTGGGTTGTTAAATTTAAAGCCTGCTTCAAGTAAAGACACTTCGTAATCAATTTCTGTCCCAAATAAGAACATTTGCGCCATAGGAGCTATCATAACAGTTGCTCCATTTTGTGTGATTATTTCATCATTTGGATCTATGTCATCAACATAATCCATTGTATATTCCATACCGGCGCACCCGCCTTTTTTGACGCCAACTCGTAGTCCCTTCTTATTACCTTGCTCCATTAGCTTGCGTATTTGAGCAGTGGCAGTTTCAGTAATTGTTAACGCTTGTTTTCCTGGAATATTAAACATCTACATGAAGCCTAACTCTAATCTGGCTTCATCTGACATCATATCCATACCCCACTGAGGCTCCCATATGAGTTCAACATTAACTGATTGAACTCCAGGAATAGGTTCAATTGCATCTTGAACCCAACCAGGCATTTCTCCAGCGACAGGACATCCCGGGGCTGTGAGTGACATTTTCACATCAACAGCGCCAGAATCAGAGATTTCAATTGTATATATTAATCCAAGATCAAATATATTAACTGGTATCTCGGGATCGTGCACTGTTCTACATGCTTCACATATAGGTTCATATAATGCATGGTCTGTAGATGATGGTACAATTAACGGTGTACCTTCCATTTGTGTATCATTTGAAGCGTTCATTATTCTTCTCACTTGGAATTCTTGAGTAATCATATAAGGAATAGAAAAGTAAACGTCTAGGGTGACTCGACATGACAAACCGTTTCCAATTTAATATCAACGCAACAGATGGGCGTGCTCGTACTGGTGTTATAAATACTCCAAAAGGAGACATCCGCACACCTGCGTTTATGCCTGTGGGAACTGCAGCAACTGTTAAAGCAATGATGCCAGAGAACGTAAAGGTTACTGGAGCAGATATATTACTAGGTAATACATATCATTTAATGCTTAGGCCAGGGGCTGAACGTGTTCATAATCTAGGTGGTTTGCATAAATTTATGAATTGGCAAGGTCCAATTCTAACCGACTCAGGTGGATATCAAGTTATGAGCTTAACTGATTTGCGCAAACTCACTGAAGAAGGTGTTAAGTTTAAAAGTCATATAGATGGTTCTTTACATAATTTAACGCCTGAATATTCAATGGAAATTCAACGACTGCTTGGCTCAGATATAGTAATGTCCTTTGATGAATGTACTCCATTTCCTGCTACTGAAAAACAAGCAAAATTGAGCATGGATTTATCAATGCGTTGGGCGCAACGTTCCAGAGATGCATTTGGAGATAGGCCAGGGTATGCATTATTTGGAATTCAGCAGGGCTCTACTTTTAAAGACATGCGAGCGGAAAGTGCTGATAAATTAACAAATATTGGCTTTGATGGCTACGCAGTTGGAGGTCTTGCAGTTGGTGAGGGTCAAGATTTAATGTTTGAAGTCTTGGAATATGCTCCAAATCAATTGCCAACAGATAAACCTCGATATTTGATGGGGGTAGGTAAACCAGACGATATTGTGGGAGCTGTTCAACGAGGTATTGATATGTTTGATTGCGTCTTGCCCAGTCGATCTGGGCGCACAGGCCAAGCTCTCACAAGGAGAGGCGCTGTAAATATGCGAAATTCTAGGCATCGAGACGATCAAAGACCATTGGATGAATCATGTGAATGCCCATGTTGCAAAAATTATAGTAGAGCATATCTTCATCATGTTCATAAAGCAGGAGAGATTATTAGTTCCATGTTGCTTACATGGCATAATTTACATTATTACCAAGTGCTTATGTCTGAACTAAGACAAGCAATTGCATCAAATAAACTTGATTCATACGTAGCAGAGTTTCATTCGATTCGCGAAAGAGGCGATATTGAACCTATCTAAAGTAATTAGAAATTATTTGAAAAATTTAGGTTCAATTGCTTGACTTTCTATGTTCGGTAACCACATTATAGGTACCGTAACTTACAGGAAAAACTTTACGTTGCTGCAAATGTGGGGCGATAGGTTTTTTGCTAAAATAAAGGAATAACCATGACTGATGCCAAAAGCGTCTCTTTTCCAGTATTACCACTAAGAGATATTGTTGTTTTCCCAAATATGATTGTACCACTTTTTGTAGGCAGAGAAAAATCTGTACGTGCTCTCGAAGCTGTAATGGAAAATAGCAAAGAAATTATTCTTGCCTCACAAATCGACCCATCTGAAGATGATCCAACAACAGAAACTATTTATCAAAATGGCGTATTAGCTACGGTAATGCAGTTACTTAAATTACCTGATGGGACTGTTAAAGTATTAGTTGAAGGCCAAGATCGTGTTCAGATAACTGAATATTTAGATAACGAAGATTTTTTTGAAGCATCTGCTGATATCCTCGAGGTAACGCGTAATGATGAGGCTGCAATAGAGGCCCTGACCCGAACTGTTTCAAAAGAATTTGAACGTTACGCCAAAATGAATAAAAATGTGCCAGATGAAGCCTTAGCAACCGCACTTGAAAGTGATAATGCAGGCGCACTTGCAGATACCGTCGCCGGCCACTTAGCAATAAGAGTCGATCAAAAACAAGAATTGTTAGAGACACTTGATATAGGCGAAAGACTAGAAGCAATTTATGGTCTTATGCAGGGAGAAATGTCTGTTCTTAAAGTGGAACGCAAGATTAAATCACGTGTGAAAAACCAAATGGAACGCACGCAACGTGAGTACTATTTAAATGAGCAAATGAAAGCTATCCAAAAAGAATTAGGTGACGGCGAAGGTGGAGAAGACGAAACTTCTGAATTAGAAGAATTAGTGAGAAATACTAAATTTTCAAAAGAAGCTAAAGAAAAAGCTGAAGGTGAATTGAAAAAACTGCGTAACATGTCACCAATGTCTGCAGAGGCCACAGTTGTTCGAAATTATCTTGACTGGTTAACATCTATACCTTGGAATAAAAAATCTAGAGTTAAAAAAGACTTAAATGCTGCTCAAACTATCCTTGATAAAGATCATTATGGTCTCGAAAAAGTTAAGGAAAGAATAGTTGAATACTTGGCTGTCCAGAAAAGGTCTGCAAAGATCAAAGGGCCAATTTTGTGCTTAGTTGGCCCTCCTGGGGTCGGGAAGACATCACTTGGCAAATCAGTTGCGAAGGCTACGGGGCGCGAGTTTATCCGAATATCCCTTGGTGGAGTTCGAGATGAAAGTGAGATTCGTGGCCACAGAAGAACTTATATTGGTTCAATGCCAGGAAAAATTATTCAAGCAATGAAAAAGGCTAAAACTAACAATCCATTGATTTTGTTAGATGAAATAGACAAGATGGGACAGGATTTCCGTGGTGATCCTGCATCAGCTATGCTTGAAGTGCTTGACCCAGAACAAAACAGTACTTTTACTGATCATTACATGGAAGTTGAGTATGATTTATCTAATGTAATGTTTCTGACAACTGCAAATAGTTATAATATGCCAGGACCTTTGCTTGATAGAATGGAAATAATTCCACTTTCAGGTTATACAGAAGACGAAAAACATGAGATTGCTAAGCAGCATTTGCTAGGCAAACAAATTAAGAACCATGGACTTAAAGAAAGTGAGTTTTCTTTAAGTGATGATGGTTTGAAAGAGCTTATTAGACGATACACTCGTGAAGCTGGGGTTAGAAGCTTAGAGCGTGAAATTGGCAAGCTATGCAGGAAAGTTTTAACATCAATTGTTAAAGGTTCTACAAAATCTGTTGCTGTTTCCAAAGATACTTTAAGTGAATATTTAGGCGTTAAAAAATTCAAATATGGATTAGCTGAAGAAACAGATCAGGTTGGAGTCGTAACAGGATTAGCTTATACTTCTGTTGGAGGTGAGCTTCTACATATCGAAGCTTTGAAACTGCCTGGAAAAGGTAGAATGAAGACAACTGGGAAGCTTGGTGATGTCATGAAAGAAAGCATAGATGCTGCATCATCTTTTGTGCGCTCTATTTCACCTGAAATAGGTGTAAAACCAACACAATTTGATAAAATCGATATCCACGTTCATGTACCCGAAGGTGCGACACCAAAAGATGGACCATCAGCTGGAGTAGGCATGGTAACATCAATTGTTTCTGTACTTACAGCTATTCCTGTTAGGAAAGACATTGCAATGACTGGAGAGGTTACGCTTCGAGGTAATGTTTTACCAATTGGTGGGCTCAAAGAAAAGTTATTGGCTGCACTCAGAGGTGGTATTAAAGTTGTTTTAATACCTGCAGATAATGAGAAAGATCTTCCTGAAATTCCAGACAATGTTAAAGAAGGTCTTGAGATTATTCCAGTCAGTCATGTTAGTGAAGTACTTAAGCACGCACTAATATCAACTCCTGATTCCATTGAATGGGATGAAGTTGCTGAAGAAGCTGCTGCAGCGAAACGCGCTGAAAGTGCACGTGGGGCACAACTTGCTCATTAAGTTAATAAAATTATTTTGAAAATTATAAGCCACTTAGAATTATAAGTGGCTTATTTTGTATTAGTGCTCCAAAAAAAATGCAGTTTGATGTGAAAAGGTACTTGAAGCTTTCTCTAACCTTGGGTACACCGCATCTTGTAGGGTGATTAGCTCAGTTGGTAGAGCGCTTCGTTTACACCGAAGATGTCAGGAGTTCGAGTCTCTTATCACCCACCATAAAATCTCCTAATTTATTTATAAAATTTGAAATTATTGCTACTGTTATAAAATATTTTGTATTTATTGTGATTTAATGAATTCACACATGAAAGTTAATGTTTAATATTTTTCTGTAATGATAAAATTAAGACTGCGCATAAAATTATCATACCACCTGATATTTCTTGATATTTCATCGGCAAACCTAGAAATATCCATACCCAAATAGGGGCTAGCACACTTTCAAGTAATACTAAAACGCCTACATTTGGTGCTGGTAAATATGGTGCAGCCCAGGCAACAAAAGCAATTCCAATTCCAATAGTGAAGGCGCCTAATGAAAAAGATAACCACATATCTTTTGCCGGAATTACAAGGCCATCCCCAATAGTATAAGCTAATATTGTTGCTAATATTATAGCAAAACATGCGCCTAAAAAATTTCCAGTTAGAACGTCACTTTTTTTTGATTTACGTGCCATTACCAGCATTAATGCAAAGCTAAGTGCTGATATCATAGCAAAAAGGTTTCCAATTAATTGCCCAGATGTTAGTTCTGTACCAACCATAACTGTGACGCCAATTATTGCACAAACTATTGCAAGCCATGTTCTCTTTGTTGGAATTTCTCCAATTATGACCCAAGAGAGTACTGCTGCAAATACTGGTGCAATCGATAATATAAATAAAGCTGAGGCAACTGACGTGTTCAAAAGTGCAAATATATAAAACGAAAAGGCAATGCACATTGCAATACCGAGGGATATATCTGTTTTATCAATTGATATAAAAAAATCTTTGATACTTATGCGACGAATAACGCATGCAACTATCATTACCATAATACATTGTGGAAATCCTCTGTAAAACAATATTTGAAATCCATCAGCGTTTTGTATTAAGCGCACTAATAATGCTGCAAAACTCATACACAGAGCGCCAAAGAGAATTGATATTGGAGCATATTTTGATGTCATTTTAAAATATCTTAATTAAATATTGTTGAATTAATTGTACCTTTAGGCATTAAAGATCAATCGGTCTATATAATTAAATTAAATATTTTTTGATTAATTTAAAATACATGCTTGACCCATCCGGTTGCGCGTCCTAATAAGCCGCTACTCAATGAGCGGCGGTTGTAGCTCAGTTGGTTAGAGTGCCGGCCTGTCACGCCGGAGGTCGCGGGTTCGAGCCCCGTCAACCGCGCCATTGAGTTACAAAGCCCATACTTTTAGTGTGGGCTTTTTTGCTTGAATATTATGAGCTAAATCTCATCTTTAATCAGTAATGTGACCCAGGTCCCGAGCATCGCAGGTTTGTCGTGGTTTTCAATTTCAACAATTATTTTATTTTCTGTTAATATCTTATTTTTTCCACGAGGTTCGACTTTACCTAACGTTATTATTCCTCTGATGCGCGCTCCACTTGGTACAGGTGCCAAGAAGCGAACTCTATTCATGCCGTAGTTGATTACCAATTCGTGATTTGTGATTATTGGAGTGGTATCTTTGTACATTTTTGTAATTAATGAAAGTGTCAAAAAGCCATGGGCAATAGATCCTCCAAATGGTGTTTCAGACGCTGCTCTGTTAGGGTCATTGTGAATGAATTGATAGTCACCAGTCACATCACAAAAGTCATCTATCATTTTTTGACTAACTGTAATCCAATCAGAAATACCTATTTTAGAGCCTATTAATGATGAATATTCTTCTAAATCAATTTTACTTTGTGTCATATTTTTCCTGAGTTATTTTTGCTATCTAGCTGAAGACGCCTGACTTCTTTTTTAATACCATTATCTAATAATGAAGCAATGTGATTTGATTGTTCTGATGATAGGTCATCACGATCTCGGACCATATAAAACCCACGCTCTTGATTAATCTTATTTTTTAAGATTGGAATTATGTCTGGGTAGTGTGCCAATGCAAAATCGTGAGCTAAACCTATTCCAATGCCAAGGTTAAGCATTTGCATTTGTACTGCTACTGAATTTGAAGATAAATTAGGTGTTCTATTAGGCGTTACTTCTGAAAGGTAATCTAAAGTTGGATCAAATATTAGATCAGGTATATAACCTATGATATTATGATTTTTTAAGTCAGTTTTTGATTTGATATTGGGAAATTTTTCTAAATATGTTTTTTTAGCAGCCAGATGTAAATTATAATTTACAATTTTTTTGGTCACAAAACGTCCCTTCTTGGGCGGTGTAACCATAATAGCAAGATCAGCTTCTCTTCTGGAAAGGTTAAAAACTCTTGGTAATGATAAAATTTGTATATTTAGATTTGGATGTTTGTTTTGAATTTTTGAGATAACACTAGGTAAAACAAAATTTGATAATCCATCTGGCGCACCAATTCGAAAATTCCCTGAAATGCTTTCAGAGGCTTTTTGAAGTGAACCTCTAGCAATTTTTTCTGTTCTTTCAATATTTTCTATATGTTCTTTTAAATCATTGCCTGCTTGAGTTAATTGATAACCCCTAGGTAGTTTATTAAACAATTTAGAGTTTAAGGCATTCTCAAGGCGCGTAATCCTTCTACCAACAGTGGCTGCGTCAATTTTTAGTGAAATAGACGCAGCTGACAAGCTACCAGATCGAGCAACATCTATAAATATTCTATAATCATCCCAATTAAGCATATCTCTTCTTTGCATTTTTGCATGTGAATAGTGTAATATTAGGTCTTTATATTGTATTTTTGCATTGTAAAAGAAATAAAAGAAAACCAACTGGAGATATTTATGGAAAAATTGACACATTACGTAAACGGTGAACAAATAGAAGGCACTTCTGGACGGTATGCTGATGTCTATAATCCAGCCACTGGTGAAGTGCAGTATCAGTGTCCACTCGCTTCTAAATCAGAAGTAGAAGCAATCATTGCAAAGGCCGAAGCAGCTCAACCCGCTTGGGCAGCAGTTAATCCACAAAGAAGAGCTCGTGTGATGATGAAGTTTGTCGATTTATTAAACAGAGATATGGATAAATTAGCCGAAGTATTAAGTCGTGAGCATGGTAAGACCTTACCTGACGCAGCGGGGGATGTTCAGCGTGGCTTAGAAGTAGTGGAGTACTGCATTGGAGCTCCTCAAATGTTGAAGGGAGATTTTACAGACAGTGCTGGCCCTGGTATTGATATGTATTCAATGCGTCAAGCATTAGGTGTCACTGCAGGGATTACACCATTCAATTTTCCAGCAATGATACCAATGTGGATGTTTGCTCCCGCAATTGTTTGTGGAAATGCATTTATATTAAAACCTTCAGAGCGTGATCCTTCTGTTCCATTAATGCTAGCTGAATTATTAAAAGAAGCTGGACTTCCAGATGGAATTTTACAGGTTGTAAATGGTGATAAAGAAGCTGTTGACGCTTTATTGCATTCAGAAACAGTTCAATCGATTGGATTCGTTGGATCTACCCCTATTGCTGAATATATTTATGCGACAGGTTGTGCTAATGGTAAGCGCGTTCAATGTTTTGGTGGTGCTAAAAATCACATGATAATTATGCCAGACGCTGATTTAGATCAAGCTGCTGATGCCCTTTTAGGTGCTGGTTATGGTGCTGCAGGTGAGAGATGCATGGCAATTTCCGTTGCTATCCCCGTTGGAGAAGAAACTGCAGATAAATTAATTGAAAAATTAATTCCAAGAATAGAAACATTAAAAGTAGGCCCATACACAGCAGGTAATGATGTTGACTATGGACCAGTAATCACATCTGCGGCCAAAGAAAATATTTTAAAATTAGTACAGTCAGGAATAGATCAAGGCGCCAAATTAGTTGTCGATGGGCGTGATTTTAATTTGCAGGGCTATGAAGATGGCTTTTTTGTTGGGCCACACTTATTTGATAATGTTACTTCAGATATGGATATTTACACTAAAGAAATATTTGGTCCTGTACTTTCGACAATTAGAGCAAAAACTTATGAAGAGGCAATTGGTTACGCTATGGATCATGAGTATGGAAACGGAACAGCAATTTATACGCGTGATGGTGACACTGCTCGTGACTTTGCCAACAGAATAAATGTTGGAATGGTTGGTATTAATGTTCCTATCCCAGTGCCATTAGCTTATCATACCTTTGGTGGTTGGAAAAAATCTGTATTTGGAGATTTAAATCAACATGGGCCAGATGCATTCAAGTTTTATACAAGAACAAAAACTGTAACTGCACGATGGCCTTCTGGTATTAAAGAAGGTGGTGAATTCTCTATACCTGTAATGAAGTAAGTTAAAATGTTTATAAAATTTACGCTGTTTTTGTTGAACAAAAACAGCGTTTTTTATGTTTATGGAAGAAATAGTGTCAAAAATTAAAGATACTTATATAAAAAAATCAATATATATAAATTATTGATTTTATTTGGCTCTGAAATAATACAATACTCTAGTTTTGTTCTATTGTGTCATGGGTTTAGAATGATTAACTTTATTAAACAAACTTTAATTAATAAAAGTTTATTAAGAAGATGAGGAGAACATTATGGCTACTATATCTCAGCAATTAGAAGAAAGACGGCGAGAAGCACGTCTTGGGGGTGGTCAAGATAGAATTGATGCGCAGCATTCTAAAGGCAAATTAACTGCCAGAGAGCGTATTGAAGTTCTTTTAGATAGTGGCAGCTTTGAAGAATTTGATATGTATAAAACACACAGATGTGTGGATTTTGGTATGGCGGAAAAGCAAATACCAGGCGATGGAGTTGTTACGGGATGGGGTACGATAAATGGTAGGCCTGTTTATTTGTATTCACAAGATTTCACAGTCTTTGGTGGTTCATTATCAGAAACACATGCAGAAAAAATATGTAAGATTATGGATTTAGCTATGCAAAATGGTGTTCCCGTAATTGGTATTTCTGATAGTGGAGGTGCGCGGATACAAGAAGGTGTAGCCTCTTTGGCAGGTTACAGCGAAGTCTTTAGGCGAAATGCTCAAGCCTCTGGGGCAATACCGCAAATATCTATGATTATGGGCCCATCAGCGGGGGGAGCAGTTTATTCACCTGCAATGACTGATTTTATATTTATGGTAAAAGATACCTCATACATGTTTGTGACAGGTCCTGATGTTGTTAAAACAGTTACTAATGAAATTGTATCATCTGAAGACTTAGGGGGAGCCTTAACTCATACCAAAAAATCTTCTGTAGCAGATGGTGCATATGAAAACGATATCGAAGCATTGTTGGATTTGAGACGCTTTTATTCATTTTTACCACTAAATGCTGGAGCATCTGCGCCACATCAAAAATCTAGTGATACATGGGATCGTGAAGATACTTCACTTGATACATTAGTACCTCAAAACCCAAATCAACCGTATGACATGCGTGAAGTGGTTATTAAATTAGCTGATGAAGGTAACTTTTTTGAAATTCAAAAAGATTTTGCTGGAAACCTTTTAGTAGGTTTTATTCGAATAAATGGTGAAACAATTGGCGTTGTTGCTAATCAACCTCTCGTATTAGCAGGATGTTTAGATATAAATGCGAGTAGAAAAGGTGCAAGGTTTGTAAGATTTTGTAATGCATTTAGTATTCCCATTTTAACACTTGAAGATGTTCCTGGGTTTTTACCTGGAACCGCTCAAGAATATGGTGGAATTATAAAGCATGGTGCAAAATTATTGTTTGCCTACGCTCAGGCAACTGTACCTTTGGTTACAGTAATTACGAGAAAGGCATATGGAGGTGCATATTGTGTAATGGCGCCTAAACATCTTGGTGCTGATGTGAATTATGCATGGCCGTCTGCACAGATTGCTGTGATGGGTGCAAAAGGTGCAACAGAAATTCTACATCGTGCTGATTTGGGTGATGATGATAAAATTGCACAGCATACAGCGGATTATGAAGAGAGGTTTGCTAATCCTTTTGTAGCAGCTCAACGGGGCTTCGTAGATGAAGTAATAAATCCAAGATCTACTCGTAGGAGAATTGCAAGAAGTTTTGAGCTTTTGAAAAATAAAAAAGTTCACCAACCATTTAAAAAACATGACAACATCCCATTGTAGGTAACTGATATGATTAAGAAAATTTTAGTAGCAAATCGTGGTGAAATAGCATGTCGCGTTTTTAAAACAGCAAAAAAAATGAATATTCAAACCGTTGCAGTCTATTCTGACGCCGATGAAAATGCGCTCCACGTTAAAATGGCTGATGAGGCTGTTTATATTGGTGCTTCAGCCGCATCAGAAAGCTATTTAAGCATAGATAAGATTATTACTGCGTGTAAAGAAACTGGAGCAAATGCTGTACACCCTGGTTATGGTTTTTTATCAGAGCGGGCTGAGTTTTGTGAGCGTTTAGCTGCAGAAAATATTATCTTTGTTGGACCACCTGTAAAAGCCATCGAAGCAATGGGTGATAAAATTACTTCTAAGAAAATTGCTCAAGATGCAAATGTTTCCACAGTTCCGGGTCACATGGGATTAATTGATGATGCACAACATGCTGTCGCTATATCAAATAAAATTGGTTATCCTGTTATGATTAAGGCTTCTGCTGGTGGTGGAGGTAAAGGCATGCGAATTGCTTGGAATGATGAAGAAGCATTAGAAGGTTTTGCCAGGTCAAAATCTGAGGCAGCGAGTAGTTTTGGTGATGATAGAATATTTATTGAAAAATTTATTGTTGAACCACGTCACATAGAAATTCAGGTCTTGGCAGACCAGCATGGTAATTGTGTTTATTTAGGTGAACGTGAATGTTCTATTCAGCGCCGTAATCAAAAAGTAATTGAAGAAGCTCCAAGTCCATTTTTGGATGAAAAAACACGAGCAGCAATGGGTGAGCAATCATGTGCACTTGCACAAGCCGTTGGATATACAAGTGCAGGCACAGTGGAATTTATCGTAGATAAAGAAAGAAATTTTTATTTTCTTGAAATGAATACACGATTACAGGTTGAACATCCAGTTACAGAATTAATTACTGGAATTGATCTTGTGGAACAAATGATCCGAGTTGCAACAGGTGAAAAGCTAAACTTTAAACAAAATTCCATTAAATTGAATGGTTGGGCAATGGAAAGCCGATTATATGCAGAAGATCCTTACCGCAATTTTCTACCATCAATAGGTCGTTTGACTCGATATCGGCCGCCGGCTGAAAGTGTTGCAAAAGAGTGTATTGTTAGAAACGATACTGGTGTTTTTGAAGGTGGGGAAATTTCTATGTTTTATGACCCTATGATTGCCAAGTTATGCACGTGGTCAACTGATAGAACAAAAGCAATTTGTGCAATGGAAACTGCACTAGATCGATTTGAAATTGAAGGTATTGGACATAATTTGCCATTTTTATCTGCCGTTATGGGGCACACTAGATTTAAATCTGGGAACATAACAACTGCATTTATAGATGAAGAATATCCAAATGGATTTGAAGGTGTAATTCCAAATGATGAAATATTAACAGTCTTATCCGCTACTGCTTTAATTATTACTAGAATGAAAATGCAGAGAATTTCTGAGCGTGACAGTACTTTTGACAATCCAGTCCCTCAAAAAGATAATTTAGTTACCAGAATAGGCAGGAAAAATACGAATGTAACTATTAGTGATAAAAAAAATGGCTATGAGATTTCACTTGGTAATAAATCTTTTTTAGCATCTATCAAATATGAATTGGGTGGAACTTTAGCTGAGCTATCAATTGATGGAATCCTACATGCAATTAAAGTTGCGCCAGTTATTGGTGGATATCGTTTGCGTTTAAGGGGTGTAGAGCAGGTAGTGAGGGTAATGAATTCACGCATTGCAGAATTATCTGATTTAATGCCAGATAAATTACCAGCAGATACATCTAAATTCTTATTGTGCCCAATGCCCGGTTTGATGGTTTCTATTCTAGTTTCTGAAGGAGATAGTTTGGCTGTTGATGAAATAATTATGGAGTTTGAATAATTAAGGTATTTCACGCAAAGTTTGTAAATATTTTGCTATATCTTAATAATTAAGGGGCAATAATGGCAATTGATAGAAAAAAAATATGGACTGAGTTGGCAACCAAAGAAGCAAATGGCAAAAAACCATTAGCTACTAAGACACCAGAAAATATTGATATAAAGCCATTTTATGATGCTAAAGACTTACCTGTAAATTCTATTGACGATATTCCTGGCAAGGCTCCTTTCACACGAGGTGTTAAAGCTTCTATGTATACTGGGCGTCCTTGGACAATAAGGCAGTATGCAGGATTTTCAACAGCTCAAGAGAGTAATGCTTTTTACCGTCGTAATTTGGCAGCAGGTCAAAAAGGTCTTTCGGTAGCA
Source organism: Rhodobacterales bacterium HTCC2255 (assembly GCA_000153745.1). Taxonomy (GTDB): domain Bacteria; phylum Pseudomonadota; class Alphaproteobacteria; order Rhodobacterales; family Rhodobacteraceae; genus Amylibacter. The sequence continues at coordinate 47,508 of DS022282.1, forward strand.
TTCGATTTAGCAACGCATCGTGGGTATGATAGTGATCATGCAAGAGTGCTTGGGGATGTTGGTAAAGCGGGCGTTGCAATAGATAGTGTTGAAGACATGAAAATATTATTTGATGGAATCCCACTTGATAAAATGTCTGTTTCAATGACAATGAACGGTGCAATTATTCCAGTTTTAGCAATGTTTATTGTTGCTGGTGAAGAGCAGGGTGTTGATAAATCTGTTTTATCTGGGACTGTGCAAAATGATATTTTAAAAGAATTTATGGTACGTAACACTTATATCTATCCACCTGAACCAAGCATGAGAATAGTTTCTGATATTATTGAATATACAGCTACAAAAATGCCAAAATTTAACTCAATATCAATAAGTGGATACCATATGCAAGAAGCTGGATCTACTTTAGCACAAGAGTTAGCTTACACCATAGCAGATGGTATGGAATATGTCCGGGCTGCATTAAATAGGGGCTTGGATATAGATATTTTTGCAGGAAGATTATCATTCTTCTTTTGTATTGGTATGAATATGTTCATGGAAGCTGCAAAGTTGCGCGCTGCAAGGCAAATGTGGGCAAAAATAATGACAGATTTTGGTGCTAAATCTGATCGGTCAAAAATGTTGCGAACACACTGTCAGACATCTGGTGTATCTTTGACTGAGCAAGATCCTTACAACAATGTTATTCGTACTACTATTGAAGCAATGGCTGCAACACTTGGTGGGACGCAATCACTTCATACAAATTCTTTTGACGAAGCTATAGCGTTACCTACAGAACAATCTGCAAGAATAGCAAGAAATACTCAATTAATACTTCAACATGAAAGTGGTATCACTGACGTTGTGGATCCATTAGGTGGATCATATTATATTGAAGCATTAACCAAAGATTTAGCAGATAAAGCTTGGGAACTAATTGAAGAAGTTGAAGAGCTCGGTGGAATGACTAAGGCTGTTGAAGCAGGGTTGCCCAAAATGAGGATAGAAGAAGCTGCCGCCAAACGTCAAGCAAGAGTTGATAAAGGTGAAGATGTTATTGTTGGGGTTAATAAATATCGCCTTGAAGAAGAAGAAGATATAAAAACTCGAGAGATTGATAATACAGCCGTGCGAGAAGCTCAAATTGAACAGTTGAATTTAATTAAACGCACACGAAATTCAGGTAATTGCATAAAAGCATTAGAAGATTTAGAAAAATCTGCCGCATCAGGTGAAGGTAACTTACTTGCTTATGCAATTGAAGCTGCACGAAATAGGGCAACTTTAGGTGAAATTTCTTATACTATGGAAAAAGCTTTTACACGACATTCAGCTACTACACGCATCATAAGTGGTGTTTATGAAAATGCATATGCAGGCGATCCTGAATACAGTAATTTACAAAAGCGAATAGAAGAAATGGAAAGACGACCACATGTATTTGTAGCAAAGGTTGGTCAAGATGGTCATGATAGAGGAGCAAAAGTTATTGCGACAGCTTTTTCAGATCTTGGATTTACTGTAGATCTTTCAGAAATGTTTGAAACGCCTCAAGAAATAGCAAATAAAGCAATAAAGCTTGAAGTTGATGTAGTTGGCATTTCGTCTTTAGCAGCAGGACATAAAACTTTGATTCCAGAAATCATCGAGCATCTGAAAGCAAAAGGAAGATTAGATATAATAGTGATTGCTGGTGGAGTTATTCCAGAAAAAGATTATGAATTTTTACGAAATGCTGGTGTTGCTGAAGTTTTTGGCCCTGGAACAAATGTTATAGATGCTGCTAACTCTATTTTAAGTCAGGTTAAAGGTTTAAGAAGGAACGTATAATGATTGGATCATTGAACCATATTGCAATTGCTGTTCCTGATTTAGATGAAGCCATGGCAAAGTATTCTGGCCCATTAGGGGCCAAGGTTGGACAACCTCAAAATCTTGTTGAACATGGTGTGACCGTAGTTTTCATTGATTTGCCAAATACCAAAATAGAGTTGATAAGTCCCTTCGGTGAAAATAGTCCTATTTTATCATTTATGAAAAAAAACCCTAATGGTGGTATTCATCATATTTGTTATGAAGTAGATTGTATAAATAGTGCTATTTCGAAATTAACTGAAGGTGGAGCAATGATATTAGGTGACGGGAAGCCTAAAATTGGAGCACATGGAAATCCTGTTATTTTTTTACACCCAAAGGACTTTAATGGTACATTGATTGAACTTGAAGAAGTGAGAGCTTAAAAAACAATCCTTATTACTTCAAATAGTCTTATTTTGCTTAATGAGCTTGACTTATAAACATGTTTTAACGATAAGCCACCATCCATAATATTTAATTTATGGTGTTTATATGATCGCTCTTTAAACGGGCGCGCAGTTTGAAGGCGGAGATGATCTCCAAAACGCTTGTTTACAAGGGCCGAAAGACGCGGAAATTAAAGGAAGACGCACATGTTTGCGGTATTAAAAACTGGTGGCAAGCAGTATAAAGTTGCAAATGGAGATATACTCCGAATTGAAAAAGTAACAGGTAATGCTGGTGAAAAAGTTCAATTTAATGAAATTTTGATGGTTGGTGGAGACAATTTAGTTGTTGGTGCACCAAATGTTGCAGGAGCTGCTGTTCAAGCTGAAATCCTGGAGCAGGGCAAAGGTCCTAAAGTTATAAATTATGTGAAACGTCGCCGTAAACATAGTTCACAACGCCGTAAGGGTCATCGCCAGCAAATTACAGTTCTACGTGTAACAGATATTCTGGCAAAAGGCGCAGAGAAATCTGGAGTATCTATTGCTGAAAACGGTCGTGGGTTTGATACAACTGCTGCTCCAGTAGCACCAGCGAAGAAACCAGCAGCCAAGAAACCAGTTGCTAAAAAAGCAGCAACTGAAAAGAAACCAGTCGCTAAAAAAGCAGCAGCTGAAAAGAAACCCGCAGCAAAAAAAGCGGCGCCTAAAAAGGCTGCAGCAAAAAAAGCTGAAGATAAATAGGAGCAAAGCGAAATGGCACATAAAAAAGCAGGCGGTTCATCCCGTAATGGTCGTGACTCCGCTGGACGTCGTCTTGGTGTAAAAAAATATGGTGGTGAACTAGTCATTCCAGGCAATATTATCTGTCGCCAACGTGGTAACAAGTGGTGGCCAGGTGAAAATGTAGGTCAGGGTAAAGATCACACATTATTTGCGCTCACAGATGGTAACGTTAAGTTCCATAAAGGTTTCAAAGGTCGCACTTTTGTATCAGTTTTACCAGTAGCTGAGGCTGCTGAATAAACTGACTTTAAAATAAATATTTAAGAAAGGGTCGGTCTTTACCGACCCTTTTTTTATTCCAAGAGCTTGTTCATTTGATCTAGCTTGTATATCGAATAATAAAAATTAAAGAGATAAATAATGAAGTTCCTTGATCTAGCAAAAGTTTACATAAAATCTGGTGCAGGTGGAAATGGATGTATTTCTTTCCGAAGAGAAGCTCATACTGAATATGGTGGCCCTGATGGCGGTAATGGTGGTCGAGGTGGTGATGTTGTTGTTGAGGCAATTGATAATCTTAATACACTTATTGATTTTAGGTACCAGCAACACTTTTTTGCTCAAAATGGCCGTTCAGGAATGGGAAAACAACGTTCCGGTGCAGATGGACAAGATATAGTTTTAAAAGTCCCAGTAGGCACAGAGATATTAGAAGAAGATCAAGAAACTGTAATTGTAGATTTAACTGAACCAGGTCAGAGATTTGTTTTATCTCAAGGTGGCAATGGTGGATTTGGCAACCTTCATTTTAAATCTTCAACAAATCAAGCGCCGAGACGAGCAAATCCTGGTCAACCATTTGTTGAACGAACTATTTGGTTGCGCTTAAAGCTGATTGCTGATGCTGGACTTCTTGGTTTGCCAAATGCTGGAAAGTCTACATTTTTAGCCGCTACATCAAATGCTAGGCCAAAGATCGCTGATTACCCATTTACTACATTGCATCCAAATCTAGGAGTTGTTGGCGTTGACAATAAAGAATTTGTAATTGCTGATATTCCAGGGCTTATTGAGGGTGCTTCAGAAGGGGTTGGATTAGGTGTCCGGTTTTTAGGTCATGTTGAACGTTGCGCGGTACTTTTACATCTTATCGACGGCACCTCAGAAACAGTTGTTGATGACTATAAAACTATCATCCAAGAACTTGAAAAGTATGGTGGAGACCTTGCAAATAGACCTAGGGTGACAGCTTTAAATAAAATAGATGCAATAGATGAAACTGAATTAGCAATAAAAGCGCATGAATTAGAACTTCATATAGGTTCACCCATTTTGCAATTATCAGGCGTTTCTAGGGCAGGTTTAACTGACGTTTTGAGAGCAGTTGCAGCAGAAGTAGAGCATCGCGACGCTTTAGAGAAGATAAGTAAAACTGATAGTGGAGATGAGGAACCGGGTGGATGGCGACCTTAAATGATTACAAGCGTATAATTATCAAGATTGGCTCAGCGCTATTAGTAGATGGGTCAACTGGAAATATTCGTACAGATTGGTTGCGAGGATTAGCTGCTGATGTTGCGAGACTTAAATCCCAAGGGCAAGATGTGATAATCGTGTCTTCTGGTTCAATAGCTTTAGGTAGAAGCGTATTGAGATTAACAGAAAAAGTTTTATCACTTGAGGAAAGTCAAGCATCTGCTGCGGTGGGTCAAATTCGATTAGCACAAGCGTATGAAGCTGCATTAGGCACTCTTGGCATTAAAACTGCACAAATTTTATTAACTCTTGAAGATAGTGCAGATAGGCGGCGATATTTAAATTCAAGAAGAACTATGACTGCATTGCTTGGATTAGATGTTGTCCCGATTGTGAACGAGAATGATACTGTAGCAACAGACGAGATTAGGTTTGGAGATAATGACCGCCTAGCCTCACAAGTTGCAGCTATGGTTGAAGGTGATCTCTTGATATTACTATCTGATGTTGACGGTCTATACACTGGAGATCCACGAATTGATAAATCTGCTCATCATATTCCTGTCGTGGAGAAAATAACACCAGAAATGGAAATATGGGCAGGTGATGCTGCTTCATCATCCTCTAAAGGTGGAATGAAAACAAAAGTAATGGCTGCAAAAACTGCAATGTCAGCAGGGTGTGAAATGGTGATCATGGAAGGCAATGTTGAAAGACCGCTATCTGCTTTATCTGCGGGTGTAAAATGTAGTTGGTTTAAATCATCAAGTACTCCTAATCTTGCCCGTAAAATATGGATTTCTGGAATGAAGCCAAAAGGTACAATAATTATTGATCATGGTGCTGAAATTGCATTAAAAGCAGGCAAATCGTTATTATCAGTTGGTGTTAAATCTATTCAAGGTATATTTGATAGAGGTGATATGGTTTGTATCCAAAATGAAATGCACCAAGAATTAGGCAAAGGACTTACAAGTTACGATATGCGTGAGGCTGAATTAATTTCAGGTAAAAAAACATCAGATATATCTGAAATTTTAGGTTACGAAGGGCGCGGTGCTTTAATTCATCGTGATGATATGGTTTTATGAGGGTTCGATGGATATTGAATTAGAAATGAAAAAAATTGGCCAAAATGCAAAAGATGCAAGCATGATATTAGCTTGTGCAAGCGCTGACCAAAAACAAAAAGCCCTTGAAAATGCTGCTGATATTATTTGGGAAAAAAAAGAAGATATTCTCATTGAAAATAATAACGACTTGAAGCTTGCAAGAGAAAAAAACCTTTCTAGTGCAATGATAGACAGACTTTTGTTAGATGAGAATAGAATCAAGTCAATTGTTGATGGATTAAGATCTATAGCTGCACAAAATGATCCTATTGGTGTTGTTTTAACTGAATGGGATCAACCTTCGGGGTTGAATATTCAAAGAGTTAGAACACCTTTAGGTGTTATTGGTGTTATTTATGAAAGTCGCCCAAATGTTACTGCTGATGCTGGAGCGCTATGTTTGAAAGCCGGTAATTCAGTTATTCTTAGGTGTGGATCAGAAAGTTTTCATTCTTCTGGTGCAATTCATAAATGTTTAGTTCAGGGTCTTGTTTCAGTGGGACTACCATCTAGCGCAATTCAGTTAGTGCCAAGCCGTGATCGTGCAATTGTTGGTGAGATGCTAAGGATGACTGATTTTATAGATGTCATTGTTCCTCGTGGAGGAAAAAGTCTTGTTGGTAGAGTACAATCAGAAGCACGCGTACCAGTTTTTGCGCATTTAGAAGGCATCTGTCATATTTATATAGATAAAGATGCTGATATTGAGAAAACTAGAGCTGTAATTATGAATGCAAAAACACGTAGAACTGGAATTTGTGGTTCAGCCGAATGCTTATTGATTGACCATGAATTTTTTACAAAAAACGGCGCAATATTTATTGAAGATTTAATTTCTGGAGGTGTTGAAGTTAGAGGGGATAAAACAATTCAATCAATAGCAGGGGTAATTGCTGCTAATGATCAAGATTGGGGGAAAGAGTATTTGGATATGATTATTTCTGCTAAAATAGTCAATGGAATTGGCGATGCAATAAATCATTTACGTTATTTTTCCTCAAACCATACAGATTGTATTATGACGGAGAATAAATCTACTGCATCAGAATTTTTCCAAAAAGTTGATAGTGCCATTGTAATGCTAAATGCATCCACTCAATTTGCCGATGGCGGTGAATTTGGAATGGGTGCAGAAATTGGTATAGCGACTGGGAAAATGCATGCACGAGGTCCCGTTGGAGTAGAACAATTAACAAGTTTCAAATATTTAGTTACTGGTGATGGTTCTGTAAGAAAGTAACCTTATCAAAATACAAAGGCTAGGGTAGCCATCTGTTACTGATCGCGCTAAACATCTAAGAAGTAGATTAATCCTTATCTGATGACAGGGACTTGAATGAAGAATTTTACAATTAAACAAATCGCTGATGAATTAGGTGCAGAAGCTTTTGGTGATTTAGAGTTAAAAATTTCAGGAGTTAATGCTCCATCTAGAGCGTCAATTAATGAATTAGCCTTAGCAATGGATCCAAGTTATGAAGAATCCCTTAATTCTTCAGATGCAAACGCTGCAATAGTTTGGCCTGGAGCTGATTGGAAAAAAATAGGGCTCATGGGAGGAATAATAGCCCCTCGATCCCGATATATTTTGTCTGGTATAACACATTTATTTGAAAAAAAACCAGAAATTGTTGAGGGAATACACCCTTCAGCCATAATTTCCAAAAGTGTTATTTTAGGTAAAAATATTTCTATAGGGGCATTTGTTGTTATAGGTGAAAGAGTAAAAATTGGTAATAATACAAAAATTTTATCTCACACGACTATATCTGAGGATGCCATTATTGATGAAAATGCACTTATATATTCTGGAGTACGTATTGGAGCACGAGTCAAAATAGGTAAAAACTTTATATGCCAATCTAATACGGTAATTGGAGTAGATGGTTTTTCTTATGTTACGCCTGAACCAGGAGCAGTTGAAGAAGCTAAAAGAACAGGCAAGATTACTGCGAATTCAAGAACTGAACGCTTCGAACGTATCAATTCACTAGGAACTATAATAATTGGCGAAAATGTTGAGATTGGAGCCAATAGTGCTATCGACCGGGGAACTATTGAAAATACAATTATTGGTGATGGTAGCAAATTAGATAACTTGGTTCATATTGCTCACAATGTAAATATAGGCTCAACTTGTTTGATTTGTGCGCAGGTGGGAATTGCTGGCAGCTCTGTAATTGGCGACAGAGTTGTTTTAGGTGGGCAAGTTGGCGTTGCTGACCATATATCTATAGGATCAGATGTTATAGTTGCTGGCAAATCTGGAATTTCATCTAATGTACCATCTGGGCGAATTATGATGGGTAATCCTGCAATGCGAATGGATTTGAATATAGAATCTTACAAAGCAGTCCGCCGTTTGCCACGTATTCTAGCTAAGTTTGCTAAAATTGAAGAGTTTATTTCTAATAATAAAAAAAATAAATAAATTGTAGAGTATTTAGATGTCAGTATCAGTAAAAGATAAAGTTCTTATTATCATTGCAGAGCAAGCGATGTTGGAAACATCTGAAATAAAATTAAACATGTCAGTTGAAGATTTAGGATTGGACAGTCTTGGTCTTGTTGAAGCTATATTCTCTATTGAAGAGACCTTTAGTGTAAATGTGCCATTTAATGCGAATGATCCAACTGCATCAGATTTTGATATAAGCAGTGTAGGAGCCATAATTAAAGCAATTGATAAGTTGGTTATGGAGAAAAGTAATTAACAAATGGTAAGAGTTGTTATTACAGGACAAGGAACAATTAATGCTTTGGGTTCCGATGTTGCATCAACCGTAGACGCTATGGAAAGAGGTCAATCAGGAATATCTTTAATGGACTTTCCAAATGTTGATCGATTGAATGTTAAAATTGGTGGGCAAATAAAAGATTTTGACCCCAAAGTATATTTTGACCGCCAAAAAATAACTTTTTATGACCGATTTACTCAGTTTGCATTAATTGCTGCTAAAGAAGCTATTTTACAATCTGGATTGGTGTTTGAGGGCGAACTTTCTCAATATTCAGGTGTAATATTTGGTACCGCTGGGGGAGGCTTACAAACACAAGATGAAAATTATCGTGCTGTTTATGAAGAAGGTAAAAATAGAGTTCATCCATTTGTAGTGCCACGTCTAATGAATAATGCTGCAGTCAGCCATGTGTCTATGTCAAACAACCTCAAAGGCCCAAGTTTTACTGTTTCGACGGCGTGTGCTTCTTCAAATCATGCAATGGGACAAGCATTTCATTTAATAAGATCAGGGGCTGCAAAGGTTATGATAGCTGGTGGATCAGAAAGTATGCTTTGTTTCGGGGGAATAAAGGCTTGGGAAGGTCTGAGGGTAATGTCCCAAGATGGCTGTAGACCTTTTTGTGCAACAAGAAATGGTATGGTGCAAGGAGAAGGAGCGGCAGTTTTCGTGTTTGAGGAATTTGAGCATGCTCGAGCAAGAGGTGCAAATATTTTAGCAGAAATATCTGGGTTTGCCATGAGTAGTGACGCTGGTGATATTGTAATGCCATCGGTTGGTGGTGCGAGGCGTGCAATTTTAGCTGCATTAAATGATGCTAAATTAAATCCAGAAGATATAGGTTATATAAATGCACATGGCACAGGAACAGCAGCTAATGATAAAACTGAGACAGCCGCAATTAAAGAAGTTTTTAAAAATTACGAAAAAAATATAATGGTTTCATCCACAAAATCAATGCATGGACATTTAATTGGTGGAACTGGAGCAGTTGAGCTGTTGGCATGTATAGCTGCACTTAAAGATGGAATAATCGCACCTACAATTGGTTATCAAAAGCATGATCCTAATTGTGATTTAGACATTGTTCCCAACCAAGCAAGGCAAAAGAAAGTAAACGCAGTTATCAGTAACGCTTTTGCATTTGGTGGGCTCAATGCTGTAATTGCGCTTGAGTCAATATAACTATTGTGTGGGTTGAGGGACAGAGTTCCAAGCCGCGGTAAAGCCTTTTAATGATAAATTTAATTCAAAAGGTTCATTGGGTGTAGCGATTGATACCACGTAGACTTTGCCATTTGCCCCTTTTTTCATAGAGACGACATCTTCTTCCGTTAAGCCAAAACGAGCAATACAACCACTTTGTTCACACCAGCCATAAGGATATTGACGAACTTTTTGTTCATCGATATGCCAGCCCAATTGTGCCTCTAATGAAGTACCAAGTGGGGTAATTAGAGTAATTCCTGCGGAAGCTTGGTTGCCTACTGGCAATATCTCAATATTAATTTCTGCAACAGAGATATCATTTTTATCTTTGAGCAATTGATATAGAGTGCAAGTCTCTGCATCAGATAATTTAACACATCTAACTTCCCACGATCCATGTGTCTCACGAATGTATGGCCCTGTATCTTCTATTTTTTGGGCCTCAACTGGAAATTCTTCATCTTTAGATTGCGCAAATAATGGGCTGCTGATGGCTAAATTTATTACAAGAAATGTAAAAGTTAAAAATTTCATATTTAATACTCACTTAGTTTATAAGATGTTTATCTTTTGCAAATTATAATGTCATCAAATTTATGTAATTACAAAGTTCTAACTTTCAATTTTGTAATACGATTTTGATCTCGGCCTGCTATTTCAAATCTAAATCCATGAAAACTGAATACTTGACCAATTTTTGGTATCATTTGTGCTTCATGTATTACTAATCCTGCAATTGTATTTGCTTCATCATCGGGTAGATTCCACTCATGCATTCTGTTTACATCTCTTATGGTTGCAGAACCATCTATCTTGAAGTTACCTGATGTATCTTTTCCATCAAGAATCTCAGCATCCTCATCATGTTCATCTGTGATTTCACCAACTATTTCTTCAAGAATGTCTTCTAAAGTTATTAATCCTTGTAAATCCCCGTACTCATCTACAACCAAAGCAAAGTGAGCTTTCCGAAGCAAGAATTCCCTCATTTGATCGTCTAAAGGTGTAGTTTCAGGCACAAAATAGGGCTCCCGAGCTATATCGATAATATTTAAACGATCTATAGCATCAGGACCTCCATCCTCACCTCTTACTAATTTATCAACTTCTCGTAATAAATCTTTTGTATGGATAACTCCTATTATGTTTTCGGGTTCGTCCTTAAATATTGGTAGACGTGTATAGCGAGAAGCTAAACTTTGCGTAACTATGTCTTGAGGACTTGCTGCCGCATCGATTATTTCGATATCTGATCTATGCAGCATGATTTCTTCTACTTCACGGTCTTTTAAGTCTAAAGCCCCTAACAATCGATCACGATCATCTTTTTCAAAATTTCCTTCTGAGTGGCTTAAAGCAATTGCACCCGCAATTTCTTTTTGTGCGGCATCATCTTCATCTAGACCGGTCATTTTTGCACCAAATAGTCTAAGAATAGCGCGAACTGTAATTCTAACCGTTGCAACTATGGGGGCAAATATTATCACAAGGGCTCTTATTGGTGCCGAAACAAAGCTAGCTGCGCCTTCAGAATTAGAAATTGCGTAGGTTTTTGGTAATACTTCAGCAAAAATCAAAACTAACAATGTCATGACAAGTGTCGCTAATGCAACGCCACTATCTCCAAATAAACGAGTGAATAAACTGGTTGCCAGAGCTGCAGCTAAAATGTTGACAAGATTATTTCCAAGTAGAACTGCTCCAATTAATCTTTCGGTATCTTCCGTAAGCGCTAGTGCACGTTTGGCGCCCCTTGAGCCCTTATCTGCCATGGAATGAAGTTTACCGCGACTAGCTGCGGTAAGTGCCGTCTCTGAGCCAGAAAAAAAAGCTGATATGCCTAACAATACAAATATTGCTAAGATTGTCAGCCAAGAGCTAGCATCAATATTTTCAATAACAGCGTAAACCGTTTGCATTACTATTTTAACCTTTCAAAATATTATTCAAATACTAGTATAGCCTTCATTTATCGATTGGGAAATAGCATGAAGAAAGTTGATTTAGGAGACTTGAGGGGTGATATTGTTATTTTTGGTGGAGTATATTCTAATTTACATGCTCTTGAAGCACTAATCAATCATACAATAAATTGTGGTATTTCGCCAGATAATGTAATCTGTACTGGGGATGTGGTAGCATATTGTGCTTATGCAGAAGACAGTGTGAAATTAATTCGAGAATTTGGATGTCATGTTTTAGCAGGAAATTGTGAGCAACAACTTGCAAAGAAATCTAAGGATTGCGGATGTGGATTTGAAGAAGGTTCAGTTTGTTCAATATTGTCAAAAACGTGGTATGCCCATGCAAAATCACAAGTTTCTGACCTGTCTTTGGATTGGATGTCAAACTTACCTGAGCGAATAGTATTTAACCATGATGGATTGAGGTATGGTGTCGTTCACGGAGGTGCCTCAGATATATCTAAATTTGTTTGGCCAGTTGATAGTGATGGAATTTTAGAGGATGAATTTAATTTATTACAAACGCAAATTGGTAAACTGGATTGTTTAGTGGCTGGGCATACTGGCATTCCAATGATACGTGATTTTAATAAAAAGAAATGGTTAAATTCGGGAGCAATTGGACTGCCATCAAATGATGGTAATATTGATACCAATTTTTTAACTATCACAACAAAAAATATAAAAATCAATAAATTAGAGTATGATATTAATGCTGCATATCAGGCAATGCAAGCAACATCACTTATCCAAGGTTATCATAATACACTTAGAACTGGCTATTGGCCCAGTCAGGAAACATTACCTGTAAGTATGAGGGTTTAGTGTGCTAGTGGATGATGTTCAAAAACTAATGATTTTATATTTTCATCCAAAACATGCGTATATATTTCTGTTGTAGCAACGTCAGCATGGCCTAATAGCATTTGAATTACTCTTAGATCTGCACCGTTCGCCAGTAAATGTGATGCAAAAGCATGTCGGAGTGTATGGGGTGATACTTTGTTAGGTGAAATGCCTGCTTTTATACAAAGCTCTTTGATAAAAACATAAAATCTCACTCTTGTAATGTGGCCTAATTTTGAGTGAGATGGAAATAAGAATTTTGATTCTTGCAGGCCTTTTTTCTTATTTATTTCTTGTTGGCTATTCCAATCAACAAGATAAGCAGCAATGGCCATTTTTGCTGGTGTTGAAAGGGGAACAAGGCGTTCTTTTCCACCTTTTCCTTTTATTAAGAGCATTTCTGGATTTCCACGTACTGATATAACAGGTAAAGAAACAAGTTCTGATACCCTCATACCTGTTGCATATAAAACATGCATTAAACAGGTATTTCGTTTTTTATCTCTTGGTGAACGACCTATTTGGGTGGATGTGTCCAAAAGTTTATTAATTTCGTTTTCTGAAAGATAGTTAGGAAGCTTTCTTTTCGATTTTGGACCTTTAATTTCATTTGATGGATTATCTTTTATCAAAGATTCGTCATACCCATATCGGTAAATTTGTTTGATTGTAGACAAATGCCTTGCGCGAGTGGATTCTGACATTCCATGATTATCTAAACTTATAATATAATTTTCTATATCTTTTCGATTTGCCTTGTATAAATCTATTCTTTTTTTTGATAAAAATCTTGTAAATGCCTCTAAATCTCTTTTGTATGCCAGAAGTGTATTTTTAGAAGCGTTTCGCTCAGCGTGAATGGTTTCTAAAAAATTATCTATTAATTTGTTGTTTTTACTCATTTTATTAAAAGAATAGATTCAAGTATCATTTGGCATTTGAATTTTCTCAGTAATAATTTCTTGTGGTGCTGATAAATCACCAAAGAACGAATATCCGATTAAGAATAGCAATATAATTATAATAAGATAAAAAGAATATTTTAAAAGTTTACCCATTATATTGCTTTCTTTAATTAGCGTAATCATTTTGCTACAATTCATTACAATATTATCATAGGTAATAGAAATTAAAATGGATATTAATGTAATTAAAGTTAAGATAAGCAATCTTAAGCCGAAAATAGGATTTAGATGGAATATAATCTATCAAAAACAATAGTTTTAATAGGTCTCATGGGCGCAGGTAAAACTGCTATTGGGACAATTCTAGCAGAGCATCTTGGTGTTGATTTTGTTGATTCTGATGAAGAAATTTCTCGTGCAGCTAATATGTCCATACCAGAAATCTTTGATCGAGATGGAGAAGATTTTTTCAGACTCAAGGAAACTCAAATAATTGGGCGATTATTAGGTTCAAGACCACATATCCTATCAACTGGTGGTGGAGCATTTTTATCAAATGAAAATAGAAAAATGATTTCTGGAAACGCGGTCTCTGTTTGGCTTGATGCAGAACTAGAAACTCTTTGGGATAGAGTAAAAGAAAAAAAATCAAGACCATTATTAATGGTGAAGGATCCTAAAACTGCATTAAAAAATCTATACATTTCTCGCAAACCTCAATATGCAAAAGCAAATATCAGAGTAAAAGCCCTTCATAGTCAAACAAAAGAAGTAATGGTCGATCGTGTTATTCAAACATTACTTGCAGATCCAATATCAGGATTATCGAAAGTAGAAAAAAATGCATGATAAAGTTGATGTAAAATTAGGTAATCGATCATATTCAATTCATATAGGTACTGATTTATTAAAATCAGCTGGAGATTTTATTCTCCCATTATTGCGTAGAAAAAAAGTTGCCATAATTACTGATAGTAATATTGCCGCATTACATTTGAATGATTTAAAACAAAGTCTAGTAAGTTATGACATTGATATATCAGTTCTTACGCTTCCTCCTGGTGAGAGAACGAAGTCATGGGAATATATTGAAAAAACGGTTGAGTGGCTACTTGCTGAACATATCGAAAGAGATGATGTGATAATAGCTTTTGGTGGTGGCGTTATTGGCGATCTTGTAGGTTTTGCGGCCTCAATATTACGAAGAGGGGTTCGATTTGTTCAAATTCCTACAAGTTTATTGGCGCAAGTGGACAGTTCTGTAGGTGGGAAAACTGGCATTAATTCATTAAATGGAAAAAATCTTATTGGTGCATTTAACCAACCACAAATGGTATTAATCGACATAAATCTTTTGGATACTTTGTCTGCAAGAGACTTTTTAGCCGGATATGGCGAAGTTATGAAGTATGGCCTTTTAGGCGATTGTGATTTCTTTGAATGGTTGGAAGATAATGCATTAGATATGGCAAAAGGAAATACTGAAAAGAGAATTTATGCGGTTAAACGATCTTGTGAGATGAAAGCGGATATCGTTTCGCAAGATGAGCAGGAAAAAGGACAAAGAGCTTTATTAAATCTAGGGCATACATTTTGTCATGCTTTAGAGACGGCTACTGGGCTTTCAGACCGATTATTGCATGGTGAAGGGGTTGGTATTGGGTGTGCACTAGCATTTGAAACTTCAATGAGGTTAGGGCTATGCCCTCAAGAAACACCAAGTAGAGTTCGTGCCCATTTAACAAAAATGGGAATGAAAGTAAGCCTTTCTGATATTCCGGGCAATTTACCAAATTCTGAAGAATTAATAAAGCTTATGAAACAAGATAAAAAAGCTGTTGATGGTAAAATTGCATTTATAATGGCAAAAGAAATTGGAAATGCATTTATTTTGCCAGATATTGATCTTGATATTGTAAAAAATGTTTTAAACGATGCTTTAATTTAATAGTTTTTTTAACTCTTCAAGTAATACTTCTCTATTATATCCACGGTACCAATTATCGCCATTTCGCTTCTTCTCTAGAGTTTTCAATTCATGAGTGCTTGGCATATCTTTTGAAAATAAACCGTTTTGATCTACCGTATAAATAAAAGGTATAGAATCTTTAATGTGTTCTGCTCCACCTGTTTCAAATAAAACGTCATATCCATCAAATGAGTGTTGAGCTTCAATATTAGCAACAATGAAATTCTGAGAAACAAAAGCGTTTAATTCATTAGCTTGTTTTATTTCGGCTATTGATGGACGTTCATCTAAATCGTATCCTTGCTGACCTTCAAGTTTATAGCTGAATTTACCATAATTTCCCTTTATGTGTTCTTTAAATACATGACACCAGATACACCATTCTGCTCCATATATTATTAGAACAGTTTTATCTGTTTCGATAGCTTCAAGTAGAGCTTTTTTTAAAACATCTTTTTGGTATCCACACTCATCATATGATAATGCTCGTCCTGCGAAACAATCTTTATCTATTGATTTTGGGTAGAATATAACTTTTTCATTCGCCAATGATGGTTGGGATATTAGCAGTAATATAACAAAAAATAATTTAATTAAGAAGAACAACTTGCACCTCCCAAAACACAAAATTTTGCACAATGGGGGTGATTTAATTTTACAGAGACTTCTGCTTCTTCCAATGAATTACCCATTTCGAATTCTTTTGAATAGGGCAGTAATGTGCAGGCAACAACAGAAGGTTTTTTTGCGCCTTTTCTTTTTACAACCATTCTTGAAGATGCACACATTACATCTTTTGGAGATTTATTAAGAATTCCCCAACATTCAGTAGTAATTTCTGGAACATCAATTTTTTCGTCGATTTCAGGAAAAAGTACAGTAACATTGGGATCATTGGCATCAATTTCAAACTTGTTATCATTGAAAAGTTTAGCATAACCAAGTCTGCTATCTATATCACTATCTCCCCAAACGGTACGACCAGCAATAGCCATTTTAAATCCCTTATCGCGAAGCCATTTCATACCATTTAAAGTAATATTGTAACTTCCTTTGCCTCTTTCAGTATCATGCAATTTGGCAGTATAGTGGTCTAAAGATACTCTTAATGTTAATCTTTCGTTATATTTTGATCTTAGATCAAGTAAGCCATTTTGAACTGATTTGCGCATCATTGGCAGCATAGCATTTGTTAAAATTAATACTTTATAATTGCGTTCTAAACATCTGCGAGCAATTTCAATCATATCTGGATTTAAAAATGGCTCACCACCAGTAAATGCAATTTCATTTGTTGCCCATTCTCTTTGATCTATTTGATCTAGATAATCACTAACTTCGTCAGGTGTGATATATACCAAGCTATCATTTTTTGGAGAGCTTTCTATGTAACAATTGACACACTCGATGTTGCATAACGTACCAGTATTAAACCAAAGGGTGGTGGCCTTCATTAACGGAACTGAAGCACGTTGATCACCATTTGCTGTAACATCGGGGTTTATAAATTTTTTCTGCATTTCTAGAAAATTCATATCTTTCATAAGTTATGTCATCTTTAATAATAATCTGGATTTATTTTCTATTATAAAATTAAAAGTTTAATTAAGAAAAGGGAAAAGCATTATTTTGTCACTACAAGGATATTAATATTAAATATATAAAAAATTTTACTTTACCTGGTTGATATTTGTAAGTGTCACAGTGCATATGCCTTAAATGATAGATGAAATTAAATAAGAAATATTGCAGGGGTCCTTATATGACAAAATTAATAAAATTCAGTTCTGTTGATATATTAATGAAAACTCTTTCAAGTCATGTTTCTAATGATTTAAGAGAAGCCCTTAAAATCAATAAAATGGTTAGCTTATCGGTACCAGGTGGAACAACACCTTCGCCATTTTTTGATTGCCTTTGTAACGAAGATCTTGAATGGCAAAGAGTAAATATTTTATTAAGTGATGAACGATATTTACCTGAAAATAATATTAGATCAAATACTGGTTTGATCCTGAAGCATTTGATTCAAAAAAAAGCCTCACCCGCAAAAGTGGTTAGTTTTTATGATAAAAACTTATCTGAAGAAGAGTTTGTCAATTTGAATGAACCACAAATGAGTGCATTATTGCCAATTAATGTATCTGTATTAGGTATGGGAGAAGACATGCACACTGCAAGTTTATTCCCTGATAGTGATGAATTAACTGATGCTCTTGAGTCAGATAAAACTCTTCATGTGGTAAGACCAAAGTCACAACCAGAAGCACGGATAAGTTTATCAGGAAAAGCATTATCAAGTGCTAAAAAAACTTATGTTTTAATATTAGGTGAAGATAAGCTAAATGCATACAAAATGGCATGTTCTGAAAACTCGGCAAAAAAAGCACCAATTAGGGTTGTTTTTGGCAGTAATACGCAAGTGTTTTGGGCTAATAAAGTTTAAGTATTTAGTTGCGTCGCCGCCGGCGGGTTCCTTCTTTTGAATTGCCCATGTTGAAATTTATTAATGGTAGATTTACATGTGTTTCAAGAATAGGGAATTTTTCTACTGAGTTTGGTATAGCGGATGCATTTACAAAATGTTCTTGGAACCTGGGTTCTATTGCAGTTTCAATTTTGTGTATTTCTGTGACAATCTTTTCTATATCAGAACGTGCAGAATGATTAAGTAAAGCAATGCGCGCGCCTGTTCCAGCAGCATTTCCTGCCGATGAAACATTTTTCAATTTGCAATCTGGGATCATACCTAAAGCCATTGCGTGTTTTGGACTGATATGCGCACCAAAAGCTCCCGCTAAAACAATGCGATCTACATTGTCTACCTCAAATTTGTCCATCAATAATCGTGCACCCGAATATAATGCAGCCTTTGCCATTTGAATTTCTCTAATATCACGATTTGTAATTGTAATTTTTGGGCCGTTTGATGCACTTCCATCGTAAACTAAATATGAGAACGTTCTTCCATCTTGAAAACAACGGCTAGTTGCAGTTTGCTCTGGGCTTCCAATAAGCCCTGGCCCATCGACAATACCTGCCATTCGCATTTCTGCAACCATTTCAATAATCCCGGATCCACATATCCCTGTAATTCCACTTGATTTGATTGAGTCTTCAAAGCCAATTTCATCTGACCAATAATCTGAGCCTATAACTTTAAATCGAGGATCTTTGGTGGTTGGGTCTATTTCAACATGTTCAATTGCTCCTGGCGCGGCTCTTTGTCCACTCGATATCTGCGCTCCTTCGAATGCAGGCCCTGTTGGAGATGAACATGCCAATACTTTATCTTTGTTCCCTAAGAGAATTTCAGCGTTTGTTCCCACATCAACAATGAGAACAAGATCTTCAGATGTATTGGGGCTTTCAGATAAAGCTACGGCTGCAGCATCTGCTCCAACATGACCCGCAATACAAGGCAAGAGATATACATTTGAAGCAGAATGCATCTGGCTCAATCCAAGATTTGACGATTTCGTAT
This sequence comes from Rhodobacterales bacterium HTCC2255, assembly GCA_000153745.1. Classification (GTDB taxonomy): domain Bacteria; phylum Pseudomonadota; class Alphaproteobacteria; order Rhodobacterales; family Rhodobacteraceae; genus Amylibacter. The sequence goes on from DS022282.1 coordinate 66,168, forward strand.
TAATTGCATTTGAAGTGGCTAAAGCAAATGGAGCTTGCCCCAATTCGAAAGGATCAATGCCTAAAAATAAATGATGCATAACTGGATTACATACAAATACTGCGTCCATTATTAGATTAGTACTTATGTTTGCTTCTTGAGCAACTTCAGAAAATAATTCGTTCATTCCAGCTCTTACGGATGAAGTCATTTCCTCGTCACCTTTAGAATTCATCATCGAATAGCTTACGCGGGACATTAAATCTTCGCCAAACCTAATTTGTGGATTCATACTTCCAGATGATGCAACTACTTCACCTGTTTGCAAATCGCAAAGATGTGCTGCAATAGTTGTTGATCCTAAATCTACTGCCATGCCGTAAATACTGCCTTCATAATAACCTGGCCAAATTTCAACTATATTTGATTTGTTCGAATTAGTATCAGAATGTATTGCACAAGTTACTTTCCATTCACCTTTGCGCAATGCAGTTTGTATTTTTTTTAAGATGGAAAAATCAGCTTCTAATGATGATAAATTCCACTCTTTATCCAATGCTTCAATTAATCTTTCCAGATCTCCCGAGGGTTTGTGCATATCTGGTTGTTCGACTTCAACATAAAATAATCTTGTAGTCGGATTAATTAAAATATCTCGTGCTTCAGCACGTTTACGTACAACTTGTTTATGCACTTGGCTCTCAGGTGGAACATCTATTACTATATCACCTTGCACTGTAGCTTGGCAGCCTAAGCGTCTACCGTCGATCATACCACGTTTAGATTTGTATCTTTCCTCAACCGAGTTCCAATCACTTATGGCATTATTTTGTACTGTAACTCCATGTTTTGAAAATTCTCCAAATGATGGGGTAATTTGACAACGCGAACATATTCCTCGTCCACCGCAAACACTGTCAAGATCGACACCTAACTGGCGAGCGGCGGTCAAAATAGGTGTTCCAACAGGAAATTCTCCCCGTTTTCCGGATGGAGTAAATATTACTAAAGGATTATTTTTATTTTCCATTAAATATATTAAGCCCTACGTCGACGACCGCCTGATCGTCCTGCACGCCCACCAGCACCACTACTAGCATTTGGATTTTTATTAGTTCTAATCCATTCTGATCCATTTGGATCATTGTTTGTCAAGAAATTTGCTGCTCTTATAGCTTCCATTTCTTTACCTGCTTTAGATTTAGTTGATCCCATCCCTGTGATATTTGCTAATAATTCCATATCAATATCATCAGGGACTATTATTCCAGCAGCAGTTAATTCATCAAGTTTTGTTTGTAACTTCTTTGGCCCTACAGGCAATGCCACAGGGTTCATAATAGCCGAAGTCATTCCAGCAGTTATTGCCATTGGTAAAAAAGCATTGTTTATGCCGTGTCTATTTGGCAGCCCAAATGAAATATTTGAAGCACCGCATGTAGTATTAACTCCCAGTTCTTCTCGTAACCTTCGAACAAGTGCGAAAACCTGCAATCCCGCAGTACCCATTGCCCCGATTGGCATTACTAATGGGTCAACAACGATATCATGTGCTGGAATTCCAAAATCTGCTGCTCTGTTAACAATTTTTTTAGCAACTTCAAATCTGACATCTGGGTCTTCTGAAATACCAGTGTCATCATTTGATATTGCTACAACAGGCACATTATATTTTTTTACAAGTGGTAATACTAGTTCTAACCGTTCTTCCTCACCAGTAACTGAGTTTAATAGGGGACGACCCTGAGCAGCTTCCAAACCCTCTTTCAATGCGCCAGGAACAGAACTATCAATACATAGTGGCACATCGCAAATAGCTTGAACCCGTTTTATCAACTCTTTCATTAATGGTGGTTCAACAAAATTATTATCTGCATATCGCGGATCTTCTGCCATTTTATTAGCAAAAACTGCTCCTGAATTTATATCTAATATTGTGGCACCAGCAGCAACTTGAGCAATTGCATCAGCTTCAACAGTAGAAAAATCTCCCACCTCAAGTTCAAGAGCTAATTTTTTACGTCCTGTTGGGTTAATTCTTTCACCAATCACTGCAAAAGGTTGATCAAAACCAATGATTGTAGTTTTGGTTTTGCTTTCTATAATCGTTCTAGTCATTCTATCTTCCTTTAGGATTGCAGTGCGGGTGTCGCAGATATTCCACCATTTTCAATTGTCCATTTAGCATTAGTTTTAATTCCCCCCAATGGAAAAAAATGCACATTTGTTATGAGAAAATTAGGATTTAAAGCTTTATACTCTGCTAATTCAGTTAAGAATTGATCAGGTTTAAATGGCAATAATAATTTTGTAACATCTTTTGCCCTACGTTTTAGAACCCTCAATGAGGCGCCAACGCCACAAGCCATTGAAAATTTAATCATAGTTTGGAGTTTTGCTGGACCAGCAACACCAATATGTATTGGGATGTCTATTCCCATAGATGCCATTCGATCTGCCCACTCAATCACAGGGCCAGACTCAAAGCAAAATTGTGTAGTAATAGCCATATTAGCATCTGTTTTTTGTGAAAATTCTTGTTTCCAAGAAATTGCAGAATCAACATTTTTTGTTTTTCCATCTATATCGATATCCATATTACCTTCAGGATGACCAGCAACATGCAAATTTTTAAAACCTGCTTTATCAAATTCTCCAGTATCTAATAGGTCCATTGAGGAATGGAATTCGCCATATGGTTGGTTGACACCACCTGCTAATAATAATGCGTCTTTGACACCGGCTTCATTTTTATAACGATCAATCCAATTAACTAAAACTTCTTTACTTTCAATAATTCTAGCGGGAAAGTGGGGCATAACATTATAACCTTCGTCTGTTAAACGTTTAGCAGTGTCAATCATCTCATTTATTGATGTGCCTTCAATATGGGCTATGTAAACTCTTGTATTCTGGGGTAAAAGTTCTTTAAAATTTTCAATTTTTGAAGCAGTTCGTGGCATCACTTCGATTGAAAAATTTTTTAGAAATGCTTCAAGCGCAGGATTGATTTCTGAAACTTTATTTGATGAAAAATTTAAAATAGACATTGCGCCCCACTTGAAAGTTATTCCCAGCCGTCATTGGCTATTAGAGATTTAATTCTTTCTTGGTCGTATTCAATATTGATACGTTCGGCTTCGCTTTTTGCGACTTCTTCCGCGTCGCCATCGACTTCAATTGGTTTTGATTTTCGCCATTCAGCTAAATATGCATCATCTCCAGCTGCACCTGTTTTCATTGCGGCCCTATCAATGGCTTGTTCAAATCTTTCAGGAAGCTGTTTTTTTGCAGCTCTCCTACCTTTTCCAACTATGACTTGAGCGGGAATGTCTCGCCAGTAAACGATAATAAGTGATGGCATTGTAAGTTTCCTTTTATTCAACTCTATTCTTTTTTTGTAATTATCAGAATCATTTTTCGACTGCATTATGAAAATAACGACAAATTTCTATATTCATATTTTAGATTAAAGAGATTGCAGGATAGAAGTCATAAGCGTAGGTTCTTATTATGTCTGGAAAGCAAAAAAACAAATCAAAATCATTGCAATCACCGTCTATTATTACGGAAGGATTGCCATTGTTCGCTGCTTTGGATTTAGGAACAAATAGTTGCCGTATGTTAATAGCAAGACCAAGAAAAAATGATTTTGAAGTCATCGATGCATTTTCAAAAACTGTATACCTTGGCAAGGGGATGGATTCTACTGGTAAGTTATCTAACTCTGCTATGAGGCGCACCATTTCTGCACTTCATGTATGTCAGAAAAAATTAAACCAAAATGATGTAAAATACTCACGTCTTGTTGCAACTGCAGCTTGTAGGCAAGCACTGAACGGTCGAGATTTTATAAAAAGAGTATGCAAGGATACTAAACTAAAACTTGAAATAATAAAGCCATCAGAAGAAGCAAGGCTAGCAGTAATTGGAAGCGTAGGTCATCTAAAAGCAAAGACTGAACAAGTGTTGGTTGTTGATATCGGTGGTGGTTCAACTGAACTTGTATGGCTCGATTTAACAAACGTTGAGCCAAAAAATAGAAAAAATTCAATTATGCTAATGCAAAGCAATCAATTAAGAAGAAAAGAATTAGACAAATTAACGGGTGTAAAGGTTGTCGATTGGATTTCAGTTCCATTTGGTGTCACAACTCTAAAAGAGCAATACAGTGATGTTGAAGAGGATAAAGCGGCATATGCTATGATGTCTTGGAGTTTTGAAGAATATATTTCGCATTTTGGGCCATCTCAAAGTGACGATTTGAAAATATTACCAAATTTTCAAATCATAGGTACATCTGGAACTATCACTACCATTGCAGCAACTAAATTAGGTTTACAAAGATACGATCGCCAAAAAGTTGATGGGTATGAGATGACATCAGCAGAAGTAGGTTTGGAAATTGATAGATATTTGACAGGTGGGCCAGAATGGCGCGCAAAAAACCCTTGTATTGGCGATAGTCGTAAAGATTTCATAATGTCTGGTGCTGCTATCTTAAGGTCTATTTTGCGAGTTTGGCCTACAAATACGCTTACAGTTGCAGATCGTGGACTGAGAGAAGGAATTTTATATTCTCAGATGGTCAAACAGGGTTTCTTAAGTTAACTAGGCAATTATGGTTGAAAAAAAGAAAAATACTTCGGGTCGTGGAATGCGAGATTTGCAGGTTAGAGTAAAATCTGCAAAAGGTAGAAAACTGTCATCCACATTGTGGCTTAAAAGGCAATTAAATGATCCATATGTAGCAAGAGCTACAAAAGAAGGCTATCGTGGCAGAGCTGCTTTCAAGATAATGGAATTAGACGATAAATTTCGGTTCCTTGTTCCTGGGGCAAGAATTGTGGATCTTGGATGTGCACCTGGGGGTTGGTGCCAAGTCGCTGTTAAGAGGGTAAATGCAAATGGTGATAAGCAAGGAAAAAAAATAGGGACAATTCTAGGAATTGATTTGCAAGAAGTGGATCCAATTGAAGGATGCGAAATTCATGTATTGGATTTCATGGAAGATGATGCTGATAATAAAGTTAAAAAATGGTTGGGTGGGAATGCTGATGTAGTAATGTCAGATATGGCAGCAAGTGCTTCGGGCCATAAGCAAACTGATCATATAAGGATCATGGCATTATGTGAAACTGCTGCGTATTTTGCCTTTGATGTTCTTGAAGAAGGTGGAACGTTTGTAGCAAAAGTTTTGGCGGGCGGCGCTGAGGGTGAATTGCAGAAGTTATTGAAAGAAAAATTTACTAAAGTATACCACATGAAACCTCCAAGTAGTCGTGCTGATAGTTCGGAAAAGTTTGTTGTAGCAACTGGTTTTCGAGGATAATCCGAGAAGATATTTATTTCTTCAAATTTGATCTTTCATGAAAAATAAAACCTAAAAAGTTTAGTAATACTTGGGCAGCTAAAATTGATGTACTATCAGTTTGGTCATATGCAGGTGCAACCTCTACAAGGTCTATCCCAATTACTTCATTATTCTTACTTAACTCTTGCAGAAGCTCAAGAACGTCATAATATAAAAACCCACCATGACTAGGAGTGCCTGTGCCAGGTGCAATAGATGGGCAAAACGCATCAATATCAATTGTTACATAAACGCGTCCTTTTGGTATTCTTTTGGCTGCTGCATGTGGACCAATTTTGCGAAATTGCCTCACTGATAAAATATCAGAACCCATTTTCTTGGCATCTTCATACCCACTCTTAGCTGTAGAGCTTACATTCCTGATACCAAATTGTGAAATTCCTCTAACATATTTTTTTTCAGCCGCTCGCCGCATGGGATTGCCATGACCATAACGTACACCATGTCTTTCATCTACAAAATCAAGATGCGCATCGATTTGAACAATATGAAATTCATCTTGATCATCAAATGCATTAATGCACGGTATGTTGATTGAGTGATCCCCTCCAATTGTTACTGGGATTGCACCAGACTTTAATGCTGCTCTAACTGCAATTTCAATATTTTCATGACTTTTTTTAGTGTTTGTATGGATGATATCTGCATCTCCCATATCGACAATATTTATGTTATTATCTAAGTAAGTAATATCATCTTCATGGTCATACGCTCCAGCATGTCCAAAAGAAAACAATGTTGACGCTTCTCTTACCGACCTTGGCCCAAATCTTGCGCCTGACCTGTATTGTGCTCCAGAATCAAACGGTGCTCCAATGATTGCTGCGTCTGCATCAATATTTGACCAATCACTTACGTAAGGGTTTTTCCCAAATGTTGCTATTCCTACAAATGGTAAATTTAATCGCCCATCTTCATAACTATGTCCCAAAATGAATTCCCCTGTGGTTGTTACATGCTAGGATGCGGTACAAAAAGCTATGTTTCAATAGATATTTTTTTATCTAAAACCTGAAAACAGGCCTTTCCTTTTTGTTAAACCCGTGAGATATGACATCTGCAATACCGATAACTTTTGGAGAGACCAATGGAGATCCGTGAAGCACTTACATTTGACGATGTTTTACTAGTACCTGGTGCGTCAAGCGTACTACCAGCTGATGCTATAATGAATACTTATGTTACTCAAAGTATAGGTCTTAATATTCCAATTTTAAGTTCAGCAATGGATACTGTTACTGAAGCGAAAATGGCAATTGCTTTGGCCCAATCAGGCGGTATGGGAGTAATTCATAGAAATCTGAGTGACAACGAACAAGCATCTCATGTGAGAAGAGTGAAAAGATTTGTATCTGGCACAGTTTATAATCCAATCACATTAAAACCAAACCAAACTTTAGCTGAAGCAAAAATGCTTGCTGATCAATATCGTATAACTGGTTTCCCAGTTGTGGATGAAACGGGCAAAGTTCTTGGAATTTTGACAAATCGTGATATGCGTTTTGTGTCTGATGATAAAACTTTAGTATCATCAATGATGACCTCAGAAAATTTGGCTATAGTGAGTGAACCTATATCTTTGGATGATGCTAAATCTATAATGCATGCTAGGCGAATAGAAAAACTATTAGTTGTAGGAAAAGAAAACAATCTAACAGGCCTTTTAACGACCAAAGATTTAGAGCAAGCAGTATTGAACCCAATTGCTTGCAAAGATGATTTGGGTAGGCTGCGTGTGGCGGCAGCATCTACTGTTGGAGATAAAGGCTTCGAAAGATCAATGAAATTAATTGATGCAGGTGTTGATTTGCTTGTAATAGATACAGCCCATGGACATTCAGCATCTGTAAGCGATGTAGTCAGAAGAATTAAACGAGAAAGTAATATACAAATTGTTGCTGGTAATGTTGCTACCAGTGAAGCAACAAAAGCATTAATTGATGCAGGAGCGGATGCTGTTAAAGTTGGCATTGGGCCTGGCTCTATTTGTACAACAAGGATTGTAGCTGGAGTAGGGGTGCCTCAATTAACTGCAATAAATGATTGTGCTGAAGCAGCTAATAAAGACAATATACCGATAATTGCAGATGGTGGTATAAAATTTTCGGGTGATTTTGCAAAAGCAATTGCAAGTGGAGCAAGCTGTGCAATGGTTGGGTCAATGCTGGCTGGAACAGATGAGGCGCCTGGTGAGATTATACTTTATCAAGGAAGATCATTTAAATCCTATAGAGGAATGGGTTCAGTTGCTGCAATGGCACAAGGTTCTGCTGATAGGTATTTTCAAAAGGAAGCAAGCTCAGATAAGCTAGTGCCAGAAGGAATAGAGGGGCAAGTGCCATATAAAGGTCCTGCCTCGAATGTTTTACACCAAATGATTGGTGGATTGCGTGCAGCAATGGGTTATACGGGAAACCTAACAATAAGTGACATGCGCTCAAAGTGTAATTTTGTTAAAATTTCTGGAGCGGGTCTTAAAGAAAGCCATGTCCATGACGTTCAAATCACAAGAGAAAGCCCCAATTATCGTATTGGATAAGTTATGACACCATCTGCTCGATATGCTGCATCAATTAGTATACTTGATAAAATTATAGCTGGCGCACCTGCGGAACGTGAATTAACTATTTGGGCTCGTGGAAATAGATTTGCCGGTTCAAAAGATCGTGCTGCTATTCGTGACTTAGTATATGACTCATTGCGCAACTTAAGAAGTTACGAACATTTTAGTGGTTTAAGTGGAGCCCGCGGTGTATTTGTTGGAAGGCTGATATCAAAAAATGAAGAAATAGAATCTATTTTTAATGGTCAGGGATATGGTCCAGTTTGTTTGACTGATATTGAAAAGAATACAGTTAATACAAAAAAAAATGATATGCCTTATGCTGTGCAAATGGATATCCCCGATTGGTTAAGTGAAAAATTTGGTAATATACATAACTACAATATTTTAAAATCTCGCGCTCCAATTGATTTGCGTGTTAATATAAAAAAAATATCATTAAAATCCGCAATTTCTGAGTTAAAAAAAGATAATATTGAAACAGAGAAATTAGATTTGGTTGATACAGCATTGCGAGTTAAAGGTGAAACGCGTAAAATTCCTCAGACGAAGTTATATTTAAACGGACTAATTGAATTGCAGGATGCCGGCTCACAAGCACTTGTAGCGCAATTAGATTGTCCTAAAAACGGTAAAGTATTGGATTATTGCGCTGGAGGGGGTGGCAAAACTCTAGCCATTGCATCAAGAACTTTTAATAATGTTTCGTTCTCAGCTTATGATAAAAACCAATCCCGTTTAAAAGAATTAAAAATAAGGGCTCAGAGAGCAGGTATCAAAGTTGATTTATTGAAAAATGATCCAGTTATAGGCATAGAAAAATATGACCTAGTTGTTGTTGATGTCCCGTGTTCAGGTAGTGGTTCCTGGAGACGATCACCGGACGCTAAATGGAAATTCACTGAACAGCGTTTAATTGAGCTCATGGCAATACAAACTGAAATACTAGAAAATACAGCAGATTTAGTAGCTACTGGTGGTACGCTAGCATATATGACTTGTTCACTTTTTTCATGTGAAAATGAAGAACAAGTAAATAAATTTATTTTAAAAAATAAATCCTGGAAAATTAATCAAAGTAAGCAAATTAAACTTTCAAGTAGCTCTGATGGTTTTTATTTAGCATCTTTGTCTAGAAGGTAATATTATTCTTAAATTATTGTATTACTTACTATTTTAAAATAATTTCTAAATTTTTTTAGCTTGTTCATAAATTTTTCTTGCAATGTTCCTGTTTTGCCCCCATAAGCAAATTAGAACATTATAAGAACGTCTGTGGTTTTTGGTTGCTACAGCATTGAAATAAGGAGATAACTTGTGGCATCAACTTTATTAGAATTTAATGGAAAGAAAAGCATGGACAAAGAAAAGGCATTAGAATCTGCCTTAGGTCAAATCGAGCGTCAGTTTGGTAAAGGCTCTATTATGAAACTAGGTGACGAAAGTGCTCGCTTAGATATTGAAGCAACTTCAACAGGATCGTTGGGTTTAGATATTGCATTAGGAATAGGCGGATTGCCAAAAGGTCGAATTATTGAAATTTATGGCCCTGAAAGTTCTGGAAAAACAACTTTAACGTTACATGCCATTGCTGAAGAGCAAAAAAAAGGTGGTGTTTGTGCATTTGTCGATGCTGAGCATGCTTTAGATCCTACATATGCAAAAAGATTAGGAGTAGATATTGATGAACTTTTAATTTCACAACCAGATGCTGGTGAACAGGCATTAGAAATTACTGATACTTTAGTTCGCTCTGGGGCAGTATCAATGGTTGTTGTGGATTCAGTTGCCGCTCTTACGCCAAGAGCAGAATTAGAAGGTGACATGGGCGATCATCAAGTTGGTGCTCAAGCACGTCTAATGAGCCAAGCAATGCGTAAGCTTACGGGCTCGATTGCAAAATCAGGCTGCATGGTAATATTTATAAATCAAATTAGAATGAAAATTGGTGTAATGTTTGGTTCACCTGAAACAACTTCAGGTGGAAATGCATTGAAGTTTTATTCATCAGTAAGATTAGATATTCGTCGTATTGGTGCAATTAAAGACAGGGATGAAATTGTTGGAAACCACACTCGTGTAAAGGTTGTAAAAAATAAAGTATCACCTCCTTTTAAACAAGTTGAATTTGATATTATGTACGGGCAAGGCATTTCAAAGCGTGGTGAACTAATTGACCTTGGAGTAAAGCTTGGATTTGTAGAAAAATCAGGATCATGGTTCTCTTGTGGTGATGAACGTATTGGTCAAGGTCGAGAAAATGCTAAAACTTATCTTAAAGATAATCCAAAAATGGCTTATGAAATAGAAGATAAAATTAGAGCTGCACACGGTTTAGATTTTGATGATCTACCACCAGAATCTGATGCTCCTGAAGATGACATAAACTCAGTTGTTGAAAGTTAAAAAAGAACAAATATTATAAAAAGGCTGGGTTCAACCCAGCCTTTTGCTTTTGTACTGTGGACAGTATTTGAATCGACCTGTAAACAATTTTGAATATGTATTTAACAGGGTATACAAAAAATGGTTAGCGTTAACGATATTCGGTCCACTTTTTTAGATTTTTTTGAAAAAAACAATCACACAGTTGTTGATAGTTCACCTTTAGTGCCAAGAAACGATCCGACTTTGATGTTCACAAATTCAGGAATGGTACAATTTAAAAACCAATTTTTAGGACAAGAAATTCGTTCATATAATCGCGCAACAACCGCACAAAAATGTGTGCGTGCAGGTGGTAAACACAATGATTTGGATAATGTTGGATATACTGCAAGACACCATACGTTTTTTGAAATGCTTGGCAATTTTTCATTTGGTGATTATTTCAAAGAAGAAGCTATAATATACGCTTGGGATTTGATCACAAAAGAATTTGGAATTGATAAAAATCGTTTATATGTAACTGTCTATCATACCGACGATGAGGCTGCAAATATTTGGAAAAAATATGCAGGGTTATCTGATGATCGTATCATAAGAATTGCAACAGATGATAATTTTTGGCGAATGGGTCCTACTGGCCCTTGTGGCCCATGTACGGAAATTTTTTATGATCATGGAGAAAGTGTATTTGGAGGACCCCCAGGGTCGCCAGAAGAAGATGGTGATAGGTTTATTGAGATCTGGAACGTTGTATTCATGCAAAATGAACAATTTTCGGATGGCACCCTAAAGCCTTTAAAAATGCAATCTATTGATACTGGAATGGGATTAGAGCGCATTGCCGCATTATTGCAGGGTAGTCATGATAACTACGATACAGATTTGATGCGTGATTTAATTGAGGCTTCAGCTCAGGCTACAGGTGTAGATCCATATGGAGACCAAAACTTGCACCATCGCGTGATTGCAGATCATTTACGTTCAACATCCTTCTTAATTTCTGACGGTATCTTACCCTCAAATGAGGGACGAGGATACGTTTTACGTAGAATAATGAGGAGAGCAATGAGGCATGCACACCTTCTAGGTGCAAAGGATCCAATAATGCATCAATTAGTCCCAGCATTGGTCAGTCAAATGGGGCAAGCTTACCCGGAGTTGGGTCATGCCCAATCTTTAATAGAAGAAAGTTTATTACTTGAAGAAACACGTTTTAAAACAACATTGGATCGAGGCCTTAAGCTTTTAGATGAAGAAACTGGAGTTTTTGCATCCGGGGCAACACTTTCTGGGAAAACTGCGTTCAAATTATACGACACTTTCGGCTTTCCACTTGACCTTACACAAGATGCTTTGCGCGAAAAAGGTGTTGATGTTGACGTAGATGGTTTCAATGATGCGATGTCTGAACAAAAAGCAAAGGCTCGAGCAGCATGGGTTGGATCAGGGGAAGTTGCAGATGAAGGTATTTGGTTTGATATTGCTGATAAGCACGGAACTACAGATTTCTTAGGATATGATACACAAACATCAGAAGGCCAAATCCTGGCATTATTGCAAGATGGTAATATTGTGAACAAGGTTTCAGAAGGTGATGATGTGATGGTTGTTCTTAATCAAACGCCTTTTTATGCTGAGAGTGGCGGGCAAATAGCAGATAATGGATCTATTAATGTAGAAAAAAATGAAATTATTATCACTGATGTTAAGAAAAAAGCAGGAGTGTTTATTCACATTGGCAGAGTTGTATTTGGTGAGATATCAAATGGGTCATCTGCTGAGCTATCAGTTAATACTGAAATGAGATCAGGAATATGTAATAGTCATACTGCTACTCATTTATTAAATGAAGCTTTACGATCAAAGTTGGGTCAACATATTGCACAGCGAGGATCATTAAATGCAGAAAATAGGTTAAGATTTGATTTTAGCCATTCAAAAAGTATGACACAAAGTGAATTAAGAGATGTTGAATTAGAAGTTAATAATTTGATAAGGCAGAACTCGTCTGTAAAAACTCGAATTATGACACCGGAAGATGCCCGTGAACTTGGTGCTCAAGCCTTATTTGGTGAGAAATATGGTGATGAAGTGAGAGTAGTCTCCATGGGAAATAAAAAAGATTCAGGTAAAGGTTTAGCCGGTAACACTTATTCATTAGAATTATGTGGTGGTACTCATGTTCAACGTACTGGTCAAATTGGCGCATTCGCATTAATTGCTGAAAGTGCATCTGCTGGTGGTGTTCGAAGAATTGAAGCATTTACTGGTAAAACAGCTGAATTACATCATGCTGAACAATCAAAAATAATGAATGAACTTGCCAGTATATTTAAAACAAAAACAGAAAACGTTATTGATAGAGTCAAAAGTTTGATTGATGAGCGTAAATTGCTTCAAAGTGAAATAATCAATTTACGAAAAGCAGTTGCAATGGGTTCAAATGATGACAGTCAAAATATTCTAAAAATTAATAACTTTAATTTTTACGTCCAAACTTTTGATGATGTTCCTAGTAAAGATCTAAGAAGTCTTGTCGATGAGCATAAGAACAGACTAGGTTCTGGCATTATTTTGTTGATTTCAGGTGCTGGTGGTAAGGCAGCTATATCAGCTGGAGTAACTTCTGATCTTACTGATCAAATTAATGCAGTGGATTTAGTTAAAATTGTGGCAGTTGAACTTGGTGGAAAAGGTGGTGGAGGTCGACCAGACATGGCTCAAGCAGGTGGTAATGATATGGCTAATGTTAAAAAAGCAATATCTTTAGTAGAAAATTTTTTAAAGGAGTTATGATATGAATGCTTATTGTATGGTTCAAATTACGGTACATAATTCAGAGGAATATGCAAAATATGCTGCATTAGCTGGTCCAGCAGTACAGAAATATGGCGGTGAATTTTTAGCACGTGGTGGAAAGTGCCTTACAAAAGAAGGGCCAGTGCAGTTAAGAAATGTAATTATAAAATTTCCAGATTTTGATAGTGCTATCACCTTTTACGAGTCTCCAGAGTATAGTACAGCATTGGAGTTTGCATTAGCAGATGGAGTTTCAACAAGAAACTATACAATTGTTGAAGGTGTTTAATAAATTATAGATTTTTTAAGTATCATTATTTTGATATTTAAAAGGGCTATTTAAATAAATAGCCCTTTTGATTTTTTTACATCGCTTTATTTAAATTTTCATCAATTTTCTCTAAGAAACCTTCTGTCGTTAGCCAGTTTTGATCTGGACCAACTAACAAAGCCAAGTCTTTAGTCATATGCCCATTTTCAACAGTTGAAACTATAACTGTTTCTAATTTGTCTGCAAAATCTAATAGTTGTTGATTATTATCTAATTTTGCACGGTGCTTTAAGCCTCCAGTCCATGCATAAATAGAAGCAATTGAATTTGTGGAGGTTGCTTCTCCTTTTTGGTGTTGACGATAATGACGCGTAACGGTTCCGTGAGCAGCTTCTGCTTCAACAATTTTCCCATCTGGTGTCATAAGTTGTGATGTCATTAATCCTAATGAGCCATAACCTTGAGCTACTGTATCAGATTGAACATCTCCATCGTAATTCTTACATGCCCATACATAACCACCAGACCACTTCAATGCTGCTGCAACCATATCATCAATAAGTCTGTGCTCATAATGAATGCCTGCTTTTTTAAATTTAGCTTCAAATTCATTTTCATACACTTCTTGGAAGATATCTTTAAATCTTCCATCATAAGCTTTCAGAATTGTATTCTTAGTTGATAAATATACTGGCCATCCAAGATTTAAACCGTAGTTTAAGGATGCTCGTGCAAAATCATAGATTGAGTGATCAAGATTATACATGCCCATTGTAATACCCGATGAGGGCGCATCAAACATGTCTTTTTCTATGATAGTTCCATCTTCACCTTCAAACTTTATGGTTAATTTTCCAGCTCCTGGAAAACGAAAATCTGTGGCTTTGTATTGATCCCCATAAGCATGACGACCTACTACAATTGGTTGTGTCCATCCAGGGACTAGTCTTGGCACATTTTTACAAATAATTGGTTGCCTAAAGATAACTCCGCCTAAGATATTTCTAATAGTGCCATTAGGTGATCTGTACATTCGTTTTAGACCAAATTCTTCAACACGCTGTTCATCTGGAGTAATCGTTGCGCATTTTACGCCAACTCCATATTTTTTAATAGCTTCAGCTGCATCTACAGTTATTTGATCATCCGTATCATCACGTGCTTCTATGCCTAAATCATAATATTTTAGATCTAAATCTACATATGGTAAAATTAGTTTATCTTTGATGAACTGCCAAATAATACGTGTCATTTCATCGCCGTCTAGTTCAACGACGGGGTTATCCACTTTGATCTTAGTCATTCAGAGCCTCTTTAATTGTCAGTGTTTGGAATCATAACATGCACCTACTAACGTATTTTTTTATGCTTTTAAAGTATGTATACGATTGTATACATCATTATGATTTTAAATTTATTTAATACGCATACTTATATGTAATATATTTTTATATGTATAATATATTAGGTGGTGAAAAAATTAACTATTTAAAAGTTTCTTGTCATTATACGCGTAGAGTTTTATCAGAAAAATAATACTTAAAATTTTGGGAAATTATAATGAATAATAATGAATGGATTAATTCGAAGCCTTCCATTATTTTAATTGGCCCCCAAATGGGTGAAAATATTGGTGCATCTGCACGAGCAATGCTAAATTTTGGCATAGAAAACATGAGTATTGTAAGTCCAAGAGATGGTTGGCCAAACGCGCGAGCGAAATCTATGGCAGCTGGAGCAGGGCGTGTTTTAGATACTGTTCAATTGTTTGATAAAACGTCAGATGCACTCAAAAATTTAAATTTTGTTTTTGCAACAACAGCAAGAACGAGGGATTTAGCAAAAGAAGTAATGTCACCAGAACGAGCAATGATGTATGCCAGAGCATTGACACAAAAAGGTAAAAAAGTTGGTTTTATGTTTGGTCCTGAAAGTTCAGGCTTGTCAAATGAAGATATTGCTCAAGCAAATGTATTAGTTTCTGTTCCAGTAAACCCAGAATTTTCTTCATTAAATTTATCGCAATGTGTATTGTTGTTAGCATATGAATGGCAACGTCAAACAATTGAAATACCTCATGAGATTATGGCATTGGCTGGTACTGAATTTGCTTCTATAAATGAAGTCCAAAAACTCGTTGATCGATCTGAAGAAGCGCTTCAGGCTAGAAACTTTTTTTGGCCAAAAAATAAATCTGAAAGTATGTTGTTATCTTTTAGAAATATGTTTTCTAGACTAAAGTTAACTAAAATGGATGTTCAAATATTGCATGGAATTTTTAAGGCAATGGAAAAATCAAGAAATGATTGAACGAGTGACTATTCTTTCAAATTTTACCAATCGAAAAGTTGGACGAAAAGCATGTCTTGCACTAAATCATTACAAATGTTTCATAAAGGTAGATCATGAACAAAACTCGTAATATTTTTGAAGATGTCAACACAGATAAGCCCAGAGACACTCCAATTAAAGGTGGCTTCATAGATGAGGGACGTGACGAATGGCGTGTGGGTGTTTCTCAATGGATGAAAACGTTATTTATATTTGTATGTTTAATGGTTGTTGTCGGTGGATTAACAAGATTAACTGATAGTGGATTATCGATAACAGAATGGAATGTTGTCAAAGGCGCACTTCCTCCTCTGAGCGAAGCTGCTTGGGCTTTGGAGTTTGATAAATATAAAAATATTCCGGAATACCAACTTCAAAACAAAGGTATGTCTCTTGGTGATTTCAAAGTAATTTATTGGTGGGAATGGGGACATCGTCAGTTAGGTAGACTCCTTAGTATAATTTGGTTTGTTGGCTTTCTATATTTAAACATAAAGTACCGTATACCTAATTCTTGGAAATTTAGAATGCTGATAGTCGGTTTGTTTGGTGGTATGCAGGGCGCCATTGGTTGGTGGATGGTATCCTCTGGATTAGTTGGTCGCATGGTTGATGTGGCATCTTATCGCTTGGCAACTCATTTAGGACTGGCTTTTATAATATTAGGTACTCTCTTCTGGTTTAAAATGAGAGTTGAGCGTACGGATGTTGATTTAATGCAATCTCGAAGGAGGCGTGTTCCTAATTCAATAAATTGGACGTCTATACTACTTGTATTTGCGTTTGCTCAAATTTTAATGGGAGCATTAGTAGCTGGTATAGATGCTGGAACAGGTTACATAGATTGGCCTATGATGAATGGTGAATTCTTACCATCTGAAAGTTTTGATTATCTGCCATTTTGGATTAATTTTTTTGAAAACCCTGCATTAGTCCAATTTAATCATAGAATATTAGGATATATTCTTATGTTACTTGGTATTACCGCTTGGATTAAATCCAGAACTATTGCTCACCGAAAATTACGAATTGGTTTCAAAGCAATATTGATTATGATGATTATTCAGATGGTTTTAGGTATTCTGACTGTTATGTATGCTGCTCCTTGGTATATCGCCATTTTTCATCAGATAGGAGCTATATTTTTATTGGTTCTAATATTGCAAACAAAGTTTATTGCTAATTTCCCTCAGGAACAATCAGTAAGATCATAGTACACTTGTAGGATCTCATATAGGATAAATTTTTGGAGTTTTGAATGATCGTTCGTGATGAAATTAACAATTTTCTTGAGGCAGAGTTTCCACAAATTAATGGTGATTATGAAATTATAAATTTTTCTAGTGAGAATATTTCAATTTTAAATCATATATCTCAAAAGCACTTGCGCCCTGGAGGGACAGTATCTGGCCCAACTATGTTTGCATTGGCTGATGTATCTTTTTATATAGCTATACTTGCTAATATTGGAACTCATAGATCTGTTGTTACAACAAATTGTAATATTGATTTTTTAAAAAAACCATCTCCAGTTAATTTAATTGCAAAACCTAGGATTATTAAACTCGGAAAAAGTCTTATTGTTGGAGATGTTTTTATTTACTCTGAAGGTATCAATGAGCCAGTCGCAAGAGCTAATCTTACATATTCGTATAGATAAGTGGGGTATTATATTACCTTTATTATAAGTTATTGTTTTTAAATGATAATTGTTGCTTTATTTTAGTTGACGTGATTTTTATATAATATAAAAGGCATCTATAAATTTAGAGTATCTTTATATTACTCGTAATAAACGGAATTATTACTATGAAAACATTTTCAGCAAAACCAGCTGATATTGATAAAAAGTGGTTCATCATTGACGCTGAAGGCGTAGTGTTGGGTCGACTAGCATCAATTATAGCTATGCGCTTACGCGGCAAACACAAACCTACCTTTACTCCGTCAATGGACATGGGTGATAACGTTATTGTTATTAATGCTGAAAAAGTTCAGCTAACAGGTAAAAAACGTTCAGATAAAATTCATTATTGGCATACTGGCCACCCTGGTGGAATTAAGCAGAGAACTGCTGGTCAAATTTTAGAAGGTAAGTTTCCAGAACGATTATTGGAAAAAGCTGTACAAAGAATGCTTCCTGGTGGACCTTTATCACGTGAGCAGATGCGTAATTTACGTATCTACGCAGGTGCAGAACATCCACATGAGGCACAAAACCCTGAAGTTTTGGATGTTAAATCTATGAATTCAAAGAATACTCGGAGCCAGTCATGAACGAAGAAATTAAATCATTGGATGCTTTAAAAGAAGCTGTTGGTGAAGTGACAGCAGCTGAACAAGTTCAAGCAGTTATTGCGCGTGAACCGGTTCGTGATGAATTAGGCCGCTCATATGCTACTGGTAAGCGTAAAGATGCAGTAGCACGTGTTTGGATCAAACCTGGATCAGGTAAAGTAGTTGTTAATGGTAAAGAAATGAACAAATATTTTGCTCGTCCAGTTCTACAAATGATTTTGGCTCAGCCATTTTCTGTGGCTGGTGTGACAGGAGAGTTTGATGTCATGGCAACTGTAAAAGGTGGTGGTTTATCTGGCCAAGCGGGCGCAGTTAAGCATGGCATTTCAAAAGCATTGCAATTGTATGAGCCATCTTTACGACCAGCCCTTAAAGCTGCAGGATTTCTTACAAGAGACTCGCGTGTTGTTGAACGTAAAAAATACGGTAAAGCAAAAGCACGTAAGAGCTTTCAGTTCTCTAAACGATAGCACTTATTTAAACTTATTTAAATTAAAACAAGCACTTATGAAAATATGTGCTTGTTTTTTTTATGAAATTTTTACATAGCGAATAATAGTTGGCGCATTAGTTAAAATTTTTTGTAGATACTTGGACGCTATATCTGTAATATTGTAGAACAAAACTTCTTCCCAAAACCTTATGTTGATGTTATTTTAATGTGGTGGTGAAATTATTGGGGATGATATTATGAAAAAAATATTAACTATTTTTTTTCTTTTAACTGCAATTTCTACAAACGCTCAATCTTCAAATCAAAATTTATTAGAATTAGACCCAAATATAATTGCTGCAGCAAATTGTAATGGAGCTCTTTTTGCTGTTTCTATGGTTAATTTTGAAAACAGTATACTGAATGAACAGCGGGCTAGAGTAATGTTGCGGACAACAACCTTAGCATTTTGGTTGACAGCTACAAAGCACCAGAACGTTCAACATTTAGCTGAATATGCAAATGATTATGATGAGTTTTTCAGTGACAGTTATGAAAGTACATATGATGATCTGATTGATGGTAACTATACCTGGGACAGTCAGGCGGAAGTTGATGTTTGTACGGCAAGGATTTTTGATCCTTTAACAAGCGTGACAGCACAAGATATGCAACGTTCAGGTGTACAGGATTATTTTCAATTTAGCGCAGCAGTCGCAGCCGAAGCAGACAAACGATTTGATTACATTTTAAAGCTTATGGAAGCTATGCAATAATTATAACAGAAAGGTATTTATTAAATTATGACAATAAAAGTAATAGTTTAGAGTGGATAAAAAAATGGAGAAATCAAGACATAGCATTACAGCAATGATATTTCATTGGGGATTTGTAATTATTTTTATATATGGGATATTTAAGCAAGTAGATGATATCAATCAATTGTCAGATATTTCATTATTAAAATTTGAAATTATTTTTGCAGCTTTGATGTTGATATTATTGATAATGCGTTATCTATATATGTCGCAAACACAAGTAACCTCATTGCCAGAGGATACCTCAATGTTTCAAAGGCGAGCAGCAAAGATTGTACATATTAGTCTTTATATCAATCTTTCTATAATACCTATAACTGGATTAGTCATCGGACTTTTATATTGGTTGGGTTTGAAAAGTGGCATATTTATTGAATTGACTGTTGGTTCGCACGAGCTTTCAATTTCTACAATGTATTGTTTGATTGCAATTCATGTTTCAGCTGCTATTTTTCACCGTTTTAGAAACGATGGTGTATGGAGTTCTATGGTGCCATTTTTAAAAGAAAGAAAATGATTTCTGCTTAATTAACATTTTCTGGTATGGTTTGGATATATTATAGGAAAAAGTTTCATGAAAATTGGATTTATTGGTCTTGGGAATATGGGCGCACCAATGGCTATAAATTTAGCAAAAGCTGGCCATGAATTAATTGGATATGATGCTAAATTAGACGTTCCAAAAGAGCTAACTCAAGGAGTTTCATCCAAAACTTTAGCAAAAGATGCCGATGTTGTTATATTGATGCTTCCAAATGGTGAGATATCAAAATCGGTTGCATTTGATATTTTGCCGGTTATGCAAAAAGGATCTGTTATGATTGATTGCTCGACTATCGATGTAGCTTCTGCAAAAAAAATCAATCAAATAGCAGATGAGAATTTAATTGATTTTTTAGATGCACCTGTTTCTGGTGGGGTGGTAGGAGCTTGCTCTGGAAGTTTGACTTTTATGGTTGGTGGTAAAGAGGATATTTATACAAAAGTTGCTCATTTGTTTAATATAATGGGCCAAAAATCAGTTTTTTGTGGGGCTGCGGGAAATGGTCAATCAGCAAAAATATGTAATAATATGATATTAGGTGTGACCATGATTGCTACATGTGAGGCATTTTCTTTAGCTGATAATTTAGGCTTAGATAGACAAGCAATGTATGATGTTGTTAGCACATCTTCAGGTAGTAGCTGGTCTATGAATACTTATTGCCCTGCGAAAGGTATTGGCCCCCAAAGCCCATCTGATAACGATTATTTACCAGGTTTTGCGTCTGATTTAATGCTCAAAGATTTGAGATTAGCTCAACAAGCAGCTAATGAAGTTCAAGCTAATACTCCAATGGGCAAAGCTGCAGTAGATATTTATGAGACATTTGTAGAAAAAGATAACGGATCTGGCCTTGATTTTTCTGCAATTTTGCCCTGGATTAAAAATATCAACGGATCATAATTTTTATTAAGTGCATTTAAACTTTTCTTAGAATTTATATAGCAAAAGATAATTGTTTTCTTTTTGTTAGAATGTTTTTGTTATAAGAAACGTATATTAATATGAATATTTTCTTGAAAGTTGTGATATGCCTATAGGTATTTTTGATAGTGGGTTAGGCGGATTAACTGTACAGCAAGAAATTGCTTCACGAATTCCAGATCAATCATTAGTTTATCTTGGTGATAATAAATATGCACCATATGGTGTTCGTGATCATGAACAAATTTATTCACTCACTCAAAATGCCATTGAAAGGTTGTGGAATGCAGGTTGTGATTTAGTAATTGTAGCATGTAATACCGCATCTGCAGTTGCTGTAAAGAGAATGCAAGAGGAATGGTTGCCAGAAAATAAGAGGGTTTTAGGCGTCTTTGTTCCACTAATTGAAGCAGTTACTGAACGTCAATGGGGGGATAATTCAGCACCAAAAGAAGTTGGCGTAAAGCAAGTAGCACTTTTTGCAACTCCTGCAACAGTAGCAACAAGAGCATTCCAAAGAGAATTAGCATTTCGAGCAATAGGGGTGGACGTAGAAGCTCAACCCTGTGGAGGACTAGTTGATGCAATAGAGGAAAATGATTTTGAACTTGCAGAAGCATTAGTGCAATCACATGTATCTGCACTACTTAGGCGAATGCCAAATCCTCAGGCGGCTGTTTTGGGGTGTACTCATTACCCGATTTTAAAAAAATGTTTTGAAAAGGCATTGGGGCCAAATGTTCAAGTTTATTCACAAGGCCGAATTGTAGCAGAAAGTTTGATGCATTATTTAAATAGGCATCCAAGATTTAAAGAAAAGGGAGAAGCATTATTTTTGACTACTGGTGATGTTGATAAAGTAAGTTTGGCTGCAACTCGGTTCTTAAGTAAAAAAATGCTTTTTAAATCTGTTTGATTGAATGTTTATAAAAAGTATTTTAAATGCAAAGCATTAATAAGGAATATTAAATGACCCAAAGTAAAAAAATAGCAATTTTGGGAGCCTCTGGGTATACGGGAGCCGAGCTTGTAAGATTGATTTCTTCTCATCCTTTTATGGATATTGTGGCTCTTGGTGCTGATCGAAAAGCTGGAATGGAGATGTCAGAAGTGTTCCCGCATCTGCGTCACATAGATTTACCAAAACTTATTAAAACTGAGGAAATTAATTTTGATAATATTGATTTGTGTTTCTGTGCTTTGCCTCATGTTACAAGTCAAAATATTATTTCGAAATTACCAAAAAAATTAAAAATCATTGATTTATCTGCTGATTTTAGATTGCAAGATACCAATGAATATCTGAAATGGTATGGCTGTGAGCATCAGGCATCAAAATTACAGCTTGAAGCCGTATATGGATTAACTGAGTTTTATAGAGACTCAATTAAATCTGCAAGGCTAGTCGCAGGCACAGGTTGCAATGCTGCTGCTGGTCAATATGCATTGCGTCCGCTCATAAAAGCAAATTTAGTTAATTTGGATGATATAATTATAGATTTGAAAACTGGTGTAAGTGGAGCTGGGCGATCATTAAAAGAAGGATTATTACACTCTGAACTTTCTGAGGGCAGTCATCCCTATGCAATTGGCGGCACTCATCGTCATTTAGCTGAATTTGATCAAGAATTTTCAAATTTAGCTGGTAGACCTGTAAAAATACAATTTACACCAACACTATTACCTGTGAACAGAGGTATTATAGCTAATGTTTATGTTAAAGGTGATCCTGAGGCTATTTATGCTGAATTTAAAAAGGCCTATTCAAAAGAACATTTCATGAAGCTATTACCATATGGTGAAACTCCAAGCACTCGACATGTTAGAGGGTCAAATTATTGTCACATTGGTGTAACTGCTGATAGAATTTCTGACCGTGCAATGGTTATTGTAACTCTTGATAATCTTACTAAAGGATCTTCAGGGCAAGCACTGCAAAATGCGAATTTGATGTTAGATCTTCCAGAAGAAATGGGCCTTGAAATGGCTCCTTTGTTTCCATAATGGCTATCGGACTAAAAAAACGAAGACGTGTACAGCTTATTGTAATCGCTATATTTTTTATATTTTTTGCAACTTTTCTAATTGGTTTTGCCTTTAAGGACGGAATAGAATTTTTTAGAAGCCCGACTCAAGTCATATCTGAAAGCATAAGTGAAAATGAAGTTTTTAGAATTGGTGGCCTCGTAAAGGAAAATAGCTTAAAAAAAGATGGGAACAAAATAAGTTTTATAGTTACTGACCGATCAAATGATGTGGCTGTAAAGTTTATTGGAATTCTTCCAGATTTATTTTCCGAAGGAACAGGTATGATTGCAACGGGAAACATGAAAGGAATGGTCTTTGAAGCAACAGAAATTTTGGCAAAACATGATGAAAATTATATGCCAAAAGAAGTTGCTGATGCTCTTAAAGAACAAGGTATTTATCAAGAATGATTTTTTTATCATTTTGATTAAGTGACACATGATCGCATTGAGCATACCTGCTGAAAATTATATATTATATTAAAATTGGAGTGATTGAATGATCGCAGAATTGGGACACTTAGCTGTTATAATTGCCTTTATGGTAGCAATAGTACAATCAGTCGTTCCTATGATTGGAGCTTCGAAAGGTTATATTGGTTGGATGGATGCAGCTAGGCCTTCAGCAATTATACAATTTTTATTAATTTTCTTTGCATTTATAATGTTAACTATCTCTTTTGTAACATCAGATTTCTCAGTTAAATTGGTGGCTAGTAATTCACACTCATTAAAACCACTCCTTTATAAAATATCAGGTGTTTGGGGTAATCATGAAGGTTCAATGCTTTTATGGATTTTGATATTAGCATTTTATGGAGCTTTGGTTGCTGTATTTGGTAAACGATTACCGATAATTTTGAAAGCCCGTGTATTGTCTGTTCAAGCTATGATTGGGGTAGCTTTTATTGCATTTCTGCTTTTTACATCAAATCCGTTTGAAAGACTTATCTTTCCTCCTTTTGATGGAAAAGATTTAAATCCACTTTTACAAGATCCTGGTTTAGCTTTTCACCCACCTTTTTTATATTTTGGCTACGTGGGTTTATCTATGACATTCAGCTTTGCAATTGCTGCATTAATTCAAGGATCTGTTGATGCTGCTTGGGCAAGATGGGTACGACCTTGGGCGCTTTTAGCATGGATAACATTAACTATTGGCATTGCTCTGGGATCTTGGTGGGCATATTACGAATTAGGCTGGGGAGGATGGTGGTTCTGGGACCCAGTTGAAAATGCTTCATTTATGCCATGGCTTATTGCTGTTGCTTTGTTACATTCTGCAATCGTTGTTGAAAAACGTGAAACTCTTAAAAGTTGGACAGTATTACTAGCTATATTGGGTTTTTCGTTTTCGCTTATAGGAACTTTTATCGTGAGATCAGGTGTAATTACATCTGTTCATGCCTTTGCTAATGATCCTGAACGTGGTGTTTTTATTTTGCTTATCTTAATTATTGCTATAGGTGGTGCTTTAACCTTGTATGCATTTAGAGCAAATAGTTTACGTTCAAGTGCTGTATTTAGTCCTATAAGTCGTGAGAGTGGTCTAATTTTGAATAATTTGCTGCTTGTCGTTTCAACAATAGTAGTTTTTATCGGTACAATTTGGCCATTAGTAGCAGAATTAATACTGGGGAGAAAATTATCTGTTGGGGCACCATTTTTTGAAATTGCGTTCACTCCATTTATGGTTGTTTTAGCAATTTTTTTACCATTGGGTGCAATTTTACCATGGAAAAGAGCACAGATTTTGCGTGCTGGCAGTCCTTTAATTGGCGCCTTATCATTAAGTGTAGCGATAGGCTTATTAATCTGGAGCCTTCAAACTGGTGGAAGAATTTTAGCGCCAATAGGATTGGCTTTATCTGCGTGGGTTATTTTAGGTTCTCTTACTGATCTTCTCATGAGATGTAGAATGATTGATATTGGTTTTTCAGCGGGGTTAAGGCGTTTGATAAATCTTACACGTGCTGATTGGGGCAAAACATTTGCGCATATTGGACTAGGTTTAACAATTTTTGGAATTTCAGCAATTACTGCCTGGGAAACTGAAGATATACGTGTTGCAAAAATAGGTGAAGAATTTGAAGTAAGTGGATATACATTTATTTTTGAAGATGTAAGTAAAATTAATGGAAAAAATTATACATCAGATATGGGAACTATAAACGCATTTAAAAATAATAAATTAGTTGCAATATTAAAGCCGGAGAAGAGATTTTATCCTGTACAGAGAATGCCCACAACTGAAGCTGGAATAAATAGTAGTTTGAAAAGAGATTTGTATATTGCTTTAGGTGATTTTCAAGACAATGGCTGGACTATAAGAACATATGTAAAGCCATATGCAGTTTGGATTTGGATAGGTTGCTTAATAATGGCTTT
Organism: Rhodobacterales bacterium HTCC2255; assembly: GCA_000153745.1. Taxonomy (GTDB): domain Bacteria; phylum Pseudomonadota; class Alphaproteobacteria; order Rhodobacterales; family Rhodobacteraceae; genus Amylibacter. The sequence continues at coordinate 91,305 of DS022282.1, forward strand.
TGGAGGATTATTAAGTATGACTGATAGGCGTTTGCGTTTTGCTTCAACCATAAGATTAAAACAAAAATAAAATGATTAGATTTGCATTTCTTATAATATTTATTTGCTCGGCAGCGTGGGCTGTTGAGCCAGATGAAGTCTTAACAAATGTTGAACATGAAACTAGAGCGCGTGCGATATCAAAAAACTTACGATGCTTGGTATGTAGAAACGAAAATATAGATAGCTCTAATGCTGGAATTGCTAAAGACTTAAGAATTTTAGTTCGTGATCGAATTAAAGAAGGGGATAGTAATGAAGAGGTAATAGAATTTATCACAGATCGTTATGGAGAATATGTGCTATTAAATCCAAAAATGTCATTTCAAAACTTATTATTATGGATATCTGGCCCATTATTTTTACTTCTTGGTGGGTTGATCAGTTGGAGATACGCAAAGCATAAAGGTCAAGATAGTACAAAAGAGCTGAGTGAAGATGAAAAAACTAGGCTCAAAGAAATAATGGATGATTAACAAGAATAGTTAACCATCCACTTTCTTATTATCTATCGTTTGGATTGATGTAATCACGTTTGGTTGCGCCAGTGTATAACTGTCTAGGTCGCCCAATTTTAAGTTTTGGATCTGCAATCATCTCTTTCCATTGTGCTATCCAACCAACAGTACGAGACATTGCAAAGATTGGTGTAAACATCGATGTAGGAAAGCCCATAGCGTCTAAGATTATACCTGAATAAAAATCAACATTTGGATAAAGTTTTTTATCAATGAAATATGGGTCTTCTAATGCTATCTTCTCTAAAGCTTTTGCAACTAACAAAGTCTCATTATTTTCAATGCCCATGAGCTCTAAAACTTCGTCAGCACTTTCCTTCATCACAGTGGCTCTTGGGTCGAAATTCTTATAAACACGATGGCCGAATCCCATAAGACGGAATGGATCAGATTTATCTTTTGCTCGTGCTATAAATTCAGGTATTCTATCTACTGTCCCAATTTCTCTGAGCATATTTAAGCAAGCTTCATTTGCTCCACCATGAGCAGGTCCCCATAAGCACGCAATACCTGCGGCAATACATGCAAATGGATTTGCACCAGAAGAACCAGCAAGCCGTACAGTGGATGTTGAAGCGTTTTGCTCATGATCAGCATGTAAAGTGAATATTCTATCCATGGCTTTTGCCAAAATAGGATTTACTTTATATTCCTCTGTTGGCGTAGCAAAACACATTCTTAAAAAATTAGATGCATAGTCCAAATTATTATCTGGATATATAAATGGCTGTCCAATAGAATATTTATATGCATATGCAGCAATAGTAGGTATTTTTGCTATCATTCTGATCGAGGCAATTTCACGTTGATCTTGGTCGGAGATATCAATGCTATCATGATAAAATGCTGATAATGCACCAACAACTCCACACATAATTGCCATTGGGTGAGCATCTCTCCTGAAACCACGAAATAAGTGGTTCATTTGATCATGTAACATTGTATGATTTGTAACTCGAGTTTCAAATTCTATTAACTCTGGTTTGGAAGGTAATTCTCCATAAAGAAGTAAATAACAAACTTCTAAGTAATGAGATTGTTCCGCAAGCTGGTCGATGGGATAACCACGATAGAGTAACTCTCCTTTGCCACCAGCAATAAATGTTATTGTACTTTCACAAGATGCTGTTGATGTAAAACCGGGATCGTAAGTGAATACATCACCTTCAGCATAAAGCTTTGTAATATCAACGACATCTGGTCCGGCAGTAGGTGAGTGAATAGGTAATTCTATTTTTTTATTGTTTATAGTTAATTGTGCGAACTTACTATCTGCCATTTGTTTCCCTTGTATCAATGTGTTGCACTAAATTATTGTGCATGTAGTTTGACTAACTAAAATGTTAAACAAACATATTAATTCTTTGTTATTGCACTATTAATGCGCGCTAGACTTTCTTCACGGCCTAATATTTCCATCATTCCAAAAGCTGATGGAGAATTAATTTTTCCAGAAAGTGCCGCTTTGAGTGGCATTCCTACTTTACCAAGTCCTATTTGATGACTGTCGGCAAATTCTCGCGCTAATGCTTCTAAATATTCTGATGTCCACGTAGCATCTGATAGTAATGGGGTCAATTGCTTTAGTATACCAATGGATACCGAATTTAGATTTATTAAAGATTTTTCATCAATATCAATAGGTAGCGCTGTAAAAATAAAGTGACATTTATCCAAAACATCACAAAGTGTTTTTGACTTATCTCTTACTAATGAGATTGATTTAGTAATTTTAAGTTTATTATTTTTTGAAATCTCAATTCCAATTTCTTTTGCGTATGCAAATAAATCATTAGAAACCATTTCATCTGAAGATGTTTTAATATGATGAGCTGAAACATTATTTAATTTTTTGAAATCTAATCTAGAAGGGGACTTTCCTATACCTGAAAAATCAAACCAACTTATTGCATCTGCAGTAGAAAAGAGCTCATCATTTCCATGACTCCAGCCAAGCCGACATAGATAATTTCTTATGGCCTCTGGCATATAACCTAAAGCTGCATATTCGTGTATTCCTGTTGCACCATGTCTTTTTGATAACTTTTTACCATCTTCACCATGGATTAGTGGTATGTGAGCAAATTCTGGAATTTTCCAATTCATCGCGTCATAAATCAAAGATTGTCGGCCTGCGTTTATTAAGTGATCATCACCTCTAATGATATGCGTAACGCCCATATCATGATCATCTACAACTACTGCTAACATGTATGTCGGACTATTATCGGACCTTAACATAATAAGATCATCAAAGGAGGATGCTGCCCAGCTGACTTTCTTTTGAACTTTGTCTTTTATAACGATTCCGCCATTCTTGGGAGATTTTAATCTTATTACAAAAGGGGCATCAGGAAAGGATTCAGGGTCAGCATCACGCCATGGGCTTTGGAACGGCAACGGATTTTTATCTTTAGCTGCCTGATCTCTATATGCATTGATCTCATCAATAGTAGAAAAGCATTTATAAGCATGGCCGCTTTTTACCATTTCTAAAGCAACAATACGATGACGATTTGCTCTTTCGAATTGGCTGTATACGTTGCCGTCATAATCTAACCCAAGCCACTCAAGGCCTTTCAATAATGCGGTAGTTGCTTCAGGTGTTGATCTTTCACGATCTGTGTCTTCTATTCTTAGTAGAAATTTTCCATTGTTTGCTTTTGCATAAAGCCAATTAAAAAGTGCTGTTCTAGCTCCACCAATATGAAGGTATCCCGTTGGTGAGGGCGCAAATCTGGTAATAACTTGTTGCTCTGACATTTTTGATCAGCCTATTTGATATCATATGATTTAATATACACGTCTATTAGGGAATAGATTTAAGAGTGGCAATAGAATGCCATAAGTAGAAATGCATTTTTAAGATAATTTATAATCAAAAAAATATTTAGGTAAAAAATCAAAAAATAAACAATAAATTTTCATTTTTGATACAATTTTAAATTTTATTAAATGATATTGAAATTAGTAAGTACGAATTAAGCCAACCAGTTTACCTTGAACCTTAACTTGGTCATCACGGTAAACTCTTGTTTCATAGGCAGGGTTTGCAGCCTCTAATGCAACAACAGTACCTCTTTTGCGCAAGCGCTTCAATGTTGCCTCTTGGTCATCGACAAGAGCTACAACAATATCACCGTTTTCAGCATCATTTTGTTCATTTATAACAACAATATCACCATCATTTATACCAGCTTCGATCATAGAATCACCTTTAACCTCAAGAGCATAATGCCGTCCTGAATTTTTGAGCATTTCGCCTGGTACTGAAACATTATTTGACACTTGTTGTATCGCCTCAATAGGTGTCCCGGCTGCTATTCGACCCATTATAGGAAGTGTTAATGCATTTGCTGCTTCAATCGGAAGTGCTGCTGCTGGTGGTGGTGTTAGAGATCCTTCAATAATTCTAGGTTGAAAGCCCCCTCCGTCTATACTTTCAGGAAGTCGGAGTATTTCAATTGCCCTAGCGCGATGTGCTAATCGACGAATAAAACCCCGCTCTTCTAAGGCGGTAATTAGTCTATGTATTCCTGATTTAGAACGTAAATCTAGAGCTTCTTTCATTTCATCAAAACTTGGCGGTACACCATCTTTTTGCAAACGTTTATGAATAAATTCTAATAAATCTAGTTGTTTACGTGTCAACATTTTACTCACCTAATTCTTTATGTTTCTCATATGTCCACTTAAGTTCTACAACTGTTCTTGTTTTGTGTCAAATAAATTTAATTTTTTATAATTTTATCAAAATACCAATTTACCTATTTCAACGGGATAACTTTAACACTAGAACCTTTTTGTTTTGCTTTATCGTTTGCTGGCCGCACAAGTAGTGCATTTGCTTTGGATAAAATTGTTAATAGTGAACTGTCTTGTTGACCAAATGGTTCAACCGTTTGAGTGCCATTAACAAATCTCATTTTGGCTCTCATATAATGTTCCCTTGGTCCGTTTTGAGGTAAATTATTTTCCAAAATAGCATTTTCAGTATCCAATGGAGCTTTTCCTTTGCCGAGCATTACATTAATTGCTGGTTTTAGAAAAACCATACCACAAACAAGTGCCGACACTGGATTACCTGGAAGGCCAAAAATAGGTATTTTACCAATTTTTCCCGCCATAAGTGGTTTGCCAGGTCGCATAGCAACTTTATAGAAAGATGTTTCCATTCCCATATCTATTGCTGTTGAATGAACTAAATCGTAGTCTCCGACAGAAGCACCACCAAGAGTAACTATTAAGTCAACATTATTGCAAAGGTTTAAAACTGTTTTTAGTTCTTGTGAAGTATCTCGAGCAATTGGTAAAAGTCTCGCAATTCCTCCTGATGTTTCAATAAGAGTTTTTAAGCCATAATTATTAGATGAGATAATTTGATTTTTTTCTGGCACTTCTCCAACATTAACTAATTCATCACCTGTTGCAATTAACGCAATTATAGGTTTTCTAAAAACAGGAACTTCTGCAATATTCATCGCAGCTAACAATGAAATTAATGATGCATTTAATCTTAATGGAGCATCTATACAGTCACCAACTTTAAAATCACCACCTTTTGGCCTAATAAAGTTATTTTTATCAAATACCTTATTAATTATAATTTTATCATTAGATTTTATGCAATCTTCCTGTATCAAAATATGATCAGATCCTTTTGGAACTGGAGCACCAGTGAAAATTCGAACTGCAGTTCCAATAGATACTTTACCATCAAAACCCAATCCAGCTACCGATTGGCCGATTACCTTGAGTTCAGCTCCAGGCTGCAAGTCTTTTGCGTTTATTGCATAACCATCCATAGCCGAGGATTTAAAAGGTGGTTGATCACGGTTTGCATATATTTTTGATGCAAGTATCCTATCTCCTGCTTGATCTAATTCAACCAACTCAATATCTAATGGTTTTACTAAGTCTAGGATCTGAGAAAGAGCTTGGTTAACACTTATCATTCACAAACAAACTGCCCGGTTTTACCGCCGTCTTTAAATGTTACTCTCAAATCTGTTATTTTCATCGTTTTATCTATAGCTTTTACCATATCGTAGATTGTAAGGGCTGTTATATTAGCCGCAGTTAGTGCTTCCATTTCCACGCCTGTTTGGCCATTGGTTTTTACAGTTGCTTCGATTTCAACAGAGTTGTTGGATGGTTCAATTCTTAAATCAATATTTACATTTGTTATAGGTAAGGGATGACATAATGGAATAAGATCAGCAGTTTTCTTTGCAGCCATAATTCCTGCTGTTCTCGCTATACCCAAAACATCACCTTTTTTTGCATCACCATTTTTGATTATTTCAAGTGTATTTGAATTCATCAAAATTCTTGCCTTTGCAACCGCAACTCTCGATGTTGTTTCTTTGTTAGAAACATCAACCATGTGAGCTTGACCTTGATCATTAAAGTGATTCAATTTTGACATTATTTTGATCTCGTATGTTTTAATAAAGATTTGGTTGCTTCTTTAACATCATTTTGTCTCATCAAGCTTTCTCCAATTAAAAAGCTTCGAGCGCCGACTTCTGCCATTTGATCCATATCTTCAGATGTGAATATTCCACTTTCAGTTATCATATGTTTATCACTAGGAACATGTTTTGATAATAACCTTGTTGTATCTAATGTAACATCAAATGTTTTCAAATTGCGATTGTTTATACCCAGTAAGGATGATTTACACATTAGCCCTCGGTCTAATTCTTCTCTATTGTGTACTTCTAAAAGAACATCCATTCCCCATTCAAATGCACATGCCTCCAGCTCTTGTGCTTGCATGTCAGATACTGATGCTAATATTATTAAAATACAATCTGCGTTCCAGGCTCGTGCTTGTGCTACTTGATAAGTATCATACATGAAATCTTTTCGTAGTGCTGGTAGATTACAGGCCTTCCGTGCGCTAATTAAGTATTCTGGTGACCCTTGGAATGATGGAGTGTCTGTTAAAACAGACAAACAAGTTGCTCCACCTTGCTCATATGCATGTGCTAATTCAGGAGGATTAAAGTCTGGTCTGATTAATCCTTTTGATGGGCTAGCTTTTTTAATTTCAGCAATTAATCCATATCCAGATTTTGTAGCATTTTTTAAAGAATCTGCAAAAAAACGGACAGAATCTGCCTGAAGCGCAATATCTTCAAGGTCTTTAATCGGTAGTGCTAATTTTGCATTTTTCACTTCTTCAAGTTTATATTCTTTTATTTTTTCTAATATGTCAGTCATTTTAATTTGCCCCTGACGTAATTGAAGCAAGTGCATTTAGTTTGGACTTGGCAGAGCCAGAGTCTATGCTTTCGGCAGCGATTTCTGCTCCTTCAATTAGAGAATTTGCTTTGTCAGCAACAATTAATGCTGCTGCAGTGTTTAAAATAACTGCATCACGATAAGCAGACTTATGGCCATCTAATAATTTAGACATTTCAACTGCATTGTATTTAGGAGTTCCACCTATAATGCTTTCAAATGAATGTATTGGCAAACCAGCATCCTCAGGGTTGATTTCAAATTCACTTATATTTCCTGAACTTAATTCAACAATCCAAGATACTCCAGCTATTGATATTTCATCTGTTCCATCTGATCCATGAACCAACCAAGCTTTCTCTGATCCTAATTCTTTTAACACTTCAGCCATTGGTCTAATCATTGAGCGATTAAATGCTCCTGTTAATTGTCTCTTTACTCCAGCAGGGTTTGTGAGTGGACCTAAGATATTAAATATAGTTCTTGTGCCTAAATCTAATCTAGCTGGCATTACATATTTCACTGCAGGATGATGCATTGGCGCCATCATAAAACCTATGCCAATTTCCTTTATAGCTCGCTCAACAACTTCTGGTTCAACCATAATGTTTACACCACTTTGACTTAATGCATCAGAAGCACCTGATTTAGATGATAAATTTCGGTTTCCATGTTTAGCCACTATAACTCCAGCACCTGCAGTTACAATTGCAGTAGCGGTTGAAATATTTAGAGTTGATTTGCCGTCTCCACCTGTCCCTACAATATCCATTGCGCCAATTGGTGCAGATACTTTCCGACATTTTGAACGCATTACATTTGCAGCTGCAGCATACTCTTCTACAGTTTCTCCACGAGTACGAAGTGCCATTAATAAACCACCAATTTGTGCATCAGTTGCTTCACCATTCATAATTATGGTAAATGCTTTTTCTGCTTGTTCCCGAGATAAAGGTCCGTTTGCAGCTAAGGAAATGTAGGATTTAATTTTATCGCTCATGTTGCCTCTTTTGTACAATCTAAAAAGTTTTGTAACATTTTATGCCCATGCTCTGATGCAATACTTTCTGGGTGAAATTGGCAACCATGGATAGGTAATGTTTTATGTTGAAGTCCCATTATTGTACCATCAGCTAATTCTGCAGTAACTTCTAAACAATCAGGAAGGGTTTCCCTTTCAACAATTAATGAATGGTAACGTGTTGCTTCAAAAGGACTTGGTAAGTCTTTAAAAATACCTTTGCTGGAATGATGCATATGACCCATTTTGCCATGAACTATTTCGTGGCATCTTATTACTTTTCCACCAAATGCCTGCCCTATAGTTTGGTGGCCTAAACAAACACCAATCAAGGGTATTTTTGCTACGGCTGCTGCTTTAGTTAATTCTAAACAAATCCCAGCTTGTTCAGGATCACAAGGTCCTGGTGAAAGCATAATATTTGTAGGTTCCATTTTTAATGCATCTTTGATAGTTAATTCATCATTTCTTTTGACGACTACATCCACGCCCAGCTCTCCAAGATAATGAACTAGGTTGTAGGTAAAACTATCGTAATTATCAATTAGTAGCAGCATGTTTAATTTAATCTTCCATAAGTTAAGAGAATTTTCTCAATTTACTAAATATATTGGCCTGCTATTTTTGCAGCAGTTTGCAATGCCTTAGATTTGTTTACTGTTTCTTGGAATTCTGCTTCTGGATCACTGTCGAATACAACCCCACCACCAGCTTGAATGTATAACTTTTCGTCTTTCGTTACGGCGGTTCTTAAAGCAATACATATGTCCATATCGCCATTACTTGAAAAATAGCCCACACCTCCGCCGTATACGCCACGTTTTTCTACCTCAAGTTCATCTATTATCTCCATTGCTCTAACTTTAGGAGCACCAGAAACTGTGCCCGCAGGCAATCCAGCCAATAGTGCTGATAATGCATCATTATCATTCGATAATTCTCCAATGACATTTGAAACTATATGCATCACGTGACTATAACGTTCTATTACGAATTTTTCATTTGGAGTTACTGTACCAATTTTTGCAACACGACCAACATCATTTCTGCCAAGATCTAAAAGCATTAAATGTTCTGCTAGTTCTTTTTTGTCAGCTAAGAGGTCAAGTTCAAGTTCTTTATCCTCATCGAATGTTTTTCCACGTGGTCTTGTACCTGCAATTGGACGAATAGTTACTTCATCTTCTTTGACTCGAACAAGTATTTCTGGACTCGCTCCAATAACTTGAAAATTGCCAAAATTAAAATAGAACATATATGGAGACGGGTTTGTCCGTCTAAGTGCACGATATAATGAGAAGGGGGGTAAAGGGAAATCTACAGTCCATCTTTGGCTTGGGACTACTTGAAATATATCACCTGATTTAATGTAATCCTTGGCAATATTTACCATTTGTAGATATTGCTCCTTTGTAACATTTGATACTGGAATTCCTATTGCTCTATCACTGTGGTTGTCAGAATTTCGTGCAATTGGCCGATCAAGATCTTCGAGGGCACTCATAACTCTATTTACTGCATTTAAATGAGCAGTTTTTGCATCATGCTTAACTGAATGCCATGCTGGGCTAACAATTGTTAATTCATCTTTAACTCCATCTATAATGACAATGACAGAGGGCCTAAGCATTACTGCATCAGGCAATTCAAGAATATCTTTATTAATATCAGGTAAGTGTTCGACAAGTCTTATCATGTCATAGCCGAGATAGCCAAAAAGCCCTGCAGCCATTGGAGGAAGATCTTCTGGTAAATCAATAGATGTTTCTTCTAATATACTTCTTAATGATGTTAAGGGATCTTCTTTAACTGCATTATATTTTTCACTTCCATCAAGTGCCAATCGATTTATTGAAGCATTATTTCCTTCACATCTCCATATTAAATCTGGGTTCATACCTATAATTGAATAGCGACCTTTGGAATCTCCACCTGTGACACTCTCCAACATAAAACTATTTTTTTTTGCCTCAGTTAACTTTAACATTAAGGACACGGTAGTGTCTAAATCTGCTGCTAATCTAGTATAGACTAAATAATTTTTGCCAGAATTATATACTTTGGAAAAACTATCAAGGTTAGGAGTGATTTCCATGTTTAAAAGCCTGTTCCGCCTAAAATTTGTGTATTAATTTGATTTACAGCGTTCTGGTTCAAAATTACACCATCACGGTCTTTTAGAGCGGAAGCAAATAATCTCAACAAATCACCAGTAACTTGGTTTGATAATTGAATTCCTACCTGAGAAAGTAATTCTTTGCTTTCATCAGTTTCAGAATTAAATTCACTAATGTCATTTAATCGTGCTAACAACACAGTATCCCCATTGTCAATTTTGCTGGTTTTACCTGTTTTATTTGAGAATAATTCTTCAAGAAGCTGAGCAGGTATACCATCAATATATTTATTTCTAGTAATGGAGCTTACACTTTCAGCATTTAGATTTAGGGATTCAAATGTTTCACCATTATCTAATTTTATTATTAGCGTATCAGCCAGTTTTAAAAGTGATTTTTTGTCTTCTGAGGCTGACCAATCAGTTGCAACTTGATCTTTTACTGTCTCAAACGGGCGCAAAGCTGGTTCTATTAAATCATCTAACCGTAGTGCAAATACTCCACCATCTGATAATTCTCGTAGTTCTGGGAAGCCACCTATTTTTACTTTTAATGCTTCAGCTCTAAAACCATCATATGCTGCAATACCGTTTTCAGTAGTGCTATCATATGATATTTTTTCTAATTCCATGGCGGTTTCTTTAGCTATTTCTTCTAATGTTAAGCCTTGAGCCAATAAGTCATCAATATCCGTAATCATTTCATTTATTAACTTACGACTTTCTATACTCACGTATTCGGCTGTTAATTCTTCTGCAGCATCTGCAAAGCTAGTATTTTGCGGATCTATAATAGCATTTATTTGAAATAATGCTGGACCCAAGTTTGTGTCAATGGGACCATATATCCCTACTTCGGAAGCATTAAATAATAAATCATCTATATCTTTATCTAATTGCCCTTTTTCGATATCACCTAAATCGATATCTGTTTGTGTAAGGCCACGGTCTTCAGCTACTTTTGTAAATGAAACTTCTTCTTTATCTAATTGATCTTTAACCGTTCTAGCTGTTTTCACTGAATCAAATATGATTCTATCAATTATTCTTCTGGCAGGCTTATTGAAGCGATCAGGTTGACTTTTATATTCGTCTTTTAATTCACTTTGTGAAACTACAATTCTGTCAGCTAACATTTCGGGGCTTAACAAAACATATGTTAATTTACGCGATAATGGAGCTGTATACAAAATATTGTTTTTGTCATAATGGGCTTTCAATTGATCAATAGTAGGGTTTATTGCTTGAGTACTTAAAAGTTTTTTATCAATACTCGCCCAGTCAAAGCTTCGTTCTTCTCGAGCAAATTTAATTAGTGTCATTGCGTGAGATGATGGAGTTTTTGTACCACTAGCAACTGCGCCTTCGATTAAACTTCGCGCAATAGCTTTACGGGTCTGAAGTTCATATTCTTTTGTATCTAAGCCACTGTTTTCCAATGCAAATTCGTAAGCTTCTTTATCAAATTTACCATCTACACTTGTGAATGTTGGAGTTGCGATAATCTCTTCTGCTACTAAATCATCCCCAACGCTAATTTTTAGACGTTTTGCTTCATTAGACAAAGCCGCACTTGATACAACGTTTTCTAATGCTTCTGATTGCAAGCCATAAGCAGAAATTTCTTGGCTTGTGAGTTGCCTACCAATTTGGCGTGATATGTTTTGTATGGTATTTCTTAAGCTCTGTGCATAGGAAGTAACTGGTATCGGTTCTTCTCCTACCTTGCCAATTGAGCTAATACGTGACCCATCGACACCACCTGAAGCTATGCCTACGAGGCCTAAAGCTAGTAGCCCTAATAAACCATAAACAAAGGGTTGATTTTTTTTGCTAATACGCATTGAAGAAAGCATTGATTTAGACCTTTAAAAACTTAAGTTAAGATGTTTTAGGCAACTGTCTAGCGACTGGCAAGTTAAGACTGCAATAACTTGCAATTTTGATGCCTTGACTAGAACGATGATTTATTAGAATAGAACCTTATGGCAAAACCTCCAATTCTAACATTAACTGATATTACGCTTTCTTTTGGGGGAAACCCTGTATTTGATGGATTGGGTATGACAGTTCAAGAAAGCGATAGAGTCTGTTTAGTAGGGCGAAATGGTTCAGGTAAATCAACTTTAATGAAAGTTATTGCTGGATTAATAGAACCTGACCAAGGTAATATTTTCTTGAGGCCTGGTCAAAAAGTTGGATACATGGATCAACATCCTGACTTATCAAATTTTGAAACTTTAGGCGACTATGCTAGATCTGAAATCGATATTATTGATGCATATAAAGTTGATATCATTGCAGAGGGGCTAAAATTAAATCTAGATGCATCTCCAGCTACTGCTTCAGGCGGTGAAAGACGCAGATCCGCTCTTGTGAAAATTATGGCGGAAGAGCCTGAATTAATGCTTCTTGATGAACCTACTAATCATTTAGACATTGAAGCAATACAATGGCTTGAAGATGAGTTGCGACAAACAAAAAAAGCATTTATTTTAATTTCGCATGATAGAGCATTCCTTCGCAATTTGACCCGAGCAACTCTATGGGTTGATCGTGGTAAGGTGAGACAAAATCCAAAAGGCTTTGAGGCATTTGAAGATTGGCGTGACAAAACATATGATGAGGAAGATCAACAACGCCATAAGCTTAACAGATTAATAAAGTCTGAGGCGCGATGGGCTGTTGAAGGAATATCAGCCCGGAGGAAACGCAACCAAGGTCGTGTAAGGCGCTTAATTGATTTGAAAGATGAACGTTCGGGTCAAATAAAACGCCAAGGTGCAGCCGCAATGGCATTTGCTGATAGTCCAAAATCTGGAAAATTAGTTGTTGATGTGAATAATATTTCTAAAACATTTGAAGATAAAAATATTGTTAATGATTTATCAATTAAAATTACTAGAGGCGAAAGAATTGCATTGGTTGGTCCAAACGGCGTTGGGAAAACTACTGTTTTAAATATTTTAATAGGATCCTTAGTACCTGATACAGGAACTGTAAAATTAGGAGTAAATCTTTTATCAGCAATATTCGATCAAAATAGGTCAGCTTTAAATCCAAATCAATCACTTTGGGAAAGTTTAACAGAAGATAAAGACTTAGGTGTTTCAGGTAAAAATGATCAAATCATGGTCCGTGGTAATCCAAAACACGTTGTGGGTTACCTGAAAGAGTTCTTGTTTGATGAAAATCAAGCGCGAGGTCCAGTATCCGTTTTGTCAGGTGGTGAAAAAGCTAGATTGCTTCTGTCACGAATAATGGCACGAGAAAGTAATCTACTTGTAATGGATGAACCTACAAATGATTTAGATGTCGAGACATTAGATCTATTACAAGAAATATTAGATGGCTATGATGGAACTGTTTTATTAGTTAGTCATGACAGAGATTTTTTAGACAGGGTTGCCACAACCACATTAGCTTTTGAAGGAAATGGTAAAGTTGTAGCATATGCGGGTGGTTGGAGCGATTATCAAACTCAGAAAAAATCACAAAATGCTGAAATCAGACAATCGAAGAATAGTAAAAAGAATTCCAAAAAGCATAACAATCAATCTAATGGGGCAAAACAAAATATAAATATAACTTACTCTCAATTAGATAGGCTTAGTAAGCTCCCAGATCTAATTGAGCGGACTGAAGCTGAAATAACAAAGTTAGAGGAATTTCTCTCACAAGAAAATTTATTTATTGATTTTCCTGAGAAATTTCAAAAAGCTACTGATGGATTAATTGAGCGTCATGAAATATTATCAAATCTTGAATCCGAATGGATTGAATTAGAGACACTAAATAAAGAGGCTTAATCCTAAATATATTTAGTTGATAGAAATAAACTTGTTTCAGAGTTGTTTACTCCAGGAAATTTTCTAATTTTTGTCAATATTTCGTCTAATTCATCTAAACTTTGTGTTCCTAGATCAACTATTATATCCCATTTTCCGTTTGTTGTATGTACAGCTTTAACTTGTTGCAAAGTTACAAGTTTTTTTTGTATTAAATGGGCGCCAGTTCCTTCAATCTGTATCATTACTAATCCGCGCACTGGTGAAGATTGCACATCTGATTTAGTAATAATAGTAAATCCTAATATTTCGCCATTATTTATAAGTTTATTGATCTTGGTTCTAACAGTTGTTCTAGTTAAGTTGAGTTCGGCGGCGATGGAGGAAATGCTTGCTCTAGCATTTTTTTTAAGAAAATTAAGTAATATATTATCCATTTTGTTCATTTTTTTATCCATTATGGGCATTTATAAAATATTATGAGCATTTTTTTCTATTATAATTGATCAATCATCAAGCTAAAAGAATGTTATGGATAATAAAAAATACACAATAATAGGTATTCCCCTTGATTGCGGAAAAACAACAAAAGGCTGTTTGATGGGTCCCGATGCTTATCGCACAGCAGGGATAGTTGAGATGATTAGTGGCTTAGGTCATTACGTAGATGATATTGGCAATATTTTTCCTGATGAGTTTGAAGAAAATAATGATAAACATCCCAATTTATTTAAGTTAAATGAAAATATAGCATGGGTAAGAAAAATATCTCAAATAGCTAAGGATGTGATTAAAAATTCTATACCTATTTTTATGGGTGGTGATCATGCACTTTCTGCAGGTTCAGTATCGGGTGTTTCTGCATTTGCTAAAAAAATAAAAAAGCCCCAATTCGTATTATGGTTAGATGCGCACCCAGACTTCCATACACTTCAATCATCAACAAGTGGAAATTTACATGGAACACCTGTTGCATATTTTACTGGACAAAAAGGTTTTAAAACTTTCCCAAATTTAGAAGCGCCAGTTCCAACCAAAAATATTTTGATGCTAGGATTAAGATCAGTTGATGATGCTGAAAAAAACGCTTTACAGGAATTTTCCATGTCGGCGATTGATATGAGATATATTGATGAATTTGGAATAAAAAAACCACTAAAAAAATTTCTTAATCATATAAAAGACGTTAATGGAATGTTGCATCTATCACTTGATGTTGATTTTTTAGATCCAATATCTGCTCCAGGTGTTGGTACAACTGTACCAGGTGGCGCTACTATAAGAGAAGCTCATTTAGTAATGGAAATGTTGCATGATAGTGATTTGCTATGTTCAATTGATTTAGTCGAATTAAACCCTTTTCTTGATAAAAAAGGGCAAACTGCACACTTAATGATTGATTTGCTAGCATCGGCGCTAGGAAGAAAGATTTTTGATAAATCTACATGTTCTTACGTATAAAATTTAATATTTTCATAAAGGTGTTTAGTAATGATCAAACCATCAGATAAAGCGTTAGTTCCATTTGTTTCTGTGGATAATATGATGGCTTTAGTTAATCATATTGGTCTCGAGAAAATACTTATTGATTTAGCTTCTGAAATTGAGTGTGATTTTAAGAGGTGGCCGCTATTTGATAAATCTCCTCGTGTAGCATCTCATTCTAATGTTGGCGTAATTGAATTGATGCCAACAAGTGATGGAGAGTTGTATGGTTTTAAATATGTAAATGGGCATCCAAAAAATACCAAAAAAGGGTTGCAAACTGTTACTGCCTTTGGACTGCTGGCAGATGTTAATACTGGATACCCTAAATTATTAAGTGAAATGACTTTATTAACAGCTTTACGAACTGCGGCAACTTCTGCGCTAGTTGCAAAGTATTTAGCACCTCGCAATTCAAAAGTCATGGCTATGATAGGAAACGGTGCGCAGTCAGAATTTCAATGCATAGCTTTTAAAGCAATTTGTGGAATAGAGAAGGTTTGCCTATTTGATACTGATTCAAATGCAACACAAAAAGCTTTTCTAAATTTAGCAAATTACGGATTAAAAGTTGTGAAATGCAAATCATCGCAAGAGGCTATATTAAATGCAGATATCATTACTACTTGTACTGCAGATAAGCAATTAGCAACTATCTTAACTGATAATATGGTTGGTGCTGGTGTTCATATTAATGCAATTGGTGGTGATTGTCCTGGTAAAACAGAATTACATAAAGATATTTTATTGCGGTCTAAAATCTTTGTTGAATATCCAGCTCAAACAAGAATTGAAGGTGAAATCCAACAATTAAATGAGGATCATCCTATAACTGAGATATGGGAAGTGATTACAGGTAAGTCTGAAGGAAGAACACGTGATAGCCAAATAACCTTGTTTGACTCAGTTGGGTTTGCAATTGAAGACTTCTCAGCATTGAAGTTTTTATTAACCAAAATTCAAGATACAAATTTCTTTGAAAAGTTAGACATGCTTGCAGATCCAGATGATCCAAGAGATTTATTTGGTATGCTTAATAGAGCAAATACTCAATAAAATCATACATCTAAATCTTCAACAAATTTTGCATTTTCTTGGATGTATTGGAATCTTAATTCAGGTTTTTTACCCATCAATCTATCTACTAAATCATCAGTTTGACCAGGTTCATCTTCATCGATATTAATTTGAATAAGCTGTCTAGTGGATTTATTCATCGTAGTTTCTTTTAGATCTTTAGCGTCCATTTCACCAAGGCCTTTGAAGCGTGAAATGTCTATACGACCTCTTCCACCTAAACCCTCTTCAATCATATTATTTTTTTCGATGTCATCCATGCAATAAACACGATTTGCACCTTGAGTGAGTCTAAATAATGGTGGGCATGCCATGTAAAGGTGACCGTTATCAATAAGAGGTCGCATTTGAGTAAAGAAAAATGTCATCAATAAAGATGCTATGTGCGCACCGTCTACATCTGCATCTGTCATTATAATAATTTTTTCATATCTCAAATCATCAATATTAAATTTTGTTCCTGTTTGAACGCCAAGGGCCTGACAGAGATCATTAATTTCATTGTTAGCTGACATTTTATTACTAGCTGCGCCCAACACATTAAGTATTTTTCCTCTTAGAGGTAAGAGAGCTTGAGTCTTTCGATCTCTTGCCATTTTGGCGGATCCTCCAGCTGAGTCTCCTTCAACAATAAAAAGTTCAGTTCCTTCTCGAGTATTGTTTGAACAATCAGTAAGCTTTCCAGGTAAACGCAGTTTTTTTGTAGCAGATTTTCTTGCAGTGTCTTTTTCTTGTTTTCGCCGTAATCGTTCTTCAGCTTTCAAAACCATATAGTCAAGAATTGCTCCAGCTGATTTGTTATTCGAAGCCAACCAATTGTCAAAATGGTCTCGAACAGAATTTTCAACCCATTTTATAGCTTCAGTTGTAGCCAGGCGATCTTTTGTTTGCCCAACAAATTTAGGTTCTGATATAAAGCATGATACTAATGCACAGCCTCCGCCCATGACATCATCTCGTGTAATCGATGCGGATTTTTTATTATTTATAAGTTCGCCATAAGACTTAATACCTTTAAGAATTGCAGACCAAAAGCCACTTTCATGTGTTCCGCCTTCAGGTGTTGGAACAGTATTGCAATACGATTGGGTAAAGCTATCGCGTGATGGCGTCCAGTTTATTGCCCATTCAATGTTACCTATAGTACTATGACCAAATTTTTCTGAAAATTGAACTTTACCCGCAAATGGAATCTCAGAGTAAACTGATGAACCTACTAGTCTTTCGTTTAAATAATCTGCAAGTCCATTTGGAAATCTAAATGTGTCTGTGATAGGGGTCTCGTCATTATGCTCAAGACATTTAGGATCAACTTTCCATCTTATTTCTACACCAGAAAATAAATAAGCTTTAGATTTTGCCATTGCATAAAGGCGTTTTGCTTTAAAATTTAAAGATTTTCCAAATATTTCTGGATCAGGATGAAAGGTAACGCTTGTTCCACGTCTATTCTGAACTGAACCAAGGTTTTTAAGTTTGCCTTGTGGTAAGCCACGAGAAAACTCTAATGCAAATAGCTCTCTATTCTTTGCAACTTCTACTCTAACAAAATCTGAAAGCGCATTAACTACTGATGAACCAACTCCATGCAAGCCACCTGAAGTTTCATAGTTTTCACCAGAAAATTTTCCACCAGCGTTAAGTGTACAGAATATTATCTCCAGAGCAGATTTATTTGGAAATTTTGGATGCATATCAACAGGAATTCCACGCCCATTATCTCTAACAGTTACATGGAAGTTTTCATGAAGCTCAACTTCAATCCAAGTAGCGTGACCAGCAACAGCCTCATCCATTGAGTTATCAATAATTTCTGCAACCATATGGTGAAGTGCGCGATCATCAGTTCCACCTATGTACATGCCGGGGCGTAATCTAACATGCTCCATATCTTCTAAAACTTGAATTGAAGATGCGTCGTATGACTTGTCTATAGGTCTATCATCTGAAAAAAGATTATCGGCCATTATGGGCTCATTTATTCCGTGTTTGCTCGCTAATCTTTATCTTATAGGAATTAATAAGATTCGAGTATAGTCGAAATACCTTAATTAATGTTTATAAATTGACATAATTAAATTATCATTAAGTTTCGCCCATTAAGTGAGGGCAAAATGGAAATTTTGTTATGTTCTCAAAGCCATCTTCAGTTACTAATACCTGGTCTTCTAATTTGATAGAAAAGTCACCCTTTTCTGGCGAAACTAATGCTTCAACGCATAAAACCATTCCAGCTTTCAGTTTGTAATCAAAAGCTCCATCAATAAAATTATCAGAATAACTTATTAATGGCCACTCATCACATAATCCAACCCCATGAAACCTACAGCTATATTTACCCTTGTCATATTGAGAGTCTAATTGATGCCCATTAAATGTCAGGTCTCTAAAAGGGGTGTCAGGTTTTAGCATCTCCATATTTGTCATTATGTGTTCATGAGCATGTTGCATTGCATAAACCATATCAGCTCTTGGTTTTTCATTTCCAATCCACCATGTTCTGGAAACATCTATGCAAAACCCGTAACATCCAATCAAATCAGTATCAAAGGCCAAGATCTCATTATTTTGTAATTGCCTTGGGCCACATTCTTGAAACCAGGGGTTTGTCCTTGGTCCGGTTGTTAATAAGCGAGTTTCTATCCATTCGCCACCACGTGCAATATTTGACTTATGTAATTCTGCCCAAATCGCATCTTCAGACATTCCAATTGATATTTTATTCTGCATTTCATGTATTGATAGCTCACATGAATGGCTAGCGCATTTCATTGCAAGAATTTCATCAGGACCTTTTATTGATCTGCACTTTTCTGTACATTCCTCACCATCCATTATTTCAAATCCCTGTGCCTCAAGCGCACGGATGCCGTGGATCATCCCTTTGTCCAAACCAAGGTTCATATTTCTTCCACCATGTTCCGTTATAAGTTCAGTTATTTCTGAAGAGAATAAATCTGCGGCAACATCTATTTTATCACCTCTGTCAAAGTAAAAAAGATCTGCACCTGATCGTTGTTCTTTTACTAGAGAATTGAATGAAGATAGGAACGGTGAATTCTTATAATCCCATATTACCATATAGCCATCTGCACACAATAAGACGGCACGAAATGGATTATGAGTATTCCATAATTGCATATTAGTACTGTCTGTTGCATATCGAATATTTAATGGATCAAACATTAATAACCCGCCCCAATCACGATCTACAATGTGTTGTGTGAGGCGCTGCCAGCGGTATTCCCTCATTTTTGTAAGATTAGGTTGTACTAACCCTGCTTTTTTCCATTCATTTATGGCTAATAATGTTGGGCCTATTTCTACTCGATTGCTATTATTAGGCGTTCCATCTACCAGAAATTGACCTTGAGATGGATCAATTTTTCTTATTTCCGAATATTTATTTTGCATTTTATTAATTCCATCAAACACTGTTTCATTACTATTTATTGTGAATTTTGCTTTATTAAAAACGGCAAAAGTGTCGTATTTAACGTTGATCATTAATAAATTTTCAAAAATCTATATGATAAATTATGATTTTCATTTGTAACTAATTTTTTTTAGTGGAATTATGTGAATATGATTAATAATTTTAATAATATATTCCAAGATCATTTGCCCGTGTCGCCCTGGCATGAACTAGCATTGAAAAAATTACCTGGAATTAACCCATTAAAGCGTGAGGACTGGATAATTATAGATTCAGCATTTGATCAACAGATGCAATATGTGGATTATTTATTGCAAGAACATACATGTGATGTTCTGAAATTGAATGACTGTGCTAAAGAAGCATCAAAAGAATTATTAAAAAACATTTTAGCTTCTTTGAGAAATAAAAAAGAATATACCGTCAACAGGCATAGTGTAACTAGACCAGATGGGCGTATAATTCAATTAAATTGGGATAGATGTCTATTGACCTCAAGATTGTTGGTTCAGCAAGATTTATGCATAATGATGCAAGATGATAAAGAACATTTCTTAGCTGGAGCGGCCATGTGTTTCCCGGCAAGTTGGAAATTATCTGAAAAAATAATGCAACCCATGAGTATTATTCATAAACCTGTTGATGAGTTTACGGAAAACATAGCTAGTAGGGTGGAAAGAATGTTCTGCTTAATGAATTCAAAGCAAGATATGTGGAGAGCCAATTGGTTGATCTATAATGATCCAAATTTACATCAACCAAGACGATCAACGGAAGTTAGGTCAAGAGATTTAACCAAAGAGCAGTGGGTGAGGGTTGAAAGGCAGACATTTTGTAAGTTACCAGAAACTCAGGCTATAATCTTTGGTATACATACGTATGTAGTCCCTATTGATATTCTTAGTAATATTCAGCGAGAAACATTATTAAATGCTATAAATTAAAAAGCCCTCACAATTAACTGTAAGGGCTTTTCTTAATAAGTTTAACCTAGCAACTATAATACATTTGGAACTCTACAGGATGCGGAGTGTGTTCATAAGTTGTGTTTTCTTCTTCTTTGAGTTCAATATATCCATCAATTTGTGATTTTGTGAAAACACCACCTTCAAGTAAGTAATCATGATCTGATTTCAATTCTTCAAGAGCCTCGCGTAAAGAGCCGCATACTGTTGGAATACCTGCTAATTCTTCTGCAGGTAAGTCATAAAGATCCTTGTCTGATGCAGGGCCTGGATCAATTTTGTTTCTTATCCCATCAAGACCTGCCATCAATAGTGCAGAAAAACAAAGATATGGATTCGCAGCAGGATCTGGGAAGCGTGCTTCCACACGTTTCGCTTTTGGAGATTCTGCCCATGGAATTCGTACACATCCAGAACGATTTCGAGCAGAGTATGCTCTGAGAACAGGTGCTTCAAAACCAGGGATTAAGCGTTTATAACTGTTTGTAGATGGGTTAGTAAAAGCATTAAGTGATTTTGCATGCTTCAAAATTCCACCAATAAAATACAACGCATCGTCAGATAAATCTGCATATTTATCACCTGCAAAAAGTGGTTTTCCTTTTTTCCAAATAGACATATTCACATGCATCCCAGTGCCGTTATCACCATAAATTGGTTTAGGCATGAAGGTTGCGGACTTGCCATAAGCATGTGCAACATTATGGATAATATACTTATATTTTTGTAATTCATCGGCCTGTTTGACAAGGGTTCCAAAAATCAGTCCAAGCTCATGTTGACATGATGCGACTTCATGATGATGTTTGTCTACTTTCATACCAATGTTTTTCATTGTAGAGAGCATTTCACCGCGCAAATCATGAGATGCATCAGTTGGATTCACTGGGAAGTATCCACCTTTTATGCCTGGACGATGACCCATATTACCCATTTCAAATTCAGTATCTGTGTTCCAAGAAGCATCTGATGCATCAACTTCGTAGGATACTTTATTGATGGTGTTTGAGTATCTAACATCATCAAATAAGAAGAATTCTGCTTCTGGGCCCCAGAAAGAAGTATCTCCAATGCCTGAAGCAATTAGATGCTCTTCAGCGCGCATTGCAGTTGATCTTGGGCAGCGTTCGTATGTCTCGCCAGTATCTGGTTCTACAACATGACAATGAACGCACAAAGTTTTTTCAGCGTAGAATGGGTCAAGATATGCACTATCACAATCGGGAATTAACTTCATATCAGATTCTTCGATTGATTTCCATCCAGCTATAGAAGATCCGTCGAACATGAATCCACCTTCTAGAAAATCTTCATCAACTTCATCATTTATAACCGTTACATGTTGAAGTCGGCCACGTGGGTCTGTAAACCTAATATCAACATATTTTATATCTTCATCCGCTATGCGTTTTACAAGATCTTTTGCGCTCATTTTGAGCTCCTTTCATTACTTACTCTTAACTTAATCTTAATTTTTATAGTGCATCTACACCGTCTTCACCTGTGCGAATACGTATTGCTTGCTCAATATTTGAAACAAAAATTTTACCGTCCCCAATTTTGTCGGTACGTGCAGCCCCAATTATAGCATCAATGACTATTTCTATTTGATCATCTGGGATTACTACTTCAATTTTTATTTTTGGTAAAAAGTCGACTACGTACTCAGCTCCTCGGTATAGCTCAGTGTGTCCCTTTTGGCGGCCAAAGCCTTTTGCCTCAATAACTGATAAACCTTGCACGCCAACTTCTTGCAGTGACTCTTTAACTTCATCAAGTTTAAAGGGTTTAATAATAGCTTCGATTTTTTTCATGTTATGTACCTATACATTCTTTAGCTGTTTGATATGCACCATTTTTAATCTGATAGATCAATTTAAGTGTCAATTTTCATGCGTAAGCAAATTAGTATTTTACATTTATGATTAAATATTAGGCAAAATGATTAAATTTTAATCATTATAAAATATTTTTAGATAGGTGCATTTTGTACTGGTGTAAAATAAATCCTTAGGCTAGAAGACGCGAAATCTGACTAATAGATTTTATTGCGGGTGTGGCGGAATTGGTAGACGCACCAGATTTAGGTTCTGGCGCCGCAAGGCGTGGGGGTTCAAGTCCCTTCACCCGCACCATATTAAAATCTAACTAATTGTAATCATTTATAATTGTACAATATTTCATAACCCTGCTATAAATCTTTACTATGGAAAATATATATTTATTACCTGCAGCTTTGTTTCCTGCAATACCATTAATGATGATATCATTTGGCAATAGATATACTACTCTTGCTACATTGATAAGAAAAATTCATGACGACCTTATGTCTAGACACTTGACTAAAGAAGATAAGGAGACAAACAGTTATATAAAGCAAATTGATGTATTAAGAAAGCGTCTTACCCTTAATCGCGCAACATCAACACTTGCAGCAATGGCGTTTATTACTAATCTTATTGCTATTTATTTTGCTTACGAAGAAAATTTTACATCCTTTGGGGTTATGTTCATAGCAAGTTTGATAATGTTTGGATTAGCATTAGTGTTGTATATAATAGAATTACAGTTAGCTACTAAAGCATTAGATACACACTTACAGGATTTAGCTGAACTCTAATGTTTTGCATATAAACTGGCAAAAAACTAATATTTCAGTTAGATATAAATAATAAATTTTTAGGATATGTATAATGAGTGATATATTGAAGTGGGGTATCTTAGGGTGCTCGAAGTTTGCTTTAGAGCATATGCTGCCAGCCATGCAACTAGCAAAAAATAACAAATGTATAGCTATTGCAACATCAGACACTTTAAAGGCGAAACCATTTCTAGAAATTAATTCTGATATCAATATATATAATGATTATAATGATTTATTAAATGATATTAATGTTGATGCAGTATACATTCCTCTACCTAATCATTTGCATGTAGAGTGGACAAAGCGGGCGATATTAGCAGGCAAACATGTCTTATGTGAAAAACCAATTGCGTTAAATGCAAAAGATATTGATGAGCTGATTAAGCTCAGGGATCAATCTGGCTTACTCGTCGCTGAGGCTTATATGATCCTTCATCATCCTCAATGGTCATATGCAAAAAAATTATTAAAATCTGGAGCAATTGGTAACTTGGTTCAGGTTGACGGTGTTTTCTCTTATAATAACGCAAATGATAGTAATAATATCCGCAATCATTCAATTTCAGGTGGTGGAAGTCTTCTTGACATTGGTGTTTATACATTTGGTTCTACACGATTTATGACAGATGAGGATCCTGAAAAAATAACCCAAACATCAATTAATTGGGAAAATGATGTTGATGTATGGTCAAGTGTATCTGCTCAATTTCAAACTTTTAAATTTCTAGGTGTAACCTCGATGAGAATGCACCCTAGGCAAGAAATGAATTTTCACGGATCAGACGGGTTAATAAGATTAACTTCTCCTTTTAATCCTCAAGTTTTTGGTGAAGCTGAAGTTCATTTTTTTTCTGGAAAGGAGATGCAATCAATTAAAAAATTCACAACTGAAAATCATTACGTAAAGCAACTAGAGACTTTTTATTCAACCATTAGTACTGGGAGCGAGTATATTTGTAATTTAGAGTTCTCAAAGGGAACGCAGCAAATGATAGATATGGTTTTTGAACATGAAGCCTCTTCTAAACTTTAATTTGTACTTTTTAAACCATAGTTACACATGTTTTTTGCTCTTCATTCCAAACCATGCCAGGCAAACAAAATGTATTGGGATTTATTCCCCTGTCAGGGCAAGAATTAGTGTTTTGAGCTAAGAGAGGCGATGATAGAAATATCATAAATAATATAGTAAATATTTTCATTATATTCTCCTGAAAAATATAAAGTAAGTTGCTATGCTAGCTCTTCTATATTTTACTATATAATATTTTATGATTTGATACAAATTTATACATATAGGTCATCTAATAATTCGCCCTTGCAAGCATGGGCTTGCAGCCTTAGAAGGGCGTCAGTTTTTCTCATGCATGCGGGTTTATCTATTTTGATATACTCCTAACTTAAAGGATAAATAAATGGCAATTACTGAAACCCTGAATGAAGGCTTGAAACGAGGTTACACTATAAAAGTAACCGCTGCTGAGCTTGATGCAACTGTGAATGCAAAATTAACAGAAGCTCAACCGAATATTGAACTTAAAGGTTTCCGAAAAGGTAAGGTACCTATGGCTATGCTGAAAAAGCAGCATGGGCCAGCTCTATTAGGTGAAGCTATGCAAGAAACTGTTGATGGTGAAATGAACTCTCATCTTGAAAAATCTGGTGATAAGCCAGCAGGTCAGCCTGAAATGAAAATGACCAATGAAAATTGGAAAGACGGCGATGATGTTGAAGTAAGTGTTTCTTATGAATGCCTTCCGATTGTACCTGAAGTTGATTTTTCTAAAATAAAACTAAGCCAGATGGTTGTTAAAGCTGGTGAAGCTGACATTAAAGAAGCTCTGGATAACCTTGCTGAAACTTCACAGGATTTTGAAGATAAAAAAGCAGGTTCAAAAGCTAAGAATGGTGATCAAGTTGTAATAAACTTTTTAGGAAAAGTTGATGGAGAAGCATTCGATGGCGGGCAAGCGGATGATTACCCATTGGTACTTGGATCAAATAGTTTCATACCTGGTTTTGAAGAACAACTAGTTGGTTCAAAAGCTGGTGATGATGTTGAAGTTAATGTTTCATTTCCTGGTGATTATGGCGCTGAAAACCTTGCAGGCAAAGATGCTATATTTTCATGCAAAATCAATGCAGTAAAATCAGCAATTAAAGCTGAAATAAACGATGAGCTTGCAAAAAAGTTTGGTGCTGAAGATTTAAACGATCTGAGAAATAAAATATCTGAGAGATTAGAAGAAGAGTTCAAGGGTGCATCTCGTATTGTTATGAAGCGTGATTTGATGGACAGTTTAGAGAAACTTGTAGATTTTGAACTACCTGAAGGTTTAGTTTCAACAGAAGCTGGGCAAATAGCTCACCAATTATGGCATGAAGACAATCCTGATGTTGAGGGTCATGATCATCCCGAAATTGAAACAACTGATGAGCATACAAAGCTTGCAGTACGTCGTGTACGATTAGGTTTGTTACTAGCTGAAGTTGGTAACATTAAAGAAATAACAGTTTCTGACACTGAAATGCAACAAGCTGTGATACAACAAGCTCAGCAATATGGATCGAATGCACAACAATTTTTTGAATATGTGCAAAAAAATCCACAGGTGCAGCAACAAATACGTGCGCCTTTGTTTGAAGAAAAAGTTGTTGATCACATCGTCTCAGTTGCCAAAATGACTGATAATGAAGTATCAAAAGAAGAATTACAAAAAGCAGTTGAGGCTTTAGAAGACTAATAAAAATTAAAAACACCTGCTTAGATGTGAGCAGGTGTTTTGTTTTTTTGTGCAATATCATCATTTATATTTGAAACACGTCTTGAAGCGGGTTTGTGAGCGCACTAGAGTAATAAATAAAGATATACATTACAGGCAGGAAATAAATGCGTGACCCTTTAGAAGTTTATAATAATACATTAGTACCAATGGTTGTCGAACAGACATCTAGGGGTGAACGTTCATTTGATATTTTTTCACGTTTATTAAAAGAACGAATAATTTTTGTTTCTGGTCCAGTCCATGATGGAATGTCTACTTTAATTGTTGCCCAACTTTTGTTTTTAGAAGCAGAAAACCCCAAGAAAGACATATCGATGTATATTAATAGTCCTGGTGGTGTAGTGACAGCAGGAATGGCCATATATGATACTATGCAATACATTCGTCCAAAAGTTTCTACTTTGTGCGTTGGACAAGCTGCATCAATGGGATCTCTATTATTGGCTGCTGGTGAAAAAGGTATGAGATTTGCATTGCCTAACGCTCGCGTGATGGTCCATCAACCATCTGGAGGATTTTCTGGTCAGGCTTCTGATATAGCACTTCATGCAAAAGAGATTTTAGAATTAAAAGATCGTTTAAATAAAATCTATGTTAAACATTGTTCTCAAAAATTAAGTACTGTTGAAGATGCTTTAGATAGAGATAATTTTATGACAGCTGAAGAAGCAAAAGACTGGGGTCTTATTGATGAAATTGTCCAAAAAAGAGAAGATTAATAGATAAAATAATTGTAATAAATATACTATTGTCCTTAAAGTTATTCTGAAATACTTTAATTGAAATGGTAGAATATGTGGAGTAATGAATGTCTGATTCAAAGGATGCTGATTCAAAAGATACATTATACTGTTCTTTTTGTGGTAAAAGTCAGCATGAAGTCCGCAAACTTATAGCTGGACCAACAGTTTTCATTTGTGATGAGTGTGTTGAATTATGTATGGATATAATTCGCGAAGAAGCAAAAGCTGGGGTTGTTAAGTCTGGAGAAGGTGTTCCAACGCCTGCTAAAATATGTCAGATATTAGATGATTATGTAATCGGACAGGACGTTGCAAAACGAGTTTTATCTGTGGCGGTTCATAACCATTATAAGCGTTTAGACCATTCTGATACTAATGAAGAAATTGAATTATCAAAATCAAATATTTTATTAGTGGGTCCAACTGGTTGTGGTAAAACTTTATTAGCCCAAACATTAGCTCGTGTAATTGATGTGCCATTTACAATGGCAGATGCTACAACATTGACAGAAGCTGGCTATGTTGGTGAAGATGTTGAAAATATAATTTTAAAGCTTTTGCAAGCTTCTGAATACAACGTAGAACGCGCCGAACGAGGCATAGTATATATTGATGAAGTTGATAAGATTACAAGAAAATCTGACAACCCATCAATAACTAGGGATGTATCTGGTGAGGGTGTCCAGCAAGCATTATTGAAAATTATGGAAGGTACTGTTGCGTCAGTGCCACCTCAAGGTGGAAGAAAGCATCCGCAGCAGGAATTTTTAAAAGTTGATACAACCAATATATTGTTCATTTGTGGCGGTGCTTTTGCTGGATTGGATAAAATTATTAGCCAAAGAGGCCAAGGCTCAGGCATTGGATTTGGCGCTGATGTAAAAGATGAAGAAAGCCGCGGTATTGGAGAAATTTTTTCGGAAATGGAACCTGAAGATCTATTAAAATTCGGTTTAATTCCCGAGTTTGTCGGGCGCTTGCCTGTATTAGCTACCTTAACTGATTTAGACGAAGACGCACTTGTGACTATTCTCTCAGAACCTAAAAATGCATTGGTTAAGCAATATCAAACATTATTTTCGCTAGAAAATACAAATTTAACATTTACAGATGAGGCACTAAAGGCAATTGCGAAGCGTGCAATCGCTCGCAAAACTGGAGCAAGGGGCTTAAGGTCTATATTAGAGGATATCCTTTTAAACACTATGTTTGAATTACCTGGTCTAAAAAATGTTGAAGAAGTTGTCGTTAATGTTGAATCTGTTGTTGGAGAAAGCGAGCCATTAGTAGTTTATTCTGATACTGCTAAAAAAGCTTCGGCTAGCTGATTACATAAGTATCATTTTGATGAATTAACTAATACTAGACTGTAGAAAATGATTGCTGCATAAGAAAAACGTTTAATTTAAAGGCTATAATGATGGAATTTTTGAAGAGTTTAGTGACCTGGTGGAATTCTCAAACCTTAAACACTCGTTTACATACATGGAGAAATGGTGTGAAAGTTGGTGAGGATGAGCAAGGAAACATATATTACACTACACGTGATGAAAAAAGACGATGGGTTATATTTAATGGTGAGGCTGAAGCGTCTCGCGTAAATGCAGATTGGCATGGGTGGCTACATCATACGTTTAAAGAAACTCCAAAGAATAAACCCCTTGATCATAAAAATTGGGAAAAACCACACCAAGAAAATCTAACAGGTACAATTTCGGCTTATGTACCAGATGGAAGTTTAAAAAGTATTGAACCAAAAAAACGAACTGATTATGAGGCTTGGCAGCCAGAATAGGGGCCTGAATGTCTAATTCTAAGATAGAAACAGCAGTTGGTGGATTGGTTTTAACATTAGCTATTGGCTTCTTAATTTATTTATTAAATTCGACAAATGTGATTGATAATAAAGGTGGCTTAAATCTTAAAGCTTCATTTAGGTCAGCTGATGGAATTACAGCTGGTACAGACGTCAGGATGGCTGGTGTAAAAATTGGCACTGTTACTGGTATGAGGTTAGATCCGGAAAGTTATCGAGCTGAAGTATTATTTAGTTTGCGTGAAGATTTAAAGATTCCTGATGATAGTGGCGTAGCCGTAAGTCAGGACGGTCTACTAGGAGGGTCTTTTGTTGAAGTTATACCTGGTGGCTCTGATTTTGAATTACAAGAAGGTGCGGAATTTTTAGATACGCAAGGTTCTGTAAGTTTAGTTTCATTATTATTGAAATTTGTTACAAGTGGTGATTGATGCGGGTTTTAACATTTCTATTTATTATCTTTGCCCAAACAGTTCTAGCTCAGGGTTCTATTAAGGTTACAAATGGTTCTGGAGCATTATTAAGAACATTAGATAGACTTTCAGGTAATGTAACTGACTTCAAAATAACTAATGGTGAAGAAATTATCCTGGGAAATATTAATGTTTTAATGAAAGAATGTAGATATCCCTCACAATCTATAGATAGTAATGCCTTTGCGTTTTTAGTTATATCTGGACAGGAAACAGAGAAGTTATTTTTCGAAGGATGGATGATTTCTAGTAGTCCAGCACTTTCTGCACTAGAGCACCCCAGATATGATGTATGGGTATTAAAATGCATCCCTTATTTAAAAGGTAACTTTATTTACCAACGCACCTTTTAGTAGTTTAAGGTACTTTTTTTGCGTTATTTCTATACATCCTAAAGTTTGGAGATGAGAATTTTGAAACTGTGCATCAAAAAGAGTAAATCCACAAATATTCAAATGGTCAACTAGATGTTTCAAGGCTATTTTTGATCCGTTGGATTCTTTTGAGAACATACTTTCTCCAAAAAATGCAGATCCCAATGTTACACCATAAACGCCACCAATTAATTTTTTGTTTTTAATAATCTCTACACTATGTGCATTTCCGATTTTAAATAACTTTTGGTATGATTCATAAATACTTGAATTAATCCACGTCTCATTTCTATCAGCACATGCAGACACAACTTCATTAAATTGTGAATCAAATGTTACCGTGTAATCAGCTTTCTTAATAACTCTTTTTAGAGAGCGTGATACATGAAACCCATTTAATGGAATTATGCCTCGTAACTTGGGTTCAACCCAGTATACTTCATTACTTTTTGCATTATCTGCCATTGGGAAAACACCATTAGCATAGCCTTGAAGTAATAAATTGGGATCTATAATAGAGTTTTGGAGCATCTCACTCACTGATGTGTTTTCTTAAAAACTTTTCTCAAGCCACTTTTCCAACCAGTGGATATCATAATCCCCATTCTGAATATCTTTTTCATCTAGGAGAGCATTAAATAATGGTGTGGTAGTATCAACGCCATCAACAATTAATTCGTCTAAAGCACGACGTAATCTT
Organism: Rhodobacterales bacterium HTCC2255; assembly: GCA_000153745.1. Classification (GTDB taxonomy): domain Bacteria; phylum Pseudomonadota; class Alphaproteobacteria; order Rhodobacterales; family Rhodobacteraceae; genus Amylibacter. The sequence goes on from DS022282.1 coordinate 121,535, forward strand.
GCTAGAGCAGCAGGCCTGCTAGTACCTGAAACTATCAACTTTCCAATTAAACTATCATAATAGGGGGGTATTGAATAACCTGCATATAATGCACTATCCATTCGTACGCCTAATCCACCAGGTGCATGAAATGTTGATACAGTCCCTGGACAGGGCGTAAAATTAGGTAATTTCTCTGCATTAATTCTGACTTCAATTGAATGGCCTTTGATTTCCAAATCTTCTTGTTTGAATGTCATCTCTTCACCAGATGCAACGCGTAACTGTTCTTTGACTAAATCAACTCGAAATATAGTTTCAGTAACTGGATGTTCTACTTGTAATCGAGTATTCATTTCAATGAAGTAAAATTCACCATCTTCATAAAGAAATTCAATAGTTCCTGCGCCAGAATACCCAATATTGGCCACTGCTTCTGAACAGGTCGAGCCAATTTTATCACGCAACTCAGCTGTAATGGTTGGTCCTGGTGCTTCTTCAAAAACTTTTTGGTGACGACGTTGTAAAGAGCAATCTCTTTCACCAAGATGAACTGCTCTCCCTTTACCATCTCCAAATACTTGTACTTCAATATGTCTAGGCTTTTGTAGATATTTTTCGATGTATACTTCGTCATTTCCAAACGCAGCTTTTGATTCTGATCTAGCAGAGCCAAATGCTTCGTTTAAATCATTTTTTGTTAGCGCCAGTTTCATTCCACGACCACCGCCACCAGCGGTTGCTTTTACAATCACTGGAAAACCCATTTTGTCTGAAACTTTATGAGCTTCTTCTAATGTTGGAACCCCACCAGGTGAACCAGGAACACAAGGAACACCAAGGTTTATCATAGTTTCTTTTGCAGTGATTTTATCACCCATCATACGAATATGTTCTGCACTTGGTCCAATAAAAGTAATGCCATGGTCTTCTAATACTTGTACAAAAGAAGCATTCTCAGATAAGAAACCATATCCAGGGTGAACCGCTTCAGCTCCTGTTATTTCGCAAGCTGCTATTATTGCAGCTACATTTAAATAACTATCAGATCCGGATGGAGGTCCAATACAGACACTTTCATCTGCCATTCTAACATGCATCGCATCACTATCTGCTGTTGAATGAACCGCAACAGTTGCTACATCCAATTCTTTGCAAGCTCTAATAACTCTTAAAGCAATTTCACCACGATTGGCGATCAGAATTTTAGAAAACATTTGTTTGCTCCACTACTGATTATTCAATTATGATCAGCGGTGTGCCGAACTCAACTGGTGTGCCGTCTTCTACTAATATACGAGCAACTTTACCTGATTTTGGAGCCGGTATTTGATTCATTGTCTTCATGGCTTCTACTATAAGAATAGTTTGACCTTCAGTAATTTTATCTCCAATAGAAATAAACGGTTCTGAACCAGGTTCAGCTTGAAGATAAACAGTCCCTACCATTGGTGAAGTAACTGCGCCAGCTAAACTAGCGGGATCTTCTGGTGTGGAATTTTGAATTGGTGTGGTCTCTTGGCTGTGAGTTATAGCTGAGGGTGCTGTTAAGACTTGAGGTTGAGCTATAGCTGATACTGAGCCTTGAATAGGAGCAAATGCTCTTGTTACGCGAACGTCTAATGTACTGTCTGCACCATATTCTCGTTTTACACGCACTTCTGCTAAATCGTTGGTTTTGAGAACTTCGGCCAATGCCTGTATAAACTTTACGTCTGTGTCCTGATCTTTTTTTGTCATTTTTACCTCAAGAAAGCTTATGGGTTTAGCCCCATTAAATTGTATATAAGCTAATTATATCTAAGATAAAAGTCTGTTAGGTGGTTTAATTAATATTGATAAACTTATTTACCCATATTTTTTATATCTAATATTAAATCTTCTGCTTTCAACCATTCTATACTACCAGGTAATGATGTTCCTAAGGCTCTCTTTGCGTGATGCATTGCATCTTTAAATTTACCATAAAGTGCATACCTTTCAGCAGTTAAAAGTGAAGCCCATCCTGTTTCTCCAATTTGAGAATATGCAGTTGCTAGTTCTCTTAGTAACCTACCATTATTTGGATCTTTGACATAGACATTTTTTAATAAGTTGACAGAAGATTTGTATTCACCAACGCTATTTAAAGCTCTTGCATACCCTATATTTAGTAAAACTTGATTTGGTTCCAATTCCAATGCTCGCTTGTAGTACTTTAGGGCTTCATTTGCATTTCCATTTTCCAAAAGAAATTGTGCTTTTAATTCGTTGTAGTATGGATCATTGGGTTTTACGTTCAACAAACTATCTATTGTTTTTTTTGCAAGTTTAGAATCTGGTAGCCTATGATATGCTATCGCTCGAGTGTATAAGCTTAATTCGTCATTTTTTTGATAATTTGATGCACGTAAAATTCTATTAGGTTTATCTGTAAACCCTATAAATTTTGCTCGCATCCTATTAAATAAATAATCAAGATTTTTATCTTTGGGTTTAATTTTATAATTTAATGATTCTAGGGATTTATTAATACTAGATATTCTTTGAGTATTTAATGGGTGTGTTTGTATATATGGATCTTGTCGTTTGGCTGTAAGGAATTCTTGATCTTTAAATATCTCAAGAACTTCTAATGCAGCATTTGGGTTTATATTTGCATCTGCCATTAATTTAATACCAGTTTGATCTGCACTTGCTTCTTGTGTTCTTGTATTTTTAAGAAAAGCGCGCCTTGAAGCGCTTTGGGTGCCAGCAGCTAATCCAATTACTAAATTAGTATCACCAGCGGCTAAGCCAGCGGCTGCACTTAATGCCATGCCGATTCCAGCAACCGTTTGTGCACTTTCAATATCTTCCATTCTTTTAATATAATGACCACCAATAATGTGAGCAATTTCATGTGCAATAACAGATTGTAATTGTTCAACATTTTCTAATTTTGTAATTAGGCCATAATGAATAAAAATATATTGCCCACTTGTTACAAAAGCATTCATTGAACTATCATTAACTACAAGGACTTTGAAATTTTCTTTGTTAATTTTTGTGTTTTCTAATAATGGTGCTGTAATTATTCTTAAAGTTTCTTCAATTTCAGCATCTCTTATTAAATTTTTTCCAAAAACTATTTTTGGAAAAAGTAATAAGGTTAAAAAAAATATTAATATGATTTTTTTCATGATACCATTAAGATAGAATTATACACTTCCAATTACAATTTATGATTTAAATATAAAAATAAAGCCCACATATAGTGGGCTTTATTTTTCTAAGATTTAGACCACCAACCTCGTCGTTTTGGCTTTGATGGCACTTCGTCTTCTATGCCTATAGATTTATCTTCTGGAATAATTTTTACATCTTCAGGTGCTTCAACGGTAGATTTTTTAGTCTTCGATAAACTCTTTGTTTTATTTTCCTCTGCCCTGGTCCCACTTGAGCTTAATTTGCCAGCGCTTTTTTTGGCTTTTGGTTGAGATTTTTTTGGTTTTTCCAAATCTTTATTCTTTTTTGCTTCAGCTTCATCCGCTTCTATTTGAGCTTTTGTTCGTCGTTTCCGTTTTTTTGGTTTTACTTCTTCGCTAATTTCTACAACAGATTGTTTGGCATCAGATGGTTTTTCTGAAATATTTATTTCAATCTCAGTTATATCTTTTATTTTTGGTTTTCTTTTTGATTTAACTGCTTTGGGTTTTAATGGCTGTTCTTTAGCAGGCTCTAAACTTACAATATTAGATTTATCAGAACTTGGTGCATCTCCTTGATTAACGTCTTCAGCTTCATTTGATGTATCTGGTGCAATTTCATCTTTACGAGGTTTCCTACGTCTTCTTCGGCGTCGCTTTTTAGGTTTATCGTCATCATCAAGATTGGTGGATGTTTCAGCATCCTCAGTGCTTTTTGTTACATCTATATTTGCGGCTGCTTCCATTTCTCTTGCTGTAGGCATATCAAAAACATCTGCTATAATTCGTGAAGATGTTTTGCGTTTTTCCAATTCATAATCTGTGCCAATCATTGATGCAGATGCTTCAATAATAATTGAAATAGCATATTGAGACTCAATTAAGGCAATATTTTCTCTTTTATGATTTAATAAATAGTTTGATATACCCACAGGTACAGTCGCTTGAATTTCTTTAGTTCGTTTTCTTATTGCTTCTTCTTCAATTTCTCGAAGAATTGATAGTGCTTGGCTATCATCAGAACGTACTAAGCCTGTACCAAGGCAATGTGGACACTCTTTCGTAGTTGCCTCTAACATTCCTGGCCTTAATCTTTGGCGAGACATTTCCATAAGGCCAAAACCTGAAATCCGACCTACTTGAATGCGAGCTCTGTCAGATTTCAATTTATCTTTCATACGTTTTTCGACTGCTATATTGTTTCGACGTTCTTCCATGTCTATGAAATCAATTACGATCAACCCAGCTAGATCGCGTAATCTTAATTGTCTGGCAACTTCATCAGCAGCTTCAAGATTTGTTTTTAGTGCAGTTTTCTCAATCGAGGACTCTTTGGTTGCTTTTCCTGAATTTACGTCTACCGCAACTAATGCTTCTGTCACACCAATCACAATATACCCTCCAGATTTTAGTTGTACTGTTGGGTTGAACATGCCTCCTAGGTAATTTTCAACCTGATATCGTGCATATAGAGGCATTTTGTTTTTGTATTGTTTCACGCGTTTAACATGTGATGGCATTAACATAGTCATGTAAGCTTTTGCTGCTTCAAAACCACGTTCACCTTCAACAATAATTTCGTCAATATCATTATTATATAAATCACGAATTGAACGTTTTATTATGTCACCTTCTGCATAAATCTGAGTGGGTGCTATACTTTCTAGTGTGATGTCTCTGATTTGTGTCCATTGACGCATAAGATATTCATAGTCTCTTAATATATCATCTCGATTACGTTTTGCGCCCGCTGTTCGTACAATTAGCCCTGCACCTTTTGGCACGTCTAATTCACTTGTGATTTCTTTTATTTTTTTTCTGTCTTGTACATTGGTAATCTTACGAGATATTCCACCACCTCGAGCGGTATTTGGCATTAAGACACAATAACGACCAGCTAATGATAAATATGTTGTTAGTGCAGCACCTTTATTCCCACGTTCTTCTTTTACAACTTGAATTAATAATATTTGACGAACTTTAATTACTTCCTGGATTTTATATCTTCGTGGGCGAGGCTTTCTAGGTCGAACTTCTTCTTCTACATCGTCATCTGCTACAGACTCTATTCCATTATCTGATTGCGTATTATCCATCTCCAATTCTACACTATCATTAATGTTAGTATCTATGGATTCATCTGATGTGATTTCAGGATCGATATTGTCTAAAATATTGTCAGAAGACTTATTATTTTCATCTTCATCAACACTTTTGTCAGAATCTATATTATCTTTTTTACTATCTGCGTCATCGACTACTTCATGCGTTTCGCTAGGGTTTTCTATAATATCAGATGATGTGGTTACATCATTATTAGCGTCTTCTGCTATAACTTTTGCTTTTCGTTTTCTAATCCGAGATTTTTTTTGTTGAGCTATATTAGCTTCTTCTTCCAACGATTTTGTATAAGCTTCTTCTTCTGCTATTAATGCTTCTCGATCAGCAACTGGAATTTGATAGTAATCAGGATGAATTTCTGCAAATGATAGAAATCCATGCCTATTTCCGCCGTAATCGACGAAAGCAGCTTGAAGTGAGGGCTCAACACGCGTCACTTTTGCTAAATAGATATTTCCTGAAAGCTGACGTTTGTTTAAACTTTCAAAGTCGAATTCATCAACTTTATTTCCTTCAACAACCACAACTCTAGTTTCTTCAGCATGTGTGGCATCAATAAGCATTTTCTTAGGCATGATATTCTTTCGTCATGCAAATGGGGCCTCTCTCTATAGAAGGAAGAGTATTTATTTGCATGAATAGTTAAGGCGGAAATACACGCATGAATATTTTTGAATGAGGCAATGAGCCACTCAAACTTAATATATTTTGTACACACGCGTTTCATCGCGGTTTTCTCCTGTGATCTTATTTTGATCACTAATAAGGCTAGTCTTGCACTTTATGCGCAATAAAGCTGTTCTAGTAGCCAGATGGCCTGTTAGAGTTTTAGAGGAGGACTTTGGTTGGGTACTATCCACAACCTGTCTCATAAATTTCATCCAACGAATCTTTGTCTGATTTTTTCAAATCATATGTCTCTTTTTTAGTTTGCTAAAAAACTAATTACAATGTGTATTTAATATATTGATTATTATTAAAATTTATTTTTTAAATAGCTTAGTTGTCATTGTGTTTTTTACGCAAATTGTAAAATAATATAAAATCATTCTATTTTTCTCTTAAATCGGTTACTAAAATTTGTTAATATATGTATATGTGATCCGGGTAATACCCATAACAAAAATGTGAATTTTATTATAAACAATTAGGAAATTACAGCTTGTTTCGTTTGGTTTTTTCGTTTTTTGGATCTATTTTTGCATTGTTAACTCTTGGCTGTGCATTATTCGCTATAATTATAACAGCTGTTTTTTATGCATATGGCAGTGACCTACCTGATTATGATCAGTTATCAAATTATCAACCTGCAACAATAAGCCGTGTTTATTCCAGAGATGGTGAAGTGATTGATGAATTCGCTCAACAAAGAAGATTGTTTGTTTCGGCTGATGAAATACCAGATATTGTAAAAAATGCATTTATATCCGCCGAAGATAAAAATTTTTATACTCATATTGGATACGATCCAGCTGGAATTGCAAAAGCAATTTTTGATGCAGCAAACGGTAAAGAGCTACGAGGTGCATCTACAATTACGCAACAGGTAATGAAAAACTTTTTGTTAACAAGGTCTCGATCGATTGATCGTAAAATTAAAGAAATTATTTTGGCAACTCGTATTGAAAAATCAATGTCAAAAGATAAAATTTTAGAATTATATTTAAATGAGATATTTTTGGGCCAAAATTCATATGGAATTGCGTCAGCAGCAGATACATATTTCAGCAAATCGTTAGATGACTTAACTTTAGAAGAAGCTGCTTATTTAGCTTCACTACCAAAAGCTCCAAGTAATTATCATCCTGTTCGCCAAAAAGATCGAGCGATAGCTAGACGGAATTTTGTTATTCGGGAAATGGCAGAAAATGGTTATGTTTCAGATACAGAAGCATTAATTGCAAAATCTAAAGAATTGATAACTGTGCAAGGTGGTCAATTGGCTTCCAAGAGAGCTGCAAGGGCGCCAAGAACGTATTTTACTGATGAAATACGAAGACAATTGTCCTTAAGCTTTGGTGAGAAAGAGTTTTTTACTGGGGGGCTGGCTGTAAGTGCAACTATGGATCTAAAATTACAATCAGATGCTGCTCAGGCGTTACGTAAGGGTCTGGAAGATTATGATCGAAAATATAGCCCTTGGCGTGGTCCAATAGATAGAATTAAAGATATTCACCTACAGGAAGATACCTGGCGTGAAGCTTTATCAAAGAAAAAATTACCCAGAGATATAAAAGATTGGCACTTGGCAATTATCTATAATTTGTCAAAACAAACCGCCAAAATAAAAGTTGAAGGATTCGCAGAAAATCAAAATCAATTTTTATCTTTAAAAGATGAAATGAATTGGGCAAAAAACAGAATATACCCTGATGGTAAGCGTACTGTAATTAATTCCGCGAAAGATATGTGGTCAGTGGGGGATGTGGTATTTGTGCAGCCAATATATGATCCTGATGGAAACTTTATTAATTGGACTTTGAGGCAAATACCCAAAATACAAGGTGGTTTTGTTGCGATGGATACGGAAACTGGAAGAGTACTTGCCATGCAAGGTGGTTTTTCTTACCAACATTCTGTTTTTAATAGGGCTACGCAAGCAAAGCGACAACCTGGCTCATCATTTAAGCCTTTTGTTTATGCTGCGGCACTAGATGTTGGCTATAGTCCTGCATCACTAATAATTGATGCACCAATAGAAATAGATACTCCTCAAGGTTTGTGGAGCCCAAAAAATTCATCAAATAAGTTTTATGGGCCTGCACCGTTAAGAATTGGAATAGAACAGTCTAGAAATCTAATGACTATAAGATTGGCGCAAGATGTTGGAATGGAAGTTATTAGTGGTTATGCTGAACGCTTTGGTGTCTATAATAAAATGCAAAAACTTCTAGCAGCATCTCTTGGAGCCCAAGAAACAACTTTATACAAAATGGTATCATCATACGCAATGTTTGCAAATGGAGGTGAGCGTGTTGTACCAACAATGGTTGATAGAGTTCAGGATAGGTTTGGCCGAACCATTTATAAACATGATAAACGTGAGTGTATGAATTGTAACAACGATATTCTTCAAATGGGCAAATCGCCATTTATTAATAGTAATCGTGAACGAGTTTTGGACCCTCTTACGGCTTTCAGATTGCAGTCAATGATGCGTGGAGTGGTTGAAAGAGGCACTGCAAAATCTGTAGCAATCAAAGGTGTTGAAATTGCTGGTAAAACTGGAACAACTAATGATGCAAAAGATGTTTGGTTTGTTGGATTTACTCGAAACATAGTTGCTGGATGTTACATAGGCTTTGATACACCACAGCCATTACGTAAAGGTGCTTCAGGTGGTGGAATGTGCGGACCAGTATTTAAAGAGTTCATGGTTGAAGCGATTAAGAAATATGGCTCAGGAAGCTTTAGCCAACCACCAAATACATATTTTGCTAAATTTGATAGAAATACTGGGGTATTGTTGCCAGATGGTGGTACAGGAGGAAATCCAAATAATATCCCTGGATCAAATGTAACATCTGAATTGTTTAGGATTGGTGATGATCCCGTTTTAGATGGGTTAATCACAGTGATCGATGGAGGATTTTCTGTTATTGCTGATGAAGAGATATTTACTGAATTCTCGGACGATTTAGGAATGACTACAGGAGATAATTGGATTAGGCATTACATAAATAGTAAGAAACAACCAAGTAAAATTAACTTTGGAAGCTTATCAAGTGGTGGATTATATTGAATTCTTTTATAAGAGAATTCAAACGGTGATTTAGGATAAATGGATGCGATCAGAAATTGAAAATATAGTTGTTGAAATCCATAAATCTTTGGAGTTGCTGAAACAACGAATGGACTGGGATACTGCAGAGCATCGAATGGAAGAGTTTGACGCAATGTCAGAAAACCCTGATTTATGGAATAACCCTGAAAAAGCACAAAAATTGATGAGAGAAAGACAAATGCTGTCTGACTCAATATCAAATTTCAAAGAACTATCATCTAACCTTCAAGATAATATTGAATTGATTGAACTTGGTGAAATTGAAGAAGATGAAGTAATAATTAAAGAAGCCGAAAATAATATATTAATAATTCAGCAAGAATCTGCAAAACAAGAATTAGAAGCATTATTAAACGGTGAAGTTGATTCTAATGATACGTTTTTACAAATTAATGCTGGTGCAGGTGGAACGGAAAGTTGTGATTGGGCAAACATGCTTGCGCGAATGTACGTAAGGTGGGCTGAACAAAAAGGTTATCAAGTAGATAGAATGGAAGAAAGTGTAGGTGATGAAGCTGGTATAAAGTCTGTTACATATCAAATTAAAGGCCATAATGCTTATGGCTGGATGAAATCTGAAAGTGGCGTTCATCGCTTGGTAAGGATTTCACCATTTGATAGTAATGCAAAACGCCATACTTCATTCTCATCTGTATGGGTTTATCCTGTTGTTGACGATAATATTGATATAGAAATTAATCCATCTGAAATTCGCGTTGATACTTACAGGTCATCCGGAGCTGGAGGTCAGCATGTTAACACAACAGATTCAGCCGTTAGAATTACCCACATTCCAACAAATATAGTTGTGCAAAGCTCTGAAAAATCTCAACATCAGAACAGAGCTAATTGTATGGCAGCGCTTAAATCAAGATTATACGAGTTAGAAATGCGTAAAAGGACAGAAGGTATCCAAGAAGCTCATGATAATAAAGGTGATGCAGGTTGGGGTAACCAAATTAGATCTTATGTTTTGCATCCTTACCAAATGGTAAAAGACTTAAGAACAAATGTTGAGACATCAGATAGTCAGGGTGTATTAAACGGAGATCTTGATATGTTTATGGCAGCCACACTGGCACTAGATGTGGCTGGCAAAACACGCGCTGAAGCTCAATTAGATAATTGACTTATTCATAAATGTATTATCGATTAATAAAAAATAATACTAATTTTAAATCTTTTAGCTATTTATTCTGGGGATTTGATTGGAGCTTTGACCTTCGCAGAAGTAGAATTTAGAGGGTCATCCTGTCTGGTGACCGATCCTTCAAAATGCGCACCACTTTCTATTGCGATTGTTTTATGAATAATATCACCTTCTACTCTGGCAGTAGCTGTTAAACGCACTTTAAGTCCTCTAACTCTTCCAATTACTCTACCATGCACAACAATATCATCAGCCACTATTTCACCTTTGACTGTTGAACCTTCACCTACAGTAAGTAAGTGAGCGCGAATATCACCATCGACTGTACCAGATATTTGAATATCTCCAGAAGTTTTTACATTACCTTTTATGTGAATGTCTGTTGATAATGTTGAAGCAGGGGGTTTTGCCTTTAAAGATGTTGGATTGCCGCTCATAGGACTAGGAGGTGCCGTTGGTGCACCTGTAGGTTTTGACGGAGTAGTGTTACCAATATTTGATGGTTTTTGTGGGTCTGGTTTCTTAGAAAACATTTTTTGTAGCCTTCATGTAATTTATTGCGTTAATTGGCTTTCCGCCAAGTCTTATTTCATAATGTAGATGCACTCCAGTGCTTCTACCCGAGTTCCCCATAGATCCAATTTTTTCACCCTGTAATACTTTTTGGCCCTTTTTCACGTTAATTTTGTGCAAATGAGCGTAGTAAGTGATAAAACCTTGACTATGTCGAATTTTAATCAAGCGGCCATAACCGCCATTGTTACCTGCGAATATAACAACACCATCTCCAGTGGCAACTATTTTCGTACCTAATGGGGCAGCTAAATCAGTACCGTTATGCATCCTGCGTTTGCCATTTACTGGATCCTTACGGTATCCAAATCCACTTGTGTATCTGTGTGATCCTGCAACAGGATGACCTAATGGAACTTTAGAAATTGCTAACTTTAATAAACTTACTTCATCCAGATCTCTAAGTACCTTTGACGCACGTTCTGACATGTGATCGTGTAATACGCTTTCTGAGGAAGTTTCTATTGGCGTAATGGCACCCCCAGTTCCAGAATAACCTCTTCTTACCTCATTGACTAAAGATTTTGTATTTATACCTTTTTTATTCAGTACTTTAGAAAGAGGAGCTAATGCTATATCAACAGCTTCTTCTAATCTGTTAAATATTTGGTTGCCACGCTCTTGAAGTAGAGCAGTATCTAACTCAAGCGTTTCCACTTGAGTTTCCATTGTCCTTGTCTCTTTGTAAAGTTTATCTCGTTCAGAAGAAGTTCTTACTAGGGCGTTTGATAAAAACGCAAGTGTATCTTTGTTATCTGTAGATTTTCCAAATTCTGAATTAATTTCATTTGAAACTGTTCTGAATTTATTTTGCAAATTATTTGCTATCTCAATTGCATTATCACGAGACTTTATTGCATCCTGTAGCTTACGCTGCATTATGTTTAAACCCTTGCCAAGTTCGCGCCGTTGTTCTTCTAATTCTAAAAGCTCAGATTGCTGGATAGAAACCTGCTCAAGTGCAATATAAAAACGTTCTAATGATGTTTGTGCTTCTAATGATCGTTTATTTCGCTCATTGGACAACTGTTCAAGGCGGCTTTCATATGCTTGTTGCAATACGCCAGCTTGTTCCTTGTCTGTTTTTGCTGAAATTGCTTGAACTGCAAGCATTACTGTTGCTATCACCATCCAACAAAATAACAATGCAAATGTAGTTCCTGCAAAAGTTTGAATAATTGGGGTTAATCGAACATACCTTGCGGTTTTATCTGATCGCAAATATATTCTTTGCTCAGGTATCCTATTGCTTAAAAAACTATTTATAGTTGCAAAATTTATTGGCATTCAATGTTTCTTCCAATTATGAAATAATTATATGTTATTCATTAAGATTAATTATGCTTTTACTCAATGAATTTTACCAAATGATTTGTTTTAGTTTTTTAAAAGCCTGAAAATAAGCAAATTATTGCCAATTTCAGTCAACTAATTGCAATTGGCCAATAAAAGTCTAATGGAATTCCAGCTTCGGCTCGCTTTTCATCATTAAAAGGTGGTTTTAAACTACTTTTAAAATATTTATTTACCAATTCATGAAACACAATCTTGGGATCCTTATTATGTCTTCCACATAAAAAGTGAAACCATTTAGATCCAAATGCAACATGACCTACTTCTTCAGCATATATTAACTCCAAAGTTTTTACAGTTTCATTATCATTTATTTTTTCAAAAAGTTTTATCATACCTGGTGTTACGTCTAAACCTCTTGCTTCAAGGACCATTGGAACTATAGCAAGTCTTCCTAGAAAATCTTCTGATGTTTCTTCTGCAGAACTCCACATTCCAGCATGAGCAGGCAAATCCCCATAGTATGACCCCATTGCTTCTAAGCGTTCGCACAATAAACTAAAATGTTTACTTTCTTCTTGAGCAGCCTTTACCCAATCGTCATAATAACCATTTGGCATTTCTACATCTGCAAACCTTGCTATTATATCCCAATGTAAATCAACTGCATTCAATTCAATATGTGCTATTGCATGTAAGAGTGCTATCCGACCTTTTTCAGTGCCATACTTACGCTTAGGCATATTTCTTGGTGGTAACAATAAAGGATTTTTTGGACGGGAGGGTTGAGATGGAGGTTTTGTATTCCCTATTTCTAGTCTTTGATCAGACATATTCGACGCAAACCATCTGTCTGAATAGTCCTTTGATTTAAGTACTTTTAAGTGAGGATCGGATGTAGTTAAAATATCAACAGCCATTTGTGTAAGGGTCATAATGATTAAAGTTCCCTGACGGTTTCAAGCAACATTTCAGCATGACCGGTGACCTTAACTTTTCGCCATTCTTTTATAATAATACCTGAAGTATTAATCAAAAAAGTTGATCGTTCTATACCCATAAATTTTTTTCCATACATGTTTTTTTCTACCCATATATCAAAGTATTCGCATAGAGTGTTATCTACATCCGAAAGCAACTTTAACTTAAGATTATATTTAGCAATAAATTTATCATGTGTTTGATTGCTATCTGTAGATACGCCAATAATTATTGTATTTAAGTTATCAAACTCTGATTTTAGACTTGTAAAATCTTTTGCTTCTTGAGTGCAGCTAGGTGTATTATCTTTTGGATAAAAATATAAAATTATATTTTTCCCAATAAATTGTGAAAACGAAAATATAATTTCATTACCGTGCATTAGTTTTAAATTGCACACATTTTTACCAATATTTGGCATTAGTATTCCAATTCGCTAGTCTTCTAGAAAAGTAAAGTATAGTTAAAGGAATATAGGCTCAAGCTTAATATAAGAATTCATGTCGGGGAAATATATTGGTTGATAAAGATCAAGAAATAAAAAAACCAAATAATCAGACATTTAATTCTATTACAAAGTCTGTTCGTTGGATTTTGTATACACTATTGTTTGCTATTTTTATGATTCCAACATCATTTTTAACTTACATTTATGTGTATAGTGAGTCCAAAGTAACAGAAATATCTATATTAAAAAGTTTTGTAGAAGAAAGTTTGGAACAACAATTAATAAAATATAACATTACAGTATCTTCAGCCGGAATAACGAAGGGTAACAATTTTTTCTCACCAAAGTTTGTTTTTCATGATATAAAAATAAGTAATAAAAATGGAGAAAGATTATTTAATCTTCCAAAAGTTTATACAAATTTAGATATACTGTTCTCAAATGATAAAAGCATTGTATCTGTTGAAGATGCACAATTATTTTTAAGACGAAATCAGTCCGGTAAGTTTAGTGTTGCGTCAAGTGATCTGAGTAAAACTAATTTATTGGAAAAGATAGACTTATCAACCACCTTTTTTGATAAATCACCATTTATAGGTCGCATTAATCAACTCAAAGTTGAAAATATTTCAATTGCATATCAAGATGATAAAACACAGAACACCTATTTTTTTGAAAATGGTAATTTTAATATTATAAAAAATTTAAATGAGTTATCAGTATCAAGTGTATTTGAACTGATTAAAAATAATGATGAAAAAGCAGTATTTTATGCTTCTGGAAATCATACAATCTACGATGAAATTTTTAATGTAAAATTTAAAGTGGATAATGCAGATCCATTAATATTAGCCAATCAAATTCCTGCTCTCAATTGGCTACGTAACGTAGATACAAACGTCAATGCGTCCATTATTACTTCCTTTGATAGTGGTGTAAAGATTCTAGATATGAATGGAATGATTGAATTAGAAGCAGGCAAGCTCAAAGCCACTCCTAAATATTCTTCAACGGAATTCTTAAATTTAAAAACATATTTTGCATATGACTTTAATTCAGATATTTTAGACTTCTCGAGCTTTGAATTTAAGTCCAAACAACTTTCTGCAACTGGATCTGCGAAAAATATTTTAATGAGGGATCCAGAAAACAACATTTCGGGTTCTAATACTGACCTTAAAATTACAGAAATAAAAGTTAACAGGCCAGATATATTCAATAAAGAAAATATTTTATTAAAATCAGGTCATGCGGAATTAATTATAATTCTTGATCCTTTGAATATTACTATAAACAATAGCAAAGTTAAAAGTAATGAAACAAATTTAAGCATTATTGGTAAAATAATAGCAAAAAATAATTATTGGAAAAGTAATCTAAATTTAGAAATTGATACTCTTAATAAACAACAAATTGTTGATTTTTGGCCTATTAGTTACAATGCCATAGCTAGAAAATGGTTTTTAGAGAATATTAATTCTACCATAGTTTCAAGTATTAAAGGGAATGTAATAAGTTCAAATGGAAAAAGAGATTTAGATATTATATTCGATTTTAATGATACTAATATTAACGCAATAAAAACAGTTGTTCCACTTATTGAAATTTCAGGTGAGGGAAGCTTGTCGGCTGAACAGATTACATTTAATTTAAAAAATGGTAAATTTGAAACATCAAAAAAAGGTTTCACAGATCTAAGTGGAAGTATTTTTCATATCCCAAATACTAAAGAAAAACCCGCAAGGGGACAAATGAAATTAAATGCGCAGGGAAATTTAAAATCATTTTTTGAAATATTAGATTCTGAAAAATTTAAATATTTAGCAAAAGCTGGTTTTTCAACTGATGTGGCTAGCGGTAATGCGCAATTAGCTGGATGGATCGAGTGGCCACTAATAAAAGGTGTTAGCCAAGATCAAGTGTTGTTCGAAATAGATGGCACTTTGTCCAACATTAAAAGTAATAAAATTATCAAGGGGCGACTTTTTGAGTCTGAAAACCTCAATTTAATAGCATCCCACAAATCATTATCTATTGATGGGAAAAGTAAAATTAATAACTTTCCACTCAAATTTTTATGGAATCAAAATTTAAAAGATAATTCAGAAAAAATAAGCTTTGTTGCCGCCGAATTTAATATTGATGAAAATGGATTAGAAGCTTTTAATATTTCTTTGCCGGACGGTATGTTTAAAGGAATTTCAAAGGCTGATTTAAAATTAACTCTAAAACCAAAATATCCAACTGAATTTATAGTTAAAAGCAACCTTAAGGGATCTGAAATTAATATAAATTCACTGGGATGGAGTAATAAAAATATAAAAAATGGTGATCTAATTATTCGAGGTAGCCTATCTAAACCTGTTGATGTTGATGAAATAAAAATTTCAGCAGATGATTTAAGTGCTAGTGGGAAAATTAATTTTGAAAATGATGGCCAATTTAAATCAGCAGTCTTTCCCGTTTTAGAGGTTTCTGATTGGTTTTCGACATCTTTAACTTTGAGTAAAACTGATAATGTAAATTTAATGGAGCTTGAAGGTGGTAAAGTTGATTTTAGAAGCCTTGTTTTTGGTAAAAGTGAAAAATCAGAGGTCGGATTTTTAAAGGTTTCATTAGACAGTTTAAGAATTTCTGACGGAATAGAATTTACAAACTTTATTGCTGACATAGATTTTAGCAAAAAAGAATTAGGTGGTTTCAAAGCTCAGGTAAATGGTGGTGCTGATATTTATGGTAAACTATCAAAGGGTGAATTTGGAACTATTATCACTCTAGATTCTGCTAATGCAGGGCACGTATTAAGGTCATCTGGAATATTAAAGAATATCAGAGGAGGGGGGTTAAATTTAGTGTTAACACCCAATGAAAAAAAAGGATATTACACAGGCCGATTTATTATTAATAAATTTCGAATGCTTCACTCTAATCCCTTAGCCTTGCTATTAGATAGTTTGAGTTTGGTTGGATTAGTAGACAAATTAGAAAATGAGGGCATCCAATTCAATCAAGCCAAAGGCTGGTTAAATATTACTCCAGAAGGAATTCAATTGAGTGATGTAAGTCTGGTTGGATTGTCTATGGGAATGAGTATAACTGGTTGGTACGATAAAAAGAAAAAAGCTATAAATTTTGATGGTGTTGTTACTCCTGTTTATGCAATAAATGGTGTATTTGAGCGATTGGCTGGCAAACTTTTTGGTGAGCAAAAAGGTGAAGGCTTATTCAGCTTTGTATATACAATGAAGGGTCCGACTTCCGATCCAATTGTTGAAGTCAAACCACTTTCAATTTTAACACCTGGTGGGTTCCGCAAAATATTCAGATCAGATATTCCGGCGCCTGAGAAGTAACTCTTGCATATTGAAGGCAAACAATTAATTACATCATATGAAATTATCTGATTTTGACTTTGAATTACCAAATGAATTGATAGCTTTGAGGCCTGTTCACCCTCGAAGCTCGTCAAAACTATTAGTTTCAAAAGATGATAAAATCATTGATGATCAATTCTTAAATTTACTAAAATACCTAAAAAAAGGTGATCGCTTAGTGCTAAACGACACTAAAGTAATTCCTGCAAAATTACATGGTAAAAGAATTAGGCATTCAGATAATGGAAGAACTACAGCAAATATTGGTATAAATTTACTTTCAACAAATAATGATGGCCATTGGTTGGCATTGGCTAAGCCTGCCAAAAGAGTAAATGTTGGTGAAATCATAAATTTTGATAATGAATTGACTGCAAAAGTCCTTGATAAATCTTCTAACGGATTAGTCTTGCAGTTTAACTTGAGTGAAGAAATTTTTGACCAAAAATTAAAGGAAATAGGAACAATGCCGCTTCCTCCTTATATCGCGTCACAAAGATTACCTGATAAATTTGATGATAATGATTATCAGACAGTATTTGCAGAAAAATCTGGTTCAGTTGCTGCACCAACGGCATCATTGCATTTTGATGACGTTTTATTAAAACAACTAAATGACTTTGGAATAAAAACTTCCAAGGTTACCTTACATGTTGGTGCAGGTACTTTTTTGCCAGTTAAGGTAGATAATATTGCTGATCACAAAATGCATTCAGAATGGGGCGAGGTTAACAATATAGCTGCATCTGAAATTGCTAAAACAAAATCTGAAGGTGGTCGAATTATACCAGTTGGTACAACCGCATTAAGGCTTATAGAAACTGCTGCTAAATCTGGGAAAATTAATTCTTGGACTGGTGATACAGATATATTTATTACTCCAGGTTTTAAATTCAAAATAGCAGACGGTTTGATAACAAATTTTCACTTACCAAAATCAACATTATTGATGTTAGTCAGTGCTTTAATCGGTACGGAAAAGTTAAAAAACGTGTACCTTCATGCTATAAATAATAGATATCGATTTTTTTCTTATGGCGATGCATCTTTATTGCTTCCATAAAATATAAACGACTTTATAAGCGTCGCAAATATACAAATCACAAAGCGTGATTCTGTTAATCTCTACAAAATATTTATGGATAATCTTATGCTTTTTGTTGTCAAAAATTCGTGGGCTCTATTGTTTGGCATGTTTTTGTTGATGCTTGGAAATGGGCTTCAAGGAACTCTCTTAGGAGTTAGAGGATCAATTGAAGGAATGTCCCCACAAACAATGTCATGGGTAATGACGGGTTATTTTGTTGGTTTCTTATTTGGATCACAGCTTGCTCCAAATATGATTAGAAGAGTAGGGCATGTTCGTGTTTTTGCTGCCCTTGGATCATTAGTGTCAGCTTGTTTAATATTATATGCAGCTTGGACTAATCCATATTTTTGGTTTTTGTTAAGAGTAATTGTTGGTTTTTGTTTTTCTGGTATTTACGTTGTAGCGGAAAGTTGGCTGAATGACTCATCTTCTAACGAAACACGTGGGCAAACATTATCTGCCTATTTAATAGTTCAGATGATGGGTATAGTATTAGCGCAAGCTGTCTTAAACATTGCAGATCCATCAGGATATGTATTATTCATCATCATTTCTGTTGTAGTATCACTCTCATTCGCACCAATTTTACTATCTGTAAGTCCAGCACCCCAATTCCAAACATCTAAAAGAATGACCCTCTCACAACTTTGGAGTATTTCTCCTTTAGGTGTTGTGGGGCAATTTTTTCTCGGTGCAATCTTTGCAGCTTTATTCGGTATGGCTTCAGTCTATGGAACAGAAAGAGGTTTGTCAGTGAAAGATATATCATTGTTTGTAGCTTCAATATATTTTGGTGGCATGATCTTACAATACCCAATTGGTTGGATATCTGACAGGATGGATCGACGTGTTTTGATATTTATAGTTTGTACAATTGGAACTATTTTTAGCTTTGGTGCTAATCTGTTTGATAATTTTATATGGTTATTGATAGTTGCTTTTATAATTGGAGGAGTATCTAACCCGTTATATTCATTGTACATAGCATATACTAATGATTACCTTGAACATGATGATATGGCATCGGCTTCTGGGGGGCTAATATTTTTAACTGGAGTTGGCGCAATATTTGGGCCGAGTATTGTTGGTTGGTTGTTAGATGTTTTTGGAGCAGAAAGTTATTTTTGGTTTATAGGTACAATAATGGCAATTATGGCTAGTTATGCTCTATATCGTATGACACAAACTTCTAGTACAGCTGTACAGGATACCAGCGCATATGCTCCAGTTACACCAGCTTCCACACCAATTGCTATAGAATTTGCCCAAGAGTATGCTATTGAGATGGCCTTGGAAGAAGAAGAAACCAATAATGTATAGTATTTATTACATTCTATCATATTTATATGGTTGAAATCAAAAAATGCTAGGCTTGTATATCTTACTTCAATCATGCATTATATATAGTTTAATATTAAACGATAATTGGAGTGATTATGGCGACTATGTATGATATGATTGTAATCGGTGCTGGACCTGGCGGTTATGTTGCAGCAATTCGAGGTGCACAATTAGGGCTGAAAGTTGCTATAGTTGAACGGGAGCATATGGGAGGGATTTGTCTCAACTGGGGCTGTATACCGACTAAAACTATGCTTCGATCATCAGAAATATTTCATCTAATGCATCGAGCAAGTGAATTTGGGTTATCTGCCGAAAATATTAGTTATGATCTAGAAGCTGTCGTAAAACGTTCTCGTGGAGTTGCATCACAACTTAATTCTGGCATTGGACATCTGTTAAAGAAAAATAAAGTTGAAGCAATAATGGGAAATGCATCAATTACATCAAAAAATACCATTACAGTTAAATCAGACAAAGGCACAACAAAACTTCAAGGTAAAAATATAGTATTGGCAACAGGTGCTAGAGCAAGAGAGCTTCCTGGATTAGAGGCTGACGGTGATCTAGTATGGACTTATAAAGCGGCTCTAACACCAACTAGGATGCCTAAAAAGCTATTGGTGATAGGGTCTGGTGCAATTGGTATAGAATTCGCAAGTTTTTATAATACGTTGGGTTCTGACACCACTGTTGTGGAAGTTATGGATCATATTTTACCTGTAGAAGATGAAGAAATTTCAAAATTTGCAAAAAAATCTTTTATCAAGCAAGGCATGAAAATTTTAGAAAAAGCATCTGTAAAAAAATTAGATCGTCTCAAAGGCAAAGTAGTAGCTCATATCGAAATAAATTCTAAAATAGAAAAACAGGAATTTGACACAGTTATCTCTGCTGTAGGTATTGTCGGTAACATAGAGGATATTGGTTTAGAAACATTAAACATAAAAGAAGAACGAAGCCATGTTATTACAGATAAATATTGCAGAACAAACGTAGAAGGCGTTTATGCTATTGGAGATCTAGCTGCTCCACCTTGGTTGGCTCATAAGGCTTCTCATGAAGGTGTTATGGTTGCAGAACTTATTGCCGGCATGAATCCACACTCAATAAAACCAGAAAATATTGCTGGATGTACATACTGTTATCCTCAAATCGCTTCAGTTGGTTATACTGAAGCGACCGCAAGAGAAAAGGGATTTAATATCAAGGTTGGACGTTTTCCTTTCGTAGGAAATGGTAAAGCTATAGCTCTTGGTGAATCTGAAGGATTAGTTAAAACAATTTTTGATGCAAAGACTGGGGAATTGCTTGGAGCACATATGGTTGGAGCTGAAGTGACTGAAATGATTCAAGGATATGTAATATCAAAACAGTTAGAAACTACTGAACAAGATTTAATGGGTACTGTATTTCCACATCCAACTTTGTCAGAAATGATGCATGAGAGTGTATTAGATGCATATGGGCAAGCAATACACATATGATTTCAAGTTTACGAATGTATGAATTTCCAGAGATGCAAGGTGCATTGAATAATTATTGGAATTTAATACATAATGAGCTTTCAGATTCTGGAATTCAATCACCTGTCTCACTTGATATGACACTTAATGAGCAACAAGCATGGCTAAGTCCTAATCTTGTATTAGCTCAAACTTGTGGAATGCCATATCGTAAGTTCTTACACAAAAAGGTTACATTAATTGGGACTCCAGACTTTAATTTAAATGACTGCCCTGAGGGTTATTACAATAGTGTTTTCATATCTAATATAAATGACAATAGAAAATGTTTAACTGATTTCAAAAATGCTTTATTTACTTACAATATGGCTAATTCACAATCAGGATTAGCTGCAGCTTATTCTCATACAAGAAAAAATGATTTTTGGTTTAAGCATAGAATAATAAGTAAAAGTCATAGAAAATCTTGTGAAATGGTTGCCAATGGAAAAGCTGAAATAGCTTGCATTGACGCAATTACATGGAGGTATATTGAAAAATACACATCATTAAATAATTGTTTAAAAGTTATAACGAAGACTGATCCAACACCCGGATTACCATACATTTCTTCACTGGGCGCCAATCAAAGTTTAGTTTTCAAATCAATACAAATAGCTTTAGAGAAAATAGATAAAAATGATAAAGATATATTAGGTATTAAAAATTTGGTATGGATTGATAAATGTTGTTATTTAAAATATTCAAATCCACCATCTAAAGCCACAGCAAATGATGGATTTATTTAATCCAGGAACTTTTAAGCGAATGCCAATCCAACAACATAGGCTACAATAGCGCACACACCACCGACTAATACTGTTTCGCCAACACTTCTAAATATGTTCTGTCTTACGACCCAAAACCGAAGAAAACCCAGTATTGTTAACGCAAAAAAGGTAGAAAAAATTGATATTTGAAATGTTCCAGTATTTGCATCAAAAATGAAATATGGCAAAAGCGGTATTATGCCAAAACAAAGGAAAGCTAAAAATGTTGCTAATCCATTAAGTATTGGATTTTCTCCATTGGGATCTGCCATTTGTATTTCATACGCCATCATAAAATCTGCGTAATGATCAGGGTAATGTTCTAAAATATCAGTCATTTCTTTGGCATGATTTAATGAAAAACCTCTATCTTGTAACATTTCAATAGCTTCAATACGTTCCATTTCGGGATTATTCTTTATTTCAAACAGTTCTTTTTCTCTTACTGAATGATACAAATCTTGTTCTGAGCGAGCTGATAGGAATTCCCCTAAACCCATTGCAGCGCCGTCTGCAAATAGATTAGCTAACCCAAATAATAAAACTGCTATTCCACCAATTTCTGCAATTCCACCAGCACCAGCTCCTGCAAATCCAGCAACAACTGCAAATGTAGTTACTATACCGTCATTCCCACCATAAATAATTTGTTTAATAAATTCTGCAACTGGACTTATGTGGTGTTCTCGGCCCTTATGCTCGGCCATTTTTTCTGATGAAGTAATCATACCTTCCTACTAACTTGTGCTTATTAAAAGGACCAGAAAAAAATAAAAAATCTATATTTTTCAATATCTAAAATGTACATAAACAAATTTATTAACAATAATTAAAAGACAGTTTGTTCGCAAATTAGTGAATGAACTTTCTTGTGTGAAGACTTGCGATTATGTTATGTTATTAATCAAATATATGACGAGTCGGGCGTAATCTTATATTAAACCTACTCTGATTTACCAAATTTTAAAAAATATTCTTTTAAGAACAAGTTGGAGCTAGGAGATAATTATGAAAGATAATGCGGGACTTTGCCCAGTTATGCATGGTGGAAATACTACCAATAATACTGGTACTACCAATCAAGACTGGTGGCCAAATCAACTAAATCTTAATATTTTGCGCCAACATGATCAAAAATCTAATCCAATGGGATCTGATTTTAATTATAGCCATTCTTTTGAACAATTAGACTATGATGCGTTGAAAAAAGATCTTCATGCTTTGATGACAGACTCACAAGATTGGTGGCCAGCAGATTACGGTCATTATGGCCCATTTTTCATAAGAATGACATGGCATGCAGCTGGTACATACCGTACTGGTGATGGCCGTGGTGGTGGCGGTACAGGGGCGCAGCGGTTTGCTCCTTTAAATTCATGGCCTGATAATGGTAATCTTGATAAAGCGCGGCGGTTACTTTGGCCTATCAAACAGAAATATGGCAATAAAATTTCATGGGCAGATTTGCTTATCCTAACTGGAAATGTTGCAATTGAATCCATGGGAGGCAAAGTTTTTGGATTTGGTGGTGGCCGTGAAGATATTTGGTATCCTGAAGAAGATATATATTGGGGGGTTGAAACTGACTGGTTGGCAGATAATCGTTATGAAGATACACGCCAGTCATTAGAAAACCCACTTGCAGCGGTTCAAATGGGTTTAATATATGTTAATCCAGAAGGACCAAACGGAAACCCTGACCCTTTATTAAGTGCGCAAGATATTCGTGAGACATTTGGTCGAATGGCGATGAATGATGAAGAAACTGTTGCGTTGGTTGCTGGTGGGCATACTTTTGGAAAAGCTCATGGCGCTGGTGATCCTAGTCTCGTGGGTGCAGAACCTGAAGGAGCTCCGATTGAACAAATGGGCTTTGGCTGGAAAAATGCACACAATTCTGGTGTGGGTAGAGACACAACAACAAGTGGAATTGAAGGTCCGTGGACATCAAATCCAACTCAGTGGGATAACGGGTATTTTAATTTATTATTCAAATATGATTGGGCACTGACAAAAAGTCCTGCAGGTGCAAATATTTGGCACCCAATAAATATTGTGGAAACAGATATGGCACCTGAGGTAGATGATGAAAGTTTAAAAGTCACGCCTATGATGACAACAGCTGATATGGCGATGATAAAAGATCCGTCATATAGGGCTATATCCGAACGTTATCACCAAAATCCTGATGAATTAGCTGATGCATTTTCAAAAGCTTGGTACAAATTGCTTCATAGGGATATGGGGCCAAAAATACGATACCAAGGTCCTGAAGTGCCAGAAGAGGAAATGATTTGGCAAGATCCAGTTCCTGTAGGATCTACAAATTATGATGTTTCAGCTATTCGACGTGAGATTAAATCTTGTGGTTTATCGACACTAGAATTAGTTGAAACTGCTTGGGCTTCTGCATCTACTTTCCGTGGAACTGATATGAGAGGTGGCGCAAATGGTGCTCGTATCAGCCTTTCTCCACAAAAAGATTGGGCGGTCAACAAACCTGAACAATTGGCTCGTGTATTGAATATTTTAAAGCCTATCGCTGAAAGTCATGGGGCTAGTTTAGCTGATGTGATTGTTTTAGGAGGTGGTGTTGGAATAGAGATGGTAAGTGATGTTCAAGTAGCCTTTACTCCAGGGCGTGGAGATGCATTAGCAGAGCAAACGGATGAAGAGTCTTTTTCTGTATTAGAGCCAATGGCTGATGGCTTTAGAAATTACCAAAAGACACAATTCACGGTCTCTCCCGAAGAAATGCTACTAGACCGTGCACATCTGCTTGGATTAACAGCTTCTGAAATGACGGTGTTAGTTGGTGGTTTGCGTTCCATCGGATTGAGTGATTGTGGTCATGGTGTCTGGAGCGATGATAGTAATCTTAATACTGGTTGGTTCAATACACTATTGGACATGAATGTTGAGTGGAGTCCCACAGGACCTAATAGTTATGAAGCTAAAGATAAAAAATCTGGGGAAGTCGTCAGAACCGCTTCACGAGTTGATTTGGTGTTTGGATCAAATTCAGAATTAAGAGCTTTGGCCGAATTGTATGCACAAGAAGATAATAAAGCTAAATTTATTACTGATTTTATTTTTGCTTGGAATAAAGTCATGAATGCAGATAGGTTCGATTTAACTTAAAATATTTAATATATAAAAATTAATAAGGGCTAATATTTTGGCCCTTATTGATAATCTTCATATAACCATTTATGTGTTAAAATAATCTGTATAATTAGAGATTAATTACACATTTTAATGTTTTCAGGTAATTTATTTAGGTTTTTCATACAATACTTCTGATTTTAGATTATATATGAGGCTAACACACAAGGATTTATTTTATGCGTGACTTAAATATCCCATCAGAACGCCATCCAGAAAAAGCAAATAAGCCTGACAATGCTCAACCTAGCAAGCCATCATGGATCCGTGTTAAGGCACCAATTTCCGACGGTTATAAAAAAACACGTGATATTATGCGTGAAAATAAATTAGTCACAGTATGTGAAGAAGCCGGGTGTCCAAATGTTGGTGAATGCTGGTCTCAAGGGCATGCAACAATGATGATCATGGGTGAGGTCTGTACAAGAGCTTGCACATTTTGCAACATAGCTACAGGCAAGCCACCAGAAGATTTAGATGTATTTGAACCTGGAAGAGTTGCAGATGCAGTTAAAAAGCTTGGATTAAAACATGTTGTTATTACATCTGTAGATCGTGATGACGTTCAAGATGGTGGTGCCGAACACTTTGCGCAAACAATACGTGCTGTTAGAAAACAATCACCCGATACTACGATTGAAATTCTTACCCCAGATTTTATTAGGTGTGATGATAATGTTTTAAAAGTCGTGGTTGATGCAAAACCAGATGTTTTTAATCATAATTTAGAAACAGTACCTGGCTTATACCCAGAAGTAAGGCCTGGTGCGCGCTATTTCCATTCATTAAGATTGTTGCAACGTGTGAAAGAAATAGATCCTACAATGTTTACTAAATCAGGTATTATGGTTGGCCTAGGTGAAAATAAACAATCAGTAGTTCAAGTTATGGATGACATGCGAGCAGCTGATATTGATTTCCTTACAATTGGCCAATATCTGCAACCCACACCAAAACATCATGCTGTTGATAGATTTGTTACTCCTGATGAATTTCAGATTTATGAAAAAACTGCTTATAATAAAGGTTTTTTAATGGTTTCTGCCACGCCATTAACTCGCTCAAGTTATCATGCTGGCGATGACTTTTTAAGGCTTAGACACGCAAGAATGTCAAAATTTGGTAAATAATTATGGCTTGGTAGAGTTGATGTACTACACAAGCCAATTATTATTGCTGTTTATCTACGAGGGGATTTGTTTCCGCCACCCCTAAATGGTTTTTTACCAGACTTAGAGTTATTCCTACTATTATTATCACGAGGTCCTGAGCCCCTTTTTGAATTTGCACCACCACCACGTCTTCGTGGTGCGGGCTTTTCAAAGTTTGGAATTAAATTTTGGGTGAGACCTTCCATTTCAACAACTGGAATATCCATTTTGATAACTTTTTCAATATCCCATAATTGTTTATGTTCATCGGGGGCGCAGAATGCAATTGCTTTTCCATCAGCGCCAGCTCGTGCTGTACGTCCAATTCGATGAACGTAAGATTCTGGTACATTGGGTAAATCAAAATTAATAACAATTTCTATACCTGGAATATCTATGCCTCGTGCCGCTATATCTGTTGCGATAAGTATG
The DNA here is from genome assembly GCA_000153745.1 of Rhodobacterales bacterium HTCC2255. GTDB lineage: Bacteria > Pseudomonadota > Alphaproteobacteria > Rhodobacterales > Rhodobacteraceae > Amylibacter. Next base: position 147,859 of record DS022282.1, read on the forward strand.
TAAGTTTTACCTTTTTTGAAATCATCCAGTGCTCTTTGTCTTTGACCTTGTGATTTATTACCATGGATTGCATCAGCGCCAATATTTTGTGTTCCTAACCATTTTACTAATTTATCGGAGCCATGCTTGGTGCGGGAAAATACAATAACGCGTTTTTTAGGATTTGCAGATATAATTCTTTGTAATGCCAAGCCTTTGTTTTGTTTAGATAAATGCATTAAGCTCTGCTCAATTTTATCTACTGTGGAATTTTCTGGTGTAACAGACACTTGAACAGGATCGGTTAAATAAGTTTCTGTTAGTTTTTTAATTTCCTTTGACATTGTAGCAGAAAATAAGAGTGTCTGACGGTCTTTATTAACTTTTGATATAATGCGCTTAACCGCAGGCAGAAAGCCTATATCAAGCATTTGATCAGCTTCATCTAAAACTAAAAATTTTGTTTCATCTAATCGCAATCCCTTTTGATCAACAAGATCTTCAAGTCTTCCAGGAGTTGCTACTAAAATATCAACACCTTTAGACAGATCACGCATTTGTTTTCTAATAGGAGCGCCACCAATCGCATGGGTAAAGTTTAGTGGTAATCTTTTTCCAAAGCTCACAAATGCTTCATGAATCTGTAGTGCTAATTCACGCGTAGGTGAAAGAATTATAGCTCTTGCTGAACGACCCTTTATTGCTATTGGATTCATTAATAATTGTTGAATTAATGGTAATGCAAATGCAGCTGTTTTACCTGTACCCGTTTGAGCTAGCCCAACTAAATCTTTGCTGTTTAAAACTGCTGGAATTGCCTGAGATTGGATCGGAGTTGGTAATGTATATCCTAGAAAACCCAATGCTTTAACTATTTCTGCATCTAGGCCTAATTTTGAAAATGCACTTGCATCAGATTTAGGTTGCTCTACCCGCTGTTTTTTCTTTTCATCACGGTTTTTTGGTTTTGACGACGAGGAAGTTAATAATGAAGCTTCGTCTTTTTTAAGTATAGTTACGTTTGATGCTGCTTTTTTTCCAGTTTTTTCATCAAGTAATAACTCGTAAGTTAGCATGTCACCTTCTTTGACAACTTTTAGGCCTGAAGCTTTAAGGGCTGACATATGTACAAAAACATCATCGCCCCCTTGATCAGGGTTTATAAAACCTAAACCTTTTACAGGATTATACCAAATTACTGTGCCTGTTAGCATGTTTGTATTCGCTCTCTAGATTTATGCCTGTATGCCATACGGCGCTAATACAGACTATTGTTGGCTAAAACCTAGGGATCCAGTTTTGCGAATCGCCGTCAAATGTTTATACACCTGGTCAGCCGAAGTTGATCTAATAGGTGACGTAGGCGATGAAAACAAGCGTGTTTATCAAATGATTTTTAGAACTTGATTTTGAATTTGTTGGTTAATTATTTAAAGACAACTTTTCCAATGTGATCTAAATTTCTATTTCTTTGGGCATAATCAATCCCATAGCCAACAACAAATTCATCAGGGATCTCAAATCCAATCCAATCAGCTTTTATTTCTACTTCTCGTCTCGCGGGTTTGTCTAAGAGTGCACACACCTTTAACCTAGCTGGCTTTCTAGATTCTAATAATGTCTTTACATGATGTAATGTATGGCCTGTATCTACTATATCTTCGATAACTAAAACATCTCGACCTTCAATTTCACCCCTCAAATCTTTTAAGATCCTGACTTCACGAGAACTTTCAGTAGAATTTCCATAAGAAGAAGTTTCCAAAAAATCGACTTCGCATGGTAAATCTAATTCTCTTGCTAAATCTGCAATAAAAACAAATGATCCTCGTAATAGACCAACAACAATAAGTTTATCTGTATTTTTGAAATATAGAGATATATCCTCGGCAAGTTCTTCACATCTTGCAGCAATTGATTTTGCTGAAATCATTGTTTCGACATTATAATTTGAATGATCCATTACTGCTTTCACTTGAAAATTTAATAAATATAAAAAAATTTTAGTTTATTAACTCTTTTGCATCAATGAAAAAATTTACTCAAATATATACTTTCTTAATGACGAATGATTTTAATTTAAATAGAACAAGATTATGCCAACACATACAGAAAAACGTATTATGCCCTACACTGCAAAACAGATGTATGATCTTGTTGCAGACGTTGAGACTTATCCTGATTTTTTACCTTGGTGTGCTGCAACAAGAATAAGAAAAGTGACAAAAGATAGTCATAAAACTATAATTGAAGCAGACTTAATTATTGCCTTTAAGGTTTTTCGAGAGCGTTTTGGATCTAGAGTAACGCTAAAGGATGATAAATTTTCAATAGATGTAGAGTACTTAGATGGGCCATTTAAATATTTAAATAATCATTGGATCTTTCGAGATGTTGATGGCGGGTGTGAAGCAGATTTTTTTGTTGATTTTGAATTTAAGTCAAGGGTCTTACAGGCACTCATAGGCGTTGTTTTTAATGAGGCAATGCAAAGAATTGTAAAGGCATTTGAAATGCGAGCTGATGATTTATATAAATAATTCAACAATTTAAATGGCTCCAATAAAAAAATATTGGAGCCTAAAATTTATGATGCCATGTCATATGCACGTTCACCATGAGATGACTGGTCCAGGCCTGTAAGTTCGCTTTCCTCTGAAACGCGAATAGGGCAGAATAATACAACAATTTTCACAATTAAATATGTTGCAATAATAGTAAATATGCCAACAACTAGTAGTGATCCAAGTTGTTCAGTCCAGCCTGCATACCCAAAAGTAGCTAGCATTATTGTACCAAATATTCCACCAACGCCGTGTACTGCAAACACATCAAGTGTATCGTCAATTCTGAACCAACCTTTAATTACTTCACACATTATTTGGCACAGTACACCAGCTATTGAACCAATTAACATGGCTTCAACTGGAGATACCCATCCTGAAGCTGGAGTAATTGAGGCTAATCCTGCAATTGTACCTGTAACAAGTCCAACTAAAGATGATTTACCATACTTTATCCGTTCATATAGTGCCCAAGTTAGTGATGCTGATGCCGCTGAAATATGAGTAACTGTTATTGCCATAGCAGCTCCACCGTCTGCAGCTAGCTGAGATCCGCCATTAAAGCCAAACCATCCTACCCACAGCATTGCAGCGCCAAGCATTACATATCCTGGATTATGAGGTGGTACGTTTTTGTTTAACCTCGGGCCTAAAGCAATTGCAACAACCAGAGCCGCTATTCCAGCTGTTTCATGTACTACAATACCGCCAGCAAAGTCTTTAACACCGTTTGTGAATAATGATCCATCAGCACCAGATAAAAGTCCTCCGCCCCAAATCCAATGTGTCACAGGTGCGTAAACTAAAAGCATCCAGAGTGATGAGAAAGTTAATACAAAAGAAAAAGATACCCTTTCAACATACGCACCCACTATTAGGGCTGGTGTAATTATGGCAAATGTCATTTGAAATGCAAAAAATAAAACTTCAGGAATTGTACCAAATAAAGTGGTGGAATCTACTCCTGAGAGGAACATTTTTCCAATGCCACCCCAAAAGATATTCCCATCGCCAAAAGCTATTGAATATCCAAAGCTAAGCCATAAAATTGACATCAAACAAGCTATAGCAAAGCACTGCATAAATACAGAAAGAACATTTCTTGCTCTAACTAAACCACCATAAAATAATGCCAAACCAGGCAGTGTCATAAACAAGACAAGAGCAGTTGCTACCATTATCCAAGCTGTATCAGCACCGTTCATAATATAATCTCCAAATGTTTAAGTCCGTTTGAAGAAAAACTAATATTTTATAAAGACTAAACTTGCTTAACTTAAGTTTGATGCATAAATTGTATATAAATTAGGCATATTTACATGAATGGTTGAATTATTGTGCGATTTAGGAAAATTTTATTAGTGATTATTTAATTCTTCTAGTATTAAATTTAATGCATATTCAGTTGCCATTTTTCTTACGTTATCACGCCCAAGAGAACCAAAATACTTTGTATAAGAGCGTATTGTACCGTCTTGAAGGGCTAACCCAAAGCATACTGTGCCTTCTTCTTTGTGTTCAGATCCTCCGGGCCCTGCAATACCTGTAACAGACAAAGAAAGGTTGGCTAGGGATTTTTTTAAAGACCCAACGGCCATTTCAATAGCTATCTCTTCACTGACAGCACCAAATAAATTTAAAGAATTCTGCCTAACATCAAGCATTTCTATTTTTGCTTCATTCGAATAAGTCACAAAACCTCTATCAAAAAAATTTGAAGATCCTGGTATTGCAGTTAATTGACTGGAAATCATTCCACCAGTACAGCTTTCAGCTGTTGTTAGTCGCCATCTAAGTTTTTTTGTAAGTTTTAGAATGTTTTCCACATTAGTCATAAAGTCAGTCCGAAAAATAGAATAATCGATAAACATATTGCAGATAATATGCCTGCTAAAAAATCATCCAACATAACCCCAAAAGGAGTTGATATTTTATCCGCCCAGCTTATTGGCCATGGTTTAATTATATCAAAAAAACGGAAAAGTGCAAAAGCAGATAAAAATATATACGCTAAACTCATCGAATAGGTTGAGTTAGAAGTGTTTATATTGATAACACTTTCAGATATTGAGATATGAAAACTTGTGTTTGATGTGATTACAAATAGGGGTGCAAATGTGATCCATTGTCCAACGATTTCGTCGATAACAATCTCACTTGGATCGTGTTCCGTTTTGCCTTTTGTTTCAACATAAGTCGCACCATAGCCAATGACAAATACTACCAAAGAGATAAGTAAAAATTGCCATATGTTGAAATTATTTATTAAAAAAATATAAACAAATGGTAAGGCTCCTAGTGAACCCCAGGTTCCGGGTGCTGGCTTTAAAAGCCCAATATAAAACCACGTTGTTATAAAGCGCATCATTTTTTTATAAGTGTAGCTGTTGCTTGAGCTGCAATACCTTCATTTCTTCCTGTAAAACCTAATTGTTCCGTAGTGGTAGCTTTAACAGATACTTTATCAATATCAATCTTAGTGATTTCTGAGATGTTTTCACGCATCTTTTCTGCGTGTGGTCCAATCTTTGGGGTTTCACAGATTATAGTGCAGTCAAGATGATTAATAATGAAACCACGCTCTTTGCATAAAAGAACAGCTTTTCGAAGAAATATTTCAGAGGAAGCGTTTTTCCATTTTTGTTCTGATGGTGGAAACCATTGTCCAATATCGCCCGCGCTTAAAGCGCCAAAAATAGCATCTGTTATGGCATGCATAGCTACATCAGCATCAGAATGCCCCAGCAGTGCTTTTGTATGACTAATTTCTATTCCATTTAAGGTTACACTACTTCCTAAGCCAAGAGCGTGTACGTCATACCCATTGCCAACTCTTATATCCATGATATTTCCTATTATTTGTCTTGCTAAACCAAAGTCATTCTGGGTTGTAATCTTTATATTTTCTTCTGCACCTAAAATGGGCGTTACTTCAATTCCAGCGGATTGTGCTATAGCAACGTCGTCTGTTAACGTCTTATTTGTATTTTCATATGCGTTGTAAATTTCATTTAATTTAAATGCTTGAGGAGTTTGTGCTTTCCAAATCATTTCTCGGGAGATATTTTTTTGCACTTTATTTTCTGATATTGACCACAATGTATCAACAATTGGCAATGCTAAAAAACAAGCATTATACTTTTCCAAACCATTGATGAGCCGTTTAAGTGCAGCTATCGGTAAGCATGGTCTAGCACCATCATGGATTAAAACATATTCACTTGAAGCCGCCTTTATTCCATTAAAAACGCTCTCAGACCGGGTTGCACCACCTAGGACTGGCTTTGAAAGCCGGGGATTATTAATTCTTGATACTGCGTTTTTATAAAGCTGTTTGTCATCTTTGTGTATTACGCAAATGATATTATCAATTGCTTTATGGGCGAGTAGAGCATCAATTGTATAATGCAAAATTGGTTTTTGTGCAATTTCACGATATTGTTTTGGTATTCCGCTACCTGCGCGAGTTCCTCGGCCTGCTGCTACTACTATGGCTGTTATAGAATTCATATTTATGTTTATATAACGAAACATTAGCGATGCAAGTTAGTTTAAACTTGTCATTGAAAATCTTAATGCCTATTAATTAATCATGAGTACTTTAATGGTTGGAAAACAGGCAATATCGCCTCCTGTCTTATTATCGCCTTTAGCTGGCATAACAGACTTACCTTACAGAAATCTTGTTTCTAGTTTTGGAGCGGGTCTTGTGGTTTCAGAAATGGTTGCAAGCCATGAAATTATGCAAAAAGGAAAGGATGCACGCGCAAGAGCAGAATTAGGATTTAACGTTGAAGGAACATCAGTTCAAATTGCGGGCCGTGATGCATTTTGGATGTCTGAGTGTGCTAAACTAATAGAGGGTAATGGCGCTAAAATAATTGATATTAATATGGGATGTCCTGCTAAAAGTGTAGTGAACGGTGCATCAGGCTCAGCGTTGATGCGGACACCAGATTTAGCGCTTAAATTAATTGAAGCAGTTGTAAATGCGGTAGATATCCCTGTTACATTAAAAACTAGATTGGGTTGGGACCATAATGATTTGAACGCTGCTGATTTATCATCTAGCGCAGAAAAAATTGGAATTCAAATGATTACAATCCACGGACGAACAAGGTGCCAGTTCTATAAAGGCGATGCAGATTGGAGAAAAATACGAGAGGTTAAAGAGGCTGTAAATATTCCAGTTATTGCTAATGGTGATATTATAGATACTCCAACGGCGAAATTGGCCATGAAACAATCTAAAGCAGATGGAGTAATGATTGGTAGAGGAGCGCAAGGCAAGCCATGGCTTCTGTCTCAAATTGCTTCAGAAATATTCAATACAAAGCCACCAGAAATACCTTCAGGAAATAAATTATTAGAAATGATATCAGATCATTATCTTGATATGCTTAATTTTTATGGTGAACAACATGGCAATAAAGTTGCGAGGAAACATTTGGGTTGGTACATGGATTATATAGGTGTAAATCCTATCGATCGGAGAGCTTTACAAACAGAAACTGATCCCCAAAAAGTAATATCAATGATTTCTTCCTTATCAGCAACGGAGGATAATCCATGCAAATAATTGATTTTGCTCACGTTTGGAATACAATTCCGTTCCCGGCATTTATAATTAATTCAGAATTTATAATTATTGAAGGTAACTCAGCCGCTGAACAAGTTGTTCAAACATCTCATAATCAAATGTCTGGAAAAGCATTAAGCGTATTCTTTGGCATAAATTCTGTAGTTTTAGAAACTATTAAACAAGTAAAACGTGAAAATTCATCTTTAAGCCAATATGGTATAGAAGTTTCTACGATTGATAGGGTGTCGTTTGAATGTAATCTTCATATTAATCCATTGGATAAGAATAATGAGAATTATTTGTTAATAATGCAACCAAATAGTTTTGCGCAAAAAATAAATCAATCTTCTTCGCATCGCACATCAGCCAGGTCTGTTACTGCCATGGCATCAATGCTTGCGCATGAAATCAGAAACCCGCTTGCTGGAATTTCTGGTGCTGCTCAACTTTTAGCGATGAATGCAATAGATGATGATGTAGAACTCGCTGATATGATAGGACAGGAAACGAAAAGAATTGGTACTTTAGTTGATAGATTTGAAGTATTTTCAGACATTAGACCTTCGGTAAGAAATGCATATAATATTCATGACGTCTTAGACAGGGCTATCAGATCATCATCTGCTGGTTTTGCTTCTTCAATAAAGTTTGAAAAACAATATGATCCATCATTACCAAATGCCTCTGGGGATGCGGATCAAATGTTGCAAGTTTTTCAAAACATATTGAAAAATGCATGTGAAGCAATTTCAAAAGATCGTGGAAAAATAAAAATTTGTACTTCCTATAATTCTGGAGTGAGATATACAATTTCTGGTGACCAATCAGAAATATTGCCATTACAAATTGAAATAATAGACAATGGCAGTGGAATTCCTGATAATATTATTAATGAAATATTTGAACCTTTTGTATCTTCAAAAGTTAATGGCACAGGTTTAGGATTAGCTTTTGTATCAAAAATAATTACCAGTCACGGAGGGTTAATCGAGTGTACCTCACATAATGCTGGAACTAAATTTATTTTACGTCTTCCTGTATCAAAAAAATCTTCAAAGGATAAAATATAATGGATGGAACTATATTAGTTGCCGATGATGATCGGACGATAAGAACAGTATTAACTCAAGCACTTACACGCGCTGGGTGCAAAGTAAGGGCAACAGGAAGTATAGAAACATTATGGCGTTGGATAGACGAGGGTAATGGAGATGTAGTTATATCTGATGTTAATTTTCCTGATGGCGATGGATTAGAAATGTTGCCTGCAATAAAGCGCAAACGCAATGATTTGCCAGTTATAATTATTTCAGCACAAAACACTGTAATTACTGCAATAAAAGCCTCTGAATTGGGTGCTTATGATTATTTACCAAAACCATTTGATCTGAAAAAATTACTTTCCAAGGTCAATAAAGCTTTATTGAACCAAGGAGCAGAAAAAAGTGTTATTCCCCAAGGTGGTATAGTTGAACCTGAATTACCACTTATTGGTTCATCACCACTTATGCAGGATGTATATAGATTTTTAGCGCGGATCTTACATACTGATCTTTCTACTATTATTACAGGTGAAAGTGGAACTGGCAAAGATCTATTAGCTCGTGCAATGCATGACTTAGGACCACGGTCGGCAATGGATTTCGTACGTATAAATATTTCTTCATTAAATATTGATAAGATAGAGGGAACCTTAGTAGGCGGCAAAGAAGATTTAAAGATAACTCCAGCATCAAAAGGGGCTACAATTTATTTTGATGAAATTTCTGAGATGTCTGATGAAATTCAGTTGCAATTATTAGATTTATTACGTTCAGATTCAGTTATTGATAAAAAATATAGATTAATCTCATCATCTAGACTGTCACTACAGAATCTAATTAGCCAAGGAGTAATTAGGGAGGATTTATTTTATAGGCTAAATGTAGTGAATATAAACCTTCCTCCTTTAAGAGATAGGATTGGGGATATTCCTGATTTAACAAAGCATTTTTTGCAATTATCAGTTATGTTAGGTCTTCCTCAAAAAACTATATCAATAAAGGCAATGCAATTATTACAAAATGCTCAATGGATGGGAAACATCAGAGAATTAGAGAATTTCATTAATAGATTAGTGGTTTTAGTGTCCGATGATGAGATAAGCGCCAACCATGTTGAAGAAAACTTAAATTTAATCCCATCTATGAATTCAGATGATTTAGACACAAGTAATGGAAAGCTATCCTCTTCTGTTGAGAGGCATATAAAAAGATATTTCGATTTGCATGGTGAGACTTTACCACCACCAGGATTATATAACCGAATAATGAAAGAAATTGAGTTACCATTGATAGCATTATCGTTATCTGCAACACGTGGAAATCAAATAAAAACATCTGAATTACTTGGTATAAATCGCAATACATTAAGAAAGAAAATCAAAGATCTTGATATTGTAGTTACAAGAAGTAAAAAAATGATGTAATGATGCCACATAGTGTAGCAAATATAGAACTATAAATAATTAAGGCACATGATACAAAATTTACTTAACAAAATAAAAAAATGGCAAAATAGGCGTAAATTTTTAGTAGTTATAGCTTGGTCATTAATTCTTCTTGGACCAATTTTAACTGGGCTAACGGTATCTATATTACAGGGAGAATTTGGAAGTAAGCTAAGTAATATTTTGCGCTTAATACTTCTTATTGATGGAATTTATCTTTTAGTCGTTATTTCAATTGTTGGTTATGCAGTAATGAAAATGTTTGCTGCTCGAAGAGCAAAATCTGCAGGTTCACGATTACACATGCGATTAAGTAGAGTTTTTGCGATTGTAGCACTTATTCCTACAGTCCTTGTAGCAGTTTTCGCAGTTGTTACATTAAGTATTGGTGTAGAGGGTTGGTTTTCCAAAAATGTACAAAATGTGGTGAGTTCGTCTTTATCCGCTGCTGAAGCATATAAGAATGAACAAAGAGATGACTTAAAGATAGATTTAAATTTTATGGCTGTAAGATTGAATGAATATAAAAATACCAATTCATTCGTTAGTGACAGTGATCTAAGAGTTCAATTAATCTTGATCCAAAAACTTATACAAAGAGGACTAAAAGAAGCCTATATTATTGATGGAAATGCAAACTTAAGATCCAGAGGTGAGTTGAGCTATCTATTTGGTTATGAAGAGCCTTCGGAAAAAAATATGAAAATTGCTGAATTAGGTGAGTTGTTGATTATCGAAGACTGGCCCAATAATGAATTTAGAAGTTTGATCAGATTAAATAGTTTTGAAGATAAATATTTATATATATCAAGAACAGTAGATGGAAAAATACTGAATTTATTAGATAAAACAATGGAATCTGCCATCACATACAACACTATGGAATCTCAACGTGAAAAAATACTTTGGTCATATGGACTGTTATATTTAGGTTTTGCCACTTTTGTTATTCTATCGTCAATTTTGCTTGGAATGCTATTTGCAGAACGTCTTTCTCGGCCTGTTGGACGATTAGCTGGAGCCGCACAAAGACTTGGGGCAGGAGATTTTGATGTTAAGGTTATAGAAGAAAAAGGCGATGATGAGATAGCTATGTTAAGTCGTGTGTTCAACCACATGACAAAACAAGTTAAACGTCAACGAGATGATTTAATAACAGCAAATGAATACACAGAACGCCGGCGTAGATTGTTTGATAGCGTTTTATCGGGTGTAACTGCTGGAGTAATAGGTTTATCATCAGATGGTAATGTTGGATTTATAAATCTAGCAGCAGAAAAATTATTAAATTTAAATGCAAATGACAATGAGGGTAAAAGTATACATTTGGCTGTGCCGGAATTTGTTGATTTATTTATATTGATACAAAAAAATGACAATAAAACTCAGCAACAAGAAATTAAATTAACACGAGTTGGTACAACTGAAATTCTACTAGTTAGAGTTTCAGCAAGAATTTCTGAGGATGAATTAATTGAAGGATATGTAATTACTTTTGATGATGTAACTGACCTAGTATCTGCCCAGAGATTAGCAGCATGGGGAGATGTTGCACGGCGAATTGCTCATGAGATAAAAAACCCACTTACGCCCATACAATTATCAGCTGAGCGATTGAAGCGTAAATACTCACCAATGTTAGCTGATGAAGATAAAAATCTTTCACAATTATGTGACGTTATTATACGCCAAACAAATGATTTACGCAGAATTGTTGATGAGTTTTCTAAATTTGCAAGAATGCCAGAGCCTATTAAACGTCCTACAAACATTACCAAGTTATTGAAGGATGTTATATTGCTTTTTGAAGTTTCTTCTCCAAAAGTTAATATAAGTTTTGAGAATCCATATAACGACTTTAATGCTAGTATGGATGAAACAATGATAAACCAAGCATTCACTAATTTGATCAAAAATGCAGGCGAGGCCATTGACAGTAAAATAAAATCACAACCAAATATTACTTTTAACCCTGAAATTAGAATATCTATTGACCAGAAAAAAAATGACCTTGAAATTATTATCGAAGATAATGGAATTGGCTTGCCTACACAGGAACGCTCTCGGTTGTTTGAGCCATATGTTACAAATAGAGAAAATGGCACAGGATTAGGTTTGTCTATAGTTAAAAAGATAATTGAAGAGCATAATGGTACATTAGAATTATTAGATGCATCACCGTTTTCAACAGGCGAAAGCTTTGGTGCAAAAATGCGAATTATTTTCCCTAAAGAGATAATAATAGAAAAATAAAATAGCTTTAAATAGCATAAAGGAAGAGTAAAAATGGGTGATATTTTAATTGTGGATGATGAAAAAGATATCCGTGAATTAGTATCTGATATCCTAATTGATGAAGGTTATTCTACCAAATTAGCAGCAAATTCAGAAGAAACGTTTAAATCAATTGAAAAATCAAAGCCTAAATTAATTATTTTGGATATTTGGTTAAAAGATAGCAAGTTAGACGGAATTGATATCCTTAAGCAGGTGAAATTAAATAACCCTGACATTCCGGTTGTTATCATTTCAGGTCATGGGAATATTGAGATAGCTGTAGCCGCAATAAAACAGGGTGCGTATGATTTTATAGAAAAACCTTTTAACATAGATCAATTGACAGTTGTAATTGCAAGGGCAATGGAAACATCACGCCTTAGAACAGAAAATGCAGCATTTAAAATAAAAGAAATACCATCTTTTGAATTAATTGGTAAATCTTCCATATTTAAAAACTTCAAGCAACAACTTGACAAAGTATCAACTGGAAATAGTCGCATTATGTTAAATGGTCCATCTGGTTCAGGTAAGGAAGTTGCAGCCAGATACATTCATAAAAATTCACCGCGTAAAGATTTTGCATTTGTTACAGTTAACTCAGCATCAATGTCATCTGAGCGAATGGAAGAGTTGTTATTCGGGTCTGAATCTAATGGAAATATTCAATTGGGATTATTGGAGCAAGCCAATGGTGGGATTTTATATCTAGATGAAGTTGGTGATATGCCAATTGGTACTCAATCAAAAATTCTTAGAGTTTTGGTTGATCAACAATTTACGAGAATTGGTGGCAAAACTAATTTATCAGTAGACTTTCGAGTAATTTCTTCTAGTAGCCAAAACTTAATTGTAGAAATTGAAAATAAAAATTTTAGAGAAGAGTTATACCATAGATTAAATGTTGTTCCGATCCCTGTTCCATCATTAGAAGACCGAATTGAAGATATTTCTATTATTTCAAATTTTTTCATTGATGAGTTGAGTGAAAAACAGGGCTTACCAAAACGTAAGTTAAGTCAAAAAGCCATTGTGCATTTGCAATCCCGTAATTGGCCTGGAAACATTAGGCAATTAAGGAATGTCTTAGAGAGATCTTTAATACTTGGTTCACAATCTGGTGATATATCAGTCATTGAATTGCAAACTAAGGAAATAACGAAAACTGATAATTCAATTGATATGGATGGAAATATGCTTGGACTTCCACTCAGAGATGCACGTGAGTTATTTGAGAGAGATTATTTGGTTGCTCAAATCAATAGATTTGGTGGAAACATTTCTAAGACGGCACATTTCGTTGGAATGGAACGCTCTGCGTTACACAGAAAATTAAAAACATTAAATGTTATAACTTCAAGTGATACAGGTGCACGGGTTGCAAAAACAGATGATGTTGATAGTAATGATCAAATATAAAACTGTATTTTAGGTATAATTTTAACTATAAAATAAAAATTATAAGTTCTTTTGGGGGCATTAAATGAAGGTAATTATATGTGGGGCAGGGCAAGTTGGTTGGCAAATAGCTCGACACTTATCTTCAGAAAAAAATGATGTTACTGTCGTTGATAACAATTCAGAATTAGTTTCGCGTGCTGTTGATACGTTAGATGTCAATGGTATTGCTGGAAATGCATCATATCCGGATGTATTATCCATGGCCGGTGCAGCAGATGCAGATATGATTATTGCAGCAACATATTCTGATGAAGTAAATATGGTTACATGCCAAGTCGCTCATTCAGTTTTTAAAATTCCTAGAAAAATTGCTAGATTGCGTGGGCAATCTTATTTAGATGCAATCTATTCTGACTTATATCAAAGAGATCATTTGCCAATTGATGTTGTTATATCTCCAGAAAAAGAGGTTGCGATACAAGCGCTTAGGCAGCTAAGGTCACCTGCTACTTTTGATACGGAACCATTTATGGAGGGAAAAGTTGAATTATTGGGTTTAACTTTAACTCAAGAATGCAATGTGCTTAATACATCACTTCGACAGTTGAGTGAGCTTTTCCCAAATTTGAGAGCAAATGTAGTAGCGATCAGACGAAATGGAATTTTAACAGTTCCAGATAGTCAGGAACAACTAATTATAGACGACCAGGTTTATGTTTGTACCAATGCTGATGATAAGGAAAGATGTTTAGAAATATTTGGCAAAACTAACAAAAAGCAAGATCGTGTCATTATAATAGGGGGTGGCAATGTTGGCTTAATGGTTGCTAAATCATTAGAAAATAATGCTGTTAAAATTCACTCTAAAATAATTGAAGCAAATAGAGATTGTGCTGAGCGTATTGCTGATCAATTAGAGCGAACAATTGTTTTACATGGTGATGGCTTAGATATGGAGCTTTTAGAGGAAGCAAATATATCAAAAACAGATACAGTACTGGCTGTTACAGACGATGATAAAACAAACTTACTTGCATGTGCTAGAGCTAAATCACTTGGATGTCCTATGGTTGTGGCATTAATAAATGACCCAACATTGACTACTCTTATGGGGCCATTAAACATAGATGCGTCAGTTAATCCTCGCGCTACAACTGTATCTTCAATTTTGCGTCATGTACGTCATGGGCGTGTAAAAGCTGTTTATTCTATCGGCGATGCTGAAGCTGAAGTTATCGAAGCTCAAGTTATGTCTACTTCACCAATTGTGGGTTCAGTAATTAGAGATGTGGAGTGGCCAGATGGTTCAATAATTGGTGCTATCCAAAAAAATGGCAAAGTTTTTAGGCCGGAAGGTAATACAAAAATCGAAGAAGGAGATATTGTTGTGATATTTACTTTATCACAAGATGTTTCCGAGGTTGAGAGACTATTTCAAGTAAATATTGATTTTTTCTGATAATGTTAGCGTTAAGAAATCAACCATTATTTGTACTATTACTTGGTATAACTTCATTGTTAATGTATGTTCCTGTCCTATTTTCAATAAGGCTAGATCAGTGGCTTTATGCGAGAACTTTTTTTTATCACGGAACCTTTTTTCTAATTATTACTGCGTTTTTAGGGATTGCATTTTCTTCTAAAAAATTACGCAAGAAAATAGTTCAAAATATATTTGATTTATTTTGTTGTTTTGTTTTTTTGCCAATATTTATGGCCATGCCCTTAAATTATTTAATAACAAATATAAATTTTTTTGATGCATATTTTGAAATGCTATCATCCTTTACGACAACTGGTGCATCAATTTTTGATCTTAATGATAGAGTACCTGATGTACTGCACTTATGGCGTGCTTTAATTTCCTGGGTTGGCGGGTTATTAATGCTAGTAGCTGCTTTAGCAATATTTCAACCTGCTGGCTTGGGTGGGTTTGATGTATACACAAGAAAGAGTAATTCTGATAATTTAAAAATCCAAATAAAGCGAGTTGATATAAGATCAAGAATAATCAAATACAGTATATTAATTTCACCAATATATTTTCTTTTAACTATTGTAATGAGTATACTTTTAATAATGAGTGGAGATCGACCACTTGTTGCAGTTATTCATTCTATGAGTACTTTTTCTACAAGTGGAATTAGTAATGTAGGTGGTATCCAAGGTGCAAATTCTGGTGCATCAGGTGAATTTATAATTGTGCTTTTTTTAATATTTTCAATATCACGTTTCATGTACCAACAAGACTCTGATGGAAGAGGATACCGCAGGTTAAAGCGAGACAAAGAAGTAAATATAATGCTAATATTAATATTAATAATTCCGTCATTATTATTTATAAGACATTGGTTTGGAATAATTGAAATCTCTGAAAAGTTTGATTTTCAATCAGGGTTATCAGCTTTTTGGGGAGGTGTCTTCATGGTTATGTCTTTTCTGTCCACTACAGGCTTTGAAAGTGAATATTGGGGCTCTTCACAAGCATGGTCAGGATTGAAAACGCCTGGATTAATTTTAATGGGACTGTGTGTGCTTGGTGGTGGTATAGCAACAACAGCGGGTGGCGTTAAATTGCTTAGAGTATATGTTCTTTACAAGCATGGTGTAAGAGAAATGACTCGATTAAGTTATCCTCATTCAGTTGCAGGAGCGGGTGAAAAAGCTAGAAACTTTCGTAGGGAAGGTGCCTATGCTGCTTGGATATTTTTTATGTTATTTCTTGTAAGTTTGGCTATAATTATACTCAGTTTTTCTGCCACTGGAATAAAGTTCGAACATAGTTTAATACTTGCAATTTCTGGATTATCAACTACTGGCCCACTCATCTATGTTGCTGGTGATGGATCATTGTATTATTCAACAATTTCTCAGACAGCAAAATCAATTTTTTGTGTCGCAATGGTACTTGGAAGATTAGAAGCTTTAGCCGTCATTGCATTATTTAATCCAAACTATTGGCTAAAATAGCTAATTTTGATTTTTTTTTGCTATTATAATAGTTTTTTTGTATTATTAGTAGAATAATTATAAAATATAGCTTTACATATTATTCAGGCTCAACCATCAGTTGGAATAATTTTAAAAAAGGGCAGTTGAAATGGCTAATGATAACCGTAACTTACAAGACGCATTCTTAAACCATGTCCGAAAAGCAAAAATTTCTGTGACTATTTTTTTAATTAATGGTGTTAAATTGCAGGGGAATATAAGCTGGTTTGATAATTTTTGCGTTCTTCTTAGAAGAGATGGACAATCACAGTTAGTATACAAGCATGCAATCTCAACAATAATGCCAGCACAACCGGTTGTACTTTATGATGGTGAAGAAGCACAATCGGAATAAAACATGCATGTAAGCGTTCTACACCCAAATTTATTAAATCCTAATAAACGACGCACGCCAGAACATTCTTTGGAAGAGGCTGTTTCGTTAGCTAATGCTTTGGATATTGAAATACTACATGAAGCCGTTATTCCACTAAAAAAACCTAATGCTGGTACACTTTTTGGGTCGGGTAAATTATTAGAATTATCTCAAATTTTTAAAAGTAATGACATTGATTTGGTAATAATTGATGGGCCACTTACTCCAATTCAACAAAGAAATCTTGAAAAAGAATGGAACTTAAAGGTTTTAGATCGAACAGGTTTAATCTTGGAAATATTCGGTGACAGAGCGCAAACACGAGAAGGTGTACTTCAAGTTGATTTAGCTGCCCTGAATTACCAACGATCTCGTTTAGTTCGAACATGGACACACCTTGAGAGACAACGTGGTGGATTAAGCTTTATTGGTGGTGCTGGTGAAACACAAATTGAAAGTGACAGAAGGCAAATTGATGACGCTATTTTAAGATTGAAAAAACAATTGGAAAAAGTTGTAAAAACCCGTGAATTACATAGATCTGCAAGAAAGAAAATACCTTATCCGATTGTAGCGCTTGTTGGATATACAAATGCTGGTAAATCAACATTATTTAATTATATGACAGGTGCTAAAGTTTTTGCAAAGGATATGTTATTTGCAACGTTAGATCCAACTATGAGGGAGGTTGAGCTTCCTTCAGGACAAAAGATAATTTTATCTGATACTGTAGGATTTATTTCTGAACTACCTACACAATTAATTGCTGCTTTTAGGGCAACTTTAGAAGAAGTTTTGGATGCTAATCTTATACTCCATGTGAGAGATATTTCACATCCTGAAACTGAAGCTCAAGCTAATGATGTTAATGATATTTTAGAAGAATTGGATGTATCAGATAATACTAAATCTAATATATTAGAAGTATGGAATAAAACGGATTTATTATCAAATGATGAACTTATAAATGCAAAGAATATATCAGACAGATCAGAAAAAATAAGAACAGTTTCGGCATTAACTGGGGATGGATTAAGCGTACTTTTATCAGAAATTGATGAAAACCTTAAAGAAATAACAGTATCTGATGTTGTTAAGCTAGCATTAACTGAAGGTGGAAGAAGGGCCTGGTTATATAAAAATAATTTAGTAAAAAATGAAGTGTCTAATGAAAATTTTATAGAACTTTCTGTAACATGGACACCTAAGCAAGCGGCTCAATTTTTAAAGGTTTAAACTTTTTATTTTTGTTTAAGTAGCACAGAGCCCAATGAACCTGCACGAGCTAATTTTGGATCAAGAACCATTGGTATATATTCTCCACGCTTCCATAGATTAGCCAAGTTATCATATTGATTTGATAATAGATGACCTGATTGACCTGTTGATATAATAAATAATGAACTTTCTAAATCAGAAAAATCCACTATCATTCTAAAACCTGCGGCGTGTACATTTTCAAATGGATTTTTACCATGATTTTTTGTTTTTGCTCTCATTAAAGTATTATCACCACCAGAAGTTGTTTGTCTTATATTTGACATCCAATTAATTACTGGAATTGATCCAAATATTTTGTGCTTATGGTTGGCAATATGTGCTTCACCCCATTGCCAATTCTCCAAACTATCACCATAAATTTTTGAAAGTTCCTCTATTGATGCAATTAAAGATTGCAAGGCAATTTCGTTGCACGTTTCGATTTTTGAAGATGGAATTATATCACACCAAATTGATGCATCATCTATGTTCCGTAAAACTCTTTCTAAAAATACTGGATCAACCTCTTTAAACTTTTGCGAAAGAGGTCCCAGCTCATCACGAATTATAAATTTTTGGAAATTAGACACCCAAGAAGTATAAATCAGGGGTTCAGGCATATGTTCATTCATCTCACCATTCCAGTTCGCAAGCAAATTAAGCGCTTCGGATGCTAAAGTATGAGATTTAGATTTTTCCTGCAATTTGTTTGTATACCAAAGCTCCTTCGCAATTAATGGCAAAATTGTTCTTGCAGCATCTGATATAGTATCTAATTGTGCTTCAATAAAGCTGTCCCTTGTATGTATTTCTCTTTCATTCATAAGTTTGGATAAACGCTTTATTCTAAAATTATCACCCCATCTATGTGATATGTGATTTGGAAATTTTTTATCTGTGGTTTTATTGTTTGTATTGGCAACAATCCCATTGTTTGGGTTCATCGTGCCTGGGTTTTCCTGATAACTGTAATACCCATTCCAGTGATTTCTTTTCAGCCAACCTTGAGATGGTATTCTGCCTTCTCCAAAATGATTAGTGTTTCTTTTAGGAATTTTACCTATTACTTTCAAAGATATATTATCTTTATCAGCAAGAACCATATTATAAACTGGAGAAACATAATCGTTAAATTGCGCTTGGGCTGCTTCCAAGTCCATTTTTGTCATCATATGAAATAGTGAACTATAAGATTTATCGAAAGTTTCTAATGCTGTTGATTTGATACTAGCAACATTGTTTTGTGGCATTATTTGGTTAATATCAAAAAAATTATTAGGTATAACAGGTCTATTATCTGCCCAAAGTAGATTTATAGTTTTACTTTTTGAACCATGAATTTTTATAATTTCTTTATTCGTATTAAATGGTACAAAACTATCTCCCACTTTATATTGTTGTTTGTTTGATGGATTTAATTGTTCTATATAAATATCTGTATCATCTCCATTACCAGCAGAAAATCCCCAGGCGAGATATTTTGATCGACCAGACATAATTAAGGGTAGACCAGGTATTGAAGCGCCGATAATTCCACCACTTTTTAATTCTAGCCTTGCTAGTGACCAATATCCTGGCGCGGAAAGGCTATTATGAGGATCTGCTGCTAACAAGCTAGATTTACTGGTCGTTCGTTTGGGATGTGCTGCCCAAACATTTGACGCAGGAATGTTTTTAAATTGTCCTAAGCTATCGAATTGATGTCTTTTAGATATGTCACTTAGCATGATCTTATTAGGATTTATTATATCGCTAAATTTTTGCAATGAATTATTTTGATAACCTGGGTCATCCGGTAATATATCTTTCGTTTTTTTATTGCCTATCAATAAAGAAACTTGTGCACGTAAAATTTCAGAGTCTAGATGATCACTAGATTTTATAGCCATAAGTTTAAGTATTGCTAAGCTATCAACAGGAGACCAAGGTTCTATTTCAGGCTTGAATAAAAAGAATTCCGGCGCACCGCGGCCTAAAGCTTTTTTATTAAGTATTTTAAGCCATGCATTTATACCATTCGAATAAGAGACCAGAGCGCTGGTTGCTTCTTTGGTTTGATATTGTAATGATAATGCAGCAATATCATAAATACCTAATCGCCTAA
>DS022282.1:168026-965394 GCA_000153745.1 Rhodobacterales bacterium HTCC2255
AATACTCTAAATAGCCATTTAAATGTTTTAAGCATAAATCTATTCCATTTTGACTATGATTATCAGGCGTTTTGTTTATGAGCAACTACAATGGCACTGGACTGATCATGCTAAGCTAATTAAATAGTGTTATAAAAATATAAGGGGAATCTCTTGGCTATAAAATTCGACCAAAATAGACCTTTGGTAATTGCACCATCAATACTTTCTGCTGATTTTGCAAAGCTAGGTGATGAAATTACCAGTGTTGAGGCTGCAGGGGCTGATTGGATACACGTTGACCCTATGGATGGACACTTTGTCCCAAATCTAACAATTGGGCCAAATGTTGTCGCCGCAATACGCCCATACGTTAAAACGGTAATGGATGTTCATCTTATGATATCTCCAGCAGATCCATATTTAGAGGCATTTGCCAAGGCTGGCTCTGATATTATTACTGTGCATGCAGAATCTGGTCCACATCTTGACAGATCATTACAAGCTATTCGCTCTTACGGTTGCAAAGCTGGCGTAGCATTAAATATTACTACGCCACTTTCAGTTATCGAATATTGTTTAGATAAAATTGATTTAATATTAATTATGACAATTAATCCGGGGTTTGGTGGACAGAAATTTACATATTCTATGATTGATAAAATATCTGCTGCGCGGAAAATGATTGGTGATAGACCAATTTGGCTTGAGGTAGATGGTGGTGTTGATCCTGATACTGCACCATTGTGTTGGAACGCTGGTGCAAATGTACTTGTTGCTGGTTCAGCAGTATTTAAAGATGGATCACAAGAACAATATCAAGATAATATAAACGCTATAAAGAACTCTTGTGCTGACTGAATTTTTTAACGCACAATACGTGAATACTTAGAGCCTTCTAGAGTTATGCCTAAATGAAGGCCTTCTTGTCCAAAAATTACTCCATAGACGTCGTCTAGATATGTATTGCTGTCGATGTCAACTACATCGCCTTGATCAATTAAAGTATAGCCTAGGTCAGCTCCAACCGTCCAACCATCCTGTCTGCGAAAACGTGCAAGGCTTCTCTCAGACGTGAAAAACATTGCTGAAGAGTATCTTTGGATACCAAATTGAGGACCAATTGATACAGATGCCATAGAATAGTACTCAACAGGAGCTTGACCTATAAGAAGTGAACCTTCTCCGTATGATGTGCCGAGACCAATACTACCACGCCTTATTCTTGGCATTATCAATATGCCAGCTGAGCTGTCAATTAAATTTGAAAATCTATTTCCTAAATTTCTTAGCTCTCTCATTGCTGTATCAACGCGACTATCAATACGGCTTCGACTTGCTGCTATTGCTGGGGAAGTAATGCTTGTGGCTATTATTCCTGCAGCTGAGCCAATTATGAAAGATCTTCTTGATGATTTATGCATATAAATCTCCTGTAGTACTGCTTTTCACTCTTTGGTGAATTTGTTTTAATCATATATCAAACTTAATTCCATGTCACCACCATAGATTATGTAAGAAATATTATAATGGACTATCTAATATTTCTGCTATTTTAATTGCATAATATGAAAGAATTCCTGCACAACCAGCTCGTTTGAATGAAAGTAATGACTCAAAAATAACTTTATCTCTATCTATCCATCCGTTTAATGCAGCTGCTTCTATCATGGCATATTCTCCAGATACTTGATAAGCAAAGCATGGAGCAGATATTTCTTTTGTGATACGTTGACAGACATCTAAATATGGCATTCCAGGTTTTACCATTATCATGTCAGCACCCTCTGAAAGATCACGCTGAATCATTCTCAGAGCTTCATTTGTGTTAGCTGGATCTAATTGGTAGGTCTTTTTATCACCTTTTAGTGCGCCAGAGGCTCCAACAGCATCTCGGAAAGGGCCATAGTAAGAAGATGAGAATTTTGCAGAATATGCCATAATAGCAACATTTTGAAAATCATTAGATTCTAATGCAGATCTGATAATACCAATTCGGCCATCCATCATGTCTGAAGGTCCCAATATATTCGCTCCAGACTCAGCTTGAACGATAGCCTGTTTTTCCAGTGCCATTAATGTTTCATCATTTATTATTTCCCCATCTCGAAGTATTCCATCATGACCATCTGAGTTATATGGATCTAATGCAACGTCCAACATAATTCCTATGTCTGGTACTGCAGAACGTATTGCTCTTGTAGCTCGGTTTACTAAGTTTTTTGGATTAAATGCTTCTGTACAGGATTTATTTTTATCTTTTATGTCGGTGTAGGGAAATAATGCTATTGCAGGAATTCCAACATTTGCAGCATGATTTGCCACTCTTATAGCCATATCAATGCTTAATCTGTTCACGCCAGGCATAGATGGTATCGGATCAGTGACATTTTCTCCCTCACATATGAACATAGGGTAAATGAAATCATCTGGACTTATTGTTGTCTCAGACACCATTCTTCGCATCCAATCTGATTGGCGAAGTCTTCTTGGGCGTGACATCGGAAATGGTGCTAATTGATTTTCCATTAAATTCTCTTTTCATTATTACCTTTCATTGATTTAGCCTTTATGAGCAATAAAATCCAATCTTTTTAATGGATAAATATTAATGCTATATAAGTGTAGGGGTTGCACATAAATCTTGCCCAAGTTAAGCCAAATTTATGAATAGTTTTTCCAAAAACATTATAAATTTATCTGGTGCCCCAGATGGCTTTGATGCAAACATTTTATCTAATTTTATAACTGAAAAACAAAAGTCTATAATTTTTGTCGCAAGAGATGACAAACGTTTAGATCTGATGCGTAAATCGTTATGGTTTTTTTCACCAAATATACCCATTTTAGATTTTCCATCATGGGATTGCTTGCCTTATGACAGAGTTTCACCAAATGCAGATGTATCCTCAGCAAGAATGGCAACATTAGCAGCTTTATCATCAGGCTTTGAAGCACCAATTGTGCTTCTCACGACGTTAAATGCCATAACCCAATATATTCCTAATAGAACAATTGTTTCTAATAACAGTTTTGTTGCCATAGTTGGGAGAACTATCAATGTAAAAGAGTTAAGGGCCTACTTTTCAAAGATGGGTTTCGTTCAGACACCAACAGTTACAGAGCCTGGGGATTATGCAATTCGAGGAGGAATTATTGATGTTTTTCCTCCGGGGGAAAGTGGTCCTGTAAGAATGGATCTTTTTGGTGATGAACTAGAGTCTGCTCGTAGATTTGATCCTGTTACTCAGAGAACAGTTGAAAATTTAGATCGGATTGAATTTGCCCCTGTGTCAGAGGTAATATTAGATGATGTGTCTATTAACCGATTTAGAAACAATTATCGAAAAGAATTTGGATCAGCAGGGTTAGATGATCCATTGTATGAAGCGATCAGTGCAGGGCGAAAACATCAAGGCTATGAACATTGGGCGCCGTATTTTCATGATGGGATGGAAACAATATTTGATCATCTACCCAATGCAGTAATATTTATGGATGAAAATATTGAAAGAATACACACCAGTAGATGGGATGGAATTAATGATCAATATGAAGCGCGCTTGGAAGCATTAAACTCTAAAAATAGATTAGAAACAGTATATAAGCCTATCAAGCCTGAATTATTTTATGTATCTCCAGATGATTTATTTGATTTATTAAATAATCGTGAGCAAAGAAAATTTATAGTTCTACCACAACCAACCGGTCCTAACTCTTTAGATATGAGAGCAAGAATTGGTAGAAATTTTGCTCCTGAAAGGCAAAATGAAGAACTAGGTTTATTTGAAGAATTTGCAAAACATATAATTGAAAAAAGAAAATCAACTTCTGTTATAATAGCATCTATGTCTTTAGGTGCGCGAGAAAGATTATACGGATTATTACAAGATCAAGGTTTATCAGGAATGGTAAACATTAAAACATGGAAAGATATAAATCAGTCAATAGGATCAATATCTCTTGCTGTGTGGCACCTTGAACATGGCTTTGAAGCCCCTGGCTTGACTATAATATCTGAGCAAGATGTGCTTGGTGAATTAATAATAAGAAAGACAAATAAGAAAAGACGAGCTAAAGATTTTCTAACAGAAGCATCAAGTCTTTCAGTTGGAGATCTTGTTGTACATGTTGATCATGGAGTTGGCCGATATCGTGGACTTGAAACAGTAAAAGCTGCTGGAGCTCCACATGATTGTTTGCTTTTAGAATATGCTAATAATGATAGGCTATATCTACCTGTCGAAAATGTTGAATTATTAAGCCGATATGGTCATGAAACGGGCTTATTGGATAGATTAGGTGGAAGTGCGTGGCAAGCTAAGAAAGCAAAATTAAAAGAACGTATCCGAGAAATGGCAGATAAGTTGCTGCGAATAGCTGCTGAACGCTCTTTGCGTAAATCTGAGATATTAGAAGTATCACCTGATAAATGGAATGCATTTTGTGCTCGATTCCCATATGTTGAAACGGATGATCAATTGAATGCTATTGAAGATGTTGTAAGCGATATGTCTTCTGGAAAACCAATGGATCGTTTAATATGTGGAGATGTTGGTTTTGGTAAAACTGAAGTAGCATTACGTGCTGCTTTTATTGCAGCAAGTGCAGGAACACAGGCTGCAATTATTGCTCCAACAACATTGTTAGCGCGACAACACTTTAAATCATTTGAAGAACGATTTCGTGGAACAGGTATAAGAGTCAAACAACTCTCAAGATTTGTAACAACATCACAAATGAAAAAAAATCGTGAAGCTTTGCGAGATGGCGCTGTTGAAATTATTATAGGCACGCATGCATTGCTCGCAAAAGATATCAAATTTGCAAACCTTGGTCTGTTAATAATAGATGAAGAACAAAAATTTGGAGTTGGTCACAAGGAAAGATTGAAGCAATTAAGATCAGACATTCATGTATTAACATTAACTGCAACTCCTATTCCAAGAACATTACAGTTGTCACTTTCTGGTGTCCGAGAGCTTTCAGTCATTGGAACACCACCTATTGATCGTTTGGCTATTAGGACTTACGTTAGTGAATTTGATACTGTGACATTGAGAGAGGCTCTATTAAGAGAGCATTATAGAGGTGGGCAAAGTTTTTTTGTTGTACCTAGGATATCTGACCTTCCTGAGATAGAAGCGTTTATTGAAGAGCAAGTGCCAGAAATAAATCACGTAGTTGCACATGGCCAAATGCCAGCTGGCGAATTAGATGAAAGAATGAATGCCTTTTATGATGGAAAGTTTGGTATTCTTGTTGCAACAACTATTGTTGAGAGTGGTCTGGATATACCGACTGCTAATACAATTATAATTCATAGAGCAGATATGTTTGGACTATCTCAACTTTACCAGATTCGTGGCAGAGTTGGACGATCTAAAACAAGAGCATATGCATATCTTACAACGAAGCCGCGGCAAAAACTTACCCATGCCGCCATAAAAAGATTGCGAGTCTTGGGTTCATTGGACAGTCTTGGTGCTGGATTTATGCTAGCTAGTCAGGATTTAGATATTCGTGGTGCTGGAAACATTTTAGGTGAGGAACAGTCTGGGAATGTTCGAGAAGTTGGTTATGAACTTTATCAAGAAATGTTAGAAGATGCGATTGCTAAAATTAAATCTGGACAAATGGAGGGACTGACGGATGAGGGATCATGGTCACCTCAAATAAACTTGGGTGTTCCAGTCTTAATACCTGAAACGTACGTTCAAGATCTTGATGTTCGTTTAGGTTTATATCGTAGGTTGTCAGCGTTGGCTAAAAAAATAGAATTAGAAGCATTTGCGGCAGAGTTAATTGATCGATTTGGTAAATTACCAACTGAAGTCGATATGTTATTAAGAGTTGTTAGAATTAAAGGAATGTGCCGTGCAGCTGGCATTGCTAAGTTTGATAGCGGCCCAAAAGGCGCGGTAATACAGTTTTACCAAGATAAGTTTATTAGTCCATCAGGTTTAGCACAATATCTTTTAGATTCTCGTGGTACTGCAAAAATTAAAGATAATAAATTAATTGTTCTTCGAGATTGGACAAATGACGACAAAAAGGTCAAGGGAGCATACATTATTGCCCGTGAGCTTGCTGTAATGGCAAAAAGTCAAAAAACTAACTAAGCAGTATTTCTTGGATTTTTTAAGTTTAAAGCAAATGATATTATAGCCAATATAGTTACTCCTGTAATCAAAGGTAATCCAGTGCCGTTGAAAAGCATTCCGATTAATATGGCTATTGTTATACTAATTAATGTTGATGTTGATCCTATTATTGATGACGCAAGACCGGCGATATGGCCAACAGGTTCCATTGCTAACGCCATCAGATTTCCAACAGACATCGCCATAGTGAATAAAAGTACACATGACCACATTATAAATACTGGAAGGTATAAAAAGATTGGTATTAATTCCAAATAATAAATAGATAATATAATTATTGAAAATATCATATTAAATCCAATTGCGCATGTTGATAAAAACCACATTCCTAATTTTTCAACTAGAGTGGCGTTTAATATATTTGAAAGTGCTGAAAAAAGTGCAATTCCACAAAAATATAAAGGAAATTTACTTTCTACATTTAGCCATTCACTAAATATTTGAGGAGCACTTGCTATATACGAAAATAATCCACCTAATACCAATGCTTGGACTAATGTAGATATAATGACACGTTTGTTTGTAAATGTAGTTTTATAACCCTGCATCAAATTAGAAATTAGAAACGGTTGCCTATTTTTAACAATCAACGTTTCTTCTTGTCTAATTACGAGCCAAACAAAGGCAATTAATCCAGCGACAGTGCATGCAGTAAATATTGATCGCCAACCAAATGAAATCATTAAAAACTGTCCAAGCAACGGTGCAATTGCAGGAGCAAGTACAAAAATCATCATTGCCAATGATATAACACGAGCTAGTTTTCTTCCGTTATATAAATCGCGAACCATTGCAGTTCCAGCAGAGCGTGGTGCAGAAATACCCAAACCTTGAATGAACCTTGCGATTAATAACATTAAAAAGTCTGATGTAATGATTGCTGCTATACTGGCCAGAATAAATAACGAAATTCCGGTACATAAAACAATTTTACGCCCGTATGTATCAGATATTGGGCCCGATATTAATTGGCCTAGTCCTGTCCCAAGTAAAAAAACTGTTATTATAAGTTGTGCATGATTTTCTGTTTGGAGCTTTAAATCGACTGCTATAATGCCCAATGCTGGAAGCATCATGTCGGTGCCAATGGCGATTAACGAAAACAGAAGTGCTATTAATGCTACGAATTCAGTTAGTGATAAACTTTTACCCATTAAGTCATTGAGCTTCCTGAATTTCTTTAATTATATTATTCCAGACATCTGTAGTTTGAGCTCCCTGTACAACATATTCATTGGCAACAACAAATGCTGGAACACCTTGAATTCCTTTTTTCCTTGCGTCAGTGTCTCGAGCTTTTATGTCGTCTATATCTGCATCACTTTCTAATAATCGTCGTATGACTTCTTGATCCATTCCAGCAGCGTTTGCGATACGTGTAAGTACTGATTTTTCAGAGATATCACGACCTTCTTGAAAATATGACTTAAACAAACGGTCGACGATTATATTTTGTTTGCCTTCAATTCCTGCCCAATGAATTAATCTATGAGCATCAATTGTGTTTGGGGTTCTTTTAATCCCAGCAAAATTCATCAAAATTCCACTTTCATGAGCAGTTTTGTCTATATTACTATAAACTTTTATTGCTTCTTCCTGTCCACCAAACTTTGTTTCCAAGTATTCTCTTCTGTCCATACCTTTTTTTGGCATTGTTGGGTTTAATTGATACGGATGCCACTCAATTATAAAGTTATGGGTGGGATTTGCTTCTAAAGCACGATCTAATCGTGTTTTACCAATAAAACACCAAGGGCAAATTGGATCAGAAATTATATCAATTTTTGCCATTTATGGGTTATCCTTTTAAATAATGATTTATATATAATTGAATAATAGTTTATAAATAATGCATATTTTTAATCTGTTATCTAATCACTCTTTTTCTGAAAATATATATTTTACAAGTATTAAAGCAACTAACATTCCAATAAACTGGCATGAAATAAACATGATAATATTTGAAGGGTTAATGCCAGCGAATGTGTCTGAAAGTGATCTTGCTAAAGTGACAGCAGGATTAGCAAAACTTGTAGAAGCAGTAAACCAATATGCTGATGTAATATAAAACCCAACAAGTGCAGGTATTGCATCTGTGCGTAGTTTCAATCCACCAAAAATTACGAGTATTAACCCAAATGTTGCTATAATTTCGGAGAAACCTTGCGATGCACCTTGCCTTAGCTTAGAAGAAATCTGAAATATATCTAGCTCAAACATACCGTGGGCAATCAATACCCCTAAGCCTGCACCTAGAATTTGCAAAATAATAAAAATTATCGCATCTTTAGCGGTAATTTTTTTTGCTATTAACATAGCTACAGTAACAGTTGGGTTGAAATGAGCTCCCGAAATTGGTCCAAAAATTGTTATTAAAACATATAAAATAGCACCTGTAGCAATGGTATTTCCAAGTAATGCAATAGCTGCATTTCCGTTTGCTAGGGTCTCTCCCATTATTCCAGACCCAATTACAGTTGCTAAAAGTATAGTTGTACCTGTGAATTCAGATAAGTATGCACGCATATTCATTTTAAACTATCCTACTTATATTATTGATATTTTTTTGAAGCGTGTTTGTTTCCATATTCTCAAATTCAAGATCGAGAAATGCTTTTGCCCGTTTTTCTAGAATATTATAAACTTTAGAAAAAGCTATTTCTTTTTCAGAGCTCGATCCCTTTATATAAGCAGGATCAGGGACACCCCAATGGGCTCTGAGAGGATTGCCAGGCCAAAATGGACATTCCTCGTCTCTAGCATTGCCACAAACGGTGATAACAATATCCATAGTTATTTCAGAATTCGTTGAAAAAGTTGTCCAAGATTTAGAACTAAATTTTTTTGTAATTCCCTTTTTCTTTAATAATTCTATCGAGTAAGGATTTACGGTGCCAATTGGTCTAGAGCCAGCTGAATATGCTTTTAAACGGCCTTTGCCAAGACAATTCAAAATGGCTTCTAGAAGTATAGATCGTGCAGAATTACCAGTGCAAAGTACAAGAATATTCATAAAACTTTCATTAATCTAAATAATAATAAAATTAAATATCTTAATTCATATTTTGTAGATATTTTAAAAAAAAGCGTCCTCATAAAGAGGACGCCAAGTATTGAGGCAGGTTTCATACAGGCAGAAACCTATCGAGCAGTACTACGCTTATAAACTATAGCTATGTAATAGGCCAAGGAAAAAATTGATATTTCACAAAAGGGGCTTACAATGGAGGTAAATCAACGACTCAATTGAAAGATGGCGCAACAATGAAACAACAGATTAGTCTAAAAGCATTTTTATCAATACTCTCATTTTGTTTTGCAGGATCTACACTAGCAGATGCAAAACATGGCATAGCTATGTATGGAGAACCCGATCTACCACAAGATTTTGTGTCCCTACCATATGTAAATTTAGATGCACCTCAGGGTGGCCGCTTGGTTTTTGGAGAGCGTGGTAGTTTCGATTCTTTTAATCCGTTCATTCTAAAGGGGAAGGCTCCATATGGAGTAAAAGTTCATACATTTGAAACACTTTTAGGGCGATCTTATGATGAACCATTCACACTTTATGGTCTTTTAGCAGAATCAGTTGAGACTTCTAAAAACAGAGATTGGGTGGAATTTACGCTTCGAAAAGAAGCCCGGTTTTCTGATAATACACCAATTACAATTGAGGACGTAATTTGGTCATATGAAACTTTGGGAACTCAAGGTCACCCAAGATACGTAAGATCTTGGGGGAAAGTGTCGCGTGTAGAGAAAACAGGCGAAAGATCTGTGAGGTTTTATTCTGATAGTGGTGATCAAGAACTTCCATTAATACTTGGTCTCAGACCAATATTAAAGAAATCTGATTTTGATAACCGTGATTTTGCTACTAGTAGTCTTGAACCTATTACTGGTAGTGGCCCATACATTATAGATAAATTTGAGGCAGGAAGATTTATTCAATTCAAAAAGAATCCTGATTATTGGGGTAATAATATTGCCTTTAATCGTGGTCTTCATAATATTTCAGAGCTTAGGTATGATTATTATTTAGACAGTAATGTAATTTTTGAAGCTTTCAAAGCAGGGGATACTTCTTATTATCGTGAAGGAAATGGTTCTAAATGGGAAACAAATTATGATTTTGATCGGATAAACTCAGGTAATGCAATTAAATCTATAGTTCCACACAAGCGCCCATCTGGCATGAAAGGGCTTGCAATCAACACTAGAAGAGACAAGTTTTCTGATTGGCGCGTTAGAGAAGCTTTGATTCAAGCTTTTGACTATGAAAATTTCAACGAGAAAGTATACGGAGGAACAAAAATAAGATATGGTTCGTTCTTTTCTAATTCTAAACTGGGAATGTCACACGACGCAGCAAACGGCAGGGTGAAGGAATTATTAGAAAATTACAAAGATAGTCTCTTACCAGGAACACTTGAAGGTTACTCTTATCCTGAAAGTAATGGAAAAAGAAATCGAAAGGGACTTAAAAAGGCAACTGAAATGTTATCAGAAGCTGGTTGGAATTTAGAGAACGGTATTTTGAAAAATTCAGATGGTAAATCATTTGAAATTGAAATTATGTTACAAAACAATGCATCAGAATTAGAAGCTATTTCAAATATTTATGTAGATTCATTAAAAAGACTTGGAATTAATGTTACTATAGCTTCGTTAGATTCAGCAGTGTTCAGAGAGAGAAAAAAATCATATGATTTTGATATGATGCCTAATCTTTGGTGGTTGTCTTTGTCACCTGGGAACGAGCAAAAACTTTATTGGGGTCCAAAAGGAATTACTGAGCCAGGGACAAGAAACTATATGGGGGCAAAAGACCCAGCAATTGAGCCACTTATTGATCATATGTTAACGGCAACAGACCAATCTGAATTTGTAGCAGCTGTAAAAGCATTAGATAGAGTTTTAACTGCAGGAAGATATGTTGTGCCATTTGGATATGACAATATTAGTAGACTAGCCCATGATAGCTCTTTAAAATTTCCAAATAGATTGCCAATGTATGGTGATTGGACAGGTTTTTTACCTGATGTTTGGTGGGTTGAATAACCAAAATCTTTAAAGTGATTTATATAATCCATAGGCGATTGCATACATTATAAATGCAATCGCAATATCCAAAAATACCCAAACTTTTATTGATTTAAAGTATGGAGCAAGAAATTTTGCTCCGTAGCCTAAACTAAAAAAGAAAACAAATGATGCAATCATAGCAAATATGGCGAATATAATTTTTTCAGATAAGTTATTATACTGAACTGATATTGCCCCAAGTAAAACCATTGTATCTAAATAAACATGTGGATTTAACCATGTGACAGCAGCTAAACTAGCCAGCACACTTGATAGAGATTTTGATTTGCCATTAATCTCTATTTCGTAACTTCCAATATAAGCGGCCCATAATCTTTTAAATCCATATGAAATTAAGAAAATTATCCCACCTATAGTTAATACAAATGCTAAATTTGGAATTTTAGATGCTGCAAAATCAAATCCAAAGATACCAAATAGTATTAATATTGCATCACTTACGCTGCAAAAAATACATGCCCAAAATATATGTTGTTTGGTTAAACCTTGGCGCAGTAGCATTGTGTTTTGTGCGCCAATAGCCAGAATAAGAGACAATGAGGTAAAAAAACCTGTGAGACCTACAGTAAGCATTATATATTATGATTTCTATGACTTGTTTTAGTTGTTTATTTTTTTTGTGGTGGCTCTACGATACCTGCAGAAATGATTAGTTTCGCAGCATCTTCAACATCCATATCAAGTACTATGGTGTCTTTTTGGGGGACAAAAAGTAGAAAGCCCGATGTTGGATTAGGAGTTGTTGGCACAAAAATGCTATATAATTCACCGGCCCCTGCTTTTTCACGAATTTCACTACCAGTTTTTGTTGATATGAAGCCAATGGCCCAGATACCTTTTCGTGGATATTCAAACATACACACTTTATCAAAATTATTCTCTGATGATGTTGTTATCGTTTCAACTATTTGTTTAACACCATTATATATTGATCTAACTACCGGAACTCTATCGACTATACTTTCACCAATACGTATTAATTGGCGACCAAATAATCCTTTCGTTATTGCTCCCATAAGTGTTGTGAATATTAGGAAGATTACAACACCGACTCCCCTTATATTGAAGTCTACATAAGTAAGTGGATTATAATAACTAGGAACAAGGGGGAGTACTCTGTTATCGACAAAACCGACAAATGACCAAACCATCCAAATTGTTAATGCAACAGGAAGAACAATGACTAAGCCTGTTAAGAAATTCCCTCTTAATCTAGCTAAAAAACCTGATTTTTTACGTTCAGGTTTAAGTTGATCATCTAAATTTAACATAAATAAATAGTTAATTGCGGTCTTTGAATTTGTAAATAGGATACTTAATTTACAATATTCTTTTAACAGCATTAAAATGAATAAGGTTTAAGGATGATTATGCTAAAGGCAAAATATAGTTTTAGCTTTACCGAAACAAGAAATTAAAAGTTTTAAGAAATACCATATTAACATAATAAATATATTAAATGCTTAGATTGATAACCAATTATAGCACAATTAAGGAGTATTTGATGACAGTAAGTGAAAAAATTGTTGCTGATTTTGTAGCAAATGATGTGGAGTTCATTACCACAGTGCCATGCAAGCAGTTGGCAGGAGTAATCGATGCAGTGGAAGCTAATTCAGATATTTACCACATTCCATCTAATAAAGAAGATGAGGGAATGGGATTATGTGCTGGAGCTTACATGGGTGGTAAACGCCCTGCGATTATAATGCAAAATACTGCTATTGGTGTAACAGTTAATACATTGGTAACGCTCACTCAGTATTACAGGATGCCACTTCCTATGCTTATTAGTTATCGTGGTGAACTAAGAGAACCTGTAGCATGTCAGGCTGAGATGGCTGTTCATACAAAAGCTTTATTAAATCAATTAAATATACCAACCTATCATTTTCATAAAGAAGATGATGTAGAAGAATTTGATGCAATATTAAAGTACACTTATATGTGTAATAAACCAGTTGCTATTCTTACGGATGCATCATTCTGGGGAGGATATGGAGAATGATTAGATCTGATATTTTACGCGACATTGCACCAATCTTAAGCAATCAGCTTGTTGTTTGTAATATTGGTTTGCCGAGCCAAGAATTACATCTTATTGATGATCAGCCGTCAAATTTTTACATGCTTGGAACAATGGGTTTATCCTCTTCTATAGGTCTTGGCGTAGCTTTAGCTCAGGATAAAACTGTTATTTCAATAGATGGCGATGGATCTGTTCTTACAAACTTTGGAACACTTCCTACAATTGCAAATAATGTTGCAGATAACTACATATTATTAATTATTGATAATGGAAGTTATGGGTCAACAGGTGATCAACCTACATACGCAGGTTTGAAAACATCTCTGACAAATGTAGCAAAAGCATGTGGGTGCGAAAATGTGATTGAATGTAGCGCTGCAGATACAGGTAAAACATTACAATCAGCAATTGACAGTAAGAAAATGACAATAATTGTTGCTAAATGTGAATCTGGAAACATTAAGGTGCCGGTAATTACAAAAGATCCAGTTGTGATCAGAGATCGATTTATGAAAGCTGTACAAGCTTAAATTACAAATCCAGAGATGAATTATCATCTCTGGATATTTCATTAACAAAATACGCTTTATAAAGTTATAATTTCAAATATTAGACTTTATACGCTTGCATTACTTTATTATTCGGTTTACCAGATCGATACTTAAATCCACAGGCGGAGCTTGAGGGTTATTGGGGAGAAATCCTAATAACTCCACCGGTTGGACATAATGTCCTTCACTTCGCTGAGGCAAAACCGGAAAAGGAATATTACAATGGCTCTACCTGAGTTCTCATTGCGCCAACTGTTAGAAGCGGGCGTACATTTTGGTCACCAAACGCATCGCTGGAATCCCCGAATGGATCAATATATTTATGGTTCTAGAAATGGAATTCACATTATGGATCTAACGCAAACTGTTCCTTTGCTGGATCAGGCGTTAAATGTAGTACGAGAGACAGTATCTAAAGGTGGAAGAATTCTGTTTGTTGGTACAAAAAGGCAAGCATCAAAAGCTGTAGCTGAGGCTGCCGAACGTTCAGCACAATATTACATGAATCATCGTTGGTTAGGTGGGACATTAACTAACTGGCAAACAGTATCAAAATCTATTCAACGCTTAAAAGCTATATCTGCACAAATGGAAACGGGTTTTGATGGTTTAACAAAAAAAGAACGATTAGGAATGGAGCGTGAACACGCTAAGCTTCACGCTTCGCTAAATGGTATAGCTGAAATGGGCGGTACACCTGATCTGTTGTTTGTAATTGATACAAATAAAGAAGCTCTAGCAGTGGCTGAAGCAAATAAACTGGGTATTCCAGTAATAGGCATATTAGATACAAATTCAGCTCCTGAAGGTATTGATTATCCAATTCCTGGAAATGATGATGCTGCACGAGCTATTGGACTTTATTGTGATTTGATTGCACGTTCAGCACTTGATGGAATGGCAGCTCAAATGGGTTCTGCTGGTGTAGATCTTGGTGAGCTAGTAGATGCTCCAGTTGAAGAAATTTTAGACGTAGTTGAAACTTCAAAAGAAGTAGAAGAAGAAACTCCTGAATCAGTTGGTACAAAGCCTACTCTTTTTTCAGAAGCACCATCAGAAAAAGATGATTTAAAAAAGATCACTGGTGTTGGACCAAAACTAGAGGAAGCAATGAATAAATTGGGAATATATCAATTTGCGCAAGTAGCTTCTTGGACAAACGATGAAATTATGTGGGTAGATGACAGTTTGTCTGTAAAAGGTCGTATCGAACGTGATGATTGGGTTGGACAAGTATCTGAACTAATTAAAGATTAATTTCTTGTACGGGCATAAATGCCCGTATTTAATAAATTTCTAGGAGATAAATCATGGCTATAACAGCTTCATTGGTAAAAGAATTGCGTGACACTACAGGTGCAGGTATGATGGATGCAAAAAAAGCATTAACAGAAACTGATGGTAATATTGAAGCAGCAGTTGATTGGTTGCGAACCAAAGGTCTTGCAAAAGCCGCAAAAAAAGCAGGCCGTACAGCTGCAGAAGGTTTGGTTGGAGTGGCAGTAAGCGGTGGATCCGCAGTTGCAGTTGAAGTAAATTCTGAAACTGATTTTGTTGGAAAAAATGCGGAATTCCAAGAAATGGTTGCTGGTATTACAAATGCAGCATTAAATGTTTCAGATATTGAAGCATTAAAATCAGCAAACATGGATGGTAAAACAGTTTCTGATGTTGTTACAGATAAAATTGCAACAATTGGTGAAAACATGTCAGTAAGGCGCATGGCTAAAGTTGAAGGTGAGGTCGTAGGTTCTTATGTGCATACTGCAGCAGCTGAAGGTATGGGGAAAATTGGTGTATTGGTTGCCTTAAATGGTGGTGATGAAACTATTGCCAAACAAATAGCAATGCATGTTGCAGCGACTAATCCCGCATCTTTATCTGAAGGTGATTTAGACCCAGCAGTAATAGAACGTGAAAGATCAGTTTTAACTGAACAAGCTCGTGAGTCAGGCAAGCCTGATGCAGTCATTGAAAAGATGATTGTTGGACGGATTAAGAAATTTTATTCAGAAATCACATTGATTAATCAAGCATTTGTAATGAATCCAGATATCACTGTTGGTCAAGCAGCTAAAGATGCAGGTGCTGAAATATTGTCATTTGTAAGATTAGAAGTTGGTGATGGTATTGAGAAAAAAGAAGAAGATTTTGCTGCCGAAGTTGCAAAAACAATGGGTGGATAATCTTAAACCACTTTAACATTATTTTTTTAAAACCTCACAATTTATTGTGGGGTTTTTTTTATTTACTGAAATGATTAAAAAATTATGAATTTACACTAGAATATTACTGATCAATATATATCTTAAATTTAATAATATTAAGGTAAAATTTTATGACACAAAAAAGAGCAGCTAATTTATTGGTTGAGTGCTTGATAAATCAAGGTGTAGATAAAATTTATGGTGTGCCGGGCGAAAGTTATCTTTCTGTATTAGATGCTCTATATGATTTTAATGATAAAATTAATTTTATTTCAACAAGGCATGAAAGTGCTGCCTCATTTATGGCTGAAGCATATGGTAAATTAACAGGGGAAGTTGGTATCTGTTTTGTTACTCGTGGGCCTGGAGCTACGAATGCCTCAATAGGTGTTCATACTGCTATGCAGAATTCTTCACCTATGATCCTATTTATTGGTCAAATTGGTCGAGATATGACAGAGCGAGAAGCTTTTCAGGAGATTGATTATAAAGCATATTTTGGATCAATTTCTAAATGGGTTGTACAAGTTAATAATGCTGACCGATTGCCTGAAATCATTGGTAGAGCATTTTCAATGGCATTATCTGGAAGGCCAGGGCCTGTAGTTGTATCATTGCCAGAAGATATGTTGCGAGATTTAACAAGCGCTGTAGCTATTAATAAAATTCAAAAAACTTGTGCTGAAATCAGTGTTACGCAAGTAAATTTGATAAAAGATGAATTAGAAAATTCTAAGAAACCGCTTATTATATGTGGTGGTGGTGGATGGTCTGATATTGGAAGAGATTATTTAAAACGTTTTGCTGAAAGTGTAAATATTCCAGTTATATGTGGTTTTAGAAATCAAGATTTGATGGATACAAATAGCTTCGCTTATGTAGGAGATGCTTCTTTTGGAAAACCACAATATATTAAAGATTTAATAAAAAATTCAGATTTAATTTTAGCAATAAATATTCGTTTTGGTGAAGTGATAACTGATGCTTGGAGTTTATTTGAATTCCCTCATCCTAAACAAAAAATAATTCATACTCATGTAAGTGAAGCCGAAATAAATAAAGTTTATCATTGTGAATTTGGTGTAGTTGCTAATCCAGATTCTGTTATGCAGGGGCTGCATGAGGCTAGTGTTAGTAAGAAGCCTTCTGATGCATTAAGGCGCAATAAAGAGGATTTTGTTAAATCTAGAAAAATGGTTGATGCACACGGTACATTAAATGTTGCTAAAATTTGTAATTATTTAAATATTCATTCTGATAAAGATGCCATTTTTACTAATGGGGCTGGAAATTTTGCTATTTGGTCAGGAAAATACCTTAATTATAGTAAAGAGCACAGATTATTGGCCCCTCAAGCAGGTGCAATGGGTGCAGGTGTGCCTGCCGCGCTAGCTGCAAAGTCAATATTTCCAAACCGTCAAGTAATTTGCTTTGCTGGTGATGGAGATTTTCAAATGTCTTCTAGTGAACTGGGAACGGCAATGCAGGAAGGTTTAAACCCTATAATACTTATACATAATAATGGAAGTTATGGTACTATTAGGATGCATCAAGAAATGCGTTATCCTAAAAGAGTAAGTGGAACAAATTTAAAGAATCCAAATTTTAAGTGCATTGCAGAAGCATACAATTTTGGTTATTCAAAAATAACAAATTTGAGTGAGTTTAGGGTCGCATTTGAGAAGGCTAAGACTTTTGATGTTTGTTTTATCATTGAAATGCTTGCAGATATAAAAGATATTTCACCAGGTAAAATTATTGATTTATGAATGCTTATAATACTTAATGAATGTAGTTATAAATATTTTTAACGTCTATCTTGTGCCAATTGGACATTTTTGATCTGAACCAAGTTCGTTGCCTTTTCGCGTATTGATGTGTTTGAATTATTGCTTTTTCCACAGAAGTATTTAAATCATCCCCATTTTTTATATGTGAAATTAATTCTTTAGCTCCAATAGCTTTGCAAGAAGGATGATCTGCATTCCATAAGTCTAACTTCAATATATTTTTGCATTCGTCCAAAGCGCCTTTTTCCATCATTATGTTGAAACGCTTTTTAATTCGATTATTTAACCAATGGGTATCGCTTATTAAATTTACTGGAATACATTCACTGAAATTAATTAACGGTGCGGGTGTATCATCTTGCCAATCGGCTAAACTTTTTCCAGTTTGAGTGATAACTTCCCATGCTCGTCGTGTTCTAACCGGATTTCTATTATCAATTCTTTCTAATATTTTTTTATCTAATTTTATTAGTTTTTTTGCAAATGCATTTTTACCTTCATTTTGCTCAATTTTATCTGCTTCTAATTTAACTAAACTAGAAATGTCAGGTACCTCTGCAATTCCATTTAATAATAATTGAAAATACAAACCAGTTCCACCTAACAAAATTGGACGAAGACCCTTTTCTTTTGCTTTGAATAATTCTTGTCTAACATCTCTAAGCCAATGACCAGAAGAATACTTATTTCCTACATTAATGTGTCCATATAATGAGTGAGGGCATTTTCTTATTTCAGAATTATCAGGTCTAGCTGTTAAAATTTTCCATTGTTTATAAATTTGTAATGAGTCTGCATTAATTATAATTCCATTATATTTTTGCGCTAATTCAATGCCAAATGTAGATTTGCCTGTTGCTGTTGCCCCAGAAATCAATATTGGTTTGTTGCCTTTAAAAATTTGTTCCAATATGAGACACCTTTGGTATGGTTATTTATTAAACAAGTATGTATGCAGATAGATGTATGTTAATTAATTTTTATGTTTTATACCATTGTTAGTTGATGAGCTTTAGAACAAATTTGATAATCTAGTTGGAGAAAAATATATGCCAGATAAAATAACCCTAACTGAATTCTCATATAAAAGAGTTATGTTAAAAATATCTGGTGAAGCACTCATGGGTGATCAAGGTTTTGGTCTCCATCCACCAACGGTTGAGAGAATTGCAAAAGAAGTGAAGCGTGTCAACGATTTAGGCATTGAACTGTGCTTAGTGATTGGTGGAGGTAATATATTTCGCGGTCTTCAAGGTTCAGCACAAGGAATGGAACGAACTACAGCTGATTATATGGGCATGTTGGCAACTGTCATGAATGCACTGGCCATGCAAGGTGCTTTAGAGTCTATGGGAGTAAACACACGAGTTATTTCAGCAATACCAATGGATCAAGTGTGTGAGCCATATATAAGGCGACGTGCAGTTCGTCACTTAGAAAAAGGCAGAGTATGTATATTTGCTGCTGGTACAGGAAATCCTTATTTTACTACTGACACGGCGGCTACACTACGAGCTTCTGAGATGAGTTGTGATGCCATATTTAAAGGTACTCAAGTTGATGGTATATATGACAAAGATCCTAATAAGTTTGATAATGCAAAACGTTATGATAATGTTTCTTTTGATGAAGTATTGCAAAAAAACTTAAAAGTAATGGATGCTTCTGCAATTGCTCTGGCTCGGGATAATAATTTGCCAATCATTGTTTTTTCACTATCTGAAAAGGGTGGTTTTAAAGGTATCATGTGCGGTGAGGGCACATTTACTGTTGTTGGAAATAAACCTGTAAAAGGAATAAATTAAATGTCAGATGATATAGATATTGATGCAATTGAAAAAAGAATGAATGGAGCAGTTTTAGCAATGAAATCTGAATTCCAAGCATTAAGAACGGGAAGAGCATCTGCATCATTATTAGATAAGATAATGGTCAACGCATATGGAGCTATGACGCCTTTAAATCAATGTGCAGGTATAAATGTTCCTGAACCAAGAATGATTACTGTAACTGTGTGGGACAAGACGCTGATTGATTCAGTTGATAAAGCCATTCGAGAAAGTAACTTAGGAATAAATCCTGTTGGTGACGGAATGATGCTACGATTACCAATTCCTGAATTAAATGAAGAACGAAGAATAGAATTAACTAAAGTTGCAGGTGGTTATGCTGAAAGTGCACGTATTGCTGTGCGGAATGTTCGTCGCGATGGAATGGATCAAGTTAAAAAATCAGATGAATTAAGCGAAGATGATCAGAAAATATGGTCTGATGAGATACAAGAATTAACAAATGTATCTATTAAAAAAATTGATGAAGTCTTAGAGCAAAAACAAGCGGAGATAATGCAAGTTTGAATTTGCATCAATCATGAAACAAGAAAAAAATATTATACCTGAAATCCTGCATGTCGCTATGGTGATGGACGGTAATGGCAGATGGGCAAATGAAAGGGCTTTGGCAAGGCTTAAGGGACATGCCAAGGGCGCTGATCGCGTTCGCCACATTGTTCGTGCCAGTCTAGACATGAAAGTTACGCATCTTACTTTATTTGCATTTTCTACAGAAAATTGGAAACGCTCCGAGAGTGAAGTTATCGGTTTGATGGGTTTATTTAAAAAGTTTATGAAATCTGAAGCAAAAAAACTTCTCATTAATGGAGTTAAGGTTAGATTTATAGGTAATAGATCACGATTAGATAAATCAATTATCAAATTAATGGATGAATTAGAATTTTTGACTAAAGAAAATGATAATCTTAACCTCACTATTGCGTTAAATTATGGTGGCCGAGATGAAATAGTAAGGGCAACAAAAAAAATATCTGAAAAAGTAAAATTAGGTCTCATAGATATTGATGATATTAATATTGAAATGTTCTCAAATAATCTTGATACATTTGAATTACCCGATCCTGATTTAGTAATTCGTACGTCAGGTGAACTGAGAACTTCAAATTTCTTACCTTGGCAATGTGCTTATTCAGAATATGTTTTTGAAAAAAGCAATTGGCCAGATTTTAATAAAGATATTTATGAAGAAATTTTAATAGAATTTAAAACTCGTGAACGAAGATTTGGTGCTATTTTAAAATAATGAATGCTAAATTAAAAAATTCCGATCTACTTGCACGTGTTATTTCAAGCATAGTTATGATCTTTTTAGGTGCTTTTTTTCTTGGAATAGGTGGCACTATATTTAAGATTATTCTTATATTAATTTCGGCAATATTAGCATGGGAAATTTTTAGTTTTAATCACCTTCATAAACATAAAAGAATATTAACTGCTATATTTTTTGCACTTATATTTGCATCATATATTTTATTTTCTCAAATATTATCATTAATTTTATTAATTATTTTTTTGATTTTTTATAAAGTTATAATCAAACACAATGACTATGCACAAAGGTCTATATATTTAATTTTAATTTTTTTTAGCCTAATAACTTTATCTGATTTAAGATTGGAAGTTGGTTTGGTGCAAACATTATGGGTCATCTGCTGTGTAATTGCTTCTGATGTAGGGGGTTATTTTGTTGGACGTACCGTTGGTGGTCCAAAACTTTGGCCAATAATTAGCCCAAAAAAAACTTGGTCTGGGATTATTGGTGGGTGGTTGTTAACTATAATAATTACTTATATTTTTATAATATTGTTCAAAGAAATTGAATTTTATTTTTTATTTTTTTCAATATTTATTTCTATTTTTTCTCAGTTTGGTGATCTTTATGAGAGTTTCCTGAAGCGAAATGCTGGTATTAAAGACAGTAGTAATTTAATTCCTGGTCATGGAGGCTTTTTAGACCGTTTTGATGGAATGATAGGAGCCTTCTTTGCTGTATTTATAATTAATTTTATAAATATAAATAATTGGATATTCTGATGAAAAATATATCAATTTTTGGATCAACTGGATCTATAGGTTCTAATGCAGTAAAAATTTTGCTTAATCAAAAAAATGATTTTAACGTAGTAGTACTTACGGGTGGTAAAAATTTAAAAGAACTTGCTAAGCAATCAATATTATTAAAGCCTAAACATATTGTTATATCAGATCATGAACTATTAGGTGATTTGAAAGAATTACTTATAGGACATGATTTTGATATCACTGGGGGTAAAGAAGCACTGCTAAATGCCGCATCAATTCCTGTCGACGTATCATTACAATCTATAATAGGTTTTGCAGGTGTCGAATGTAGTTTGATTGCTGCTAAGCACTCTAGAATTTTAGCATTAGCTAATAAAGAAAGTTTAGTTTGTGCAGGGTTACTTCTTAAACAGATTTGTAGAGATAATAATACAGCTTTAGTTCCTGTAGACAGTGAACATTCAGCAATATTCCAATGTCTAAATGGCGAAAATATTAAAACTGTTGAGCGTATAATCTTAACTGGTTCTGGTGGTCCTTTTTTAAATACTAAATTAAAAGATTTATTGAATATAACACCAAATCAAGCATCAAATCACCCAAAATGGAATATGGGAAAAAGAATTTCAATAGACAGTGCATCTATGTTTAACAAAGCTATGGAACTTATTGAAGCTAATGAATTATTTGACATTGAAGCAAGTAAAATTGAAGTGCTAATACACCCACAATCTATAATACATTCAATGGTTGGCTTTAATGATGGATCAATCATTGCCCAATTAGGTCCGGCGGATATGAAGGGAGCTATAGGTTTTGCAATCAATTATCCAAATAGAACTGAATTGCAAGTTGAGCGACTTGATTTTACAAAGATAAAACAATTAGACTTTGTTTCTGTAGATCACATTAAATTTCCGTCAATAAATCTGGCAATACAAGCTATAGAGCTTGGTGGACTAGCGGGAACAGCTTTTAATGCTGCAAAAGAGCAAGCTCTTGATGCATTCTTAGAGGGAAAAATAAGTTTCTTAGATATGTATAAATTTGTAGAGTTTGCATTGACCGAATATACAAATAATAAAACTGACAACTATACTCTTATAAGTGAAGTTATAAGTCAGGATTCTCATACTCGAAGTGTTGTTTTGAAGGCAATTGAAGGTTTAATTAATGATTGATTTTATAGGTTCACTGCCAATAATTGGAACACCATTGATTTCAATTTTACCATTTTTATTCATTATAACCATTGTAGTTTTCGTTCATGAATACGGACACTACATAATAGGTAAGTTTTGCGGGATTCATGCTGAGATTTTTTCGGTTGGAATGGGACCAACTATTATTTCAAGAAAAGATAAACACGGTACAATTTGGCAAATTGCTGCAATACCTCTCGGTGGTTATGTAAAGTTTTTGGGCGATACAAATGCATCGAGTTTACCAAAAGGGGATATTGCCCAGCCGCATTCATTTAATAGTGCCAGTTTAAGATCAAAAACTTTAACTGTTTTGGCCGGACCAGTAGCAAACTTTATTTTATCATTTTTTATTTTTATGTTACTGGCTTTATGGCATGGGAAGCAGTCGAACGAACCAATTATAGGAACTATACATCCTGAATTTAGCAAAAGTTATGATATTCAAAGTGGTGATATTATTGTCTCAATAAACGGTAGAAAAATATCAAAATTTACAGATATTTATTCTTTTATTTATGATGATAATACTGTTCAGCATGCGAATTATATAATAAATCGTAATGGTGTGTTTATAAACACAATTGGACCTTTCCCAACAGTCCCAATTATTGGTTCAGTTATGCCAGTTTCACCCGCTAGTAATGCTGGATTAAAGTCTGGAGATTTAATAACCAAATTC
Source organism: Rhodobacterales bacterium HTCC2255 (assembly GCA_000153745.1). Classification (GTDB taxonomy): domain Bacteria; phylum Pseudomonadota; class Alphaproteobacteria; order Rhodobacterales; family Rhodobacteraceae; genus Amylibacter. Next base: position 191,612 of record DS022282.1, read on the forward strand.
AACGATCAATCTATTCTATCATTTAAACAATTACAAAAAATAATTGTTGAGTCTGATATTAAGAAGCAGAAAATAGATGTTTTAAGAAATGGTGAAATAATAAAATTATTAATAACTCCTATGCTAAGAGAATTCCAAAATGCGAATGGTGAAATTGAGGAAAAAGTTTCAATTGGAGTATCCTCATCTTTAGCAATATCACCCTTTACTTCATCCGTATCTTTTAAAGAGTCTGTAATACATGGTTTTCAAAAGACATATTTAGTTTTAACTCAATCAATAATGCAAATTTCTAAAATTATAGTTGGTGATATAGGATTTGAGAATCTTCAAGGTCCTGTTGGAATTGCTCATGTTTCAAGTGACATTGCTAAATCTGATATTTCATATCTAATTCCATTGATTGCTATAATATCTACATCAATAGGCTTTTTAAATCTTCTTCCTATTCCAATTTTAGATGGAGGGCATTTATTAATGTTTGCGTATGAAGGTTTAACAAAGAGAAAACCTAATCAAAAATATCTTAATTTGGCAGCATTTGTAGCTATTTCTGGATTGTTAACTTTAATGTTTATTGTATCAATAAATGACCTTTCAAGAATTTTTATGTTTTGGAACTAATAACAAAAATTCTTAATAATTAGAAACATGCTTTAATTTTTATTTTTTATAAATTAAAGTAAAAACATATATTTCAATCAGGATTTTTTTTATGAATATGTTTGCAGAATTAAAAGATATAAATAGTGCACTATCTAAAAAATTTAATTTAGTAATTAATGTTTTCTTTATTATTATGCTAAATTCTTTTATATTTTATCCAGCTTTAGGAAATGCTGAGTCAACAAACATTACAGGCATTCATATAGTAGGAAATCAAAGGATTGAGTCACAAACCATTCTTTCTATTTCTGGTCTATCAATTGGTGAGAGATACTCTGATACAGAAATAAATAATGCATTATTGCGATTAAATGCTACGAAATATTTTAAATTAGTTAAAGTTAATTTGGACAAAAAGATACTAACTATCACTGTAGAGGAAAACCCTACAATAAATTCTATAAATTTTGAAGGTAATTTTAATTTAAAAGATGAAAATTTATTAGAATTAATTGCAACAAGGGAGCGTCAAACATTTTCAGCATCCAAAATTGAGCATGATGCAGAAAAAATTGCCAAAGCATACAATATTAGTGGGCGTAATGTAGCACAAGTAACCCCAAAGATTATTAATAAATCAAATAACCGTATTGATTTAGTTTTTGAAATTAATGAAGGCGAAATTTCCGAAATTGAAAAAATCACATTCACTGGAAATCGTAATTTTTCTGACACTAGGTTACGAGGTGTGATTGCAACAAAACAAGCTGGTATTTTTAGAAGATTTATAAAATCTGACACATATATCAAGGACCGTTTAGATTATGATTTGCAATTGTTAAGAGATTTTTATATTAATAAAGGGTTTATTAACTTCAATGTGATTTCTACTTCTTCAAAAATGACAAGAGAAAAAGATGCATTTCTAATTAATTATTCAATTGAAGAAGGACAGAAATATGAATTTGGAAATATATCTATTTTATCAAAGAATGATAATATTGATTTAATTAATTTAAATAAATTAAATAAAATAAAACGTAATTCTACCTATGACCCTAGAAAATTAAAGAAATTGATAGAAGAAATTGAAATCAGCTTATCAAAAGATGGTACCAATTTTATTAATGTTATACCCAGATTACTGCCTGATAATGATAAACTTGATGTAAATATCGAAATAAACTTATCTCAATCAAATAAATTATTTGTTGAACGTATAGACGTGACGGGAAATTCTACAACGCTTGATGAAGTTATCAGGTTTAAATTTGACTTTGTTGAAGGCGATGCCTTTGATAAGAGAAAAGTTGAAAAATCTATCGATAGAATTAGGGCGCTTGGATTTTTTAGTAATGTCGGAGTTACCACAAGAGAAGGATCTTCATCACAAAAAATTATAATCGATTTAAATGTTGAAGAAAAAGCTACTGGTTCTTTAGGCATAGGAGCAGGATATAATTCTTCTGATGGTTCAGTTTTAACTTTTAATATAAGCGAGCGTAATTTTTTAGGTAAAGGTCAGAAAGTTGATCTAGATATATCTAACAGTAACGTTGAAAAACAAATGTCACTAGGATTAGAAGATCCTACATTTTTAGATAGAAACCTTCTAGCTGGAATATCATTTGGTCGAAAGTCAAGCACACCATATTCAGTGCCATTGAAAAATGACAACACTTATTTTGCTCCAAAGATAAAGTTTCCGTTGAGTATGGACTCAACCCTTTCTCTTATTTATAGATATGATGAAGATTTAATTAAATTATCTTCGCCATCCGTTACAGTTTCACCGTTAGTTAGTGCTGATGTTGGCGATGAAATAAAAAGTGCTATTGTGCTTTCTTATAATCTCAATAAAGCTAATTCTCTTGTTAGGCCAACTGCTGGATATAATTTTGAAGTTAAACAAGAAATAAATGGACTTGGTGGAGATATTAAATATCTTAAAACAGCCTTAGATTTAAAAACTTATAATACTTTATTTACTGATGATATAATATTAGCTTCTAATTTAAGTTCTGGAATTATTAATGGTAATGACGCAAATGTTTTAAATAGGTTTTCATTAGGTGGGGATGAATTGCCTGGTTTTAGAAACTATGGAATAGGCCCTAATGATAATGGTGATCCACTTGGTGGAAAAATGTTTGCAGCGTTTAATTTAGAGGCTTCATTCCCAATCGGTGTTCCTGAAGAATATGGTGTTTTTGGTGGAATATTTATTGGTGCAGGCTCTGTCTGGAAATTAGATAATACAAGCTCTGGTTCAAATGTTATAGATGATAGTGCTAAAGTTAGATCGGCTGCTGGGGTTTCACTATTTTGGGATACAATAATTGGGCCTTTACGTTTTAATTTTTCACGGCCTATTCAAAAAGAAATCAATGACATTACTGAGAATTTCAGATTTACAGTAGACACGCGCTTTTAAAATGTTTTGTAAAAAAATATTACTTTTTTTATTTATGATTAATGTACCAAGTTTGGTTTTGTCACAATCATATCCAGTGTATAAAAATACATCTTCAATAGCTATTGTAGATCAAGAAGCATTATTTTCTAAATCCGATTGGGGGAAGAAAACTTTAAAAGAAATTGAAGAAAGGGTTGCTATTTTATCTGCAGAAAACCGATCTATTGAGAAAATGTTGGAATTCGAAGAACTTTCATTAACTGAAAAACGTAAAATTATAAATAAAACTGAGTTTGATCTACTCGCTATGAAATTTGATTTAAAAGTTAAAAAAATACGGGAAAATCAAGCGGATAAGCAGTATAAAATTAATATTCATTTAAATGAATCAAGAAAAATATTTTTTGATAAAATTACACCAATATTGTTAAATTATATAGATGAATTAGGTGTTGAGGTGTTGCTTAATAAAGATACAGTTGCGTTGGCTAGTCTTGGAAGTGATATAACAAATGCAGTCATAAATGTAATTAATGATAGATTAAACAATTAGTTTTAGAGAATGGTTATAAGGATAGAATATGTCAGATTTAAATAACAAAAATCAAAATGCAGATATTCAAGACATAAAACGCATGATACCGCATCGATATCCTTTTTTACTGATAGATGCAGTAAAAGAAATTAAATTAAATGAAAGTGCTATTGGCATCAAAAATGTTACATTTAATGAACCACATTTTCAAGGACATTTTCCTGAGAGGCCAGTTATGCCTGGCGTGACAATTGTTGAAGCAATGGCTCAAACGGCTGCAGTTTTAGTAGTGAAGACTTTAAATATGATTGATAATAATATGTTAGTCTATTTCTTAACAATTGATAAATGCAAATTTAGACACGTTGTTTCACCTCCTGATCAGTTAGAGTTACATGTTAAAGTCTTGCGTGGAAGAGGGAAATTATGGAAATTTTATGGTGAAGGTAAAGTTGGAGATGTCGTTGTTGCAGAAGCAGAGTTTACTGCCATGATGGTTCCACCAGAAGAGGCATAATTTGATGTCAATCGATTCAAGCGCAAACATACACCCAAGCAGTGTTATTGATACAGGGGCAATTATTGGAGCCAATGTGAACATTGGACCGTTTTGTCATTTAGGTTCAGAAGTAATTTTAAATGATGGAGTAGAGTTGAAATCTCATGTGGTAGTGTCTGGCTGGACGTCCATTGGTGAAAATACAACTATATTTCCTTTCGCATCTATTGGTCATATTCCCCAAGATTTAAAGTTTGGTGGTGAGCATACAAAATTAGAGATTGGCAAGCGAAATAGAATACGTGAACATGTTACAATGAATCCTGGAACTACCGGCGGAGGTGGATTAACCAAAGTTGGTGATGATGGTTTGTTTATGATGGGTGTCCATATAGGACATGACTGTATAGTTGGTGACAAAGTTATAATGGCTAACAATGCTTCATTGGGTGGCCATTGTATTATTGAAGACAACGTTGTTATTGGCGCATTAGCTGGAGTGCACCAGTTTTGTCGAGTTGGGCGTGGGGCCATGATTGGTGGACTATCTGCAGTTGTAGCTGACGTAATTCCAATGGGAATGGTCATTGGAGAAAGAGCTAATCTTGATGGCTTAAATCTTATTGGCTTAAAAAGAGCTGGTGTTGATAAAGATCATATAAATGGATTAAGGGCAGCCTTTAAGATGATTTTTCAAAGCAATAATAATATTAAAGATACAATTGAGCCAGCACTTGATGCTTACAAAGGTAATCCATTAGTTGAGGAAATGATTTCATTTATAAAATCTGAAACTTCGCGTTCCCTAACAATTTCATCAAAGGACTAATTATGCAATCACCGTGTTTAGCAATTGTTGCTGGGGCAGGTGACTTACCTATTCAGATAGTAGAACATTGTAAAAATAATAATATAGACTTTAAAATTATACATTTTGAAGGAGTAGATTTACATTGGTTAAAACAATTACCAGTTATAAATGCAAAATTTGAAAAACCTAATGCATTGTTCGCATCCTTAAATGATTGTGGTTGTAATCAAGTAGTATTTGCAGGTGCAATGAAGCGACCAAAACTCAATCCATTAAAGTTTGATGCAAAGTTTTTAAAGATTGCATCAAAGTTACTCCCTGCATTAAAAAAGGGTGATGACACAACATTGAAAATTATTGCAGAAATATTTGAAAAAGAAGGATTTGAAATAATAGCAACTGATAAAATCTTAAAAAATATATTTGTACCTGAGGGCGTATTTACAAAAAAAAATCCAAGCGAAAATGATTTAATCGATGTAATGCGAGGTTTTGAAATTTTAAACATCATTTCAAAAGCTGATATTGGGCAAGCTTGTGTAATAGCTCAGGGTTTATGTTTAGGAATAGAAACAATACAAGGATCAGATGCATTAATAAAATTTGCCGGTCAAAGTAAAAAAAATTATCTCAATGATGAAAGTGATGGAAAAGGTGTATTTATTAAATCGCCTAAGCTTAATCAGGATAAACGAATTGATGTCCCTACAGTAGGTGTTGAAACTATCAGAACTATTGCTGAAGCCGGTCTGTCTGGTCTTGCTATCAAAGCTGATTGTGTGCAGATGATTGATAAAAATGCCTGTATCGATACGGCAAATCAACTTGGTATATTCATTACATCAGTATCGTCTGATAAAGTACTATGAACAAATTAAAATGCTATATCATCGCGGGCGAATTATCAGGTGATAAACTTGGTGCTTCATTAATTGATGGTTTAATTGAAGTAACAAATAAAAATGTTTCGTTCTCTGGAGTAGGTGGCCCGTTAATGGAATCTGCTGGTTTTAACAGTTTATTTAAAATGTCTGATTTGTCTTTAATGGGTTTAATTGAAATAATTCCTAAAATACCAATGTTAATTTCTCGTATTAAATTGACAGCTAATTCAATAATTAGTCAGAATCCAGATGTCTTAATTACCATAGATAGTCCAGATTTTTGCATGCGGGTTGCAAAAAAGGTTCGCAATGCTTTACCAAATTTAAAAATTATTCATTACGTTGCGCCTTCCGTTTGGGCTTGGCGCCCTGAAAGAGCTGCTAAAATGTCTAAATATGTTGACCATGTTTTAGCGTTACTCCCTTTTGAACCACCATATATGGAGGCAGAAGGTATGACTTGTGACTTTGTTGGCCATCCAGCTGTTTCTAGTCCACATGTAAGCAAAAAAGCTCAAGAAAAATTTAAAAAAAAGTACAACTTACATAACGGTCCAATCATTACAGTTTTGCCTGGCTCTAGAATTGGCGAAATAAAAAGAATGTGCCCTATATTTAATAAGGTACTGAATAATATTGAAAAACTATACCCTGACTCACAATTTATACTGCCTGTAGCTTCCTCAGTGGAGAAAGACGTAGTAAATGCTGTTAAATCATGGAATGTAAAACCCTTACTACTTTTAAATGAGGGTAAAGATTTAAAAGAATTAGAACACGACAAATTTATAACCTATTCTATTAGTTCAGCTGCATTGGCTACATCTGGTACAGTATCATTAGAACTGGCTGCTAAAAAATGCCCTATGATTGTTGCTTACAAAGCTAATTGGTTCACAACTAGAATGGTTAAGAAATTAGCAAAAATAGACACAGCTAATTTGATTAATATTATCACAGATACAAAAGTTATACCTGAACACCTTTTTGAAAATTGTACAGTTGAGAATATTACTGAAAGCCTTAGATCATTACTAAATAACGATAATAACCAAATTAAAGCGATGGAAGAGACTATGAATAGATTAGGCGCAGATCATAAGGATATACATCTATTAGCTGCTAATTCTGTATTAAATAATATTTAAATATTTAAATAATTTTACGCATTTTTATTAAATAGTGACGTGATTAAGCTGTAAATAGAATTTAGATAACATATTAAAATAATAATTAACTTAGGAAATTTACATATGGTTTTTAAAGGAAATCTTAGTATAGACCCACGAGGTTTAATATTTGAATCATATAGAATTGATGGAATTACAATTGAAGAATGTCGTATGATTTTTTTGGATTGGGCTCTTGCGGGTTCCAAATCTGATTTATCAGAAGATATAAATATTTTACTATCTGAATATCAGGTAAAATTTGATGATCACCCAATGACTACAGTGCTTCGCGCCGGATTATCCAAATCTACGAATACAGGTCGGCGTGGTGGAAGATCTGGTAGGCTATAGTTTTAAAATACTTAAATATATCTAAAAACAATTAGTTATATATCTAAGCTAATGCGTGTAATATTCTTACCCAAGACCTTATGCCTTTATGAAAACTTCTTATGTCATACTTTTCGTTTGGTGAATGAATTGAATCATCATCTTGTGCAAAGCCAATAAGCATAGTTTCCAAACCTACAATACTTTGAAAATGCCCAGCAATTGGAATAGAGCCCCCACAGCCTACATAAACACCAGGATTTTTCCATTCTGAAGATAATGCACTTCTAGCAATTTCAAACGATGGGTTATCTATTGCCATATTAGATGCCATAGAAGAACCATGTAATTTATATTCTAAAGTACAGTCTTTAGGTAAATAACTTTGAATGTGCTTTGTAAACGCTGATTGAATTTTTTCAGGATTTTGCTTTCCAACTAGTCTGAAGCTTACCTTTGCGTGGGCTTCACTTGGTAGTACTGTTTTAAAGCCTTCACCTGTATAGCCACCCCAAATACCATTTATTTCTGCTGTAGGGCGAGACCAAATTTGTTCTAAAACTGTTCTATCATTTTCCCCAGCTGGAATTTTTAATCCTACTTCTGATAGGAACGAGTTTTCATCAAAAGATAAATCATTCCATTGTTGAATGATTTGTTCTGGTAATTCTGTTACACCATTATAAAATCCTTCAAGTGTGACACGGCCATTTTCATCATGCATTGCTCCCAATGCCTTAGTTAGAACCCTAATTGGATTAATAGATGGGCCGCCGTACATTCCAGAATGCAAATCTTTATTTGGACCTTTAATTGTTATTTCTTGGCTAACCATGCCCCGTAACATCGTAACAATAGATGGGGTATCTTTTTCAACCATTCCAGTATCACATATTAATGCAATATCGGCTTTCAATTCATCTACATGTTTTTTCATATATGGAACTAATGAGGGTGACCCGCTCTCTTCTTCACCTTCAAAGAAAATAGAAATTTTATTTGGTAGACTACCTGTAACATCTTTAAATGCTCTACATGCTTCGATGAAAGTCATTAGCTGACCTTTGTCATCTGATGCTCCACGTCCACGAATTACAGGGCCATTTTTTGTTTCTTCTAATTTAGGTTCAAAAGGGTGGTTTTCCCATAATTCGATTGGATCAATAGGTTGCACGTCATAATGTCCATAGAATAGTGTATGAATACCACCTTCGCCGCCTTTTGCCATGACCATAGGGTGACCGGGAGTTTCTCTAATCTCTGCATTAAATCCAATCGACACCAAATCATCTACGAGCCATTCTGCGGCTGAAATACATTCATCAGAATATTTTGAATCAGTGGAGATGCTCTGAATGCGCATTAAATCCATCAATCTAGCTATTGAATTTTCAAGATCACCATCAACATGGTCTAAAATTGTATCTAATGACATTTCATGACTCCATTTTTCTCTCTTTTGGTCATTTTTATAATTTTGATCAAGATTAAAGTAATCGATTTCAATTTAAATGTTGCATTATCTGTTAAAAAGAGTAGCGGGAGCCAATCTAATAACTTTGGTATCTAAATGTTTCATATTAATTATTTCCCAGCAAAAAACTGGCTTAATAAAGTTAATGGTCAGACTATACAATCTGATGCATTTGCAGGTTTCACAAACGCTGCGATTGTATTACCTCAAGGTGTAGCCTTCGCAACGATTGCTGGTTTGCCGCCTGAGTATGGATTGTATACAGCAATGATTACGGCTATTATAGCTGCCCTATTTGGTTCATCCATGATAATGATATCTGGACCAACCACTGCAATATCAGCAGTTTTATTTGCTACACTTAATGATGTGGCTACTCCTGGATCTGCTCGATATGTTGAGTTAGCTCTTATGGTTACTGTCATGGTGGGTATATTCCAAATGGCAGGGGGTATAGGTAAATTAGGCGGCATTGTTTCATTTGTATCACATTCTGTGATGACTGCATTTACTGCTGCTGCGGCATTATTAATTATGGTTAGCCAACTCTCAGGTGCACTTGGGGTGAATGTTGAAAGAGGTGGAAATGTTATTGAAAGAATATTAAGACTTAGTGAACATTTTGTAGAAGTGAACCCATCTGCTGTTATTATTTCAGGTATAACACTGCTCTCTGCAATTTTTTTAGCAAAAGTATTTCCTAAATTACCTGGTTTTTTATTGGCGCTAATAATTGGTTCTGGAATTGCTTATTTCTTAGATTCTGAAAATGCTGGTGTTGCAATGGTTGGAGCAATTCCAGATGAATTACCATCTTTACATATACCTAAAGTTAGTTTTGGTGATATGGGAGCCCTTGCTCCAGGAGCTGCTGCTATTGCATTGGTAGGTTTGTTAGAAGCAATATCAATTGGTCGTGCTTTTGCTGTTAGGAGGAAAGAAGATTTTGATGCAAATCAAGAGATGGTTGGCCAAGGATTGTCTAATGCGATTGGTGGATTTTTCCAGTGTTATGCTGGCTCTGGTTCATTTACCCGCAGTGGAGTGAATTTTACCGCCGGTGCTGTGACACCTCTTTCTGGTTTGTTTGCAAGTTTATTTCTTGCTCTTATTCTTGTATTTATTGGTTCATGGGTCGCTTATATTCCTGTTCCCGCTATGTCGGGCCTCATTTTATTTGTCGCTTGGAAATTAATCGATATTAAAGAATTAAAACATATTTTAGGAACGCGATGTGCTGAAACTGTTATATTATGTCTTACTTTAGCAGCAGGCCTATTTATTGAATTAGATTTTGCTATTTATATTGGTGTTATATCTTCATTGTGTGTTTTTATCTACGACAGTGCCACGCCTCAAATACCCATAATTGCTCCAATTGAGCAAGGGAACGGGCAAAGAAAATTTCGTGATATTGGTACCCTGGCACCTGACCTATGTCCACAAGTACTTATTATGAGATTAGATGGCCCACTTTTTTTTGGTTCAGTTGAACATGTGGAAAAGCGACTAAAAGAAATTCATAAACAAAATATTAAACAAAAACATTGGGTTTTAGCATTAAAAGCTGTTGGGAAAATTGATTTAGCAGGCGCTGATTTACTTATAAAAACTATTCGTGAAGTTAAAGCGCGGGGTGGAACCTTCAGAATTGTTGCGCATTTTGAGCCATTAATTAAATCACTAGAAAGATTACATGTTTTAGATGAGCTTGGTAAAGATAAAATGTATAGTTCAAAGTTTGAAGCAGTAAATGCAGCAACAAAAGATTTTGATGAACATATTTGTAAGGGATGTTTGCGTGAAATGTTTGTAGAATGCGATAGATTAAGAGAAGCTGAATAAAACTTCAATTATTAGTAATCCAACCACCACCATATATTCTGGTGCCTTCAATATCATAAAATACACATGCCTGGCCTGGTGCAATGCCTTCCTCTGCCATTACTAACTCTACAGTCGCAGTCGTTTCAGATATTGGCTTTATAATTGCTTCTTTTGGTGATCGCGTAGATCGAACGCGAACCGCTAAAGTACGTTCTTTTGAATCTAAAAAATTATCTTCGCCAAGCCAATTTATTTCTTTAATTAAAACTGTTCTAGTGGCTAATGCTTCTTTTGGCCCGACAATAACTTCTCGACTATCTGCATCAAGCTTTATGACATACAGTGGATCTCCACCCCCAATTCCAAGTCCTCGACGCTGTCCTACTGTATAATTTATTATACCTTTATGTTCACCTAATACGGCACCATCTTGGCTAACAATTTGTCCAGGGTTGGCAGCCTCGGGGCGCAATTTTTCAATAACAGCTGCATATGATCCGTTTGGTACAAAGCAAATGTCTTGGCTGTCAGGCTTATCAGCTACAGGTAAGCCATATTTGTGTGCTAATTCACGTGTATCTTTTTTTGATTTAAGGTGTCCTAGAGGAAAGCGCAAATAATCTAGTTGTTCCTGTTTGGTCGAGAATAAAAAATAACTTTGATCGCGATCTTGATCTGCTGCTTTATGCAACTCTGCTTTTCCATTTTCAACAAATCTTTGTATGTAATGTCCAGTGGCCATGCAATCTGCATCAAGGTCTTTTGCTGTTTCCAACAAATCTCTAAATTTTACACGCTCATTACAACGTATACATGGAACTGGTGTTGCTCCTGCTAAGTAAGCATCTGCAAACTCATCTATTACACTTTCTTTAAATTTATTTTCATAATCAAGTACATAGTGAGGAAAGCCCATTTCTTCAGCAACTCTGCGTGCGTCCTGAATATCTCTTCCCGCACAACAAGCACCTTTTTTGGCTAATGCTGCACCATGGTCATAAAGTTGCAGAGTTACGCCTACAACATCATATCCTTCTTCAGATAACATAGCAGCAACAACAGAGCTATCTACTCCTCCAGACATAGCTACAAGCACACGGGTATCCTTGGGATCTTTAGCAAAGCCCATTGAATTGAGAGCTTTTGTGTTTTGTATCATAATTTTGTCCATTTTTTTTGCTTATAGTAAAATCTTTATTACTCTCAAGCTATAAATAGTTTTTTATTAAATAAAATCTCTAAAAATAAATATCCTTTTTTTTAGTTTATCCTTTACGCTTAGCTGTCTAGACTTTAAATTTTGTAATATAATATGTACATAGGTTTGCTAATGTCAGAAGATCATCCTGTAGAAAAATTAGACAAAATGCAGGCAGAAAAAGAGCTTATTCGCTTAAATGAAATATTAGATAGAGCTAATAGTGACTATTATTCTAATGATGCGCCTATCTTGTCTGACGCAGAATATGATACTTTAAAAAAAAGAAATTTAGATATTGAATCAAGATTTCCAAATTTAAAACTAAAAAATAGTGTAAGTGATAAAATAGGCTCAAAACCTTCAAGCACATTTAAAAAGATAAAACACACAGTAAAAATGCTATCTTTAGCAAATGGTTTCGATGAACAAGATATAATTGATTTTGATCAAAGGGTTAAAAAAATCCTTGGTTTTGAAGATAGAGTTATATCATATGTTGCAGAACCAAAAATTGATGGGCTATCATTATCGTTAAAATACATTGATGGTAAGTTATTTCAAGCCACGACACGTGGAGATGGTGAAGTTGGTGAAAACGTAACAGAGAATGCTATTACAATTCAAAATATTCCAAAATATATTCATAATGCACCCAGTATTTTAGAAATTAGGGGTGAGGTTTATATGAGTCTCAACGACTTTAATGAATTAAATATAAAGCAAAAAAATATTGATGCTAAAATATTTTCTAACCCAAGAAACGCTGCTGCTGGATCATTACGACAACTTGATAGTAAGGTTACAGCATCGAGACCTCTAAAATTTTATGCATATGCATGGGGAGAAGTATCTACACCAATTTCTGATACACAATATAATGCAATCGATAGACTGAGGAAATTTGGATTTTCAACAAACGACTTAACCAAAAAATGTTATGGGCCAAAAGAGCTTATAAGCCATTATGATAACATATCTAATAAAAGAGCTGATCTTGGATATGATATAGATGGCGTTGTGTACAAAGTTGATAATCTATCATATCAAGATAGACTAGGTTTCAGATCTACTACACCTAGGTGGGCCATAGCTCATAAATTTCCAGCTGAAATCGCCCAAACTTGGTTGGAATCCATTGAAATCCAAGTTGGCAGAACTGGTGCATTATCCCCAGTTGCTCGTCTAAAGCCTGTAAATGTAGGTGGGGTTATAGTTTCAAATGCAACCCTTCATAATGAAGACTATATAAAAGGAAAAGATTCCAAAGGTAATATTATAAGGGGTGGTAATGATATTCGTGAAGGTGATTGGGTTTATGTATATCGAGCCGGTGACGTTATTCCAAAGATAAGTGATGTTGATGTTTCTAAGCGAATATCGACAAGTAAGCCTTATACATTTCCATCCTTTTGCCCCGAATGTAGTAGCCCAAGTGAACGCATTGAAGGTGACAGTGTTGCAAGATGTATCGGTGGAATAACCTGTCCTGCGCAAGCGGTTCAAGGATTAGCACATTTTGTTTCTAGAGGTGCTTTTGATATAGATGGACTAGGAAATAAACAAATAGAACAATTTTATCAATTGGGATGGGTGAAAGAGCCTGCTGATATTTTTAAATTAAAGTTGCGGTATGAGAATGGGATTAAACGTCTAGAAAACAGGGATGGTTGGGGCCAAAAATCAGCTAATAACTTATTTAATGCAATTGAATCTAAACGTACAATACCATTAAATAAAATGCTTTATGCTCTTGGAATACGCCATGTTGGTGAAACTTCTGCTACGCTTTTATCTAAACATTATAAATCATTTGATAACTTAAAAAAATCGATGAATGAGGCTAAAAGTTTAGAAGGCTCAAGTTGGTCTGACTTGATGTCTATTGATGGCGTGGGCGAAATATTAGCTAAAGCTGTTGTACAGATTTTTAATAATCCAGCTCAACGTCAGATAATAGATAATTTAGTTGAAGAACTTGTTATTGAAAATGAAATAGAAAATATAGTTTCAGGCAGTCCTCTTGAAGGTATGGTTGTTGTATTCACAGGAAGTTTAGAGCTTATGACACGATCTGAAGCTAAAATTTCTGCTGAAAAATTTGGAGCAAAAGTTTCAGGTTCAGTTTCTAAAAAAACAGATCTTGTTGTTTCAGGTCCCGGGGCTGGCTCTAAAGAAAAAAAAGCAATCGAATTGGGAGTAAAAGTGTTATCTGAATCCGAATGGTTGAAGCTAATAAATTTGAATAATCTTTCAGATGCCAAGTAGACCTGAGATACTTTTCCCATTATTTGGGCAATTAACGCAATTTACAGGAATAGGGCCAAAAATTGCAATCAATCTGTCTAAATTAAATATAAATTCACCACGCGACCTTTTATTTACTTTGCCGCATTCACTTTTAATGAGAAATAAAATTGAAACAGTTCTTGACGCAATTAATAATGATATAATTATTATTGAAATAATTGTTGATGAGCATCTTGAAAATCAACAAAAAAATAGGCCATATAAAATAAATGTGAGTGATGCTAAAGCATCATTTCAGTTAGTTTTCTTCCATGCAAGAAAAAATTGGTTGTGGGATTTATTTCCTATTGGAGAAAAGGTACTTATTTCAGGTAAATTAGAGTATTTTGATGGGAAAGCACAAATTACGCATCCAGATTATGTATTTAAACCTGGTAATGAAGCGCAAATTCCTACTTTAGAGCCAATTTATTCTTTATCTGCAGGGGTTACTCAAAAAACGTTATCAAAAGCGACTAGGCAAGCTTTAAATCTGCTTCCGATGATAAATGAATGGATAAGTCCATCTATCATCAATAAGTTTGCGTGGCCAACTTGGGTTAATGCTTTAAAGAATGCGCATGAGCCAAAAAACATAAATCATATAACTTTTGATTCACCTAATCGATTAAGATTAGCATATGATGAAATGTTGGCACACCAACTAACTCTTGCAATAGCAAGGGAAAATTATAGAAAATCTAAAGGCATAAAAAATATAGGAAATAAATCTTTATCCAAAAAAGTAATGGAATTCATACCATTTGAATTAACTAATGCACAGAAAAGAGTTATTGAGGAAATTCGAAATGATATGTCCGAACCTTTTCGTATGAATAGGCTTTTACAAGGCGATGTTGGTTCCGGTAAAACTCTTATAGCTTTTTTATGTATGGTCACTGCGATTGAAGCAGGTGGTCAAGCGGTCATAATGGCGCCAACTGAGATTTTAACAAAGCAGCATGAAGATACATTAAAGCCATTAGCTGAAAAGGCAGGTATCGTTCTTGAAAGTTTATCAGGGCGTGACAAAGGCAAAGAACGTAAATCTAAAATTGAAGCAATAGCTACTGGAAAAATACAGATTATTGTAGGTACGCATGCTGTCTTTCAAGAAAGTATAAAATATAATGATCTTAGATTAGCAATTATAGATGAACAGCATCGCTTTGGTGTTCGACAACGTATGGATCTTGGTAATAAGGGAGATGCAGTTGACATTTTAATAATGACAGCAACTCCTATTCCTCGATCATTAGCATTAACAAATTATGGTGATATGGAACTGTCTGAAGTGGATGAAAAGCCGATTGGGCGAAAGCCAATCAACACTGTTATGGTTTCAAGTTCAAGAATTCTGGAAGTAATCGATCGCCTAAAAGTAGCTATTGAAACTGGCAATCAAATATATTGGGTCTGCCCATTGGTTGAGGAGAGTGAATTTCTTGAATTAACATCAGCTGAAGACCGAGCAAATAATCTTTCAAAAGTATTAGGCAAAAATAATATTGGTTTAGTACATGGCAAAATGTCTGGTGAAGAAAAAGATAGAGTGATGTCAGATTTTGTTGACAATAAAATTAAAATCCTGGTGGCTACAACTGTAATAGAAGTTGGCGTTGATGTCCCAAATGCCACAATAATTGTCATCGAACACTCAGAAAGATTTGGTTTGAGTCAACTACATCAATTACGTGGGCGTGTGGGAAGGGGAGCTGATGCTTCTACTTGTTTGATGATATATGAACCACCACTGGGTAAAACTGCTAAGAAAAGGTTAGAGGCAATTCGTGAAACTAATGATGGATTTAAAATTGCTAATGTTGACCTCAAGTTACGAGGAGCAGGTGATGTTTTAGGTGTTTCTCAATCTGGTTTGCCAAAATTTAGAATGGCTGATATTGAAACTCAGTCACATTTAATGGAAATGGCAAAAGATGAAGCACGGCTAATTATGACAAATGACCCATCATTAAATAGTCAACAAGGAAAAGCATTACGTAATTTGTTATATATAATGGGAGCAGATGAGTATATTAAATTACTATCAGTAGGTTAGAGCATTAAATTAATGTACAAAAACTTGGAAATTTAAATATTTTTTATATTTGAAAATGCATCTATAATAGCTTCAAAACTAAGCATAATTGATGCGTGTCTGTTTTTATAAGTTATAGCAGGTATCAATACCTCTAAATTTTCAAATGGTTTTTGAGGTATTGGTCCATTTTTAGTCAGCATATTATATAATTGATCGCGGCCGAGTTTAACTTGATCAATTCCTAATCCTATAATTTTTTCTGCTATTATTGAAGATGAAGCTTGGCCTAATGCACATGTTTTTACATCGTGGCTAAAGTCAGTAATTTTACCTTCATTTACATTAATCCAAACTTGTAAATTTGAACCACACATAGGTGAACGTCTTGATGCAGTCCCTGAATATATTTCTAGGGGGGTTGTAAATGGAATATTTCCTGCAAATTCCAGGATTCTTTTTGAATAAAGGTCTATCATTTCAGAATTATCAGACATATTACTTAACATTCATTATTACGATTTATATCTTATTAGATCATGTAAATTAAAGATAAAAGGCAAAGGAACTACAAATGGCTAAATTTGATATTTCGTCACTTAAATTTGACGATAATGGTTTAATTCCGGCAGTTGTGCAGGACACAACAACACTTGAAGTTCTTATGGTTGCATGGATGAATAAATTATCATTAGAAAAAACGTTTGAAACAAATTTAGCAACTTTTTGGTCAAGATCAAGAAAGTGTCTTTGGGTAAAAGGTTTGACTTCAGGAAATACACAAAAAGTAGATAAAGTGCGATTTGACTGCGATCGAGACTGTATTTTGTTGTTAGTTACTCCTGAGGGACCAGCTTGTCATACCAATAGGAGAAATTGCTTCTACACTGAATTAGAAGAAGGTTCAGAAAATATTATATTAAATCCTGAAACTTAATTTAGCATTTTAGATATTTGTTTAAGTAAGTATCCGGATTCTCTATAACTTTTTATGGATCTTGCGTCATCTCGTTTAGCAAGTCTCTTACCAAATTCATCTTTAATGAGTTTATGGTGATGATAAACCGGGGTAGGTAACTTTAATATATGTTGTAAGATGACATGAATCTTTGTTGCATCTAATAAATCTTCACCACGAGTGACATGAGTTATACCTTGAAAAGCATCGTCTAAAACTACAGAAAGATGGTAGGATATGCCAATATCTTTTCGCGCCAAAATAACTGATCCTATTTGGTTAATTGCTTCTTCTTTTGTAAATGATATTTTTCCATAAGCCTCATCAAAAAAAGAAAAGTTATCTTTATCCAAATTATATAAATTTAATCTAAGTGCCGTTTCAGGCATTTTTTTTGTTTTAAGTTTATTCAAGCATGTATTTGGATAAATGATACCATCTGGGCCAAACAATGGCGTTTCGTTAGGAGCCGAAGCAATATTTATATCTTTTCTGGAGCAATCACATGAAAATAAATAGTTGTTATTCCATAAGCTTTGAAGTGTTTTTTCATAATCAGGAAATCTTGACGATTGTTTTAATATTGGTGTTTCGTATTTAATTCCAAGCCATTTCAAATCATCTAATATTTGATCAACATATATTTCTCTACATCTGACCTGATCTATATCCTCTATTCGCAACAGTAATTTACCACCTGATTGGACTGCAGAACTGTAGGCGAGTAATGCAGAATAAGCATGCCCAAGATGCAATAATCCTGTGGGAGAAGGGGCAAATCTTTCTATTTTCATCTTTTATTCAAATCCATGATAATAATTTAAGTATTATTTAACCATGAAGTCCAATCATTCTTCGCTCTATCAGTATAAGCTTTATAACGATCTTTTCGATTGCGACGGCCACCTTTCACATTTTCAACAGGTGGAAATAATCCAAAATTAACATTCATTGGCTGAAAGGTTTTTGCGTCAGCGCCACCTGTGATGTGACTAATTAAAGCACCCATTGCAGTTGTATTGGGTGGGCTTTTAATATTTTTACCTGTACTTTCGGCGACTGCTAGCCTTCCTGCTAGCAAACCCATTGCAGCACTTTCAACATAACCTTCAACACCAGTTATTTGTCCTGCGAATCTAATATTTGGCCGTGTTTTTAATCTCATCTGATCATCAAGTAATAAAGGAGAATTTATAAAAGTATTGCGATGAATCCCTCCTAGTCTTGCAAATTTAGCATTTTCAAGACCTGGTATCATAGAAAGTACTCGTGTTTGCTCACTATATTTCATTTTGGTTTGAAAGCCTACAATATTGAAAAGAGTTCCAAGTGCATTATCTCTGCGCAATTGAACAACTGCATGTGCTTTGATTGTAGGCTGATGAGGATTGGTTAAACCTACAGGTTTCATCGGCCCCCACCTAAGCGTTTCTTTACCTCTTTCGGCCATGACTTCAATTGGCAAACAACCATCAAAATATGGTGTGTCCTTTTCCCAATCTTTAAATTCTGTTTTTTCAGAATCTAATAAAGCATCGATGAAATTATCATATGTCTCTTTATCCATTGGACAATTTAGATATGCTGTTCGCTCTTCATCAGTTTCACCTTTATCATAACGTGATTGCATCCATGCTTTTGACATATCGATACTATCTGCAAATACAATTGGTGCAATTGCATCAAAAAAAGCCAATGATTTTTGGTCAGTGTTTTCTAAAATATCATTTGCCAAGCTTTTGGATGTTAATGGACCAGTCGCAATAATTGTATGACCCCAGTTTTCTGGTGGCAAATTATGAATTTCACTCCTGTCGATTGTGACTAGGGGATGATTAGTAATCTTTTTAGTGACTGAAGCAGAAAAAGCTTCTCTGTCTACAGCCAATGCAGATCCAGCTGGTAGGGCATGTTTGTCACCCATTTCCATAATAATAGAATTTGCAGATCGCATTTCCCAATGAAGTAATCCAACAGCATTTGATTCATCATCATCAGACCTAAATGAATTTGAACAAACAAGTTCTGCTAGATCATGAGTTTGATGTGCAAATGTTTCAACACTTGGTCGCATTTCATGAATTATAACAGGTATTCCAGCAGAAACTATCTGCCAAGCTGCTTCTGATCCAGCCATGCCGCCGCCGACTATGTGTATAGGTTTAATCATTTTTTTGATCTATTTCGATTAAGTAAAAAAACGAGCCAATATATTTTGGCTCATTTTTGTTATGTATTTTCATCTATTATAGTTATGCCATCATCAGAGACATCACTATCTTCTGTGTCAGCAATATATGCAACAGAAACAACTTTTTCACCATCTTTAGTGTTAAATACAGTCACTCCTGATGAAGATCTGCCTTGTAATGAAATTCCAGAAACTGGACATCTTATTGACTGCCCGGTTGATGTGGCCAGCATGATTTGATCTTCTTCGTGTACGGTAAATGCTGCAACAACAGTATCATCTCTTCTATCTAGGTTTGCAGCAGCAACTCCTTGACCACCACGACCAGATACTCGATATTCATGTGCTGAAGATCTTTTGCCAAAACCACCAGAAGTAATGATTAAAATCCAATCTTCAAGTTCGGATAATTCATTATATCGTTCTTGGCTAATATCATTATTAGGTGTTTCATCTTCTGAAAGTGCCCTTCGCATTTTAAAATAAGCCGTTCTTTCATCTGATGATGCATTAACATGCCTAATGACTGCCATAGAAACTACCTTATCTCCTGGAGCAAGTTTAATACCTCTAACACCTGTTGAATCTCTTCCTTTAAATACTCGCACGTCAGTTGTAGGGAAGCGAATAGCTTTTCCTAGTGATGTGGTAAGTAAGAAATCGTCACTTTCAGTTGCAATGCGAACATTAACTATCGAAACACCTTCTGGTAGCTTCATCGCAATTTTGCCGTTTGATTTTACATTTGTAAAATCAGACAGTGCGTTTCTTCTTACTCCGCCAGCATCAGTCGCAAAAACAATTTGAAGATTGCCCCATTCTTCATCAGGAGCATCAATTGGCATTAGTGCCGCAATAGAAACCCCTGTATCAATTGGAAGAATGTTTACAATTGCCTTACCTTTTGCATTGCGCCCACCTAAAGGTAATCGCCAAGTTTTAAGTTTATAAACCATTCCATCTGTTGTGAAGAACAGTAATGCAGTATGTGTATTAGCTACAAACATATTTGTGACGAAATCTTCATCTTTTGTGGACATACCTTGAATGCCTTTGCCACCACGTTTTTGTTCTCTAAATTCAGCTAAATTTGTTCGCTTAATATATCCAGAATTAGTTATTGTAACGACCATATCTTCTTTTTCGATAAGATCTTCGTCATCCATATCACCAGCCCATTCAATTATCTCAGTCCGGCGAGGTACAGCAAATTTTTCATGTACTTCTTTCAATTCGTCTGAGATTATAGACATAATACGATCTCTTGAACGTAAAATTTCTAAATAGTTCTGAATTTTACCTGCAAGTTCTTCTAATTCATCAGTCACTTCTTTTACACCCATAGCTGTAAGCCTTTGGAGGCGAAGCTCTAAAATGGCGCGTGCTTGAGTTTCAGAAAGGTTATAAGATTTGTCTTCGTTTAAAGTATGGCTTGGGTCATCTATTAATGAAATATATTGAGATATATCTGCTGCAGGCCAACGGCGCGTCATAAGTTTTTCACGAGCTTCTGCTGGATCATTTGATCCTCTAATAGTTGCAACTATTTCATCTACATTAGATACGGCTACAGCTAGGCCACAAAGTATATGGCTTCGTTCACGTGCTTTATTCAATTCGAACGCTGTACGCCTTGCTACAACTTCTTCTCTAAAGCTAATAAAATAACTCAGGAATTTGTATAATGTTAATTGTTCGGGTTTTCCGCCATTTAGTGCTAACATATTGCATCCAAATGATGTTTGCAGCGGTGTAAATCTAAAAAGTTGATTTAAAACAACTTCAGCTGTTGCATCACGCTTCAATTCAACGACAACTCTAACTCCAACTCGATCAGATTCGTCTTGAACATGTGAAATACCTTCAATTTTTTTGTCTCGAGATAGTTCAGCAATCTTTTCAATCATTGATGCTTTGTTAACTTGATATGGAATTTCATCGATGATTATTGCATATCGACCAGCGCGTATTTCCTCTACGCGTGTTTTAGCTCTAATGATAACTGACCCACGTCCTTCGTTGTAAGCCTTAACTGCTCCAGAACGCCCTAATATTACTGCACCAGTCGGAAAATCTGGAGCTGGCACATATTCCATCAAATCAGAACTTGTTAGTTCTGGGTTATCTATTAATGCTAATGTTGCATCAATAACCTCACCAAGATTATGAGGAGGAATATTCGTAGCCATACCCACTGCAATTCCACCAGCACCATTCACGAGCATATTTGGATAACGAGCGGGAAGTACTGTAGGTTCAGATTCTTTTCCATCGTAGTTATCTTGAAAATTAACAGTATTTTTATCAATATCTAAAAGTAAATATTCAGATGGTTTGTCTAACCGAGCTTCAGTATAGCGCATTGCAGCAGCGTTATCGCCATCCATTGATCCGAAGTTACCTTGTCCATCTATTAATGGTAAAGACATTGAAAAATCTTGAGCCATACGCACAAGTGCGTCATAAATAGCGCTATCACCATGTGGGTGATAGCTCCCCATTACATCACCAACTGATTTTGCAGACTTCCTGTAAGATTTATTGTGTGTGTACCCGTTTTCATGCATTGCATAGAGAATTCTACGGTGAACAGGTTTTAACCCATCTCGCAAATCTGGTATTGCGCGACTTACAATAACTGACATTGCATAATCTAAATAAGAGGTTTTCATTTCCTCTTCTATTGATATCTGAGGACCATCATATGATGGTATTTCAGGGGTATCATCTGTTGGCGTTTTTATTTCATCAGTCACTTTAATTCTACCTGCTATATTTTGTATAATTTATAACATATATTGTAATAAAACGCAACTTGTAGTGTCTTATTGGTATTTTTAAGTGAAATTATAAGATTTTCATTTTATTTATTATAAATCAGTATATTAAATCGCATTGTTAATCTAAAAATACTTAAGATTTTGGTATAACCTCATATCCAGCTTCTTCTGCTTCATTATCTGTCATTTCGGAGGGGAATCCCTCAGCAAGTACATTTAAGCCAGTTGCATCTTCAAGGCGCCTAATTATGTTTGGTGACCACTCACGTGTGCCATATTTTTTTATTCCATCCTCAAAAATAGTATTTAACAATGGTGATATTTCCAGAGGTACATTGTGTTTCTCTGCAATATTTTGGAAAAGCCCAATATCTTTTGCAACTAAGTCCATTGTGAAGCTTATATCTCTTGAGCCATTGAGTATTACCTGACTTTCAGTTTCATGTACAAATGAATTGCCTGAACTTATTTTAATTGCTTCATATGATGTACTTAAATCCATACCAGCTGCTTTACAGGTAACTAATGCTTCAGCACATGACACTAAGTTAGCTGTCGCTAAATAATTAGTTACAACCTTCAGAACTGATGCTGATCCTAGCTCGCCAGTATGTAATATTCTTCGGCCCATTTTTTTTAATAATGGTAAAATGGATTCAAATATTTTTCTTTCACAACCAGCAAATATAGCAATATTACCAGTATCTGCTCGATGACATCCACCTGAAACTGGGCAATCAACTGCAAATCCAGATTTTGCTGATATTAATTTACCTATTCTTACTACTTCATTCTGATCTGTTGTCGACATTTCCATCCAAATTTTGCCTGGTTTCATGCCTTCTAATAATCCGTCTTTATCTTCCATAACTGAAGCTGAAGCAGCTGGTGATGGTAAACAGGTAATTACAGCATCACATTTTTCCATGAGTGTTCTATTGTCTATACAAGTTTTAGCACCCATATTCGTAAATTTCTTAACAAGATCTGCATTCAAATCTCGAACATATAATTCCACATTGTTTCTTAAAAGGGAGCCTGCGAGTTTACCGCCAACATTTCCTAAGCCAATAAAACCAATTTTCATTATCTGATCCTTCCAATTTTTTAAAGGAGATGACAAATATAAAAATAAATCGTATTAAAAAACGACATTTTTAATGCCGTAATTTTATATAAATCGCTTAAAAACATGAAAACAGAACGATAATAAGAAAAATTATATTATCTAGAAAGGAATATCATCATCAAGATCACTTGGGCTCGGCATGGATTGGCTTCCTTGATCAAAAGAGCTCGAACTTGAATTGTTCCCACCACTACCAGTAATATTATATGAAGGACCTGAAGCATTTTCGCCTCCAGATCTTCCATCAAGCATTGTAAGTGTTCCACCATAATTTTGAATTACGACTTCAGTAGAATATCTGTCATTTCCAGATTGATCTTGCCATTTCCTGGTTTGTAAAGCGCCTTCGATGAAAACTTTGGAACCTTTTTTCAAATATTGTTCACAAATTCTAACAAGACCCTCAGCAAAGATTGCTACAGTGTGCCATTCTGTTTTTTCACGATTTTCGCCAGTATTTTTGTCTCTCCACCTATCGGAAGTAGCTATTCGAAGATTGCAAACTTTTCCACCATTTTGAAATGTCCGTACTTCAGGATCTGCGCCTAAATTACCAATTATCATAACTTTATTTAATGAACCTGCCATATTTATCCTCGTCGAATCTCTAAATTTTTAATGCTATTTAAAGCATACTGTCTTGATAGGCGAATAAAAGGTAAAAAACCTTAAATATCTATTTTTTTTATAATACTTTGAATTTTCAAACATATTTAAATTTTATAAAAAAACTATAGCTTATTATTAAAGATGCCTTAGATATCATATATGAAATTAAGGCATTATCATGACTGAATTAAAAAAAATTGAAATACGTGGCGCACGTGAGCATAATTTAAAATCAATTGATGTAGATATCCCTCGAGATAAATTAGTTGTGATAACTGGTCTTTCAGGTTCAGGGAAATCTTCTCTAGCTTTTGATACAATATATGCTGAAGGGCAACGCAGATATGTTGAAAGCCTTTCCGCATATGCTCGGCAATTTCTTGATATGATGCAAAAACCTGATGTTGATCATATTTCAGGGCTGTCTCCAGCAATTTCAATTGAACAAAAAACTACTTCAAAAAATCCAAGATCTACTGTTGGAACAGTGACTGAAATTTATGATTATATGCGATTGCTTTTTGCAAGAGTGGGTACACCATATTCTCCTTCAACTGGTAAACCAATTGAAGCTCAGCAAATTTCTGAAATGGTAGATCGCGTTATGACGATGGAAATGGGTACGCGTGCATATCTTTTGGCACCAATCGTTAGAGATAGAAAAGGTGAGTATAAAAAAGAATTCAAAGAATTGAAAAAACAGGGTTTTCAAAGAACAAAAGTAAACGGAAAATTCTACGATTTAGATGAAGTCCCTGAATTAGATAAGAAATTTAGACATAATATTGATGTCGTCGTTGATAGAATTGTCATCAAGAAGGATATAGAGCAAAGATTAGCGGACAGTTTCAGAACTTCTCTCGATCTTGCAGATGGAATTACTATATTAGAAATTGCTTCAAATGATGAAAATCCAGAACGTATAACGTTCTCAGAAAAATTTGCTTGCCCTGATAGTGGCTTCACCATTCCAGAAATTGAGCCAAGGTTATTTTCTTTTAATGCTCCAGTTGGTGCTTGTCCTGAATGTGACGGATTAGGTGTTGAGTTATTTTTTGATGAAAGACTTGTAGTTCCAGATCCTAATTTAACACTTTACGATGGTGCTTTGGCTCCATGGGCAAAGGGTAAATCTCCTTATTACCGACAAACCATTGAATCATTGGCAAATCATTATAATTTTAACACTATTGCAAAATGGTTTGATCTTCCTGAAAAAATTAAGAAATTAATGCTATATGGATCCGGAAGTGATGAAATAAAATTTAGATATGATGATGGTGGCCGGGTTTATGAAGTTACTAGAAAATTTGAAGGTGTTATTCCTAATATGGAAAGACGCTATAGAGAAACTGATAGTAATTGGGTAAGAGAAGAATTTGAACGGTATCAGAACAATAGAAGCTGTGGGACATGTGATGGGTTTAGACTAAGGCCTGAGGCATTGGCTGTAAAAATATCAGGTATACATGTTGGACTTGCTGTTCAAATGTCAATTAGTGATGCTCTTGAATGGATTTCATCCATACCAGAAAATTTATCAATTCAAAAAAATGCAATTGCTCATGCTATTTTAAAAGAAATACGCGAACGGTTAGGTTTCTTAGTAAACGTTGGATTGAACTATTTAACACTCTCTCGTTTTTCTGGTACTTTATCAGGTGGCGAGAGTCAGAGAATAAGGTTAGCCAGTCAAATTGGCTCAGGTTTAACAGGCGTGCTATATGTACTAGATGAACCTTCAATTGGTTTGCATCAGCGCGATAATGGTCGTTTATTAGAAACTCTTAAAAATCTTCGAGATCAAGGAAACACTGTTATTGTGGTTGAACATGATGAAGAAGCTGTCAGAAGTGCAGACTTTGTTTTGGATATAGGTCCTGGTGCGGGTGTTCATGGTGGCAATATTATTGCCAAAGGTACTCCAAATCAAATTATAAAAAATAAAAAATCCATAACTGGTCAATACTTAAGTGGTTCGCGGAAGATTAACATACCTTCCAAAAGGCGAAAAGGTAATGGTAAGAATATACAAATTACAAATGCGACAGGAAACAATTTAAAAGGCATTAATGCATCTTTTCCATTGGCTACTTTTACGTGCGTTACAGGTGTTTCAGGTGGTGGTAAATCAACACTTACTATTGAAACATTATTTAAGACAGCTTCCATGAGGCTTAATGGTGCTAAACAAACTCCTGCACCTTGTGATGAAGTTAAAGGGCTAACATATCTAGATAAAGTAATTGACATAGATCAAAGGGCAATTGGTAGAACCCCAAGATCAAATCCAGCTACGTATACAGGTGCATTTACACCTATCAGAGAGTGGTTTGCAGGCTTACCTGAGGCAAAAACAAGGGGTTACAAACCAGGTAGATTTAGCTTCAATGTAAAAGGTGGAAGGTGTGAATCCTGTCAGGGTGATGGATTGATAAAAATTGAAATGCATTTTCTTCCGGACGTTTATGTTGAATGCGAAACATGTAAGGGAAAGCGTTATAATCGAGAAACTTTAGAAGTTTTATTCAAAGGAAAAAGTATAGCAGATATACTAGATATGACTGTTGAAGATGCTGAAGATTTTTTTAAAGCTGTTCCTAGTATCAGAGATAAAATGACTGCTTTGATGCGAGTAGGCCTAGGATATATAAAAGTAGGGCAATCTGCTACGACACTATCTGGAGGTGAAGCTCAACGTGTCAAATTATCTAAAGAATTAGCTAAAAGATCTACAGGTAGAACACTCTATATATTAGATGAACCAACCACTGGACTACACTTTGAAGATGTTAGGAAGCTATTAGAAGTTCTTCATGAACTTGTTGAGCAAGGTAATACGGTAATTGTTATTGAACATAATTTAGATGTTATAAAAACAGCTGATCATATTATAGATATTGGACCAGAAGGTGGAGATGGAGGTGGTGAAATAGTTGCATTTGGCACACCTGAAGCTGTTGCAAGTTCTTTGGAAAGTTATACAGGTTTTTATCTAAAAGATATGATTTAATTATTACCCTCTTTTATAAAAGACGAAACAAAATATTGAATATTGTATTCAAACTAAACTGTTTGTATTAAATTTATATTAATGTAGATATTAAATGTAATTTTTACAATATAATTTCAAATTGTTTATCCGAGGTTTATTATGCGTATTGGTCTTTATCCTGGAACATTTGACCCCATAACTCGAGGCCATTTGGATATCATTAAACGCGCATGCGTTTTAGTTGATAAATTAGTAATTGGTGTGGCAATTAATAGAGATAAAAACCCGTTATTTTCACTTGAAGAGCGTGTTGAGATGATTGAGAGAAATCTTTCAAAATTTGAACATAATGAAACAAATATAATTGTAGAGCCCTTTGAAAACCTTTTAATTGATAAAGCTACAGAAGTAGGTGCGCAAATTATAATTAGAGGATTAAGAGCTGTATCTGATTTTGAATATGAATATCAGTTAGTTGGCATGAATAGAGCAATGAATGATAATATTGAAACAACTTTTTTAATGGCTGAAGCAAAACACCAAGCCATTGCTTCTAGGCTAGTAAAAGAAATAGCAAGATTAAATGGTGACGTATCGAAATTTGTCACACCAGGTGTTGAAACTTCATTAAAAGAAAAATTTAAACATAAAGTATAACTTTTGATCTTTATGTTTACTAAAAGTAAATTTAAATAAATATTAATCTATAACTTAAAAGGCGAAAAAATGTCAGATAATCAAGATCTTGAAAATACAATTATAATTGAACTAAAAGATGGGCCAGTACATATCACTTTACTGCCTGATGTGGCACCACTTCACTGTGCTAGAATGAAAGAGCTCGCAAGATCAGGTCAATATGATAATGTATGTTTTCATAGAGTTATAGATGGTTTTATGGCACAAACTGGTGATGTCCAGAATGGAGATATGGAAGATGGTTTTAATCTAAGTTCTGCAGGAACTGGTGGCTCTAGTCTACCAAATTTACCTGCTGAATTTTCAAAACTGCCTCACGATCGTGGAACCATAGGTGCAGCTAGATCGGCAAGCCCTGATTCAGCTAATTCTCAATTTTTTATCAATTTTAGTGATAATAATTTCCTTAATGGCCAATACACAGTATACGGCCGCGTGACTTCAGGTATGGAACATGTCGATGCGATTGTTAGAGGAGAACCTCCACACGCTCCAGATAGAATGATTTCTGTGAAAGTAGCGTCAGATTTATGATCAAATCATTAATACTTTACGTAATTTTGCTTTTTTCAGTTTTTGCAAACACTGTGTATGCTGCTGATCCTGAAAACATAATGGTAATCGAAGTTGAAGGTGAAGCAAATGGAATAATTGAAATTCAATTATTGCCTAATGTCGCCCCACTACATGTTGAACGCATCAAAATATTAGCAAGAGATGGTTTATATAACGATGTAGTTTTTCACCGTGTAATTGATGGTTTTATGGCTCAAACTGGAGATGTGAAATTTGGTAAGGTTGAAGGATATAAGCGTCGATATGCAGGCCAAGGAGGTTCTAATTACCCAGACTTGGACGCTGAATTCAGTACTTTAAAATATGAAAAAGGGACTGTTGGAATGGCTAGAGCACAAAATCCAAACTCAGCTAATTCTCAGTTTTTCATAATGTTTAATAGTAGCCCGAATTTAGACGGAAATTACACGGTTATTGGTAATGTAATCAAAGGGCAAGACGTGGTAAACTCTATTAAACGTGGCGCAATGAGTGATAATGGGTCAGTTATAGATCCAGATATTATGAAAAAAGTTTGGATAAAGGCAGATAAATAATAATTTACGCTAGCCAGAAAATTATTTGGCTAGCGTTTCAAACTCCAAATTCTTAATATAATGAATATTAAGAATTGAAATTTAAATAACTTTTATTAATGCGTGCTTCTTTTTAGATGCACTAATTTTTGGAGTTTTCTGCAAGTCAGCAGCATATAGCATAAAGCCTGCATCATTAATTACTTGATCATTAAGTCTAGCGCCGCCTCCAGCAATTATACGCTTCGCCTCTTTGCCAGAAGAGACAAGTCCAGTTCTAACCAGCGCTTGAGTGAAGCTAATACCATCTATTATTTCAGTATTTAGTATTTCTAAGGTTGGAAGGTTTTCGTCAGAACTATCTTCTGTAAACACTTTATGCGCAGTTTTTTCTGAACTTATTGCTGCTTCTTCGCCATGACACATCTTTGTTACTTCATTAGCTAGTATAATTTTAGCTTCGTTTATGTTCTGTCCTTCCAGTGATCCTAAACGATCACATTCTGAGACTGGTAATTCTGTGAATAATTTTAAAAATTTACCTACATCAGCGTCTAAGGTATTCCTCCAAAATTGCCAAAATTCATATGGCGATAATTTATCTGAATTAAGCCATATGGCGCCATTAGCTGATTTTCCCATTTTGGACCCATCTGCCTTAGTCAATAATGGTGTTGTGAGGCCAAAAACTGATTTTTTATTTAATCGCCTTGTTAGATCAATACCGTTTACAATGTTGCCCCATTGGTCGGACCCACCCATTTGAAGGGAAACATCATAACGGTTATTTAATTCCATAAAATCATATGCTTGAAGTAACATGTAATTAAATTCTAAGAATGTTAACGGTTGTTCTCTATCAAGTCGAAGCTTAACACTTTCCATTGAAATCATTCTATTTATAGTAAAGTGTTTTCCAATATCTCTAAGAAATTCGATATAGTTGAGTTTGTCTAACCATTCAGCATTATTTATTATTTTTGCATCATTTGAATTATCCCCAAATGATAAATATTTTTCAAAAACTTTTTGTATTCCATTAATGTTTTCATTAATTATTTCAGTAGTAATTAACTGTCGGCTTTCATCTTTACCTGATGGATCACCTATTTTAGTTGTGCCTCCGCCCATTAATGGAATTGGTTTATGACCTGTTTTTTGTAGCCATCGTAACATCATAATTTGAATTAAAGAGCCAATATGAAGACTATCTGCAGTTGCATCAAAGCCTATATAAGCAGGCATACAACCTTCAAGAAGTTTTTCATCTAATCCTTGTATATCCGTACAATCTTGCAAAAAGCCACGAGATAGCATTTCTTGCAAAAACTCTGATTTAGGGTTGTAAGTCATATTGGTTTGCTTTCATTTATACATATATAAGCCCTTTTAGCGGCAATTTTGCGAGTGGCAAGTAGGAGACGTTAGTTTATGATTTATAAGTGCTTAGGATTAATGTCTGGTACATCCCTAGATGGTGTTGACGGTGCTATTTGTTTGACAGATGGAAATAATATTGTGAGGTTTGAAAAAACGTATTTTCGACCTTATAATTCAAAAGAACAATCAGTACTCAAAGCTAAACTTAACAGTTGGCCTGAAAATACGAATTTAGATGAAGCATTGCAAATAGTGCAAAATGCACATCTTGATGTAATTAAACATTTTCCGGAAGCTGATTTAATAGGATTTCATGGTCAAACCCTAAATCATGATCCAAGTCTGAGAAGAACTTTTCAATTAGGTGACGGTGAAGAACTGGCTAAACTATCTGGAAAAAAAGTAATATGGGATTTTAGATCACCTGACATGATTAATGGCGGACAGGGAGCGCCCTTAGCGCCATTTTTTCATTTTGCATGCGCAAAATTACTAAAAATAAAAGAAACGGTTGCATTCGTAAATCTAGGTGGTGTGGGAAATATTAGTTTAATAAATTCAAACATGCATCTTCCTGAAGAAAAAAACTCTGTTATTGCCTTTGATACTGGGCCTGCAAACGCACCTATAAATGATTTTATGTTTTCTAGGTTAGGTTTGTCATGTGATGTAAATGGGGATTTGGCTCAACGTGGAAAGATTAATAAAAAAATAGTTGATACCGTTTTAAATTTAAATTTTTTCAATAAAAAACCGCCTAAATCATTGGATAGAAACGATTTTTCCACGGTATCAGAGTTGGTGTCAGATTTATCAAACGAGGATGGAGCTGCAACATTAACAGCAATATGCGTTGAAGCAATTATTGCGGCTCAGAAACATTTGCCATCAATTCCATCTCGTTGGCTTATCTGTGGAGGAGGGCGAAAAAACCGCACAATTATAAGAGCCTTACAGAAGCGATTAGAAAATCCCGTAACAACTGTTGATGAGGAGGGTTTGGATGGGGATATGTTAGAAGCCCAAGCATTTGGCTATCTAGCAGCTAGGGTAGTCAATGATTTACCATTAACAAGTCCCACAACAACCGGTTGTGATAATCCCACTTATGGTGGGAAAATATCACAACCGTAAGAAATGCAATATTATCTAGTATTCTCTGTTAATCTACGCCTAACATAAGTGTCGACTGATCCAATCATAGTATCCATGTGATCATTCTCGAAAAAGTGCCCAGAGCCTTCTAGTACTTCGTGTGTAATAGTGATACCTTTTTGTTCATGCAATTTTCCTACCAGTCCTTCAACGTCGACAGGTGGAACAACTCGGTCAGATGACCCATTAATTATCAATCCTGAAGCAGGACAAGGGGCTAAGAAGCTAAAATCATATGTATTTGCAGGCGGAGCTGCTGAAATAAAACCAGAGATTTCTGGTCTTCGCATAAGAAGTTGCATACCAATCCATGCTCCGAAGCTAAAACCAGCAACCCAACAATGTTTTGCATTTGGATTCATAGCTTGAAGATAATCTAATGCAGATGCTGCATCTGATAATTCTCCAACACCTTGATCATATTCTCCTTGTGAGCGTCCAACACCTCTAAAATTAAATCTTAGAACAGTAAAACCCATATTATAAAATGCGTAGTGTAGGTTATAAACTACTTTGTTATTCATAGTCCCACCAAATTGTGGATGTGGGTGTAATAAAATTGCTATTGGGGCATCTTTTGTTTTTTGTGGATGATATCTACCTTCAAGGCGACCATCTGGACCTGGGAAAATTACTTCTGGCATAATATTATTGCTTCTCTCACGTTTGCTTCTATTCACCATTTCAAATGTTGACTAAAATGGTCAGTAACTTTAGAATGGTTCTAAATTGAGGTTAAGTTTCCTACTAATCACTCTGACTAAGGATTTGGTAAGGTTTCGTCAACTAAATAGGGCTCTCGAAGTATGAAACTTAGCACAAAAGGCAGATATGCCATGATTGCGTTAGTAGACTTAGCAATTGAAGGTGAAAAAGGTTTGGTTTCATTGGGTGAAATATCTGATCGTCAAAATATATCATTAAATTATTTAGAGCAACTGTTTCTGAAGCTAAGACGAAAAGAAATAATAACATCTGTACGTGGTCCAGGTGGGGGGTACAAATTGGCTAAGTCTGCTGAGGCAATTCGTGTTTCTGATATTTTAACCGCAGTTGATGAAGATATGAATGCTCTTTCAAAAGGTGCAGGAGTTTCTGGCGCATCCTCTGGCACTAGAGCTCAGTCATTAAGTAATAGGCTTTGGGAAAGCCTATCAGCGCAAGTGTTCGTTTATTTACATGCAACAAGATTATCAGACCTAATAGAAAATCAAATTGCACCATGTCCTGCTGTACCATCCCTTTTTCAACTTGTTGATGAAAGTTAGGTTTAATGTCTAAATATATGATTATATTTGGTTTGTTTTTATTATGAAGCGTGTTTATCTTGATTGGAATGCGACTGCTCCATTGCGAAAAGAAGCACGTGAAGCTATGATTTCTTCCCTTGATATCATTGGTAACCCTTCAAGTGTTCATTTTGAAGGAAGGCTAGTAAAGGGTTTAATTGAAAAAGCTCGTTTACAATTATCGGAATCATTTGGTTGTGATCCTAATGGAATAATTTGGACTAGTGGTGCTACTGAAGCGGCAAGCTTGATGATGCATAACAAAAGATTAAACTGCTCTGATATTGAACATGAATGTGTCAAATCACATGGAATTAGTAATCTTATTGTTAATAGCGATGGTATTGTAGAAAAAGCTGACGAATTTGTCCTTCAGGGTGCCAATAGTGAAACTGGCATTTGCCAAGGAGAGAATATCAAAGGTGCTGTTATGAGTGATCAGGTGCAAACTTTTGGTAAATTACCTATTTCGTTTAATTGGCTTGATGTTGATAGTGCAATTCTTTCTGCTCATAAAATTGGTGGGCCTAAAGGAGTTGGAGCCTTGATTTTAGCCGATGGCATAGATGCAACATCGATCATCAAGGGTGGAGGCCAAGAACAGGGTCGAAGATCTGGAACCGAAAACTTATATGGAATTATTGGTTTTGGAGCTTCTGCTTTGGCTGCAGCAAAGGATCTAACAGATGGTGTATGGGAGCAAGTTTCTGAATTAAGAAATAAAATGGAAATGAGAATTGCCGATATAGCAAGTGACGCTATCTTCATAGGAAAGGATGTTGAAAGGCTTCCTAACACTAGTAATTTTTCAGTACCTGGGTGGAAGGGTGAAACACAAGTTATGAATATGGATTTAGCTGGGTTTGCCATATCTGCAGGATCTGCTTGTTCTAGCGGAAAAGTAAAATCAAGTCAGGCCTTGAACGCAATGGGCTATGATGACATTACCGCATCAAGTGCAGTAAGGATTTCACTTGGTCCTAGCACAACAGAACATGAAGTAATGAATTTTGTAGATGCTTGGAGTAAAGCATACAAAAAATATGCAGTAAAAACTGCTTAAAGGACGAACTATATGACTGATATGATAGCAAAAGATGGCGTAGAAGCTGAAACTGTAGAAGCAGTTAAGTCATTGAGTGGCAAGTATAAATATGGCTTTTCAACTGATGTTGAAATTGAATATGCTCCATTGGGTTTAAGTGAGGATATAGTTCGGTTAATTTCTGAAAAGAATGATGAACCAGAATGGATGCTGGAATGGCGCTTACAGGCATTTGAACGTTGGAAACAAATGAAAGAGCCTGATTGGGCTATGGTCGATTATCCCAAAATAGATTTTCAGGATATATATTATTATGCAAGACCAAAATCTATGTCTGAAGATAAACCTAAATCATTAGATGAAGTAGACCCAAAATTACTAGAAACCTATGAAAAATTAGGAATACCGTTAAAAGAACAAGCTCTTTTAGCGGGTGTTGAAGTTCCTGATGGTGATCGAAAGGTTGCTGTTGATGCTGTTTTTGACTCAGTTTCGGTGGGAACAACATTTCAAAAAGAATTAAAAAATGCTGGAGTTATTTTTATGTCAATTTCAGAGGCATTAAAAGAGCATCCCGACCTTGTGAAGAAGTATATTGGTTCTGTGGTTCCGCAATCTGATAATTTCTATGCAACATTAAATTCTGCGGTCTTCTCAGATGGATCATTTGTTTATATTCCTGAGGGTGTAAAATGCCCAATGGAACTATCTACATATTTTCGAATAAATGCTGAAAACACTGGACAGTTCGAGAGGACATTAATTATTGCAGAAAAAGGTTCATCAGTATCATATTTAGAGGGCTGTACAGCTCCTCAGCGTGATGTGGCACAGCTTCATGCAGCCGTTGTAGAATTGGTAATACAAGAAGATGCAGAGATAAAATACTCTACTGTTCAAAACTGGTATCCAGGCGACGAAAATGGAAAAGGTGGGATTTACAACTTTGTCACAAAAAGAGCTGATTGCCGTGGTGACAGAGCAAAAGTTATGTGGACACAAGTTGAAACTGGTTCAGCAGTAACATGGAAGTATCCTTCATGTATTTTACGCGGAAATGAAAGCCAAGGTGAGTTTTATTCCATTGCTATAGCAAATAATATGCAACAAGCAGATACTGGTACAAAGATGATACATTTAGGTAAAAATACAAAATCTAGAATTGTTTCAAAAGGTATTTCAGCTGGGAAAGCACAAAATACATATCGAGGCCTGGTTTCTATGCACCCAAAAGCAGAAAACGCCAGAAATTACACTCAATGTGACTCACTCTTAATTGGTGATAAATGTGGTGCTCACACAGTTCCATATATCGAAGTAAAAAATAACACAGCTCGTGTAGAACATGAAGCAACTACATCCAAGGTTGATGATGATCAGTTGTTTTATTGTCGACAACGAGGCATGGATGAAGAAGAAGCAGTAGCATTAGTAGTAAATGGTTTCTGTAAAGAAGTATTACAAGCATTGCCAATGGAATTTGCAATGGAAGCACAAGCGTTGGTAGCAATAAGCCTTGAAGGCTCAGTAGGATAAAAAATGTTAAATATCAAAAACTTAAAAGTTGGACTTGCAGAAGAAGATAAACAAATTCTCAATGGTGTGGATTTAAATATTGGTGAGGGTGAAGTTCATGCAATCATGGGGCCAAACGGATCTGGAAAATCAACAACTTCATACGTTCTTGCTGGTAAAGATGGATATAATGTTACTGCTGGTTCTGCAGAATTAAATGGTGAGAACCTACTGGATATGGATCCTGAAGAGCGTGCCGCTGCTGGATTATTTTTAGCTTTTCAATATCCGGTAGAGATACCAGGGGTTGGTAATATGACTTTCTTACGCACAGCTGTTAACGCCCAGAGAAAAGCTCGTGGAGAAAAAGAATTAACAGCTGGAGAATTCTTAAAAATTGTTCGTGAAAAAGCTAAATCATTAAAAATAGATGCAGAAATGTTGAAGCGTCCCGTAAATGTTGGTTTTTCTGGTGGTGAAAAAAAACGAAATGAAATTTTGCAAATGGCAATGTTAGAACCAAAAATGTGTGTTTTGGATGAAACTGACTCTGGTTTAGATGTAGATGCCATGAAGCTTGTTGCAGAAGGCGTCAATGCACTGCGTGATGGTAAAAGATCTTTTCTAGTTATTACTCACTATCAGCGCCTGTTAGATCATATCAAACCTGATGTCGTACACATTATGGCAAATGGAAAGATTATTAAAACTGGTGGTCCAGAATTGGCGCTTGAAGTTGAGCAAAATGGGTATGCAGATATTTTGGCAGAGGTTGCTTAAAAATGAATTCATTAATAGGAAAAAATGAAATTTCTGATACACTTGCAGACTTTTTTATACAGCCTAATGGCGCTACTTGGGCCAATAACATTAGATCTGAAGCCCTGGTGGCGTTCAATGATTTTGGAGTACCAACAAAACGGGATGAATATTGGAAATATACTAATCCTCAAAAGTTAACTATGATTCCAACTGAGCCTGCGGCTTTGTTTTCTAATGATGAACCCCCAATGTTCGAAAGTATTGATCGTGTTAAAATAGTATTTGTAGATGGTATTTTAGATCTGTCACAATCTGACGATTTAATATTAGAAGGCGCTACTATTGAAACTCTTGTTGATGCAACTTCCAAAGATATTCATTGGGCAAAAGATTTATTTGGTTCTTTAGAAAAAAATGGTCAAAAGCCAGTTAAACGTCCGCTTGCAGCACTTAATACAGCAATGGCTGCTGAAGGCTTAGTTATTAGAATAACTGACAAATGCAAAAAACCATTAGCAATTCGTTACATCCATAACTCAGAAACATCCGATGCATTAGTTCATAATATCATCAAAATTGAGAGTAATGCCCAATTTACTTTACTTGAGAGCGGTGCTGGCGCAGCACGTTTTAACTCAGTTCTCGAGGTAGACGTTGCTGATAATGCAGATTTTCATCATGTTAGAACTCAGGGTAGGGATCATGAACGCAAAACTGTTACTCATATTTTCGGTCGTCTTGGTAAAGAAAGTATCTTTAAATCTTTTACAATGACTGTAAACGGAACTCTCACAAGAAATGATGCTGTTTTAGAATTTACTGGTGATAATGCTCGTGCAACTGTGGCAGGTGCCACTGCAGGTGATGGTGAAAGTTTTCATCATGATGATACTGTATTTATCACCCATGACGCAGTTAATTGCGAAAGTAGGCAAGTATTTAAGAAAGTTCTTAGAAATGGAGCAACTGGTGTATTCCAAGGTAAAATTTTAGTAAAGGCTGATGCGCAAAAAACTGATGGATATCAGATATCTCAGGGCCTTCTGTTAGATGACAACTCTAATTTTTTGGCTAAGCCAGAATTAGAAATTTATGCTGATGATGTTGCCTGTTCACACGGTTCAACTGTTGGAGCCATTGATGAAGATGCAATTTTCTATTTGGTTTCTCGTGGTGTTCCGCGAAAACAGGCGCAAGATATGTTAGTATTAGCATTTTTAGCTGAAGCTATAGATGAAATAGACAGTAATGACTTAGCTGATGACATAAATGATCGCTTGGCAGCTTGGATGAATAGGCGGTAAAGGCGTGTCTGTATTAAGTGATATAAAGCTAGCACATTATAAGCCCCGCCAGGTAATGAAAAGAT
Organism: Rhodobacterales bacterium HTCC2255; assembly: GCA_000153745.1. Lineage (GTDB taxonomy): Bacteria > Pseudomonadota > Alphaproteobacteria > Rhodobacterales > Rhodobacteraceae > Amylibacter. Next base: position 228,658 of record DS022282.1, read on the forward strand.
ACCTAGAAGATGGGATAAGAGAAGAGCAAACACTTTTTTTTGCTATACTCTTTGGATTATTAAGTTTTCTGTCTTTATTGCCTGCATTAGCAAAACATGCTTTTTTAACAAATGAAAGTTTATCTGCCCTTGCTGCTGCACAATTTATATCATCAGTATTTATGATGCCACTTTTGATGTACGGAATAGCTGCCGTTTCACATTTAATATTGAAATATTTTGGCGGGCAGGGGGATTACATTGGGGCAAGAAGAGCACTATTTTGGGCTGCTTTAGTAACAACACCAGCTATTTTGTTAACCTCAATTGCAGAGGCGTATTTCTCTGAAATTAGTACAATACTTTCAGTTATTACAACTATGATATTTGTTTGGCAGTGGGTTTCAAATTTAAAAGAGTTAGAATTTAATAATGTATGATGTAAATAAAATTAGAGCAGATTTTCCAATATTGTCGCGTAATGTTAACAATAAACCACTTGTATATCTTGATAATGGCTCTTCAGCACAAAAACCAAAAGTAGTAATTGATGCTGTTTCAAAGGCATATTCTGAAGAATACTCTAATGTTCACAGAGGCTTACACACACTATCTAATATTGCTACTGACAATTATGAGAGTGTGAGAGGTAAAATACAAAACTTTCTTGGTGCTGATCACCCTGAAGAAATCATATTTAATTCTGGTGCAACAGAAGGAATAAATACTGTCTCTTATTCTTGGGCTGTACCAAACTTAAAAGCTGGAGATGAGATTATTCTTTCTATTATGGAACATCATGCAAACATTATTCCGTGGCATTTTTTAAGAGAGAGACAAGGTGTCGTCATAAAATGGGTTGAAACGGATGAAAATGGAGATCTAGATGCCCAAGCTGTTATTGATGCTATAAATCCAAAAACGAAACTAATTGCAATAACACAAATGTCTAATGTTCTTGGAACAGTCGTTGATGTTAAAGAAATATGTAGAGTTGCTCAAGAAAACAATATTGTTACACTTATAGATGGGTCACAATCAAGTGTACATTTACCTATCAACGTAAAAGATATTGGCTGTGATTTTTTTGTAATAACTGGGCACAAACTTTATGGTCCATCATCATCTGGTGCATTATATGCTCGTAAAAAACGCCATGAGGAAATGATTAATTTCATGGGTGGTGGAGACATGATTAAAATAGTTGAACGTGATCACGTAACATACAATATTTCCCCGCACAGATTTGAAGCTGGAACTCCTGGTATTGTACAAATGATAGGTCTTGGTGCTGCAATCGATTATATGCAAGAAATTGGGACTGATCATATAGCCAAGCACGAAACATCATTAAGAGATTATGCAAATACCAAGCTTTCAAATCTAGATTTTCTGAACATACAGGGTAATTCAGTAAATAAAGGAGCGATATTTTCCTTCACACTTAATGGTGCTGGGCATCCTCATGATATTTCAACTATAATCGATCAACGGGGAATAGCTGTGCGCGCCGGGCACCACTGTGCACAACCTTTGATGAAACATTTAGGCGTTACATCTACTGCACGTGCATCATTTGCAATGTATAATACAACAGAAGAAATAGATAAGTTAGCTGATGCTTTATCTTTCTGTTACGAAATACTTTCGTAATGTCTTTTAACATGTTGTAAAGTATGTATTTATATGAAAGTTAACATAATATATATTATCGGATATCGTTATTGTAATTAAAAGCTATATGTATATATGCTCCCTCATTCAATCGATGCTTAAACCACTTGGTACAGACTTTGGAATACCAATACGCTCTATGGTATCTCCTGTAAGCGTACCCATAAATAAAACCAAATCGTTTATTTCGGAATCAGATAATTTAATTGGTTCGATATCAATAAAAGAACTTTGTCTAATCATCTCTCTAACATCTTCCTGAATAATAAAATCATTCATATTTAAATGCTGAATACTTGGTAGACTTACATATTCTTGTTTCCACAGCCCCTTCTCTTTTAATGGATTTAAATGATGTTGAATGATTCCTTTAAGATCAGGATATGCACCATTATGACCATATGGAGCTGAAAGTTTAATATTTCTTAACATTGGAGTTCTAAATCTATATGCATCTGACAAATCATCTGTCTCAGCCATATGGCCGGTATCTCTGGGTAAAGGATCAAAAATTCTAGTTCTACCTGGCCCAAATGATGGAAGACTTATTGAATAAAACTTTTGGTCTGAAAGTAATTTTCCATTATGACAATCATTACATTTGGCTTTGCCAAAAAATAAATTCATACCTGATTTTTCAGAATTTGTTAAAATCATTTTGTTTCCAGATATAAATTTGTCATATCTTGAGTCATTAGATTTCCACTCAGTCGATATGAACGCCGCTAAAGCATTTGCAATATCGACAATATTTACCTGAGTATAATGACTAATATGTTCATATGAGCTAACAAATTTGGATCCATAATCATTAATATTCCGCACCCTTTTTGCTATAATTGGCCATGGAGCGTCTATTCGATCATGTGCTGCACCTGCCACGTCATTTTCACCAGGGTTTCCGGCCATTTCAAATTGAGAAACCAGTGGAAATATTGCTTGAGCTGCTAATATTGAATCAAATCCAACTGGCAACCATTCTTCAGCTGGGCTATCAAATATATTTTCATATGTATCTTTTTTTGATAATCTGCCATCATGAAATAAAACATTTATATCTTTTGAGCCTAAGTTCCATAAAGCTGTAGAGTTTCGTGGTATTCTTTTTTTTATTAAATCACTTCCAACTGTTCGTTTCGGTCCTAGTCCTACACCCCCCTCACCTATCCCCAGAGGCAATCCATCGCTTGTGCCATGTTTTGGATGGTGACAAGTACCACAAGAAATATTTCTATTTCCTGATAAAATTTTATCATAAAACAAGAGTTGCCCAAGTTGAATCTGATCAGGTGTAAATGTTGGAAAATCATCATCAGTTAATGCTTGTGGTAATTTATTAGCTTCAGCTATACCAGACATTAAAAGTAGGATTATTAGATGCGATATATACTGATATTTTTTATGATTATTTCCACGCCTTGCTTTGCGGGCATCGAAAAAGCTCGTGACCTTATGGAAAGTGGAGATTTTAAAGAGGCCTACAATGAATTGTTGCCCGCTGCACGATCTGGTAACGCTGATGCTGAAGAACTTATTGGCGTAATGTACGCAATGGGACAAGGCGTTGAAAAAGATGATCAAAGAGCTTTTGAATGGTATTTGCGCGCGTCTATGAAGGGTCATCCAGGAGCCCAATCCGGGATTGGATGGTACTATGAGGTTGGTCGTGGTGTCGTTGGTATAGATTTGGTCAGATCTTATATGTGGTATACCCTTAGTGCAATCGGAGGTGACCCTGACGCAGCTATCTCGCTGGAAGAGGTAGTTAAAAAAATGTCTAAAGAAGAAATTAATAAAGCTCATATTTTGGTCAATGATTATAAAGTTTGGATGTATCCATTTAGATAAAGTTTTTATTTAAGAGCGCGGAAAATCCGCGCTCTTAAGTGTACTAATTTAAGTCAGCGGCACGAGCACTTCCGACTTCTGAGTTTGCTTCACTTACAGCATCGGTAAGTGCAGTAAATATCTCATCACCACGATTTACGTTATTTTTAAACCAATCATAAACTGGTGTTGCTGCTTCTGCAAAAGCAGCTTTTTGTGAAGGCGTTGGAACATATAAGTCTCCACCACCGGCTACAAAGTCTGCATATGCTTGAATTGATTTACGTTTAGGTGAAGCAAATGTTGCTTGTTGAAGAGCATAAAAACCATCATTTACAACTGCACGCATATCTTCCGGCATTGATGTGAAGGTTTTGTTAGACATCCACCATAGTGCACCCATATATGCGTGACCATCTAATGTTACATATTGTAATCCAGCATCTGGAAATTTCATACCCATAATATCAGTGATGCCATTTTTAGAACCTTCTACTACACCAGTTTGGAATGATGTAAATAATTCAGGCCATGGGATTGGAGTTGGGGAAGCACCTAGTGCTTTAACCAATTCTTGAGGTAAATCAGCAACAACAGTTCTTATTTTTAGCCCTGCCATATCGCTTGGCTCAGCAACTCTACGACGAGTATTAGCAAAGTTTCTCCAACCACCAGTATTACCAATAGTCATTAAACGTATTGAATCATCAGAATCCTCAAGTGCCATTGAGCGCATTTTTCTAGTAAAATCTCCAGATAAAACATGTTCCGCTATGCGGTCATCTGCCATTAAGTATGGTAAATCTAGAACTTGTACATATGGGAATATGCCTGCAGCGCCACCAGATGTAGAAATATAAACATCTATGGATCCATCAGCTACGCCTTGTAAACATTCAGCGCCATTTGAGCAAAGTTGGGTACCAATAAATAATTCAACTTCTATTGCTCCGTTAGATGCTGCTTCTACGTAATTTTTAAATACGACAAGACCATCATAATCCTCATCATTTTCATTTGAATTCGCAGTTGCACGAATTTTAAAAGTGTCTGCAACAACACCAGTAAATGATGAACCTGCTAAGATAGCAGCTATTGTTAAAGTTTTAATTGTTTTTGTGAGCATTTTGTTCCTCCCTAATACTCGTTTATTGTACAAAGCCTGTAAGCCTTGGTATAGTCATTGAAAGCGCAGGTATGTATGTGATTAAAAAAATCACAACGATTTCTACCGCCAGAAACGGTAGTATCGCTTTTGCAATTGCTTCGACGCGCTCGCCCGAAACTGCAGATGCAACAAAAAGTACTAATCCCATTGGTGGTGTCGCCAGTCCAACTGTTAGATTAACACTCATAATAATAGCAAAATGGATTGGATCTATTCCTAAATTTATAAAAATTGGACCTAAAATTGGGCCTAGGATGATTATTGCAGGCCCGGCATCCAAAAACATTCCTACTATGAAAAGTAAAATATTAATTAAAAATAATAATAATAGTGGGTTACTCGTTAGTGTAAGTATAAAAGCCGCTAATTGCTCAGGTGCATGACTAAGGCTAACAACAGTTTTGAATGCCATTGCGGCACCAACCAAAAGTAATACTACAGATGATGTTATTCCTGCTCTAGTTATCACACCCGACAAATCACTAATCTTCAAACTTCGTAATACAAATATTCCAATGAATAATGCGTATGCAACGGCAACAGCGGCCGCTTCAGTTGGAGTAAATATCCCACCTAGAATACCACCAAGAATAATTACAGGCGTTAATAAAGGAAAAAATGCTTTTAAACTTGCTTTTCCTCGTTCTGGCCACGTATATTTATTAGTTGCTATTGGAAAATCATATTTATTGGCCATGAATTTGACCATTAACATTAATCCAATACCAACCATGGCTCCTGGTATAACACCAGCTAAAAATAATGCTGCTACGCTTTCTCCCATTACATATGCGTATATAATCATAATACCAGAAGGTGGTATGATTGGGCCTATTACAGAACTTGCTGCGGTAATAGCTGCTGCAAATTTCCTTGAATATCCCTGTTTTTCCATGGCTGGAATTAACATTGAACCCAGAGCAGAAGTATCTGCAACTGCTGAGCCTGACAATCCAGCAAATAACATGGATGATAAAACATTTACATGCGCTAACCCGCCCCTTAGGTGCCCCATAAATGCTTGAGAGAATTCTACAAGACGCATGGTTATTCCCCCCCTGTTCATAAGCTCACCCGCGAGCATGAAAAAAGGGATTGCCATTAAAGGAAAACTATCAATTCCATTATATACGTTTCTATACAATAAAGTGATGTCTCGTTCTTGACCATTCAAATATAAAAGTAGACCTGGAGCAGCTAAAAGGCCAAAGAAGACAGGTAAACCAATTAGTAGAAAAAACAAAAATACAGGTAAAAACCAAATCAACATTATGTAATCTCCATGCTTGTATCATCATGGATTTTTGGTAGTAAATTACCTTTACCTAGTTTAAAAATTATATTTCTTCCTATTAATTCTAAATTTACCAGTATTAATAATACACACCCAATTAACAAAGACATCATCATCCAAGATCTTGGTATTCTGTACCAATTTTGTAAATCGATAGACACTGGGATATACAAAGATGCTGTAGCAAACCTTCCACCGAAGCCTGTTACTTCTGCATATCCAATTTGAACTGAAGTAATCAACACAAGTAAAGATAATAATAAAAGAACCATGGATAATATTACATTAATAATGCTTGGAATAAATTGATTTATGAAATCAATAGCAACAAATCCACCACGTCTAAAAGCTGTTGGAGCCATTAGTCCTGTCATCCATAACATGCAAAATCTTGCAGCTTCATCTGGCCAAGGGAGTGCATTGTTCAGAATATATCTGAAAAATACTTGAATTAAAATTGCAACAACCATTAAGACTACTGCTAATACTCCAAGGTTTCTGCAAATTCTTAGAATAAAATTGTTAAATTTACATAACACTTGCATGATAAATATCAACAAAGACATATTTTGCATTCCCCCCATCTATAAATGTAAGCATTTCTATTCATTTTCCTAGTTCTTTAGATTTAATTTCTCCAAATTCACCAGAATAAAATGATAATGCATTACCTGTACTTTCAAGAGCATTGTCTACTTTTCCTATAATGATTTTATGATCGCCTGCATCATGCATATCAAATTTGCGACAATGAAATCTTGCCAAGCAATTATCAATTAAAGGAACACCCTCATTTGATGTGCTGTGTGCAATTGTATCAAAAGCATTTTTATTTTTAACAAATTCACTACATAATTGATATTGATCAGAGTTAAGTACATGAACTGCAAAATATTCTGCAGCTTCAAAATATTTAAATCTTGAAGATTTTTTATCAGGAGCCCACATAATTAAAGCAGGATCTAACGAAATAGATGAAAAACTGTTTACTGTCATGCCAATATGGCCGTCTAAACTATCACATGAAACAATGGTTACTCCTGTTGCAAATCTACTAAATGCATTACGTAGCATTTTTGTATTACTAGAATTAGGTGTGAATTCCGTAAACATGTCTATGCCTCCATCGGCCATTATGCCACTTCCCTACCTAGTGCTGCAGTATATAAATCAAACCATGTAATTCGATCCATTTTAACTTTAAGTGCATCACTTATTCTTAAAATTCGGTCGATATTATTAGTTCCCATAATTGGAATTATATTAGCTGGATGACTTAATAAAAACGATATAGCTACTGCCGAGCGATCTACGTTATGTTGCAATCCAATTTGATCCATTTTTTCTGTAAGTTCGGAGTTCCCAGTCATTAGTTTACCGCCACCTAATGGCGACCATGCCATAATTGGCGATGCATTTTTTTGATGAAAAGCAACATCTCCATTTGAAAAAGCATCGACAGATTGCAAAGATAATTCTATTTGATTTGTATATAGTTTATTAACCATACCAGATTGCAATAATTCCCAATCATATGGTTTGAAATTTGATACACCTACCGCACCAACTTTTCCAGATTTGATCAATGCATCAAGAGCATGACCTGTTTCATTATGATCCATATAAGGATCAGGTCTATGAATTAACAACATATCTATATGGTCAATGTTCATATTTTTTAATGATGAATTTACAGATGCATCGATATGTTTTTTTGATGTATCGTAATACTTAACAGGTACATCTGCATATTTTCCACATGGTGCAACTATTCCACATTTTGTAACAATTTCAATTTTATTTCTTAAAGATTTGTCTTCTTTTAATGCTAGACCAAACATTTCCTCTGCAGAATAATCACCGTAAATATCCGCCTGGTCAAATGTTGTAATACCTTGTTCGAGACATAAGTTAATTTTATCTTTTACAGATTTAACACCATTATTTTCACCATCGGCTAGGCGCCACATTCCATATATGATTTGACTAAATTCTAATGTGTCGTTTATCTTAATTCTATTCATTATTTTCTAATTCCTATACCTAGAGGTGTTGAAGGAGTTTCATTTGGAACACGCCCATAAACATTTGGTAGTGAACATGTTTTAAGATATGGTAAAACTTTAGAACCGAAATGTTTTGCTTCATCAATGTGCGGATAACCCGAAAAAATAAAAGCTCTTATACCCATTTTTTCGTATTCATCTATCTTAGACAATATTTGATCTGATGATCCGACTAACGCTGCTCCACACCCAGAACGAGCACGCCCTACTCCAGTCCATAGGTTTGGTTCTATATAACCATATTTATCAGCAATCTCTCTATTTTTTGATTGATGTGAAACTCCCAAAGATGTCGAGTCTAATGCCCTATCACGTATCATTTTGCCATATTCATCATCTAATTTTGATGTTATGTATTCTGCATATTCTTGTGCCTCTTGCTCAGTATCACGTACTATAACATGCACTCTTAGACCATAATCTAATGTTCTTTTATATTTTTTTGCAATATCATTAACTGCTCGCATACGATTTGCTAGCTCTTCTTTTTTTTCTGGCCACATTAAGTATACATCACAATGTTCGCCGCAAAGCTCTAATGCTGAAGGTGAATAACCCCCAAAATATAATAATGGACCATTTTTTTGATAAGGAACCACAGGTGAAGTATCAATATTTTCAAAATTATATATATTACCTTTGTGATTTATAAAATCTTTTGTCCAAGCCTGTTTCAAAATTTCGACAACTTCTCGGGACCTTTGATATCTATATGTACTGTCTTCTGTTTGCCCAGGGAAATCAGAACTTATTATATTTATTGTCAATCTGCCACTTAACATGTGATCGAGTGTCGCAATTGTTCTCGCAAGCATAATTGGCTGCATTTCGCCACATCTAACAGCAGCAAGTAAATTGATATCAGTTGTTAAAGGTGCACAACCTGCGACAAACGATAAAGTATCTTGCCCTACTTGATAAGATGAAGGACATAGAATGTTATTAAATTTATGTTTCTCAGCTTCTGTGACAATTTTGGAACAATGATCCCAGCTTGATCTTAAATTTCCATCTGGAACGCCTAGAAATTGATAATCATCTGAACAGAGTGCCGAAAACCATGAAATTTCACTTGAATCTAGATTTGATGATTTGATTGGCACGACGGTCATTATATTTACTTTCAGTAATTGTTAGGGATTGATTAGCATCCCAAACTATGTAAATCAATGGTGTATCAATTTTAGGTTTTGAGATTAATAATGATTACTTCAAATGAAAATTTTTATAATTTACCAAAATATATACAAATATCTGAATTGTTAATACGAGATATTGTGTCTGGAAGATTAATCGATGGAGAAAGATTACCACCAGAAAGAGTGCTGGCTAGCACCCTAAATGTAACAGTAACAACACTGCGTAAGTCACTGAAAGTAATAGCTAAAAAAGGAATGATTAAACAAATTCAAGGATCTGGTAACTATGTATGTCATGGTGTTAAGGATGACAGTGTTTATGCTATGTTTAGACTTGAATTGCTTGATGGTGGAGGATTACCAAGCGCAAAATTCATTGAAATAAAGCAATTAGATAAACCCTCAAATATTCCAGACTTTGGAACATCAAGCAAAGCTACAAGAATGCGAAGAATAAGATATCTAAATAAAACAATCATAGGACTTGAAGAAATTTGGTTAGATTCTGATGAAGGAATTGTTAAAAAAAATCAAGTATCAGATTCGCTGTATCATTATTATAGGACACGGTTAGGTTTTTGGATAACACATGCAGAAGATAGGGTAAGTATTAAGCCCCTTCCCGATTGGACACCTAAGGATTTTTCTTTGCCTCATGGTACTATTACAGGTTTTATAGAACGATTTAGTTGGTCTGAGAAATCAAAGCCAATTGAATATTCAAAAACGTGGTACGATACAAATAACGCACATTATGTGCAAAGATTAAAATAGGAATTTTTATGACAAAAGTAATACACTACGGAATAATTGGCTGTGGCATGATGGGGCAAGAACACTTAAGAAATATAGCTTTATTAAAAGATACTAATGTAAAAGCAATATACGAGCCAGATATAGAAATGGCAAAAAAAGCTTACGCACTTGCTCCCAATGCAATTTTCACTCATACTATCAATGACTTATTGAGTATAGATGATATTGATTGTTTACTGATTGTTAGTCCAAATTTTTGTCATATTGATCAATTAATGCAGATATTAGATAAAAGACATATTCCTATTCTAATTGAAAAGCCACTTTTCACTAACGAAAACGATGTGGCTAAATTAAAAAAATTTAGAGATGCATATAAATCTCATGTTTGGGTCGCAATGGAGTATCGATATATGCCGCCAATTCAAGCGCTTAGTGAAAAAATTCTACAATCAACTGGAAAAATCAATATGCTCACAATCAAAGAGCATCGCTTTCCTTTTCTAGAAAAAGTAAATGATTGGAATAGGTTTAATAAATATTCTGGTGGAACATTAGTTGAAAAATGTTGTCATTTTTTTGATTTAATGAGGTTACTTATAAAGTCTGAACCGATAAGGATAATGGCTAGTGCAAGTCAATCAGTTAATCATTTAGATGAATCATACGATGGCAAAACTCCAGATATAATTGATAATGCTTATGTAATTGTTGAATTTAAGAATAATGTCAGAGCTATGCTTGAATTATGTATGTTTGCAGAAGGGTCAAGGTATCAAGAAGAAATTTCTGCTGTTGGGCCAATTGGCAAAATAGAAGCATTAGTGCCAGGTCCAGGAAGGTTTTGGCCTGAGCATCTAGGCCCTGCCCCAACTCCAAAATTAATTATTAGCCCAAGAAAACCTCAAGGGCCAATACATGAAGATATATTTGTAGATGAAGAGTTACTAAATGCCGGTGATCATAATGGATCGACCTTTTTTCAGCATCAAAAATTCCTTGAATTAGTCAGAGGTAACTTACAGTTGCCTGAAGTTTCGCTTCTTGATGGGTGGAAAGCAGTTGCGATGGGATTAGCAGCACAAAAGAGCGCTGAAACTGGATTATCAGTAGATTTGCTTGATAAAAACAATTATCCAACCTAACCAGATAATTTAATAAGTAGAAAAGAAATGTTTTTGAGCCATATATAGTTAATGCAATTCAATGTGGTCGATATAACCGTCATGTGTAGTTGTAGCTAATTCTAAGGGTGTGCACGATGACATTAAGGCTAATATTAGGTGATCAACTTAGTGAAACTATATCCAGTTTACGAGACGTAGATAAATTAAATGACAATATTTTAATTTGCGAAGTAAAATCTGAAGCAACGTATGTTAAACACCACAAGAAAAAAATTGCATTTCTATTCTCTGCTATGCGACATTTTTCAAAATTTCTTGAAGGTTTGAACTACAATTTAACTTACATAAAGTATGATGATTCAGGAAATAGTGGTAGCCTTTATGGCGAAGTGAAAAGAGCTATTCTAACTAATAATCATGAAAAAATTGTTATCACAAAACCAAACGAATTTAGATTGTACTTAGAAATGCTAGAATGGGAAAATAAGTTAAATATTCCTGTTGAAATAAGAGATGATGATAGATTTCTTTGCTCTACTGATGAATTTAACACTTGGGCAAGTGACAGAAAACAGCTCAGGATGGAGTATTTTTATCGAAATATGAGACGGAAATACGATATTTTGATGGAAGGTGATGAACCTATTGGGGGTCAATGGAATTTTGACAGCGAAAACCGAAAACCACCAAAAAACGGCTTGGATGTTCCTAAAAGTTATTCAACACAACCTGATAAAATTACAATGGAGGTTATTAATCTTGTTGAAAAGTCTTTCAATGACCATTTTGGAGACTTAAAACCATTTAACTTTGCAGTGACACGACAGCAAGCTTTGGTTGTATTAGATGAATTTATAGATAAGCGATTATCTATGTTTGGTGATTTTCAAGATGCCATGATTGAGGGTGAACCTTGGATGTTTCATAGTCATATAAGTTTTTATTTAAATTGCGGCCTACTCACACCATTAGAATGTATAAAGGCTGTAGAAAGAGCTTATTACGACAATAGAGCGCCACTTAATGCTGTTGAAGGTTTCATAAGGCAAGTTTTGGGATGGAGAGAATATATTAGAGGTGTGTATTGGTATAAAATGCCAACTTACAAAAGTGAAAACTTTTTGGAAGCACACAGAAAATTACCTGAATTCTATTGGACAGGCCAAACTGACATGAATTGTTTGAAACAATGCATTAATGAAACAAAAGAAAACTCTTATGCACACCATATACAAAGACTTATGGTGCTTGGTAATTTTGTTTTATTGGCTGGTATTAATCCAGATGATGTTCATGAATGGTATCTTTCAGTTTACTCAGATGCATATGAATGGGTTGAGTTGCCAAATGTAACTGGTATGATTTTATACGCAGATGGTGGCATTCTGGCATCAAAGCCATATGCTGCTAGTGGCGCTTATATAAATAGAATGTCAAATTACTGTAAAAATTGTCATTACAAAGTGAGTTCAAAAACTGGAGAAGATGCATGTCCATTTAATTATTTATATTGGGATTTTTTAATAAGAAATGAAACTAAGCTAAGAAATAATCCTAGAATGGGCCTTATTTATAGAAATTTAGATAAAATGAAATTAGATAAGTATGAAGCCATTAAATCTGATAGTAATATTTTTCTTAAACATATTGATAAAAATGAAAAAATCTAACTTACCCACTAAAGTTTGTGTAAAGTGCGATCGTCCATTCACATGGCGTAAAAAATGGAAAAATGTATGGAATGAAGTAAAATATTGTTCTGAAAGATGTAAACGTGAAAAGAACACTTGATGCGATAAATATTGTTTGGTTCAAACGAGATCTCAGAACTAACGACCATGCACCTTTATTAAACGCTTCACAGCAGAATACCCCTATATTACCGATTTATGTAGTAGAGCCAGATTATTGGAAAACTGAGAGCAGTTCACGTAAGCATTGGCACTTCATATATGACTGTCTTGTCGATTTAAATAATGAATTAAATGACTTAGGTCAGCCTTTAATTGTACAAACAGGTGATGTTGTAGATATCTTTATACAGATAAGTGAAATATTTGACATAAAAAACATATATTCTCATGAAGAGACTGGCAATATGTGGACATACGAGCGTGACAAAAGAGTGCAAGTTTGGTGCAAAAAAAATGCCATAGGTCAGAAGGAATACCCATCAAACGGAGTTGTTAGAAAACTTTCATCACGAGATGATTGGTCTAAAATTCGCAACAAAAGAATGTCAGAAAAAATTTATCCAAAACCTGATTATATTAATCCAATCAAAAAAAATGTTTACAGTACAATACCCAATAAAGATGATGAATTATTTGGTACTCCCATCATTGGAAGAGTACAAAGAGGTGGAAGAATAAAAGCAATATGTGATTTGAAGAGTTTTTTAAATGAGAGGTCTAGCAATTATTTATATCATATATCGGCACCTGGAAAATCAGAAAAATATTGTTCTCGACTATCAGCACACTTAACTTGGGGGTCTTTATCAGTAAGAGAAATTGTTCAATCTATAAAAAAACGTAGATTACAGTTTTGTGATGATGATAAAAAAATTTATGGTAGAAATTTGTCAGCCTTTAATTCAAGATTAGCTTGGCGTTGTCATTTTATACAAAAGATTGAATCTCAACCAAATATTGAAACACATTGCATGCATTCGGCTTTTGAAAGTTTGCGTAAAATTGATCCTGATGACAATAAATTCCTTGCATGGTCTAAAGGTAACACTGGTTATCCTTTTGTTGATGCATGTATGCGAAACTTAATATCTGAGGGATGGATTACGTTTAGAATGAGGGCAATGTTAGTAAGTTTTGCAAGTTATCAACTTTGGATTGATTGGCGTTTATCAGGCAATTACTTAGCAAAGCTTTTCACAGATTTTGAGCCAGGTATTCACTTTAGCCAACTGCAGATGCAATCTGGTGTGACTGGTATAAATGCAATGAGAGTTTATAACCCAATAAAACAATCTATTGAGCATGATATAAACGGTCATTTTATTAAAAAATGGGTTCCAGAGTTAATTGATCTACCTGAGAAATTTATACATGAACCATGGAAATATCATAATAATTTGGTAGATAATTGCAGTGTACAAATTGGACGTGATTATCCTTTTCCTATTGTGGATCATGAACATGAGGCACGAATTGCGAAACAAAAGATCTCTAATGTAAGAAAAAATGAATTGTTTAAATATGAGTCACGTTTAGTATTTGAAAAACATGGAAGTAGAAAATCTAGGTCGAAAAGAAAATTTAATACTAATCAAAAATCAAAAGTATCAATTGATAATAAACAGTTAAAACTTTTTTGAATGTTTGATATTGAAATCTCATTCTTTAATAGCTTCCATAACGACATGTGTTGATGTGTTTGAAACACAAGGCAAAGACGAAATTTTTTCGCCTAAGGTATGCCTATAATCCATAATATTCTTTGTTCGTACTTTCAAAAGATAATCAAATTTTCCAGCAATCATATGACATTGCTCAATTTCTGGTATCTCTTGCACTGCTTCGTTAAATGATTTCAGTGCAGTATCTCTTGTGTCATTGAGCTTTACCTCGGTGAAAGCAATGTGATTTTGATCTAATTTGCTGTTATTTAGAACAGCTTTAAAGCCCTTAATAATGCCACTTTTTATTAAGCTTTTAACTCTTAACTGACATGGAGTTTTTGAAAGACCAACCCTTTCTGATAAATCTGAGTTAGTTATTCGCCCATCTTTTTCCAGTATTTTCAATATTCTGAAATCTATTTTATCCATTTAACTAAATTTTCCCTTATTTTAGTTTTTATAACTAAAAATACACCTTAAATAAAATTAATATTAATATAAATTCATGATATATAGTATCTAAGTCTATATAATATATATTAGAATAAGTGCAAACAGAGGTTAGTTTTATGAATGCACTAGATCAAATTAGACAGAAAATACGTCAGCACCATCTAATTGATGAAAGAATATTAGTTCCAGAATTAATTAATTTGATAAGCTTACAAAGCACTGAAAAAAAAGAAATTGCGTTGAATGCAACTGAATTAGTAGAAATACTTAGGTTAGATAAAAATCCTGGAGTTATGGAAGTCTTCTTAGCAGAATATGGGCTTTCAAACGATGAAGGTATTTCATTAATGTGTTTAGCTGAAGCGCTTTTGAGAGTTCCAGATGTTGCAACTATTGATAGCTTAATTAAAGACAAATTGACTAATAGAGGTTGGGTTGAACATATTGGGAATTCTGAGAGTACACTTGTCAACGCATCTACATGGGCATTGATGCTTACAGGTAAAGTCTTAAAGAATACAAAAGAGCCAAAAATATATAATAGTATTCATTCCTTAATTAAAAAGTTTGGAGAACCATTTATAAGAAAAGCAGTAAGAGCTGCAATGAAAGAAATGGGTAACCAATTTGTACTTGGTCAATCAATTGAGAATGCTATTAAAAGAGGAAAGTCGCAGCAAAATATTGGATATACATTTTCATATGATATGTTGGGAGAAGCTGCCTTAACAAATAGAGACGCAATCACGTATACAAAAGCCTATGCTGACACTATTTCTTATTTGTCAAACTACTGTACAAATAATGACATTAGAGCCAATCCTGGCATTTCAATAAAATTATCTGCACTGTTCCCTCGCTACGAATTAGTTCATAAAGAAGCTGTTTTAGATATATTAGGAGAACGTTTATTTGACCTCGCTTTGATGGCAAAAAAAGCAAATATGGGATTAAATATCGATGCAGAAGAAGCCGCAAGATTAGATTTATCTTTAGATATAATCGAGAAAGTATTTTCAAATCCACAATTATCAGGTTGGAGTGGTTTTGGCGTGGTAGTCCAGTCATACAGCAAGAGAACTTTAGTTGTAATAGATTGGCTTTATGCTTTATCAAAAAAATATGAACAAAAGATTATGGTCCGATTAGTAAAAGGAGCATATTGGGACACAGAAATAAAACTTTCACAATCTGCAGGCATGTCAGATTTCCCAGTTTTCACATCAAAGGCTGCTACAGACATTTCTTATCTAGCATGTGTAAGCAAACTATTTGAAATGACAGATTATATTTTTCCACAATTTGCTACTCACAATGCTCATACAATTTTTTCAATACTTAAAATTGCAAAAAATAATAAAAATTATGAATTTCAACGGCTTCATGGAATGGGAGAAGCATTATATCGTCAAATAATTCAAAATCATAAGGTAAAATGTAGAATATATGCACCTGTTGGCGTCCATGATGATTTACTGGCTTATTTGGTTAGAAGATTATTGGAAAATGGTGCAAATTCGTCATTTGTAAATCAAATATTGGACAAAAGAATTAATTCTTCTGAAGTTGTAATGGACCCTATACATAAATGGAAAACATCTATCTCTGAATTAAACAAAGTAATAAAGCCAAATGAAATATATCTACCATCAAGAATTAATTCATCTGGATATGATTTAAATAATGTTACTGAACTAAATCACATAGATAAAAAACGTGAAAAATTTAAACATAAAAAATGGATTTTATCGTCACAACTAGTATCTGAACCTTCAGGTTCAATTACATCAATTGTAAATCCATATAAAAGTAGTGATATAGTTGGTAAGGTTAAAAATTCTACTGTCTTAGATGTAAATAAATCTATAGAAAATGCATACCTTTGGACAATAACAAATGAAGAAAAATCTATCATATTAAATAAGATTGCTGATTTATATGAAGAAAATTTCAGTGAGTTTTTTGCAATTTTATGTCGAGAAGCAGGAAAAACAATAAGTGATTCCATATCAGAAATTAGAGAAGCTGTTGATTTTATTCGATATTACTCATTTGAAGCTAATAAATTAACTAACTCAAAACCACGTGGAAAAATTGTTTGTATATCTCCATGGAATTTCCCATTAGCTATTTTTACAGGGCAAATAATTGCGGCTTTATCAGTGGGAAATGCTGTATTAGCCAAACCTGCGGATTTAACCCCAATAATAGCCATTCGAGCAGTTGAACTAATGTATGAGGCAGGTGTGCCAAAAAGTTCATTGCAATTGTTAATTGGGGACGGTCCTGTCATCGGTAATGCACTAGTGACTAGCAAACTTATTGATGGGATATGTTTTACGGGATCAACGAAAATTGCGAAATTAATAAATAAAAATTCTGTATCTAAAGGAAATCCTTATGTATCCTTAATTGCTGAAACTGGAGGTATTAATGCTATGATAGTAGATAGCACTGCTTTACCAGAACAAGCTGTTAAAGACATTATAGTCAGTTCATTTCAGTCCGCTGGTCAACGCTGTTCAGCGCTTAGAATGCTATACATACAAGAAGACATAGTTAATAATTTTTTAGAAATGCTTTATGGCGCAATGGATGAATTAATAATTAATGATCCGTGGTCTGCTAATACAGATATTGGACCAATCATTAGTAGTAGTGCTGCCAAAGACATTAAAAAATATATTGATTTAGCTAACGTAAATAAAAAAGTTTTACATCAAGTTAAAACTCCCACCCAAGGATCATTTGTAAAGCCAACTGTGATTAAAGTTAAATCAATAACAGAATTAAAAAAAGAAATATTTGGACCTGTTTTGCATGTAGCAACATTCAAGGCTGGCGATATTTCAAGAATAGTAAATGATATTAATAATACAGGTTATGGATTAACATTTGGAATACATTCTAGAATAGACGCAAGAATTCATTATCTTTGCGAAAATTTAAATATTGGAAATATTTATGTAAACCGAAATCAAATTGGTGCAGTTGTTGGCTCTCAACCTTTTGGAGGAGAAGGTTTATCTGGTACTGGGCCAAAAGCTGGAGGGCCTTCTTATCTTTATCAGTTTATTAAAGATGATGATGTAAAAACTTATAATTATAATGATAAAAATACTACATTGGAAAATGCACAATTATTAATTGATGATTGTTCACAGATTGGAAGAAAAGTATTGAATAGTACCTCTCTTCCAGGCCCCACTGGAGAATCTAACATTCTTACTACTTACCCGAAAGGAGTTGTTTTATGTTTAGGTCCCACAAAAACTATAGCTGAAATTCAAGCAGAGAATGTCCGTAAAAATGGTAGCATAGCTTGTATAATTTTAGGGTTAAGCCTAAGGAGTTTGCGAGAATTAAAAAATTTTTCGGCGGTCATACTTTCGTCTACAACTGAAGATGTACGAGATGCAAAAAAAGCACTTGCAGATCGAAATGGTAATATTATTCCATTAATAACGAATGCTAAAAATTTACAAAATATGAAAATTGAACGACATGTCTGTATCGACACAACAGCAGCTGGTGGCAACGTTGATTTATTAATTAACGCGAATTAAAATATATACTTAAGTTAAATATACAATATACGCTTATGATTTTTCAGGTAAAAGCCCTCGCGGACTGAACCTTAATACCAATAATAATATAATACCCATTGTCATTAATCGCATATGTGCAGCAGAATTTATTAAGTGTAATCTAAGTCCGCTATCTTCGGACATCCCAGAGGTTATAACATTCATAAGTAATAATCCAAGTGGTTCAGCTTCTATCCAAAAAAACCAAATAACAAACCCACCAAGTATAGCGCCCCAATTATTTCCAGAGCCACCCACAATAACCATGATCCATATTAAAAATGTAAATCTTAATGGCTGATATGATGTAGGTGTAAGTTGCCCATCTAATGTAGTAAGCATTGCACCTGCAATTCCCACTACAACAGACCCTAATACGAATACCTGTAAATGCCTCTTAGTAACATTCTTACCCATAGCATTTGCAGATACTTCGTTGTCACGAATTGCACGCATCATTCTACCCCATGGGGATTTTAATGCAGTTTCTGATAGCCATAATACAATCAAAAGCATTACTATAAATAATCCAGCGTAACAGATTTTAACGAAAATACTTGAAAACCCAACTGGATCAGTACCAAACCAATTGCTCATATCAAGAAACCATTCAGTTGTCTGAAGGTTGACTTCATATGGCACAGGCCTTGGCATCCCAATTACATTTTTTACACCTCTAGTCATCCAATCTTCATGTTTTAGGACAGCTATAATAATTTCAGATATACCAAGAGTTGCAATAGCAAGATAATCAGATCTCAAGCCTAAAGTAATTTTACCGATCACCCATGCTGCAATACCTGCAAATAGGCCACCAATTGGCCAAGATATAACAATAGGTAACCCTAATCCGCCTAAATAACCAGATTTTGCAGGATTTATACTTTCAATTGCATGAGTTGCAGGTCCAAAGATATACCTGGATAAAAAGAAACCAATAATACAAATAGCTACTATAGAAATTGTTCTATATTTACCTATTTTCATTTTTTTATATGTAAAGACAGCTAAAGCTATTGAGATAACAGCTAGTAATAACCCACCAAGCGCTCCCCATCCACCCTTGTCCCAGGCCCCCTCAATAGGCGGCATTGCGACCAATACTGCAGCAAGGCCACCTAATGCTGCGAAACCCATAATTCCAACATTGAATAAGCCAGCATATCCCCATTGAATGTTTACTCCTAGAGCCATTATTGCACTTATTAGGCACAGGTTTAGTATTGATAATGAAACATTCCAGCTTTGGAAAAGTCCCACTCCTAATAATAGCAATGCCATGATTGTGAAATATAGAATGTTTCGATTAAGCGTCATTAAACTGACTTTCCTGCAAAAATTCCGGTTGGTTTAAAAAGTAATACCAAAACTAGTATTATAAAACTTACAGCAAATTTATAATCCGTTGCTAATAACTGCACTAGACCATCTGGCTTCCAATCGCCTGGCACAATATAAGCAACAAACTTTTTGTATGGATAAGTAATCATAATCTCTGAAAACGCTATAACAAATCCACCTGCTATAGCCCCTAAAGGATTACCTAACCCACCAACAATTGCAGATGCAAATATTGGAAGCAATAGCATAAAATAAGTGAAAGGCTTAAAGGATTTGTCTAAACCATATAAGGTTCCTGCAATTGTAGCTAATATAGCAACCAATATCCAAGTAACTGAGACTACTTTATCTGGGCTTATACCAGATAATAATGCCAAATCTTCATTATCTGAAAAAGCTCTCATTGATTTACCTGTACGAGTTTTATTTAAGAACCAAAACAATGCCATGACAACAATTACAGCAGTAATAACGGTCAATCCTTGAGAAACTTTTATAGAAACACCTTCTGCTGTGCCTAAATATTGTTTCATAGCTTTTGCTTTTATTATAAATCTTTCACCATCGGCAAATCTCTGATCATTTGGCCCAATTATAAAACGTACTATACCATTCAGAACAAACATAATTCCAACTGAGGCAATAAGATATGTTACTGGAATAGCCTTTTTTTCTCTGTAAAATTTATATACGAATTTATCTGATCCAAGGAGAAATATAGCAGTAGCTATTATACCAAAGGGTAGTGCAAGAATTGCTGTTGGTAGAGGACCTAGATTAATTCCATATGATTGGAACAGCCAAGTAAATAATATAACGACCATTGTACCAAATGCCATTATATCACCATGTGCAAAGTTAGAAAAACGTAATATGCCATAAACCAAAGTAACGCCTACTGCGCCTAAGGCTAATTGAGATCCGTAGGCAATTGCTGGCACAAATACAAAATTAGACATTAGAAAGAACGCGTTGAGTAGATCTTCCATTAAAATTCTCCGCCTTTGATTATATTTAAAGTTAAATACATACCTTTAAATTGATCATTTTTTATAAAATAAGCTATAAACACATTATCCTCCAAGAAAGCTTTTTCTAACTTCAGGATTGTTAAGTAAAACCTGGCCAGTATCAGTGAATTTATTTCTGCCTTGTACCATTACGTAACCTTTATCCGCAATATTTAAGGCTTGTCGTGCATTTTGTTCTACCATTAAAATTGTGATACCGGTCCTGGCAACCTCTATAATATTATCAAATAATTCATCCATGACTATCGGTGAAACTCCTGCAGTAGGTTCATCGAGCATTAATACTTTTGGTTGTGTCATTAACGCGCGCCCGACTGCCACTTGTTGTCTTTGACCCCCAGACAATTCACCAGCATTTTGACTTCTTTTATCCTTAAGAATTGGAAATAAATCAAAAACTTCATCCATAGTTTTACTTATATCGTCACGTCTTAAAAAGGCTCCCATTTCTAAATTTTCTTCAACACTCATAGTTGGAAAAACGTTTGATGTTTGAGGAACAAATGCCATACCTTTTGCCACACGAGCTTGTGGAGATAAACTTGTAATATTTTCACCATCTAAAAGAATAGAGCCTGTGTGTATATTAAGCATACCAAAGATTGCTTTCATAGCCGTTGATTTACCTGCCCCATTGGGTCCAACTATGACTGCTATTTCACCTTTTTCGGCAATTATATTACATCCATGTAAAATATCTGCAGCGCCGTATCCACCGGTCATATTATCTCCAACTAAATAGCTCATGATGCAGCCTTATTTTTTAATCCAGTTCCAAGGTAAGCTTCGATGACTTGTTCATTAGATTTAATTTCATCTATAGTTCCTTTTGCAAGAACTCCACCTTCAGCCATTACGATAACAGGATCACAAAGTCGTCCAATAAACTCCATGTCATGCTCAATAACACAAAATGTGTACCCTCGCTCTTTGTTAAGTCGTATTATTGCATCGCCAATTGTGTTTAATAATGTGCGGTTCACACCAGCTCCAACTTCATCAAGAAAAACAATTTTAGCATCAACCATCATAGTTCTGCCAAGTTCTAATAACTTTTTTTGACCTCCAGACAAATTACCAGCTAATTCATCAGCAACGTGTGAAATTTCTAAAAACTCTATAACCTCATCTGCCTTATTTCGTAACAAAACTTCTTCTGCACGAATTTTTGATGGTTTGAGCCAAACGTCTAGAAGTTTCTCTCCTGATTGTTCACCTGGAACCATCATAAGATTTTCACGAACAGTCATAGTGCTAAATTCATGAGCAATTTGGAAAGTACGTAACAACCCTTTATGAAATAATTGGTGGGGTTCAAGGCCAGTTATATCTTTACCGTCTAGATATACTGTACCTTTTGAAGGCTTATAAACTCCTGCGATAACATTAAATAATGTTGTTTTGCCCGCACCATTAGGACCTACTAAACCTGTGATAGATCCTTCTTCAATAGTTAAAGAAGCATCATTTACAGCGGTAAAACCACCGAATTTCTTTGTAAGATTTTTTACTGTTATCATATTGCTGTTCCAGAAATAAAAGAGGCCCCATAAATGGGGCCAATTTTAAGTTTTATTAATTTAATTATCTATAACGATCAACAGAAATTTTAGCGTCTTTGATTGTTATTTCACGATAATTACCAGCACTTTCACCAGCACCGATTAATTCAACGTTAGATGCGCCAACATAATCAATTTCACCACCAGAAGCTAATATTTCCATACCTTTTGCTAATTCACCAGGAAGTATTTGTTCACCAGGTGCGTTTGCGACATCAAATACTTTACCTTTGTAGTCTGCTGGATTTTTCGAACCTGCTGCCTGCATAGCTAATAGGATAAGTGCTGCAGCATCATAACTTTCAGCTGCGAACGGAGAAGTAGCATCAAACGAGTCTCCTGCAATTGAAACTAATGTAGCTGCGCCTTCACTGTCAGTGCCAGGAGCTTGACCAAAAGATCCATCTAAGTCTGTACCAATTGCTTCTGGTAGTGAGTCACCAACCATACCATCTGGAAGAACGAATGTATCGAAAGCACCTGTATCTAGTGATGCTTGAATAATTCCCTTACCACCTTGATCCAAATAACCAGCAACAACTAATATTTCACCACCCGCAGCAGCTAAAGCACCAACCTCAGCTGAATAATCTGCTTTTCCATCTTCGTGTGATGCATTTATAGTAACTTCACCACCAGCAGCTTCAAAAGCAGCAGCAAATGCGTCAGCTAAACCTTTACCATAGTCATTATTAGTATAAGTAAGTGCAACAGAGTTATATCCCCGTTCCATAATGATATCGCTCATAACAACTCCCTGGCGAGCATCAGAAGGCGCCGTACGGAAGAATAAACCATTGTCTTCAATTGTTGAAAGAGCTGGTGATGTCGCTGAAGGTGATATCATTACCATTCCATTTGGCATAGCAACATTTGTCAAAGTTGCTGTAGTTACACCAGAACAATCGCCACCAACAATACCTGAAACTTTATCTGAAGTGATCAAACGTTCTGCTGCTGCAGTCGCAGCACCAGCATCCACGCAAGTAGTATCAGCACGAATTGCAGTTACTGTTGAACCATTCATGAATGAACCAGATGCAGATACTTCAGCTATAGCTGCTTCAGCACCAGGCCCCATTTGTGCTACTAAACTTTCAATTGGCCCTGTAAAGCCAAGGAATACTCCAATTTTAACATCGTCTGCAGAAACTGCAGTTGCCATAGCTGCAGAAGCTACAGTCGCTAAAAGTAATTTTTTCATTTCTTTCTCCCAAAAAGATTTTTTGAATGTTTTGTGTATTAATAAAATACACAACTATAATTCTAAGTATTCTAATGTTGAACAGATTATGCTGAGTGTCTAGTAGAAATTTTAAAAACGACTAAAAATTATATTTAGTTTCGAGAAAATAAAGTAAATTTTAACATTATATTTTAAATTTAATGGATTTTCAGATAATTTTGTATTTAAAATAAAAAATAATAATACAAATAAACAATTAATAGAATCGAGAATTATTTCATTAAATGATAGTATATGCAGAATGACTAATTTGTAATTTCGAGTAATTTAATACGTTGTATTTTTCCAGAAGGCCCTTTTGGCAACTCATCAAGAAAATATATACGGTCTGGAGCTTTAAATTTACCCAGTTTTGAACGACAAAGCTCAATGAATTCATCCTCAGAGGCGATACTATTAATGGACAGCCTTATTGCTGCTTCAATTCTTTGGCCATAAATATCGCAAGGAATAGCAAACGCAGCTGCTTCAATTACATCTTTGTGTGCATATAATGCATCATCTATTTCTCTAGGAGATATATTCTCCCCTCCCTTGATAATTAATTCCTTTAATCTGCCAGAGACAAAAACATATCCATCATCATCCATATATCCTAGATCACCCGTAAGTAGCCATCCACCATTTATAAATGTTGATTGCGTAGCTTCAATATTATCAAGATACTCAAGCATTATGTTGGGTCCCTTTACAGCTATTTCTCCAATGATATTTACCAATTGATCCGAGCCATCATCTTTTAAAATTTTAACATCATTTCCAAATGCTATACCAGGTGATCCAATTTTACGTTGTTTTGGTGGTAAAGGATTTGATAAAATTTGAGCAGCTGTTTCTGTTAATCCCATAGTTTCTATTATAGGTACTCCAAATCTATTTTCAAAATTTGACTGTGTATCAATAGCCAAAGGAGCAGATGCTGATCTACCAAAACGTAGGTTCTTACAAACAATTTTGCTAGGATCATTTTTCCCATGTAAAAGGTGTGATATGATTGTTGGAACCACTGAAAACCATGTAATTGTATATTTTTCACAGTCTTGCCAAAACTTTGAACTTGAAAACTTTGGACAAATAACACTTGATCCACCAGATATCAAAGGAGCCATCACAGTCACACAAAGTCCATTTATATGATAAAGTGGAAGAACGCACAGCGCCCTATCATTTGGATCCAATTCATGAGCAACCGAAGTTGTCCAGCCACCTGCTAATAGACTGGAATGTGTATGAATAACACCTTTTGGTACGCCAGTAGTTCCTGAAGTATACATTAATAATGCATGATCATCTGGCGTTAAGTCGTGAAATTGAATATTATTTTTAATATTTTCAAATGTGTTATTTTTGACATTTATAGTTGTTGGGTTTGCATTCGTTTCTTCAAGAGCATTTGATAGTATTTCAGATTGTTCATCATCATATAATATATAATTACATTTACTATGTGAAATTGCATGTCCAAGTGCCGCTGGACCAGCCGCAAGATTAAGTGGGGTCACCCTAAATCCACCATAAATAATTGCATAAAAGATTTGTAGCGCATTGCTTCCATTTGACATGCAGATCGCAACACTTTCGCCTTTCTTTATATCTAACTGAATAAGAAATTTTGAAATAGAAATAACTTTTTTTAATAAACCTGACCATGTAAGATCAGAGCTATTATCTGAGAATTGATAGCATATCCTATCAGGTGATTTTTCAGCATGGTAGTTCAACCAGTCACGTATAGTACCATCTGGTTTAGATTTAGGTGAGTAAATCATTTTCCAGCATTACTCCAGTATTTATCAAAGATATCAGAGAGTAAGGGTTCATTATGTGGTATTTCATTTACTATTTTTGTTACATTTAAAAAGTGTTTCCAGTGCAAATTGTCGTCAATAGAGTTCCCACCCCAACTGCCACATCCCATTGATAATGAAAAAGGCATACCATTATTAAAAGAACCGCCAGTAGCAAAGCAATGTGCTTGATTAACGATTACTCTACAAGTTGGCAATCTCATTGCTAATTCATTTGCTCTAAGTTGCACTTTTGTATGAATGCCAATTGAGTGCCCTGCTCCATAATGTTTTAACATTTTTTCAGCTTTAATAATGGAGTCTGAAAAATCTTTTGCTCTGTAAATAGAAATTACACGGGATAGCTTTTCACCAGAGAGTGGGTAGCCTTCACCAATTCCATCTGTTTCAATTCCAATAATTTTTGTATCTTCAGGGACATTGCTTTCTAAACCTAAAGCAACAATTAATTTTTTTGCATCTTGAGCTACAGCATCTCTATTTAATTGACCTTTTTTCCACAATCGTTCTGTTATTTTTTTTTGTAAGGATTTTTCTAGAGTTACACATCCTACTAAAGACAACTCTTTAATAAACGCATCATAAATTTCATCGATGATAATAAGTGAGTTTTCAGATGAGCATGATGTAGCGTTATCGAATGTTTTTGAGGCGGCTATTTTTACTGCTGCATCTTTTAAATTCGATGTTTCATCAATAATAACAGTTACATTTCCAGCACCAACACCAATTGCAGGAGTTCCAGACGTATAAGCTCTGCGAACATTGTTTTGAGATCCTGTAACTATAACTAGATCAGTCTCCTCTAACATTTGTTGGGTTTTTATTTTTGTTCCAGGTGCAGGTATCATTTGAACGAGATCTTTATTTATCCCACACTTTTCAAATTCTGCATGAATAAAATGTATGAGACGCTCGCACCCAGCTATACCTTTTGGAGATGGTGAGATTATAATTGCATTACCACATTTTAAAGAGTTTATAATATTATTTGCGGGAGTTGCTATTGGGTTTGTTGATGGAACCACGGCCCCAATTACACCAATTGCTCTGGCAATTTTAATAATTCCCTTATCAATATTTTCATCAATAACGCCATAAGATTTTACTTTAGAGATATCTCTTAATAAGCCTAATGTTTTACGATGATTTTTTGTAATTTTATCTTCTATATTACCCAAACCAGTACTTAAAACAGCTAATGTAGCTAGTTCTTTATTTCTACTTGGCTCCATAATTGCCCAACCAACTGCTTGAGCAGCAGTATCATATTTTTCTTGCGAACCATTCTTTTCAAAGTCAGTTTGAGCTATTCTTGCTCTTTTTATGATTTGATTTACTTCTTGAATTTCTGATTGATCTGGCATTTGTTACCTATTTTCTTAAAATAGAGGCAGAATAATTTTCCGCCTCTATATCAGTTTTATAAAATTAAAGACCTTTTAAAAGTTCTTCTAATGTTGTTTGACGTTTCGCCCACATATCTAAAACTTCAGCTCTGTTCATAATTTTCATTGGTGAACCACCTGCCTTCATTTTTTGCGCAACACGTTTATGTTTAAACATTTCAGGAACAACAGATGCTAATTTGTCAATAACTGCTTGTGGAGTTCCTTTTGGTACCATTACACCCCTGAAGTTTACTGATGTATTATCAACGTCTAAACCTTGTTCCATCATAGTAGGTACATCTGGTAAAAATGCATTTCGCTCAAGATCAGCAACCCCAAGTATTTTTATTGTACCAGCTTTTTGTGCACGGAACGCATCTGATAAATTATTAACACCAGCGAGCACTTCTCCACTAATTACGGCTTTCATTGCTCCTGCACCACCAGATTTATTTGGTATGTACAACATCTTTACACCAGCTGCTTTTTCTATTTGTAAAGCTGCAATATGATGTCCTACAAATAAACCAGCACCTGAAAATGTCAGCTTTCCTGGATTGGCTTTTGCAAAATCAACAACATCAGACATAGAATTGAAATTGCTGTCTTTTCCAACTACGAAAACCGCGGGATCAGAACCCCAATTTGCAATCGGTTCAAAGCTATCTGTAGAATAATCAACTCCGCCTTTTATAGATTGAGCAATAAAGTGTGGAACGTTATAACCGCCCATTGTGTATCCATCTTTTTCTGCATTGTTTGCAAACCAATTCCACCCTACTCTACCACCTGCACCAGGCTTGTTTATGATAGCTACAGGCATTCCAAGCATATCATCATTACCTGCAGGGATTGTTGCTATTCTAGCCTGAAAGTCAGTTGCTCCACCTGCCCCATAAGGTATCATCAATAAAACTGGCCTTTCAGGATATTCTGCTTTCGCAACTCCTGATATTCCAATTAGCGAAACTGCTAATGCTGCTATAATCTTTTTCATGTTTTTCTCCTCCCTAGAGATTTATGCTGTATTATACAGCTAAATGAACATTCCCCGCGGTGTATAGACCACTAGGATCTTCGCAAAGAGTGTGTACATAATGGCAATAAAGCATGCCGTTATTATTATTCTTTTCACCCATGAGTTAACGCTCGAATATGACTCAGGGTCATAAGCTGTTAAAAGTAAAAAGAATGCGATGGCAGTTGCTGTATAAAATCCTAAGAATTTTGCAGCAAAAAAAAGATAAATCGAAGAGATTAACATTCCTGGTAACATGTTTCTAAACATATTTAATGTAAGCCCGTTTCCAGCTTTCGATAAGCCCAACAAGGCTTTAAAAAATGTCCACAAAGACAATGTTAAGAAAAACACTGAAATGACTCGAGGAAATAAATAGGCATCTGATGGTTGTCTGGTAAAACTAATATAGCAAACAATAAATGCTAAACCTGCAACAAATCCTGATGATAATTTATGTTGGAAAATATTCATTATGATTGCCTTTTAGTATTAATTTCTGACCAAATAGAAAATCCTACTGAAAGTATAACAATCGATACGAGCAAAATATTTAATCCACCTGTAAAGAAATAAACAAAAGGTCCATTTTGTGCAGTTGAAATCAAGGATCCTGTTACAAAATTACTTTCTGCGATGGGTCCTAATATTAGTCCCAATACCAAAGGAGCAGCTGAAAATCCAAAACGCTCAAGAAAGTACATCATAGTCCCTAAAACTACCATTACATAAACATCGCCCATGGATTGTTGCACTGCAAAAGAGCCGAAAGCAGCGAGACCTAAAACTATAGCTGCCATAATAAACTGAGGGACTTGTGCAACACGGGCTGCTAAAGAAGCTATATAAATACCAAATATACACATTAAAATTTGACCAATAAGCATAGAATTAATGAAAGGCCAAATAACTTCAGGATATTGCTGGAATAATGTAGGACCAGGAAAAATTCCATGTATAATTAATCCGCCTAATAAAACTGCAGCAGTTGGACTACCAGGAATTGAAAGTGTCAGTAGTGGCACCAAAGATGGACCTACCATTGCATTGTTTGCTGACTCAGCAGCTATAACGCCTTCAGAATGTCCAGTTCCAAACTTCTTTTTTTCAGGAGAGAATTTTTTTGCCTGGTCGTAAGCTAATAATCCTGCAATTTGACCACCTACACCAGGTATTAATCCTATTAGGGATCCAATACTTGTACCTATTATTAATGCTCTTTTACGAGAAAATACTTCTTGAAAAGCTTTTGCTATTGGATGTTTTTTAACTTGAATTTGCTCAATATCATTTTGAAAGCGACCCTTAGCAAACATTGTTATAACTTGTGGAATTGCAAATAAACCAATTAACGCTGGAATAATATTTACACCTCCAGCAATTGCTGGATGAAATACAAATCTCTTTACACCTTGAATGTCATCAAAACCAATTGTAGCGAGCCACATTCCAATACAGCCAGACAATAAACCTTTAACTACGGAACCAGCTTCAAGAGAGCCAATTACTGTTACACCAATGATTGCCAACCAAAATGTATGTGAATAACCAAAAGAATTAGCCATTTTTGCCAACACTGGCGTCAAGAAAATTAATAAAAAAACACCAAATATCCCACCTATTAGCGATGCAATAAATGATAATTGTAAAGCTTTTGCGCCCTCACCCTTTCGAGCCATTGCATTGCCATCAAGTGTGGTAGCTATATTCGCAGGGGCACCTGGGATTTTCAATAGGATTGCACTAACGGCACCTCCAGCAACAGTTGACGTATATGCAGCTCCCAATAATATCAATCCATGAACTGGCGTCATATTAAATGTAAATGGTATTAACAGTGCAACAGTCATAGTAGGAGATAAGCCCGGTGTGGCTCCCATTATTAATCCACCGATTGTTCCACCAATTAGCAACAGCATTGATGTAAAAGTAAAAACTTCACCAAAATAAAAAATGAAATCCATAAACTAATCCCCATATAATGATTCTATGTATATTTAATGAAAATAGTTATGCAAACGTTTTCATTTCGTATATAACGAAACTATGAAAAAAAATACAAATGTTGATATTATAGATGTAGCTATAAAAGCAGGTGTTTCACCTGCAACTGTATCACGTTCATTTAATCACCCAAACAAAGTTCTTAAAAGTACACGAAAAAAAATAGAAAAAGCAATTTTTCAAACAGGCTATATAAGAAATAGAGCAGCGCAAGCTATACAAGGTAAACGCAGCGGGACAGTAGGTTTAATTGTTCCTACATTAGATAACGCAATATTCTCAAATTTAATCCAAGCTTTTTCAGTAGAAATGAGAAAACATGGATTTACAATGTTAGTTGCAACAAATGGTTATGATTTGAATGACGAATATAAATTATTAAGAAGTTTACTTGAACATAGAGTTGAGGGTGTCGCGTTAATAGGCCATGATCATTCTGAGGAAACTTACAATCTTCTTGATATTAGAAATGTCCCAGTTGTATCAATGTGGAATTACAAAGAAGAATCAAAGATTTCTTGCGTTGGTGGTGAAAATAAAGAAGCTGGTATTGAAATTGCTAAACACATTATTAGCTTGGGTCATAAAAAAATTGCCATTGCATTTCCTAACGTTAAAGAAAATGACAGGGCAAGAGACAGACAAATTGGTGTCATAGAGTATTTAAATTCAAAAAATATATGTATTCCTGAATATTGGAATATAAAAACTGAATATTCAGTTAATGATGCCAGAAATTGTGCTGAAGAATTATTTAAAAATCATCCTCTTCCAACAGCTATAATTGCTGGCAATGATGTTATCGCAAAAGGTATAATTTATGCAGCTCAAGCTAATGGGTTAAATGTGCCTGGTGATATATCAATTACAGGTATTGGTGATTTTTCAAGCTCAGAGTCCTCCTTTCCGAGCATTACAACTGTTAGAATGCGTCCAAATAAAGTTGGCGTAAAAGCTGCTAACGTTCTCTTAGAACGAATAAATGGAGACAGAGAGGCCGAGCCAATCAGAATAAAAGTTAGCGTAGAAGTAAAAGCTCGGGAAAGCACAAAATTGATTACGAACTAAATATGTTTATTTAATCTTTTATCTATTGAATTGAAAATATAAATTATAATTAGGGTAAAAATAATAAAAAATATCGCAATAATAGGATAAGGCACAAAAGGATTGAATGTTTTATCAGCAAAATAACTTGCGTAATATAATGAATCCCCTTTTTGTTGCCAAGCTGGAAAGCTTGAAAAGAAAACGAGTGCTGTTGCATGAAACAAAAAAATTGCTTCATTAGTATACGATGACCAGGACAATCTAAGCATTGTTGGTAAAATAATTCGTTTGTTTATTTGCTTATCGGTCAAGCCAAGTGATTGAGCTGCTTCAATATCACCAATTGGAATTGATTGAATCGCTCCATAAAATATTTGTGCACTGTAAGCAGTTGTATTTAAGAATAAGACAATCAATGCTCCTAACCATGCTCGGGTTAACCATCTTGTTTCAATAGTGATTTCAGCAATTAGTAAATTTAAATCAATTCCAACTTTTGGTAATAAAACAAATGTTTCATAAACAATAAAAAATTGAATGAATAATGGAGATCCCCTCAGTAAAAAAATGAATATTGAAGATGGTATTCTAAACAACGCAACTGAACTATTCTTGGCAAAAGCAATCGTTGTTGCAGCAAAAAATCCAAGAAATAGTGCAATTACAGCAAAATAAATATTCCAGATCATTCCTGAACCAATTAAAACAATCTGGTCACATAATGATATATCCGCTTTCGGTAATCCTCTTACTCCAAGTCCTATCGCCCTAAGTCCATAATCAGTTAATGTTTGAAAGCAGCTCATGATGAACTTTTTCCACTATTTTTATTGTTCATTCCGCTTAATGTCGCCTGCCCTTTTGTAACTTTTAAAGTCAGTTTATTGAAAAATATTTCGCTCAACCAAGACAAAAGTAGATAAAATACTAGCAATACAATGAAATACCCCAATCTCCAATCTTCGTGAGGATAGGTAAATCTAGCGGTTTTAGTGCCACCAAGCTCCCTTGCCCAATATACGATATCTTGCACTCCTAGTAAAAATAATAACGGTGTAGCTTTAATCAGTATCATCCAAAGATTTGATAATCCTGGTAAGGCATATGCCCACATTTGTGGAAATTGAATGCGCATGAATATTTGTTTTCTTGACATTCCATAAGCAACTCCAGTTTCAATTTGAGCTCGAGGAATAGCGTTTATTGCGCCATTTATTGTATTTGCCGCAAATGCGCCAAAAACTATCGAGAAGGCTAAAGCCGCTAAAAAAAACCCATATGTTTCATGAATCCATTGTTCTGTTGATCCCATAGGCATTTTTGCTAATTGACAGACTACAAAATCATTTCCTTGTCTAATTGGATCAGTCCAATCTGGGCATTTGATTTTATGCCTAAGATATTCAATGCCTTGATCTAAGGCAATTGGCACAAATAGGAAAAATATAATATCAGGCACTCCACGGACAATAGATGTGTATGTTATCCCAAATAATCTTATGGGGTATAGCTTAGATTGCCTTGCAACTGCACCCATAAAACCAAAAATTAAAATCAAGGGAACGGTTACACCGAGTAATGCAAAAACAACTAAAAAACTTTTGTAAAAACTAATATGCTTTACTGTTGTGAGGTAACAAGACCACCAATAAAATCCATCAAGGCTTTGTGGATCTACACAATAATCAAACATATTATACCTTAAATTTTCTTAAGGCACATAAATAGTGCCTTAAGAAATTCATGCTGTAAAAATTAATACTCTACAGAGCGGCCATCAAACCACTTTGCAATTAGTTTTGTTAATGTTCCATCAGCTTTCATTGATGCTATTGCAGTGTTCATTGTAGCTTTAAGTTCCGTATCACTTTCTCTGATACCCATTCCAATACCACCACCAATAGCAACAGGTGAGCCTACAAAAGCTAATTCTCCATTTGAAGCATTAACAATATCAGCTAAATAAGCATCATCCGCCAATACTGCATCAGCTTCACCGTTTCTAACTGCAGCTA
Source organism: Rhodobacterales bacterium HTCC2255 (assembly GCA_000153745.1). Taxonomy (GTDB): domain Bacteria; phylum Pseudomonadota; class Alphaproteobacteria; order Rhodobacterales; family Rhodobacteraceae; genus Amylibacter. Next base: position 261,552 of record DS022282.1, read on the forward strand.
CAGTTTCTTCTGGTGTTGCGAATTCAACTACTGTTGCAGATGAGCTTGCAATATATGCGGCTTGTATTGTTGAAGTTTGAGCAGCAACAACTCCATTAACAACATCAGCAGATGCACCCGCTAAAGCAACATATGTTGATGGATCTGGTGGGAAATATTCAGAAGTGAAATCAATCACTTCATCACGCTCAGAAGTAATAGACATTCCAGCTATGATAGTATCATAGTTACCAGATACTAAATTTGGAATAATTGAATCCCAATCATTTATTACCCATGTACAATTAAGATTTGCTCTTTTACATAGCTCATCACCAACTTCTCGTTCGAAACCATCTACTTCACCACTGTCATTTACAAAATTATAAGGAGGGTAAGCACCTTCAGTACCCATTCTTATAGTGTGACCATCTGCGAATGCAGATGAAGTAAATGCAGCAATTAAAGCTGCTCCTGTTATTAGTTTAGTTAAAGTCATAATTTTCTCCTTATTTTGACTATAATGAACTTGCCAAGAAATCTCGACATCGTTCAGAATTTGCATTTCCAAACACCTGCTTTGGTGTTCCCTCTTCTTCTACTTGACCTTGATGGATAAACATTATGCGATCACTGACTTCTTTTGCAAACCCCATCTCGTGTGTAACCACAATCATTGTTCGTCCTTCTTCAGCCAAATCTTTCATAACTCGTAATACTTCCCCTACAAGTTCTGGATCAAGTGCACTCGTCGGTTCATCGAATAGGAGCGCCTTTGGTTCCATAGCCAGGGCACGCGCAATAGCAACACGCTGCTGTTGTCCGCCAGATAGTTGGCTAGGATAAAAACATATTTTATCATCAATTCCAACTTTTTTTAAATATTTTACAGCTCTAAACTCCGCTTCTTCAGGTGTTAAATTTAAAACCTGAATTGGTCCTTCCATCACATTTTGCAAGACAGACATATGGGACCAAAGATTAAAGCTTTGAAAAACCATACCTAATTGACTTCTCAGTCTTTGTATTTGTTTTGTATCTATTATGTGGTTACCTTTTTTATTTTTATCTACGATAACCTCTTCTCCGTCCAAAATTACACGGCCATTATCGGGTGTTTCAAGAAAATTAATGCAGCGTAAAAATGTGCTTTTACCTGATCCTGAACTTCCAATTATTGAAACCACGTCTCCTTTGCTTGCCTTTAGGGTCAATCCACGCAAAACTTTTAAATTGCCAAAACTTTTATGAATATTTTCAGCTATGAGTGTATAATTATAATCTTTCACGATTTTCCCTTAAATAATTGATCAACTAAGAACTGTCTTTTGCTTAAAGGTCAATACATATATAGAAAGAATTTGATTGTTTGAAACAATTCCTTTGCATTATTTCAATCTAATTTCATTTTAGACAATTCACCCAAGGTGATAGGTTTAATTGGAGATCGAGCTTTTGGTGCCAAGATATTAATGTCATTTTGCGAAATATTATTGAGCATGATCCCCCTAACGATTGCATCACACATACGACCTTGACATTGCCCCATACCACTTCGAATAGATGTTTTAAGCTGGCGGACACCAGTAATTCCCTCATTTAACCCAAGCTTAATCTCTCCTACAGTTTTCTCCTCACATCTACAAACAATTGTCTCGTCACTTGGTGATAGAGTTTCTTGAGGTACAGCAAATAGTGTGTCTAGAAATAAGCGTATTGAATTAGTAAAAAACAAACTAAAACTTATACTAAAAGATTGTTTTTTATAAAGATTAAAATTAATTTTCCCAGTTTCATACAAAATTTTTGTAGCAACTATTTTACCATATAAGACTGCAGCTTCTGATCCATTTATGCCTCCACAATCGCCAGCTATATATAATCCATCAATATTTGTTTTACCCCATTTATCAATAATAGGTTGGAATGCTAATTGTGACGTATTCCAAGAATGATCTACTCCTACGGATCGACTAATCTCTGTTGATGGAATAACACCTTGGTGTATCAATAATAATTTTGTTGTCAGTGATTTTCTTATTCCTTTATGTGAAAATAAAAATTTTATTGATCCGTTACCACTTGATTGCGCTTCAAGCCTCGAGACAGATTTATAGCGAGGAACACCCGCAGATTTGATTTTATAAATAAACATGAAACCCATAATTAAAGATTTCATGTTTAATAATGCTTTAGGCAAATGAATTAAGGAATTTATCATCATTCGTAGTGTTTGTGTTTCTAGTAAAGCTTTGGGTGGACAATTAGCTTCAATCATCTGTGTAGCTACAAGATATAATAATGGACCAGACCCAACTAAAACAGAATCTTTTGGGAAAATACCTGATGATTTCATCAAAATTTGAGCTGATCCTATTGTCATTACTCCAGGTAAAGTCCAACCAGGGAAAGGAAATGGGCGTTCTTGCGCACCATTTGCAAGCACAATGTGTACTGCTGTTGAAACCTTACTTTCACCATTTTGAGACCAAAGTACGCGTTTATTTGCTTCAACACGCCAAACAGTTGCTCCAAAACATTTTGTAATTTTAATATGATTAAGAGCATCGACTAAATTAATACCAGAAGAATAGGATTTTCCAAACCAACTTTGTTTTGAATGGTTTTGTTTGACATTGCGATATATTTGCCCCCCCGCGTGAGGTTGCTCATCTAATAGAAGCACATCTAATCCACCATTTGCAGCAGTCAAAGCCGCTGACATTCCCGCTGGACCAGCACCTATAATGATTATATCAAAATCAGTCATCTTTGCTAATTCCAATGCTTCGCAAGCCAATCTGGCGCTTCACAACCATTTGATCATGAACCAAAACCATACAGGATTGTATGTTTGGATTACCATCTACTTCGACTAAGCAATCGAAACAAACTCCCATCATACAAAATGCTGTTCGTAAGGCGCCAGTTTCGGTTATCCGAGAAGCCTCGCCAAAATTAGAAAGTATAGCTGCTGCTAATGTGGTGCCCTTAGGAACAGTTACAATTTCGCCAAAGAGTGTAAAGTTCACGTCGTTAGTACTTTTTATTAATGTTTTAAATCTAGAATCTGTTTTCATTGAATGCCTCTAAATTTGGAGCTCTAACATTATTTTCAATCCAATCAGATAAAATCGAAGCATGAAGTGATGCTAATGTTACCCCGCTATGGCAAGTAATTAAATATGCGCCTGGATATTCTTCTGACTGAGCATAAACAGGGTAACCATCTGGTGACATTACTCGCAACGCACCCCACGCGCGAAGTACCCTTACATTGGAAAGAGCTGGATATATTTCCACTGCATGTCGAGCTAAATCTACCATAATATCTAATGTTTCATTATCATCCATACCGACATCAGCATGTGTTCCACCAATTTGTATACCACCCTCGTCTACTTGCCTTATTGTGCTTGATATAAAAGGTAATTGGTCTCCAAGTTTTTCAGTAATTAATAATTCTCCCCTTTCAGGACGAATATTAGTTTTGAAAGCTAATTGATCAGCTAATTTTATTGCACCCAATCCAGCACAAAGTATAACTTTTTCAGAACTAGTAACGCTTCCATTTGCTAAAATTAAACTGAAACCGCCATCTTTATTTGAAGTGATTTTTTTTACACTAGCATTTGATTTAATTTGACCACCTAAAACTTTTACTGCTCGCCGCAAGGCTCTTAAGAACCGTAATGGATTAATATGTCCGTCAAGTTGCGAAAAAGTGGCTCCTACAACTTTTGATCCTATTCCAGGTATTTGATTGCGAAGCTCATCACCGGAAAGAGCTTCATAATTAAATCTATTTCCAGCATGTCCCTTCTGAATTTCCAGCATACTAATGAAGTTATTCAATTTATCAGGATCAGTAAAAAATTCAAATCCTCCGTTTTGATCTAGTGAGACATCCAACCCAGATAAGTCATTCAAATTTTTAGAAAAATCTTCCCAAGCAGCAATAGCATCAACAGTTAATTTAGCGTATGGAGCAAAGTTCCACCCTTTCCCTTGCCCCCAAACTAACCCAAAGTTACCAAATGAAGCACGTGCATCACTATCTTCACCATCACAAACAATTACTTTATGTCCAGATTGTAGCAATCCTATAGCAACAGATAATCCTACGACACCTCCACCAATAATTGCTATCTCTGATTGATTATTGAGCATTTATCTTATAATTTCTTTTGTTAATATTTTTTAATATAAATCAGTAATATAATAAAATAATTTGATCAGGTAAAATATTTTATGATTAGTATCTCTTAAATATAAAGTTGATTTTATAACAAAACAGTTTTAAATATTAAAAATCGAATCTGGGAGACACTGACTTTCAGGGCCGAAGGAGCAACCGCCTCGGAAACTCTCAGGCAAAAGGACCGTATTCGACAAAAAACTCTGGAGAGTGACACATTTGTGTCCGCCGAAGGGATAGCGATCTCAGGCAACCACGACAGAGGAGGCACTAGTGGTGAACTATGTTCATCTAAACAGTGCTGATTTTTCAGCTATTTATGGAGATAACATGGCTGATTATATTCAAACAGCTCTATATGATTTACACATTTCGCTTGGAGCAAAAATGGTACCCTTTGCTGGTTATGAGATGCCTGTTCAATACCCAACAGGTGTAATGAAAGAGCATATTCATACACGAAATGAAGTTGGGCTATTTGATGTTAGCCATATGGGACAAGTAATTATTAAACCAAAAAATGGAAACTTATCAGATATTGCAGCATCATTAGAAAAATTAATTCCAATTGATATTATTGATTTACCAAAATATCACCAAAGGTACGGCTTTTTAACTAATAAACATGGCGGTATTATCGATGATTTAATGGTATCAAATCAAGGTGATCATTTATTTTTGGTAATAAATGCTGGTTGTAAAAAAACTGATGTTGAACATCTAAGAGATAATTTGGATGATAATTGTGAATTAGAATTACTTGAAAACCGCTCATTAATAGCATTGCAGGGTCCTAAAGCTGAAAAAGTTCTTTCGAAATTTTCCAATCAAATAATTGATATGTTTTTTATGGATACATTAAAAGTACAATTACAAGGGTTCGAAGTCTGGATCTCCAGATCTGGGTATACTGGTGAAGACGGGTTCGAAATATCAATACCAAATGATAACATAATTGAATTTACTGAACAGTTATTAGAAATCGAAGATGTATTACCGATCGGCTTGGGTGCTAGAGATAGTTTAAGATTAGAAGCAGGTTTATGTCTATACGGTCATGATATAGATCAAAACTCATCACCCACTGAAGCAGGATTAAATTGGGCAATCTCAAAAAAACGTCGTGCCAGTGGAACACGAAGTGGTAATTTTCTTGGGTCTGAAAGAATTTTAAATGAAATTTCAAATGGTACTGATATAAAGCGAGTTGGAATTGTTCCAATCGGACGTGCCCCGATGCGTGAAGGTGTTGAATTATTTAAAGATAGAAATGACACAATTCCGATAGGGAAAGTAACATCAGGAGGTTTTGGTCCTATTGTAGAAAGAGCAATATCAATGGGCTACCTGGATACAAGATATACAAAAGTTAATACAAAAATATTTGCAGAAATCAGAGGTAAACGAATGGAAGCAGTGGTCACATCCCTGCCCTTTACCAAATTAAATTTTAAACGTTCAAATTGAGGAGATAATTATGAAATTTACAGAAGAGCATGAATGGCTACTTAAAGAAGATGACCATGTAATAGTTGGAATAACAGAACATGCCGCAGAAGCTTTAGGTGACCTTGTTTTTGTTGAATTACCTGATGTTGGTACAGCTGTTTCGAAAGGTGATGAGATTGTTGTAATAGAAAGTGTAAAAGCTGCTTCTGATATCACTGCGCCACTTGATGGTGAGATTATAGAAGTTAACGAACAATTGACTGAAAAACCTGAATTAGTAAATGATGATCCTCTTGGCGCTGCCTGGTTTTTCAAAATGAAACTAACTGATCCATCTGAGATTGATGGTTTAATGGATGAAGATGCTTATAAAGAATTAATCGGCTAAAATGGAAACTGTATCATGAGCTATAATATTACTGACTATAAACCATATGATTTTGCAAATAGACGACACATCGGGCCTTCTCCATTAGAAACTAAAGAAATGTTAGATATAGTTGGAGCTAATGATCTTGACGATTTGATAGAGCAAACAATTCCTGTAGATATTCGCCAGAAAAAACCACTCCAATATACTCCTGGGTTATCAGAGTCTGAACTATTAAATTACATGCGAGATGTCAGTAAAATGAATCGTGTGGTCACTTCTCTAATCGGGCAAGGTTATCATGATACATTTACTCCACCTGCAATTCAAAGAAACATTCTTGAAAACCCGGCCTGGTATACTGCATATACTCCATATCAACCGGAAATTTCTCAAGGAAGATTAGAAGCATTATTAAATTTTCAAACTATGATCATTGATTTGACTGGCTTGGAAGTTGCAAATGCATCACTTCTTGATGAAGCGACCGCTTGTGCGGAAGCTATGACAATGGCTCAACGAGTTTCAAAGTCTAAATCAACTGTTTTTTTTGTTGATGAAGCATGCCATCCACAAAATATTGATTTAATAAAAACTCGCGCAGAACCGTTAGGAATCAAATTAATAATTGGATCACCAGATGATCTAAATGAAGATGATGTTTTTGGTGCAATATTTCAATATCCAGGCACATATGGCCATGTTAGGGATTTCACTCGGATAATAGAAAAACTGCATTCTACAAAAGCTATTGCGATAATGGCTGCTGATCCTTTGGCACTTACATTGCTAAAAGAACCTGGTGCAATGGGGGCAGATATTGTTGTTGGGAATACACAAAGATTCGGTGTTCCATTGGGTAATGGGGGTCCACATGCAGCATATATGGCTACTAAAGATGCATTCAAAAGGAGCATGCCTGGGCGAATAGTGGGGGTCTCAATAGACAGCCATGGAAATAAAGCATATAGACTTGCGCTTCAAACTCGTGAACAGCACATACGTCGCGAAAAAGCCACTTCAAACGTGTGCACTGCTCAAGCTTTGTTAGCTGTAATGGCTTCAATGTATGGTGTATTTCATGGGCCACTTGGATTAAAAGCTATTGCGCAAAGAATTCATCTAAAAACTACTAAACTTGCCGCTGGGCTAGAAAAACTAGGTTTTAAAATTGATCCAAATACATTTTTTGATACAATTACTGTTGATGTGGGTGGATTACAATCTGTTGTGATCAAATCTGCTTTAAATGAAGATATAAATTTGAGAGCAGTTGGGAAAACTAAAATTGGTATTTCTTTGAATGAAATGACAACTGACAGAACACTTGTATCTGTGTGGCGTGCTTTTGGGCTTTCTCCAGAAGATTATCCTTCAGATTCTGTTTATAATTTACCAAAGGATATGGAAAGAAAATCTGATTATATGGAGCATTCTATATTCCATATGAATCGTTCTGAAGCAGAAATGACACGATACATGCGCCGTTTAGCAGATAGAGATCTAGCACTAGATAGGACTATGATACCTTTAGGGTCATGTACAATGAAGTTAAATTCTACAGCTGAAATGATGCCGATTTCTTGGGAAGGATTTTCTAAAATTCATCCATTTGCACCAAAAAATCAGATGGCTGGATACGATCTTATGATTAAGGATCTTTCGAAAAAGCTATGTGAAATAACAGGTTACGACGCAATTTCAATGCAACCCAACTCGGGTGCACAAGGTGAATACGCAGGATTAATGACAATAAGAGCTTTTCATAAATCAAATGGAGAAGAAGAGCGTAACATATGTTTAATTCCGATGTCTGCCCATGGAACAAATCCAGCAAGCGCCCAAATGGTTGGATATAAAGTTATTACTGTTTCTACAGCACAAAATGGCGATATTGATATTGATGATTTCCGATCAAAAGCAGAAGAGCATAATGATAAACTTGCGGCTGTAATGATAACTTATCCATCGACACATGGGGTTTTCGAAGAAAGTGTTAGAGAAATTTGCAAGATCACACATGATCATGGTGGTCAAGTATATATGGATGGTGCAAATATGAATGCAATGGTTGGATTATCCCAACCAGGTGAGATTGGATCTGATGTATCTCATTTAAATTTACACAAAACTTTCTGTATCCCACATGGTGGAGGTGGTCCAGGAATGGGCCCAATCGGCGTAAAGTCACATCTCATACCCTTTTTACCGGGTCATTCTAGTCAGAATACGTCTGGTGCGGTTTCTGCTGCGCAATATGGTTCTCCAAGTTTATTGCCAATATCCTGGGCATATTGTTTAATGATGGGATCAGAAGGTCTTGCTAGCGCTACAAAATACGCAATTTTAAACGCAAATTACATTGCTACAAGGCTGAAGGGCTCCTATGACGTATTATTTAAAGGTCCTTCTGGACGTGTCGCACATGAATGCATAATTGATACTCGGCCAATGGCAGATTATGGTGTTAGTGTTGATGATATTGCAAAGCGACTTATAGATTGTGGCTTCCATGCACCTACTATGTCTTTCCCAGTATCAGGTACTCTTATGATTGAACCTACTGAATCCGAACCAAAAGCTGAATTAGATAGATTTTGCGATGCAATGTTAGGCATTAAAGAGGAAGCAGATGCAGTGAAAAATGGTAAATATCCTAAAGATAACAATCCATTATCCAACGCTCCTCATACTATGAGTGATTTAGTTAGTGATTGGGATAGGCCTTATAGCCGTGAACAAGCATGTTTTCCTCCAGGATCATTTAAAATTGATAAATATTGGGCACCAGTCAACAGGGTAGATAATGCACATGGAGACAAAAATCTGATATGTTCCTGCCCTCCTATGGATGAATATTTAGAAGCTGCTGAATGAACACATTTTAGTGCCCAGTTTAAATTGGGCACTATTTTAAATCATATAAACATATTTTAGTAATTAGGGCCATTTTGCAACTGGTGGTAAGCTCATTAATACTGCACTTGGATCATGGCCTGATTGAAGTCCAAAATGTGTTCCACGATCATAAACTAAATTAAACTCGGCATATTTTCCGCGTTTTATCAGTTGCACTTCACGTTCAGCGTCTGTCCAACTGTTCGCTTGGTTTTTTTCGCACAATGGAACATAAGCAGCAAGGAATGCCTTTCCTACATCTTTTGTAAAATTAAAATCAGCATTCCAATTGCCAGTGTTTAAATCATCAAAAAATATTCCGCCTACTCCACGGGTTTCATTCCAATGTTTTATTAAAAAGTATTCGTCAGCCCATTTCTTATATTTTGGATAATATTCGGGGTTATATTTATCACAGGTTTTTTTTAAGACTTTATGAAAAAATTTAGTTTCTTCAGCTACTTCAATCATTGGATTAAGATCTGTCCCTCCACCAAACCAACTAGCAACTGGAGTCCAAAACATACGTGTATTCATATGCACAGCTGGTACTTTTGGGCTATTCATATGTGCTACAAGAGATATCCCAGAGGCCCAAAAAATAGGATTATCTTCTATTCCTGTCATTTCTTTTCTTGATGCCATAGATTTTTGCATGAGGGGATTTAGTTTTCCATATACTGTCGAAATATTAACACCAACTTTTTCAAAAACACGCCCTCCTCGCATAACTGACATCAGCCCACCACCACCACTTCCTTCATCACGCTTGGTTTCGGTAAGTTCAAATTTTCCTGGTGGTAGATCACAATGTGGGCCAGTGGATTGGTTGTTCTCAATATTTTCAAAAGACATACAAATTTCATTTCTTAAATTAGAAAACCAATTTTCTACTTCTTCTTTTTGCTTTTGAGATGCTAATACCATTTAAAACCCTTTCATTTGTTACGGTTTAATATGACATTTGGTAAATGAAAAGGATGATTAGTCTGGACTTGCAATTAACACTATTGTTTTATGTAAACACGTTCTTCATATGGCACTTTAAAATGACAATACTTATACCCGCCTACGACAATGGTCAGTTACAGCCCATTGAAAAAATGTTGGTGCACAAAAAAGGCTTAAAACACCTAGCTATTTCAATTTTCATTATTGCAGATGGTAAGATATTATTACAACGACGAGCTTTTTCAAAATACCATACACCAGGATTGTGGACAAATACTTGCTGTACTCATCCGTATTGGAATGAAAATACTAATACATCCGCTTTGAGGAGGCTTGAAGAAGAGCTAGGGATGAAAAATATAAATTTAACAAAACGTAATACAGTTGAATATCGTTCTGAAGTACCTCCTGATTTAATTGAACATGAAGTTGTTGATATTTTTGTTGGAAAGTGCAAATCAAATCATCCCATTGAAATAAATCCAAATGAAGTATTAGAAATAAAATGGCTATCATTAAGACAAATTAAAGAGGATATAAAACAATATCCAGAAACATATACGGCTTGGATAAAAATTTACATGAAATTACATGCTGCAGATATATTTAAAGATACTGATTTTTTGTAAATTTATTTTTGATATTTAAAGCAAATTTGCAAATAAAAAGACTTAATAATCTCAAATACTTGTTCTTTATTAGAATGCAGTTTAAGACGCATTTTATAATCTTAATCTTTTAAAGGCTCTGCAATGATCCCTCGCTATTCTCGCCCAGAAATGGTCTCAATTTGGTCTCCAGAAACAAAATTTAGAATATGGTATGAAATTGAAGCACACGCATGTGATGCCCAAGCTAAAATCGGCGTAATACCAGAAAAATCTGCGCAAGCAGTTTGGAAAGCCAAAGATGTTGAATTCAACGTAGAGCGAATTGACGAGATCGAAGCTGTAACAAAACATGATGTAATTGCTTTTTTAACACATCTTTCCGAAATAATAGGCAGTGACGAAGCGCGATTTGTTCATCAAGGAATGACTTCATCAGACGTTTTAGACACATGCTTTAATGTGCAGTTAGTTCGAGCAGCTGACATGCTAATTGACGGCACAAATAAACTACTCTCTGCATTAAAGAGACGTGCCTTTGAACACAAAAATACAATAAGAATAGGTCGCTCGCATGGGATACACGCAGAACCTACGACGATGGGTCTTACATTTGCACGTTTTTACGCAGAAATGGATAGAAACTTAAATAGGCTTAAAAAAGCGCGCATGGAGATAGCTACTGGGGCTATATCCGGTGCAGTGGGTACATTTGCTAATATAGATCCATATGTTGAAGAACATGTGTGTAAAGAAATGGGTCTAGAAATTGAGCCTATATCAACCCAAGTCATACCAAGGGATCGCCATGCTGCATTTTTCGCTGCATTAGGTGTCGTAGCATCCAGCATAGAAAATATTTCAATCGAGATAAGACATATGCAGCGAACAGAAGTTCTTGAAGCAGAAGAGTTTTTTTCAAAAGGCCAAAAAGGCTCTTCCGCTATGCCACACAAAAGAAATCCCGTATTAACAGAAAACCTTACTGGCTTATCTAGACTGGTCAGAATGTGTGTAGTACCTGCTATGGAAAATGTAGCACTTTGGCATGAAAGAGATATTTCACATAGCTCTGTGGAACGTAATATCGGCCCAGATGCAACAATTACTTTAGACTTTGCATTAGCAAGATTAACAATGGTTATAGATAAACTTGTAATATATCCAGAAAATATGATTGCTAATATGAATAAATTTAAAGGTCTTGTGCACTCTCAAAGAGTGTTATTAGCTCTGACCCAAAAAGGTTGTTCAAGAGAAGATAGTTATAAAATGGTTCAAAGAAATGCCATGAGAGTTTGGGAAGAAGGTGCAGACTTTATGACAGAATTGAAAAATGACAAAGATGTAATGGAAGTCATGAATGAAGCTGAAATTGAAGATAAGTTTGATTTACAATATCATACAAAGCATGTTGATACCATTTTCTCCAGAGTATTTAACTCTGAGGTTTAATCATTTTAATTTTTTCTAATTCTAAAGTTTTTATTCAATAGTTTCAAACAACAGTTCTTGTTCGATGCAATTCAATTATTTATATAGAAACAAATATAATTATTAGATTCTCATAAGATCGGAGGCCATATATGGCACGCGGTAAAAAAATCTACGAAGGCAAAGCAAAAACATTATATGAAGGGCCAGAGCCTGGAACGATTATTCAATACTTTAAAGATGATGCAACAGCGTTTAATGCGGTCAAAAAAGATACATTAGAGGGTAAAGGAGCACTAAATAATCTTCTATGTGAACATTTCATGATTGGACTAAATACCATTGGTTTACCAACTCATTTTATAAAGCGATTAAATGTACGTGAACAATTAGTGCATAAAGTAGAAATTGTACCCTTAGAAATAATAGTTAGAAATGTTGCGGCAGGATCATTTTCAAAAATGTTCAATATCGAAGAAGGTACTCCCCTTCCACGACCAATTGTTGAATTTTGTCTAAAGGATGACTCTTTAGGTGATCCCTTGGTGTCTGAAGAACATATATTAGCTATGAATTGGGCAACATCACATGAAATTGATGATATGCGAGAAATAGCCCTTCGTGTTAATGATTTTTTAGCTGGCTTAATGTATGGGATTGGAATTAAATTAGTTGATTTTAAGATTGAAGTTGGAAGGCAATTTGAAGATGATATGCAGCGCTTAATTTTAGCTGATGAAATTAGTCCTGACAGTTGTAGACTATGGGATGTTGAAACTAACCAAAAATTAGATAAAGATGTATTTCGCAGAGATCTAGGAAGCTTAACGGATGCCTACTCTGAAGTAGCAAGAAGACTTGGAATTTTACCAAAAAATGGTGGGTCTGCTGGCCCAAAATTAGTGGAGTAAACTAATGAAAGTACGTGTAAATGTTACACTAAAACCTGGTGTATTGGATCCTCAAGGTGCAGCGGTGCGCCATTCACTAGGAGCACTTGGGTTTGATGGGGTTAATAAAGTCAGGCAAGGTAAAGTTATAGAGCTTGATCTTAATCAAAATGACCCAGAAAAGGCAAAATCACAGGTAGAAAATATGTGTGAAAAGTTATTAGCTAATACTGTTATTGAAAATTATTCTGTGGAAATTTTATAATGCGAGCTGCAGTCATACAGTTTCCAGGATCTAATTGTGATCGTGACATGGCCGTTGCATTAAATAAATTTTGTTCAGAAAAAAAACCCGCACAAATGGTTTGGCATAAAGAAAGTGGCCTTCCTAAAAACTTAGATTTAGTTGCCATACCAGGTGGTTTTTCTTTTGGTGATTATCTTAGATGTGGAGCAATTGCTGCAAGATCACCCATAATGCACGCAGTAATTGATTTTGCAAAAAAAGGTGGGTTCGTCTTAGGCGTATGTAATGGATTTCAAGTGTTGACTGAAAGTGGCCTTTTGCCTGGGGCGTTAATGCGCAATTCAAATTTAAAATTTGTTTGTAAAAATATTAAATTAAATGTGGAAACTTCGTCTAGTAATTTTACTTCATGCTATTCAAAAAATGAAATAATAGACACTCCAATAGCACATCATGACGGTAATTATAATGCGGATCAAAATACTCTAGACGAATTAAAAAATGAAGACCGCATTGCATTTTCTTATGTAAACAATCCCAATGGTTCAATGAATAATATTGCAGGAATACTATCAAATAACCGAAGAGTATTAGGCATGATGCCTCATCCTGAAAGATTGAATGATCCAATGCTTGGTGGCTTAGATGGGAATAGATTATTCCAAAGTTTATCAGAATCATTAGTGACGAGCTAATTCATTAGCAGTATTTAAAATAAAAACATAATAACTAGACCAACAGCAACTATCACTTTAGGTTTAGTTTTATGATACCACAGCAAGCAAATGAACCTTCACGCAGGTGGCCTAACTTAATTGTAAGGCTAGGTGTTATTTTGCTCATCATTTCAACTATAACTATAATACTTTTATCAAATCTATATTTAACACAAAATTATAGTCAGGTAAAAAGAACTGAAGCAGAAAGAGAACTTTCATTATATTCTGGAAGATTGATTTCTGAACTTCAAAGAATATCTGTTGTACCCCTTCTTTTATCCAGAGATACAGGTTTGATATCGGATATAAATACGAAGGACTATCAGTTAACTAGTCAAAGATTAATAACTTTTTCGGATGAAATTAGGGTTAAGTCTATTACATTATTAGAAAGGTTTGGTAGAATTGTTGCATCATCAGATCGTTCTGATTTAGGACAAAATCTAAGAGGGCAAAATTTCTTTTTCAATGCCATGAGGCAATCTGGTACGGTATTCACAATATCAGATAATGAAAAAGGTCGTAGAAGTTTTTTCTATTCACGAAAACTAGAATCCCAAGGCAAAGTTTTAGGCGTTATTGTAGTAGAGGTTGGACTTGATAATTTATTTACAACCTGGTCAGCAAATGATGCAACAATCATGGTCACAAATTCAAAAGGAATAGTTGTTTTATCCACTGATCAAGATTTCTTAAATCAATCCTTAGAAACTGCTCTTCTTGCACAACCTACATTGACGGCTTTGGAAAGAGCGATAAGAGCCACAGGTGATTGGAATGGTACTGAAGTTGATGCATATATAGAAGATCAAGCTTTATATAGGCTCGATACTGCAATTCCATTTCAAGGATGGAGACTTACATATCTCACTCCCTTTCAATCTGTACGTGAAAAAGTAAATGGTGTTTTGGCCATTGGTATTACTGCATTAGCATTACTTATTGCTTTAGGGTTTTACTATCTCTCAAGAAGAGCCGCTAGACAATCTTTTCTTTTCAAGGCTGAAAGTGAAGAATTAAGAGCATTAAATGACAGACTTTCAAATGAAATTACTCAAAGAGAACGTGCAGAACGTAATCTTCAAGTGGCAGAAGCATCACTTGAACAATCTTCTAAATTGGCCGCTCTCGGTGAAATGTCTGCAGCTGTGAGCCATGAATTAAACCAACCATTAGCGGCTATGAGAACATATTTAGCAGCAGCAAAGTTATTGTTAAGTAGAAGAAGATCTGATGAAGCTCTTTCAAGTTTTCAAAGAATTGACGATTTAATTGGTCGCATGGGTACAATTACACAACAATTAAAGTCATACTCCCGCAAAGGCAGTGATGATTTAATTCCTGTTGATTTTATATCATCAATTAATACTTCAATTGCAATGATGGCTCCTCAATTGGGACAACAAGCAGTTGAAATAACCAAATCATTACCAGACACTCCAGTAAGTGTTTTGGCAGACCCAGTTAGATTAGAGCAAGTAGTAATAAATTTATTGAGAAATGCACTTGATGCTATGAAAGGACAAACAGAACGGTATCTACAGATTTCTTTGACTGCTGGTGAAATGGCAACTTTAACTATCCAAGATAATGGTCCTGGTATAGAAAACCTTGATGAGATGTTTGAGCCTTTTTTCACAACAAAAAAACCTGGTGAAGGTGTTGGCTTAGGGTTAGCAATTAGTTCGTCTATTGCAAAAGATCTTGATGGGCGATTATTTGCCAGAAATGTGTCTCCAAGAGGTGCTGTCTTTGAATTCCAATTGCCACAAATAGTAGAAAAATAAAAAGATATTCTTGGAGTAGCCGTATGGCAGAACAAATAATGATTACTATTGTAGATGACGAACAAGATATGCGTGAAAGTATATCTCAATGGCTAAGTTTATCCGGCTACAAGACCGTGACTTATGCCAGTGCGGATTTAGCATTGAAAAATATTGATCTTGATTATCCCGGAATAATTATTTCAGATATAAAAATGCCTGGCACTGATGGTATTTCATTTCTAAAAAAATTACAAAAAATCGATAATGCCTTGCCTGTAATTTTAATTACTGGCCACGGAGATGTTTCAATGGCAGTAGAAGCAATGCGTATTGGAGCTTATGATTTTTTAGAAAAACCCTTTAACCCAGAGAGAATGGCTGAACTAGCAAAACGTGCAGTTCAAACACGATATCTAACATTAGAAAATCGGTCATTACGCAGAGAGTTATCAGATGGCACAGTTTTATTAAGGAAATTAATGGGTACATCTGCATTGATGGGCCGCTTAAGAGAGGATATCCTGGATCTTGCTCAAGCAGATGGACATGTTTTAATATCAGGTGAAACAGGTACAGGGAAAAGTCTTATAGCACATGCACTTCATGCATGCGGACCAAGACAAGGCAAAAAATTTATAACAGTTAATTGTGCTGCGTATTCTGAGGATGAATTATCAAAAAGGTTGTTTGGTGAAGACACTGATGATGGTTCATTTATAGATATATCATTGGATGGAACACTTTGCTTAGAAGATATTGAAAGTATTCCATTTTCGATTCAAGCAAGGCTTTTGGCGCTTATAGCAAAATATGACCTTGGAAATGAAGGATCTAGACTTCGAATAATTGCTATATCAAACGACACTGAAGATACTCATCAGTCATTAGAAGAAACATTACGACAAGATTTATATTATAGGTTAGCAGCAATGCAAATAACCCCCCCACCATTGAAGTCTCGAGGTGAAGACATACTACTTTTATTCAATCGTTATCTTGAGAATTTTGCAGATGAATATGGATGTGAGAAACCTGCAGTGGCTGCAGAAGACGCAGCTCAATTATTACAGGCTAACTGGGAAGGTAATATCAGACAGCTAATTAACCTCGCAGAGAGGACAGTATTACAAAGTCGTCGTGGAAGTTATTCCATTACAGAAATGTTACCTTCAAACGAAAATAATGAAGAAAATAATGAAAAAGCAATCGCAAAACCACTTAAGGAGCATGTAGAAGCTTTTGAAAGGATGCTAATAGATAACACTATGAGAAGACACAAAGGCTCGATACAATCTGTAATGGCTGAACTGTCACTTCCTAGAAGAACATTAAACGAAAAAATGGCTAAGTACGGTCTCTCGCGATCAAATTATGTGGGATCATAATTAGTTTTCTATATGTATAATATCTTATGCTAATGAAAGTGCGGTTTCTAGATCCCCATATCCAGTATATCTTCTTTCAAGTGGCAAATTCATTTTTTTTGATATTTCATAAGCTTTTTGTTCGAGCTGATTATTTTTTGTTTGAGCTTGATAAACCAGTTTTGTATAATTTCCAAAATAGACATCGATTAACTCCGGGTGCTTATCTAAGCCCATAGGTTTCCAGACGAAAGCATCAAATTGATTCACCAAAAAATCTGTTAAATAAAATGCTGAGATCTCATCTTCAGCATTTTGAGTAAACTTATCATTGCCTTCAAAAAAAGAATAGCAATGGGGGCCTTTAATCATTTTCACCCCCAATTCATTACACTTTTTTTCTAACAATCCACCAGTGCCACAATCCGCGTATGCAATAAAAATATTTTTGTAATTCGAAATATGTTTTTTTACTGCAAGTTCAACTGCAGTGGTAATTTTTTCTGGATATAGGTGATATTTAGCTGGCAAACATGTTAAATCCATGTGATGCCAATTATTTATCTTTATCAAGTCAATTATTTCTCTAGCCAAAGCACCACATGCTATGATCAACACTTTGTCAATTTTTGGCATTGAATTCACTATGCCAATATCTGTTAAATAATCATCTGAATGCATATAATTATATTCCAAAAAAATTATTTCATTTTGTAATTACATACTTAATTGATTATGCTTTTTAGCCATAAATTCTTTTGCAGTTTCAACTGCAACTGCAGCATCCCGACAATAAGCGTCTGCTCCAATAGCTTTACCAAATTCTTCATTTAATGGTGCGCCACCGACTAAAACAACATAATCATCCCTCATGCCCTTTTCAACCATAGTGTCTATGACTACTTTCATATATGGCATTGTGGTAGTTAACAAAGCTGACATACCTAAGATATCATATTCTCCATCTTCAAGCTCTTGTACATAATTTTCTACAGGATTGTTTATTCCAAGATCTTTTACTTCAAAACCTGCACCTTCCATCATCATTGTAACTAGGTTTTTACCAATATCATGAATATCACCCTTAACTGTACCAATAAGCATATTTCCAAGACGTGGGGCACCAGTTTCTGCAAGCAAAGGTTTTAATATAGCCATACCACCCTTCATAGCATTTGCAGCTAACAAAACTTCAGGGACAAATAGAATACCATCGCGGAAATCAATACCCACAATACGCATTCCTTCGACTAAAGCTTTTGTTAATACATCATACGGCATCCAACCACGCCCAAGAAGAATGTTTACGCTCTCTTCTATTTCTTCTTTCATTCCATCATACAAATCATCATGCATTTGTAATGTTAATTCTTCATCACTTAAATCTGCTAATATAATATCTTGTTCATCAGACATGGTATTCACTTCCATATTTACAAAACTAATGTTGAGTTTAATTTCGTAATTTTTTATTATTTATTCTCTACAGTTTGCGACAAAAGCAGTTCTTACACCGACCAAATTATTAAAATTATCTACGTTGTCCACGACGTACACGCGCTGGTTTTGGCCCATCACCTGTACCGTCTGTTTCTGATGAAAAAGGTCCTAATGCTTTTGATATTTCAGATAAACTTGGCACATCTCTAACCTCATAATTATCTAAAGCCCTTCTCATGGCTTTTAAATGTGCTGGCATTGTTCCACAACAGCCACCAATTATAGTCGCACCACATGCTCTTGCCAAAACAGCATATTCCGCCATAACTTCCGGTGTTCCATCATAATGAATATGCCCATCAACATATTTTGGTATTCCGGCATTACCTTTTGCTATTATAGGCCTATCCGCATTTTCATTTAATCCTAATACTGTTCTTAATAAATCTGAGGCTCCAACACCACAATTTGCACCAAAACCAATTGGAGCATATTTCATTTTTTTTACTAAATTGGACATATCATGGCTTGTAACACCCATCATTGTTCTACCGGCTGTATCAAAACTCATTGTACCAACCCATGGGGCATTAATATTTTCTATTGCTTCTGATGCTGCAATGAATTCTTCAGGGCTAGAAATTGTTTCTACCCAGATCAAATCTGCACCACCATCCATTAAACCTTGCGCAGTAACTTGGAACATTTGAACTGCTTCATTGTGACTAAGCCAACCAGCATCACCCATAATATCACCTGTGGGACCAATTGAACCAGCAACCAATATCTCTCTCCCAGATTTATCAGCTACTTCTCTTCCAAGCTTTGATGCTGCTAGAGACAATTCATATGCACGATCTTCTGAATTATGTAATTTTAATCTCGATGCATTTCCTCCAAATGAATTTGTAAGAAACAAATCACAGCCTGAATCAACAGATCCTTGATATAAGGATCTTATCTTATCTGGTTCATCTACATTCCAAAATTCTGGAGGATCACCAGCTTCAAGTCCTAAATTAAAAAGATTTGTTCCAGTAGCACCATCTGCCAATAGAAAACCCTTTTTAGCAATTATTTCATCAATAATATCAGACATAATTTACCCATTAAAAGTCGCACAAAAATCTTTTATTTAATATAGACTAAAGTGGGAAAAACAATAGATTAAGCAAGTGGAAAAAATCACATAATGATTATGAAGCAGTTTCAAGATATGTTTTAATTCTTTTTATCATCGAGCTTAGACCATTAGATCTTTGCGTAGAAAGATTTGCACCCAACCCTAAATCATCAAAGACTTCCAACGCATTAATATCTATAGCTTTTTCAATTGTATTACCATTGTAAAGAACAGATAGTATTGAAACTAATCCACTTACAATTATTGCGTCAGATGCTCCCTTGAAATAAAATCTTCCATCGCGCAATTGAGGCAAAAGCCAAACTTGTGAAGCACATCCGTCTATCTTTACACTATCGGTTCTTAATGATTCATCTAAGGCATCGTAATCTCTTCCGAGCTCTATAATGTATAGGTACTTTTCTTCCCAATCATCTAAAAGTTCAAATGTTTCAGAAATTTCTTCAAAAGTAATAGCCATGACATTCCATTATTAAAGATTTACAATATTAAGAGTGATATATCTCTTTACTTGATCTCGACAACAATAACATTTTTACCGTTTGCAGATAGAGCAACTTTTCCATCTCTCAGGCGCATTGCATCCTTACCAAATACTTCATTACGCCATCCTTTGAAGACATTCAGATCTTTTTCACCACTTGCAATTTGATCTAAATCAGCAGATGTTGCAATAAGTTTAGCCGCAACACCAAATTCTTCAGCTTTAGCCTTTAAAAGAACACGTAAAAGCTCAGAAAGCCCTTCCTTACCTTGAGCTTTTTCTTTTTGAGGGGTTTGGCGCTCCACGTCGTTAGATTTATATTTATCGGCTTGTCTTATTGAATTAAGGATTCCTTCAGCTATCTGACCTTTTCGCGCATCACGTAACAATAATCTTGATTTGGTTAAATCTTCTAAACTTTTAGGTCGAGTAGCTGCTAATTCCATCATACAGTCGTCTTTGTATACTCTATTGCGAGGAATATTTTTTTGTTGTGCATATTTCTCCCTGAACATTGCAAGTTCAGCTATTGCAGCAAGCATTTTCCATGAGCTAGAACGTGTTTTAACTCTTCGCCAAGCGTATTTTGGATCAATAGTATAAGTTTCTGGATCCATGAGAATTTTTAGTTCTTCTTCAACCCATGCTTGTCTTTTATTATTCTTAATTTTATTTGATAAAAATTCATAAATTTCTCTGAGATATGTCACATCACCAATTGCATAATGCATTTGCTTATTGCTTAGAGGACGTGCAGACCAATCAGTAAACCGTGATGATTTATCAAGTCCTTCATTGCAAATTGAACGTACCAATTTTTCATAACCAACTTGTTCTCCAAAACCGCAAACCATCGCAGCAACTTGCGTATCAAAAAAAGGAAAAGGAATTATTTTTTTATCTATAAAAAAGATTTCTAAATCTTGCCTGGCGGCATGAAAAACTTTGACGACGTTAGGATTTTTAAAAAGTTCGTACAATGGATCTAATGAAAGATCAGGTGAAAGTGGATCAATTAAAACCGCAGAGTCTTCTGTGTTTCCAGGATGTGCCATCTGAACCAGACAAAGTTTAGAATAGTAAGTTCTTTCACGCAAGAATTCTGTGTCTAATGTCACATATTCATATGCAGAACATTTTTTGCAAAAATCAATTAATTCTTGTGTTTTTGTTATTATAATCATCTTCAAACTAATATGGACAATGAATATATTTCACAAGACAATACCTCAAAAATATTTATTATTGTAAAATTAAGTATTAATATCAATATTATTGATCATCTGACAACCTGTTGATAATCTTGATAATATGAAACATAGTTTACCATTCGTCCCACAATTTTATGTAACAGCGCCTCAACCTTGTCCTTATTTAGAAAATAAGATTGAACGTAAACTCTTTACAGGCCTCAATGATAACAATGGTATTGCATTAAATAATACATTATCTTCCCAAGGCTTTAGACGGTCTCAAAATGTGTTGTATCGACCTGCGTGCATAGGGTGTTCAGCATGTATATCCGCAAGAATACGAGTTAAGGATTTTAGATTTACTAAATCTCAAAAACGAATTTTAAATAAAAATTCAAACCTAGTTAGAGGTTATCACTCTTCTATAGCTACTGATGAACAATACGAACTTTTTAATAAATATTTAAATACCAGACATTCAAATGGTGGAATGTCAGAAATGACCATATTTGAATATTCATCAATGTTAGAAGAAACACCAGTAAATACAAAAATTATTGAATATCATTCAAAAACAAAAAATGGCCGCCATAAGCTCGATTGTGTAAGTTTAACTGATGTATTAAATGATGGATTATCAATGGTTTATTCTTTTTTTAATCCAGAAATGTCTAAATTAAGTTTAGGTAAATTTATGATACTTGATCATATAAATATAGCATCTAATATGAACTTAGAATATTTATACTTAGGGTACTGGGTTCCTGGTAGCGATAAAATGGATTATAAATCCAAATTTTCAGCGTTAGAATTATACATTGATGGTGAGTGGCAATTTGTAAATGATGCTTCTAATATAAATATTGGAAAATTTAATGGATCTGAACAATCTATAACAGATCAAGTCTCATCATTAGCACTGCCCACTAAATAAAAACAGCGCAATATAAATACTTTTTGATACAAATATGTGAATTTTTATTACGTTTTATTATAATTATTGTAATTTTATTACAAAATATAACTTTTTTTACACTTTTTTACTTGACCACAGTTTCCATACTAATAATGTGCAAAATTAATTATATGAAATAAAGTATAAAGAAGTGTTAAATAATATGTTTAAAAAACATTTTTCTAATAAAACTTTTCGCCTAAAACGGAGTACATTTTAAGATGTCTAAAACTATGACTGGTGCACAGATGGTAATTCAAGCACTTAAAGATCAAGGTGTTGATACAATTTTCGGTTATCCAGGCGGGGCTGTATTACCAATATATGATGAAATATTTCAACAAAGTGACATTAAACATATCTTAGTAAGGCATGAACAAGGAGCAACACACGCTGCTGAAGGTTATGCACGTTCAACTGGCAAGCCTGGAGTAGTTTTGGTAACATCTGGTCCAGGTGCAACAAACGCGGTTACAGGTATGACTGATGCTCTAATGGATTCAATTCCAATGGTTGTATTAACAGGCCAAGTTCCAACATTCATGATAGGATCAGATGCATTCCAAGAGGCTGATACGGTAGGAATTACAAGGCCCTGCACAAAACACAATTGGTTGGTGAAAGAGACAGACAAACTCTCTGAAACAATTCATCAAGCATTTCATATAGCGACTTCGGGGCGCCCTGGCCCTGTTTTAATCGATATTCCAAAAGATGTACAATTTGCAACAGGTACGTATACAGAAAAATCTAAATCGAAAATAGATCATTATAATCCTCAAAGAAGAGGAGATTTAGATGCTATTACAGAATTAGTAGAACTAATCGAAAAAGCGGAAAGGCCAGTTTTATATACAGGTGGCGGTGTAATTAATTCTGGAAATCAAGCAAGTCAATTACTCAGAGAACTAGTACAAGAAACTAATTTCCCAATTACTTCTACACTTATGGGCCTTGGATCTTATCCTGCCTCAGGTAAAAATTGGCTTGGTATGCTTGGTATGCACGGAACATACGAAGCAAACCTTTCAATGCATGGTTGCGACTTGCTCATTAATATTGGCGCACGTTTTGATGATCGAATAACTGGAGTTTTAGATAAATTCAGTCCTCACTCAAAGAAAGCACATATTGATATAGATGCTTCATCAATTAACAAAGTAATATCTGTTGATATACCAATATTAGGTGATGTTGCTTGTGTTTTAGAGGATTTGTTAAAAATATGGAAATCTCGAGGTAATAAAACTAATTCTGCCAAAATTTTAGATTGGTGGTCTCAGATAAATAAATGGCGAGAACGTAAATGTTTATCGTATAAAAACTCTGATACAATAATAAAACCACAATATGCTTTAGAGCGTTTAGAATTTCTCACAAAAGATCATCCAAACCGCTTTATAACTACAGAAGTTGGTCAGCATCAAATGTGGGCAGCACAATATTTAGGTTTTGAAGATCCTCATAGGTGGATGACTTCTGGGGGATTAGGTACAATGGGATATGGTGTCCCAGCATCTGTTGGCGTTCAAGTTGCTCATAATGATGGCCTCGTAATTAACATTGCAGGTGAAGCATCTTGGTTAATGAATATGCAAGAGATGGGTACATGCACACAATATAATTTACCCGCTAAGCAGTTCATATTAAATAATGAACGGTTAGGTATGGTGAGGCAATGGCAAGAGTTACTACATGGGGAAAGATATTCTAATTCTTGGTCTGAAAGCTTACCCGATTTTGTAAAATTAGCTGAAGCATTTGGAGCTAAAGGTATTCAATGTTCTGATCCTAAAAAACTTGATGATGCAATAATTGAAATGCTAGATTATGACGGCCCTGTAATTTTTGATTGTTTAGTAGAAAAGCACGAAAATTGTTTTCCTATGATACCATCAGGTAAAGCACATAATGAAATGTTGATGGGTGATGATAAAACTGAAAATGCAATAGGTTCAAGTGGCGCTGTAATGGTATAATTGCAATTTAATACAACATGATCTTAACAGATTTATGTAAAAGGAAATAATATGAATGCTTTGACATTAAAAAAAGGCTCTTCTAAAAAAAGTGCATATAACCTCAAGAATACATCTAGTGATATATTGGAAACGCATACATTAGCAGTATTAGTTGACAATGAAGCTGGTGTATTAGCCAGAGTTATAGGACTGTTCTCTGGTCGTGGCTATAATATAGAAAGTTTAACGGTAGCAGAAACAAATCATATTGATAATTTATCAAGAATTACAATTGTAACCACAGGAACACCGTCAGTTATTATCCAAATTAAAGCTCAATTAGCTAGGATGGTAGCAGTCCATGATGTTCATGATTTAACCGTTGAAGGTCCCTCAGTGGAACGTGAACTAGCAATGGTCAAGGTAGTATCAAGCGGTGAAAGTAGAGTTGAAGCTTTACGCACATCAGAAATATTTCGCGCATCAGTAGTAGATACAACACTTGAAAGTTTTGTTTTTGAATTAACTGGAACCCCTGAAAAAATTGATGCATTTGTGGAGCTAATGACACCATTAGGACTAGTTGATGTCGCTAGAACTGGTGTTGCTGCAATTTCCCGAGGTCTTTAATACATTAATATACATATTAAAGTCTAATTTGCATTAGACCAAATAGATGCAAGTGAGATAGATGATAATCGTGCCGCAGAACTATCTGCTCTACTGGTAAGAAGTATTGGAACTTTTCCGCCTACAACTATACCACCCGCACATGCACCTGTCATGTAGACCATTGATTTAAACAGTGTATTGCCTGATACTATCTCTGGAACTATTATACCGTTAGCAAAGCCTGCAACAGGATCATCCTTCAAACCCTTAATAACTTTAGATTTTTCAGAAAGTATTAAATCTAGGGCTAATGGCCCCGAAAAATAAGCGTCAGGAATTTGCTGTTTTGCCCATTTAGATAATTCTGCACCTTCAATTGAACTTAAAACAGAAGGTATTACTGACTCAGTAGCACTTAAAAATGCAATCTTTGGATGCTTTATTCCAAGTGCATTAAGTAATTTAACCACAGAAATAGTTGCATCTTTTCTCGTTTCTATATCTGGATTAACGTTTACTGCTGCATCTGAAATTACAATTGGTGGCCCACCTTCGGGATGACTCATTGCAAATAAATGAACAAATTTAGAACCTATTCTTAATCCCGCATCACGATTTAATGCAGCCTTCATAAAAACATCAGTATGAAGTTGACCTTTCATAAGGACGTCAGCCTCGCCTACCCCACAAAGATTAGCCGAAATTGATGCTGCTTCTGTCTCGCCATTAGCATTTATTATTTTATAATTAGAAATATCCCACGATAACTTTGATGCTTCTAAATTTATATCATCAGCTTCACCAACAAAAATTGGTGTCATGATACCTTCATTTGTTGCTTCATAAGCTGCCAGCATAGGTAATGCTGCACCAGCTCTTGCAATTGCAACTCTAGGAACTTTGCCCAATTTAGCACGTGTTAAAAAATCAGCGGGACAGATTGGATCTGCCCCGCTGATAAACTTATTTTCGTTATTCAAAATTATGCGCCTTTTTGAGGGATCATATCATTTTTTGAGATCCCAGCAACCGATACAGGAGCTTTCATTGCATCTCTACGGAATGGTTCACCTAACTCTTTATTCAATATAATTTCAATAAATGTTGTTTTACCTTCATTCATTTGAGCTTTTATTGCGGCATCTAATTTATCAGTTAAATCATCCATTGATGTTGCTTGTACACCGACAAGTCCACATGCATTAGCAATAGCTGCATAAGATACATCTTCATCAAGTTCAGTACCAACAAAATTATCATCAAACCATAATGTAGTATTACGTTTTTCAGCACCCCATTGGTAATTTCTAAATATCACCATAGTTATAGCTGGCCATTCACCTCGCCCAACCGCTGTCATTTCATTCATAGAAATACCAAATGCACCATCACCAGCAAAGCCAATTACAGGAACATTAGGTTGTGCAATTTTTGCACCAGCAATTGCAGGGAAGCCATAACCACATGGGCCAAATAACCCAGGAGCTAAATATTTTCTTCCCTCTTGAAACGATGGATAAGCATTACCAATAGCACAGTTGTTACCAATATCTGAAGAAATTATAGCATTATTTGGCATAGCAGCTTGTATTGCTCTCCAAGCCATTCTTGGAGACATATGATCAGGTTTATCTGATCGAGCGCGCTCATTCCATGTTGTTCCTGGATCATCATCTTCATGATCCATAGATGTTAATTCTTGAGCCCAAGCTGATTTTGTTTTTGCAATTGTTGCTTTTCGATCGGCCCTATTAGTTTCTCCAGCATGATCAGATAAGCTTGATAATAATTCTTCAGCTACTTTTTTAGCATCACCAACTATACCAACGGTTACATCTTTAGTTAACCCAATACGATCTGCATTTATATCAACTTGAATAATTTTTGCATCTTTTGGCCAATAATCAATACCATAACCTGGTAATGTTGAGAAAGGATTTAACCTTGTACCTAATGCTAAAACCACATCTGCTTTTGAGATCAACTCCATTCCTGCTTTAGAACCATTGTATCCCAATGGTCCCGCAAATAATGGGTGATTACCAGGAAACGCATCATTGTGTTGATATCCACAGCATACTGGCGCATCTAATCTTTCAGCAAGTGCTGCAGAAGCTGGTATCCCACTTGAAAGGACAACACCCGCACCATTCAAAATAACTGGAAATTTTGCATTTGATAATAATTCAGCAGCTTGATTTAAAGCATCTGATCCACCAGAAGGACGTTCAAACTCAACAACTTTTGGTAATTCAATATCAATTACTTGTGTCCAGAAATCACGTGGAATATTAATTTGTGCTGGGCCTGATGCTCGTTTAGCCTGTAAAATAACTCTATTGAGTGTCTCTGCAATACGAGAAGGATCACGTACTTCCTCTTGGTAGGCAACACAATCAGCAAATAAGTTCATTTGCTCCATCTCTTGGAAACCACCCTGGCCAATAGTTTTATTTGCAGCTTGAGGAGTAACTAGCAACAGAGGAGTGTGATTCCAATAAGCAGTTTTAACGGGTGTCACAAAATTAGTAATACCGGGACCATTTTGAGCAACCATCATAGACATTTTTCCAGATGCTCTTGTGTATCCATCAGCCATCATACCAGCATTACATTCATGAGCTGCATCCCAAAAATTAATTCCTGCTGCTGGGAATAAGTCTGAGATTGGCATCATTGCGGATCCAATGATTCCAAATGCATGTTCTATTCCATGCATTTGTAATACTTTTACAAATGCTTCTTCAGTTGTCATTTTCATATTAAATTTCCTTTAAGAGATGCACATAGGCTATTTTGATAATTCTGATGCGCTTATATTATTTTTATCATTAAATTTGCAAACACTTTCACCCAAAATTAAGCACTTTTACGACAATGTCGCAAAACAACTTATACAAATAATGATATGACACTAGGTAAAATGTATAAAAAACGTTAAAAAAAATTACCAAATTTAATTTGAAATAAAATGTATATATATTTTATTTTCGTAACTCATTGATTTTTTTGAGTAATGGTTGAGTAGCGACGTGTAATTTAGAAATTGATTCATTTCCTTCTATAACATTTCCTATGTCAACGGCAGCAACCTTACCCAACTCAACTCCCCACTGATCAAAAGAGTTAACTCCCCATATAATTCCCTGTACGAATACTTTATGTTCATACATTGCAATAAGCCTGCCTAAAGAAAATGGTGATAATTCTTTATATATAATCGATGTACTTGGTTTATTACCCTTAAAATGTCTATGTGGGGTAAGATTTTTTGCTTTTTCAGCATCAATATTATTCTTTAGCATTTCAGCTAGAACTTTATCTTTTGTTTTCCCAAAGGCCAAGGCTTCAGACTGTGCTAAAAAATTCGCTATTAATTTTTCATGATGGTTGATTAACTTATTTGTAGTTTTAGCAGCAATTATGAAATCTACAGGGACTATATTAGTTCCCTGATGTAATAATTGAAAAAATGAATGCTGAGCATTAGTACCAGCTTCACCCCAAACAATTGGAGCAGTTTCAATTGAAACATCTGATCCATCTTTTGCAACAGATTTACCGTTACTTTCCATATCCATTTGTTGGATATATGCAGGAAAACGATCTAATCTCTGATCATATGGTATTATCGCTAAAGTTGGTAACTTCATAAAATTTCGACGCCAGACACCAATTAAACCCAATAAAACTGGTAAATTTTTATCTAATGGAGCAGTTTTAAAATGAATATCCATATCTCTAAAACCTGCTAAAAGTTCACGGAAATTTTTAGATCCTATTGATAGTGCTATTGGTAGTCCAATTGAAGCGCACATTGAATATCTGCCCCCAACCCAATCCCAGAATCCAAAAACATTTTCATTTTTAATTCCGAATTCTTTTGTGGCTTTAAGATTAGTAGATAACGCAACCATGTTGTGGCTAATTTCGCTTTCAGTTAGCTCAGTTAAAAGCCAATCTTTTGCTGTTTTTGCATTAGTCATGGTTTCAATAGTTGTAAACGTTTTTGAAGCTATGAGAATTAATGTTCTTTTTGGATCTAACCCATATGTTGTATCTAAAAAATCATTACCATCAACATTCGAAATAAAATGTAAATTAGGGCCATCATTTGAGAAGGCACTTAGTGCATTTACACTCATTACTGGACCTAAGTCAGACCCGCCTATTCCAATGTTAATTATATCAGTAAATGATTGTCCATAAGCATTAGAAATTTTACCTGACCTAATTGAATCAGAAAATATCATAAATTTATTTAATATATTATCTACTACATCAGAGGTAGGCTTTCCATCAACTTCATAGGCATCTTTAGAATTTGCTCTAAGTGCAACATGCATTACCGCTCGGTTTTCGGTATTATTAATGTGTTCACCAGAAAACATTGCATCGCGTTGTTGCTCAACATCACATTCTTTAGCAAGCTTTATTAGATTATCAAGTACACTATTATCTATAAATTCTTTAGAAAAATCTAAATGAAGATCATCTTTACTAAATGAAAATTTAGTAAATCTGTTTGGATTTTTTGAAAATAAATCGTTTAAATGAACACCTTTTAAACGTTCCAAGTCATTGTTAAGGTTTTCCCATGAAACAGTATTTTTGATATTCATGACAACTCTCTAACTGCATCTTTAGCTAAATCTTCAATTTTCTGCCAGTCTCTGTTCGATATAGCTTCTTTTGGTGCGACCCATGAACCACCAACGCACTCCACGTTTGATGAATCAAGATAATTTACAGCATTCTTTTGGGATATACCACCGGTTGGACAAAACGTAATTTGTGGTAAAGGAGAAGAAAGTGACTTTATAAATGCTGCTCCACCAGCTGCTTCTGCTGGAAAGAATTTTTGGACACTATAACCTTTTTCTAAAAGTGCCATTGCTTCACTTGCTGAACTTGCGCCTGCAAGTAATGGCAAACCAGCTTCTTCACAGGCATCAATAAGTTTATCCGTAGCACCAGGTGCAACGCCAAAAGTTGCACCAGCATCAACAGCATTTTTTACATCATTATATGTTATAAGAGTACCAGCTCCAACAATGCCACCTTTAATTTTTGACATTTCAGTAATGGCTTGAAGCGCACATTTAGTTCTTAGTGTAACTTCTAATACTGGCAACCCACCTGCAACAAGTGCTTCACCAAGATCTCTTGCAGAAGAAATATCTTCAATTATCAACACAGGTATAACTGGAGCAATTTTACATAATTCTAAGTTTCTAATACTGGCATCTTTTGATGAGATTTTCGTCATTTAAATTTCTTTCTAAAAATTAAAAACAGAGGCGCCTGCTTTTGCAGGGCCAGCATTATTCCTAAATATATCAAACAGTTCTCTGCCAACACCAAAATTATTATTGCTTAAATCAGGGTGGTTAACTTTTCTATCAAAAACTTTAATATTTTCTACATTTATGGAGCCATTTATTGCATCTACAGTAACAATATCTCCATTTTGAAGATATGCAATTGGGCCTTCATCCAATGCCTCAGGTGACATATGTATAGCGGCTGGTACTTTACCTGATGCACCAGACATTCTTCCATCGGTTATCAATGCAACTTTAAGACCTCTAGATTGCAGAACAGACATAGATGGAGTTAAATTATGAAGTTCTGGCATTCCATTCGCACGTGGTCCTTGATACCTTACAGCAATAATAACATCATGAGTAAATTCACCAGCACGAAAAGCATCTATTACTGACTGCTGATCATTAAAAACTCTTACAGGCGCAGTAATTTTTCGCCTAGATTTTTCTACTGCAGAGACCTTCATTACTGCACTACCCAAATTTCCATTCAAATCCGCTAGTCCACCAGTTTCTTGAAATGGTTCTGCTGTTGTCGATATAATTTTAGAATTAAGGCTAGAAGAAACACCAGAATGCCAGCCAAGTTCACCATTTATAATTTTTGGTTCTTTTGTATATGCTTCTAGGCCAGTGCCCATGATTGTCTGAGTGTCAGAATGTAATAAATCAGCCCCTAATAATTCTGTGATAACTAATCCTAAGCCACCCGCAGCATGGAAGTGATTAACATCAGCCAATCCATTAGGATATACCTTTGCCAAAAGTGGGATTACTTTAGATATTTCGGCAAAATCAGACCAATCAATAATAATGCCAGATGCTCGAGCCATAGCAATTAAATGAATCAATAAATTAGTCGATCCACCAGTAGCCATTAATCCCACTATTCCATTTACATAAGCTTTTTCATCTAAAATTTTAGATACAGGAATGTAATTTGAATTTAAATCTGATATAGAAAGAGCGTGTTTTGCACCAAAATCAGTTAATGCATCTCTTAGGGGTGTATTAGGATTTACAAAACTAGACCCTGGCAAGTGAAGGCCCATAAACTCCATAAGCATTTGATTTGTATTAGCTGTACCATAAAATGTGCATGTACCCGGGCCATGATAACTTGACATTTCTGATGCCATTAAATCTGAACGGTTAGCCTTTCCCTCAGCAAAATCCTGTCTAATTTTTGCTTTTTCATCATTGCTTTGACCGGTGGTCATAGGACCTGCTGGTAAAAAAACTGCAGGCAAATGGCCAAATGTTGCTGCAGATATTATCATACCAGGCACAATCTTATCACAAACACCCAAATAGACTGTTGTATCAAAAACATTATGTGACAATCCAATCGCGGCTGACATAGCAATTGCATCACGGCTAAAAAGCGATAATTCCATACCAGTCTGACCTTGTGTAATGCCATCACACATAGCAGGCACACCAGCAGCAACTTGAGCAGTACCACCAACAAGTCTGGCAGCTTTTTTAATTATCTCTGGATATTTTTGAAAAGGCTGATGAGCTGAAAGCATATCATTGTAGGCATTTATAATTCCAATGTTCCCCCCTGCCTCATCAATTAAACGTTTTTGATCTTCTGGCACGGGTGCATATGCATGTGCTTGATTTCCACAAGTTAAATGCGCCCTTTTTGGGCCTTCTTTTCGGGCACCATTCATTTTTTCAAGATAATCAGAACGAGTCGTCTCTGAACGCTTGGTAATTCTATCGGTTACACTTTTTATGGTTGGATTAATTATCATTTAATATCCTATTAAATTGATCTTTTTTACTGTTTAATAATATTTAAAAATTATTATTACTGCCAACTACGGCCATCTTGGGTCAATAATTCTTCTGCTTCCGCAGGCCCATTACACCCAATATTATATTCAATTGGACCTATCTCAGATTTATTCCAATCAAGCATAATTTTATCAACCCAACTCCATGCTGCTTCAACTTCATCACCCCTCATGAACAAAGTTTGGTCACCTCGACAAGTGTCCATTATCAATCTTTCATAGGCTTCAATTGCGTCAACTTGTCCTGCAAGTTGCGCGAAAGTCATATCCAATGGGGCATTAATTAATCGCATGCCACCTGGACCTGGTTCTTTTACGCCAATATGAAGCGTCATGCCCTCTTCTGGTTGAAGTCTAATTACAAGTTTATTTTGATAATTTTCACCTAAATCAGGAAATATTGAATGAGCTAGAGGTTTGAATTCAATAACAATTTCTGATAATTTTTTTGACATTGCTTTACCAGTTCGTAAATAAAATGGAACTCCAGCCCATCTCCAATTTGATATATGAGCTTTTAAGGCAACAAAGCTTTCTGTTTTTGAATTTGTATTATTCACGTGAAATTTAAATGAGTTGTCACCATTAACATATTGGCCTCTGACCGTATCTTTTAAATCAACAGGTTGTATAGCTCTTATAACTTTAAGTTTTTCATTCCGAATATCATCAGCGTCAAAATGTGCTGGAGGCTCCATTGCAATTAAGCAAAGTAATTGCATTAAATGGTTTTGAACCATATCACGCATAGCTCCAACATCATCATAATATTCACCACGCCCATTAACATCACCTGTCTCAGCGACAGTTATTTGAACATGATCAATATAATTATTATTCCATAATGGTTCCAATAATACGTTTGCGAACCTTAAAGCCATCAAATTTTGAACTGTTTCTTTTCCTAGGTAATGATCAATTCTAAAAATTTGTTTTTCATCAAAAACTTTTCGTAATGTATCATTCAACATTTTTGCTGAAGGGAGATCTGTTCCCAAAGGCTTTTCAACAACGACACGTGTGTTTAGCGTAATTAAATTATATTCATTTAATTTTTTAGAGCAACTATCAATCAATGACGGACTAATAGATAAATAAAATGTTCTAATATTATTTGATTTAGCATCAAAAAAACTACTGAGTTCTTTCCAACCTTTATCTGCTTTTAAATCTACACTTAGAAATGCAATCATCGAACAAAAACGAGTAACTTCATTTTTTTCGTAAACATCGGCAGGAACAAATTCATTTATAAAACCTTTCACCATGACGTTGTATTCTTCATTGGAAAGATTTTGTCTAGAAACACCTAAAATTCTAGATGTATCAGGAATTTGACCAGCTATATACCTTCTAAATAGTGCAGGAATTATTTTGCGTTTAGCCAAATCTCCAGTAGCCCCGAATACAACCAGGTCAAAAGGTTGGACTGGGATAGTTTTAGATACCATTTTAAGAACCTTTTATAAATTTGCCATTACTTTTGCAGTATCAATCATTCTATTAGAAAAACCCCATTCATTATCATACCAAGACACTACTCTAACCAAACCACCATCAGTTACTGCAGTTTGTGGTTGGGCATAATTACTTGAGGTAGTCGTATGATTATAATCTATAGAGACTTTTGGTTCAGTTTCAAAGTTAAGAATACCATTCATTCTCCCCTCAGAAGCTGCTTTTAAAGATGCATCGATTTCCTCTAGGCTTACAGATCTATTTGGAATATATGACAAATCAACTAATGATACGTTTGGAGTAGGCACTCTGATAGCACTCCCCTCTAATTTTCCGGTTAATTCTGGTAATACTAATGAAATCGCACGTGCAGCACCAGTTGAAGTTGGTATCATCGATAATGAAGCAGCTCTCGCACGGTATAAATCCTTATGATCACCATCATGTAATGCTTGGTCACCCGTGTAGGCATGAATTGTTGTCATATATCCTGATTTTATACCAGCTAGATCATTTAACACTTTCGCAATTGGCGCCAGACAATTAGTAGTACATGAGCCATTAGAAACAATTAAATCATTTGATTTTAATGTATTTTCATTAACCCCATAAACAATTGTTTTATCTACATCTGTACCAGGAGCTGAAATTAAAACTTTATCAGCACCAGCAAGTAACAATTTGCTCGCTTCAGACTTTTTGGTAAAAAAGCCAGTGCATTCCATAGCAATTTGCACATCGCTCCATGGTAATTTTTCAGGCTCTCGCAAAGCAGTAATTCGAATAAAGTTATTGTTAATATTAATGCCACCATCAACTGCCTCAACTATTCCATTAAATCGTCCATGCACTGAGTCATATTTCAATAAATGCACAATAGTCTTAATTTCAGTTAGATCATTGATCGCAACAATTTCTATATCATGATGATTGTATTCAATTACTGATCTTAATATTGATCTTCCTATTCTTCCAAACCCATTTATAGCAATTTTTAAAGTCATATTAACTTCCTTAATAATAAAACACATATTTCCGTTAGCGCTAACGGAAATAGCACAAATAGTCAATATTTTTTTAAAAATTCCTACGTGACATCTTCAAACTAAAGTATAAAACTATATACATGACTTCTAACTTAACATTAAAAGATGTGGCTTTATTAGCAGGTGTAAGTGAAATGACTGCATCGCGTGCATTACGTGATGCTAATGATGTATCAATTAATACAAGAAAAAAAGTAATGGATGCAGCTGCATCCATTGGTTATGTG
This sequence comes from Rhodobacterales bacterium HTCC2255, assembly GCA_000153745.1. Lineage (GTDB taxonomy): Bacteria > Pseudomonadota > Alphaproteobacteria > Rhodobacterales > Rhodobacteraceae > Amylibacter. The sequence goes on from DS022282.1 coordinate 296,080, forward strand.
CCAAATCGTATTGCAGGTAGCTTAGCATCAAAAAAAGTGAACTTAGTTGGAGTAGTTATTCCATCTGTAAAAAGCTATGTCTTTTCAGAAGTACTTGATGGAATATCGGAATCTTTAAAACCATCAAAATTACGTCCAGTTTTTGGATTAACAGATTATGATCTTGATACTGAAGCAGACGTCATAAGAGAAATGTTAGAATGGCGCCCTAGTGGCCTTATTGTTGCTGGACTGGAACATTCTGAAATAGCAAAGAAAATATTAAAAAATACCACTACACCATTAATTGAAATAATGGATACAGACGGTGATCCAATAGACTCTTGCGTGGGTGTTTCACACTATTCTGCAGGATATAATATGGCATTGGCAATAATGGAAAAAGGTCACAGAAGAATTGGTTTCTTAGGTACTAAAATGTCATCTGACTTTAGGGCTTCAAAACGTTTTAATGGTTTTGTTGATGGCCTGCAATCTAATGGTATTAAACTTATTGACCAAGAAAATTATTCCTCTGGGTCTTCTGTTGAAAAAGGTAAAAACTTTACTGCGGAGATGCTAAAAAGAAATCAAGACTTGGATTGTATTTACTGTTCAACTGATGTGATTGCTATGGGAGCAGTTATGCACTGCCTTGAAGCTGGAATATCGATTCCAAATGAATTAGCTATAGCTGGTTTTAATAAATTAAGTATGGCATCAGGCTTACCTATAAAGCTTGCAACTACAGATTCATTAAGATTTGAAATAGGAAAATTGGCAGCAAACATGATATTAGAGCGTAATGAACAAAATATAACAAATCCTGCAAAAACTATTGAACTAGAAACATCCGTAGATATGGGGACTAGTATTTAAAGTTCGCTTAAAAGAGGTGGATTAGCCCCCTTACGAGATACGGTTATAGAAGCTGCATTTATGCCATATTCCAAAGCTATTTTAATCTTCTCAATTGGTAAACTTTGAATTTGTTTTTTTGACAATAAATCTAATTGATTCAATTTAGCCAAAAAACCTGCATTAAAAGTATCACCAGCACCTACAGTATCAATAACATTTACTTTTTTTGCAGGCAAACTGATTGGTTCTGTTTCGGGAATATATGCAGATACTCCATTTGCACCTTTTGTTAAAATTACAATCTTTGCACCTAATTGATGAAGACTTTTCACTTTTTCATCTAAACAACCATCAGAAATATCTAACCAATCCAAATCTTCATCTGAAACTTTTAATATATCACATAAAGAAATCATTTTTTTTAATCTCGTTCGATAGGTATTTTCATCATTTATAAAATTACTTCTAATATTTGGATCTAAAAATATAACTCTATTATTAGACTCTTGAATAAGTAATTTTTCATATGCGCTAGCAGCAGGTTCTGTGCATAAACTTATTCCACCAAAACATAATGTAGAGACAATTTTAGGTATATTTGGAAAATCATTTAAACATATACTATTTCCAGCAGAACACTCATCGTAGAATGTATACTTTGCATGTCCATTTTGGATCGCAACAAATGCAAGAGTAGTTGGTCTAGGGTTTCTAATTAAATAATCTACGTTCACATTTGAATATATTAAATCACTTATCAACTTCTCACCAAAAAGGTCAGTGGACACACCAGAAAGCAAACCAACTGAAACGTTTAATCTTCCTAAAGCAATACTTGTATTGAAAATGGCACCACCTGTAAGAGGTGAATATAAAATTTCATTATCCTTAATTTCTATAGGAATCATGTCTATTAAAGATTCACCACAACAAATTATCATTTAAATACCCAACAAAACATTTAATATTATATGCTATCACCATTACTACTATCAAAATAATGCACAAAGTCTTTATTTGCTTTGAAATATAGCTTTTCACCTTTTTTCTCAGTGGGTGAATTATTTAGTTTAGCAATAAACTCCATACCGTTGTCTGAAGTCATGTGTACTAATGCATATTCACCTAGATTTTCAACTAAGTCTAATTTTCCTGATATAATCGCATCTTTTTCCTTACATTCAATAAGATGTTCCGGGCGAATTCCAAGATCTATTTTTTTATCTTTTAATTTTGACAACACTGATTTTGATTTTTGTGGCAAATCCGTATTTGGAAAAATGTTCATTTTGGGACTTCCAATGAATTGAGCAACAAATGAATTATTTGGCCTCTCATATAAATCCATAGGTGTTCCAACTTGTTCTATGTATCCATCTTTTAAAACAACAATTTTGTCAGCAAGTGTCATAGCTTCGACTTGATCGTGCGTAACATAAATCATTGTTGATCCCAATCTTTCATGCAGTCTAGCAATTTCAAGACGAGTTTGAACTCTGAGTGCTGCATCGAGATTGGATAAAGGTTCATCAAATAAGAAAACCTCTGGATCCCTCACAATGGCCCTACCGATAGCTACTCGTTGCCTTTGACCTCCTGATAAGTTTTTTGGACTTCTGTCTAAATAATCTGTAATTTGAAGTATATCTGCTGCTTCTTTTACGCGAATATCAATTTCTTTTGGGTCAGTTTTAGCCTGCTTCAATCCGAATGACATATTTTGATATACGGTCATATGAGGATACAAAGCATAAGTCTGGAAAACCATTGCGACTCCACGTTTTGAAGCCGCAACATCATTTACAATTTTTTCACCGATTTTTGCCGAACCACTGCTGATGTCTTCTAAACCAGCAATCATTCTTAAAAGTGTTGACTTACCACACCCAGATGGACCAACAAAGACTACAAATTCTCCATCATCAATGTCTAAATCAACACCATGTATGACTTCAAGTTCTTCATATTTTTTACGCAAACCACGAAGTGTTAAACTGGCCATTTTTTCTCCATTTCAAAAATTTCATTACGCAGATTTATCGTAAAATCTGGATATTTATTCGGTATATCAGACCACAATTGTTGACAGGTTATAAACTCATCAGTTCCTATTATGGTCTCTAAAAATGCCCAAGAAGGTTCCACATATTTAAAATCGATTTTTCCTGCAGCCACGTGCAAGCAAAACTGATGCCAACTGGCTATACTTTTAATAGAAAAATGCGGAACTATACCTTGTTGTAAGCAGCCTTCTAATGTTGGTCTTATAAATATTGGAAATTTAGCCATCCCATCAGCACAAATACGAGAAATCGTATCACCAATTGCTTTATTACAAAATCGCTCTTCTATTTTCGCTAAATAATCATTCTTTGAAAAAGGTACATCTAACAATAATGCTGGTAAAACTTCATTAACCTGAAAGCATCTAAAGTGTTCTAATAATTGATGAGATCTCATTGCTTCATCAAATGTTATCATTTTTTCTAATGCAGCCATGTATGTTAACGCTGTATGGCCACCATTTAAAACACGTATTTTTGTTTCTTCGTAAGGATCAATATCTTTTGTTATTGTTACACCAACTATATCTAATGCAGGTAAAGTTCCTAAAGATATATCTTGTAAAACCCATTGTGAAAAATCTTCGGCCATAATTGGAGAATAAATTTCATGTCCGATTAATGATGAGAGCTCTTCTTGCAATAATATTGAAGTTTGTGGGGTAATTCTATCAACCATTGAACAAGGGAAATACGCATTTTTCTGAACCCAATCCAATACAAGTTGATCACCACAAGCTTTCAGGTAAGAAATCAAATTTTGTTTAAGCATTAATCCATTTTGGCGAATATTATCACAACATGCTATTGTAATAGGCTTTCCATGGGCCATAATACGTTTATTAATAGCATTTCTTAAATATCCATAAATAGTTTTAAGATTAGAATTATTTATTTCATCAATAATTGTTGGTTCATTTATATCTAATTGACCATATGCATTTGTATAGTATCCACTTTCAGTAACTGTTATTGTAACTAGGTGAACTGTTTCCACAGCAAGTAAATTTTGTGTGTTTTCAATATCAGTTGTCCAATCATAAAAACCAATATGTGATCTAACCATTCTAACAGAGTCATGGCCATCTGATGAATAAGATTTTATCAAATACCCACCATTCGCTTTGATTTCTTGAACTGTTTTTTCGAAATGAGCTGTCTCACTTTCTCGTAAATTAACAGCTGCTATGCCCCAACGTAAATCATTCGTTTTAGACATGTAATCATCCATATAAACAGCTTGGTGCGCTCTATGAAAAGCTCCAAAACCAACATGAACAATACCAATTTCACATTCATTTTTATTATAGTTTGTACTATGAATTTTTGGCAGAGAAATATTATTCATAAAGCTGGATCCATCTTATCAGATAATTGTTTGCGAGCAGTTTCTCGATAAACAGATGGGGTCATTCCCTTAATCTTTAGAAAATGACGGTTAAAATTAGCAACATTTTTAAAGCCTACATCAAAGCAAATAGATGTTACTTGATCATCTGAAGCATATAACATGCCACATGCTTGGCCTATCCTCACACGATTAACAAACTCAACAAAACTATGCCCTGTAACACTTGAAAAATTTCTTCCAAAAGTGGTTAAAGACATTCCAGCCATTTCTGCCGCATCCACTGCATTTAAATCTACATCAAAATTTTCTAATATATGATCAATAATATTTCCAATGCGCGCATATTTACTATTACCATCTGCATTAACTAATTTTGTTTCTGATAACGTAACTTTTTCTGCATGTTCATTTAATCTCACCAAAAACCTAATAAATGCTAGGATCCGCTCTGGACCTGTATTATCTCTAATGGCTTCCATGTGACCACGAGCAAATGTTGGATTAAATCCTTTGAACAAAATTCCTGATGCAGCTAAATCTAACATTTTTCTAATTCCACCAAATTCAGGAAAACCTTCAGCTAATTTTTCAAAACTTTTTTGGCTAAATTGAACCAACATATCTCGAATTTCAATTTTTTCTGTTGATACACTATCAGTGACCCAATTATGTGGCAGGTTCGGTCCTGTTAGAAATAAACTACCAGGTTCAAAATTACCTATAAAATTACCAACAAATGCCTTGCCTCTTGTTTCAACAATTAGGTGCAATTCATATTCTTCATGTGCATGCCAGCGGCAAAGATCTGTTGGCCAACCATGTTCAAGATAACGGATAGATCTGTTTGAACGATCTACGACTTCAAACTGTGGGTGCATAATTGACATTAGTTCACCTCAGTACATTTCCACCGTCGACACATATAGTCTGAGCGGTAATATATTCAGATTGATCACTTGCAAGGAAAACAGCCGCTCTTGCAACGTCCTTTGGTCTTCCCATAAAGCCTAGAGGTACGGCCTTCCCTACTTCACGTTTTTTTTGTCCAATTTCTTTTTTTTCAAATTTAGCAAATAGTTTATCAACATGATCCCACATTGGGGTATCTATTACTCCAGGACTGATCGCATTAACTCTTATTTTATTTGATGCCAAAGCAAGTGCAGCAGATTGAGTATAGCTTATAACTGCAGCTTTTGTAGCGCAATAATGCGCTACTAGAGCTTCTCCTCGGTGACCAGCCTGACTAGCAACATTAATTATAGATCCTGATTTTTCTTCTGCTATCATTGATTTTGCACAGGCTTGCATAATTGCATAAAGAGCTCTGACATTTAACCCAAACAATTTATCAAAAGATTGCAAATTTGCATCAAGAATAGAACCCATATCAAATATGGCAGCATTATTAAATAAAACATCAGGACGAATTTCAGAAATCCATTCTAAACAAGATAATAGCTCTTTTTCTATCAACAAATCGAATTTCTTATAATTGTTTGCTCCAGGTAATTTAATATCCTTATCTGTAGTGTAAACAATTGCACCTAGTTCTTTGAAGTGCTCGATTGTACTTTGACCAATTCCACCCGCAGCGCCAGTAACAAGACACACTTTACCAGTTAAATCGATGGATCCTGGAGAAAACATTATTTTACCGCTCCAAAAGTTAACCCTTGAACTAGCTGCTTTTGACAAAACCATCCAAGTATAATTATAGGACCAACCGCCGCGGTTGAAACAGCGGAAAGACGACCAAAAAATAAACCCTCAGGTGCCCTATTCCCTTCAATCAGCTTAGACAATGTAGCTGCATCAATTGTAGTTAATCGAACGGTCCAATAAGCTTCATTCCAACAAAAAATAAAACATAACAATGCAGTAGATGCGACACCGCCCCAAGCTAATGGAATTAATATATCTTTTATTTCCCCCCAAGTACTTACACCATCCATTTTTCCAGCTTCAATAATTTCTTTTGGTATTTCTTTGAAATAAGTAAATAACATCCAAATAACTATCGGAAGGTTAATCAAACAAAGTACAATTATTACTAAAAAGTGAGTATCAAAGATATTTAAAAAATTCTTGGTAAGAAATGTCATTGGATATAGAACAGCCGCTGCAGGCAACATTTTAGTTGAAAGCATCCAAACGAGTACATCTTTCGTCCTACGAGTAGGATTGAATGCCATAGAATACGCTGCAGGTATTCCAACAAATAATGCCAATGTTGTAGCAAAAGTAGACGTGATGACGGAGTTTATAGCAAAGCGCCAATAATCATAATTATCAGTCATATTTAAATAATTATCAAAAGTAGGTGTGAAGAAAAATAAAAATTCCGGTTTTACTGCATCAGCATCAGTTTTGAAGCTTGTAAAAATCATCCAAAATATTGGAAAGAAAAATAATAATGCTACTAACCATGCAAGAATTGGTCTGTAAAAATTTCCAAAATTTGATTTATCAGTTACAATAGACATACATTTATTCCTCAATCAACTAAGTTTTTACCAACCATGCGCAGTAAAAAAATTGCTATGATATTTGCTAATATTACTGCAAAAATTCCAGTCGCACTTGCAGCACCAATATTATTATTTGCAAATTCTCCAATTAGATATGGCAGATTTTTATTTCCATTCCCCCTGCTGACAATTTCTATTTCAGCATAAAGTGATAAATGGAAAATTGATTGTATCATCACAACTATGGCAATAGGTCTGGCTAGATGAGGCAATGTCATATATCTGAATTGCGCCCAAGAAGTTGCACCATCCAGTACAGCAGCTTCTTTCTGCTGCTGATCTTCAGACTGTAAAGAAGTCATGAATATTAATACTGCAAAAGGTGTCCATTGCCATGTCACCATAATTATAACAGCATAAGCAGATGTTTGCGTTGCTCTAAATGATATAGGTGTTAATTCTGGCCATAAGGAGAAAAAACTTCCTAATACTGGAAGATCCTTGAGATCTTTTACTAAATTATTGAGAGCTTCAACAGCAATTCCATTCAAACCAAGTACTGGATCAAGTATCATATTAATCCATAATACACCACTTACGGCCGGCATTACGAAAAAAGGTGATATCAAAAGAACACGTACAATTCCTCTTCCAGGAAAAGTTTTATTTATTAATACAGCAATTGATAGACCTAATATAACTGTAAAAAATAATATGCCGCCTACAATGAAAACACTGTTTTGAACTGCAAACCAGAAATCTTTTGCATCTAATACATAGTTGTAATTTCCAAAACCACGCCAATTACTTAAACTTGGCGATGTCCACTCAGGTCTATTTAAACTATTTAATACATAACGAATGAAAGAAAAATATAACGTCATTGATAGTGGGACAAGCATCCAAACTAAAAGTAACAATACTGCTGGAGCTTGAAGTAAGCGCGGTAAAGTTCTGTTAGACATTATTCGATAATCCTTTTTAGACTTAATCGTTAAGTATTATATTTTTAATAAATTTAAAATCATTTATGATTTTTAAAAATATAATATTTTAACGATATTGAGGTATTCTTAATTAGAAGGGCCCAGATTAATCTGGGCCCTTCTAAAATTGATTTAGCTATTAGTATCCAGCTTCATTCATAATAGATACAGCAGCAGCTTGTGCAGCAGCTAATGCATCTTCTACTGATTTTGCGCCAGATAAAGCAGCAGCCATTTCTTGTGCTACAGCTGAACCAACTTCTGGAAACTCAGGGATCGCAGCGAACTGAACACCAACGTATGGCTTCAGATCTGTAGCTGCAGGTGCTGCAGATTCGATTGCGGCCATTTCAGCTGCGGCGAAGCCAGCAACTGCTTGGAATTCAGGATATGCATACGTAGAGGCACGTGTACCTGTTGGAACAGATCCCCAACCGAAATCTGGGTGATCTGCTACAGCTTGGATGTATGCTTTTGAAGTTGCCCATTCGATAAATGCGTGTGCAGCTTCTGAGTTTGGTGAACCTGTAGGAACCGCCATTGCCCATGCCCACAACCAGTTAGCACCTACTGGGTTACCAGCATTTGGTGATTGTGCGTAAGCTACACCATCAACTGTCAAGAAAGATGCCGCAATAGTTGCGTCAATCCACATGCCACATTTGCCTTCGTTATACAAAGCCAGGATTTCGTTGAATGAGTTACCTTCTGAACCTGGAGGTCCGTAGTTACCTAATAAATCAACATAGAAATTAATTGCTTCATTCCATGCAGCTGAATCCAAAGTTGGCTTCATATCAGCGTCAAACCAAGCACCACCAAAAGAGTTAACTACAGTTGTGATGAACGCCATGTTGTCACCCCAACCTGGCTTACCACGTAAACATGCACCATATACACCATTGTCTGGGTCGTGCATTGCCATAGCAGCACCTTTGATATTAGCCCATGAATCGTTATCACGAACTGAAATACCAGCAGCATCAGTTAGGTCTTTTCTGTACATAACCATTGATGATTCACCATAAAATGGCGCTGCATACAATGTGCCATCGTGTGACAAACCATTGCGCATTGCTGGCAACATATCGTCAACATCATAGTCTGCACCAAAGTTTAATGGTTCGATCCAGCCAGCTGCACCCCAGATTGGCGCTTCCTGCATACCAATATTGATAATGTCATATTGGCCACCACCAGTTGCAGTATCTGAAGTTACTTGCTCACGTAGAACACCTTCTTCAAGAGAAACCCAATTTAAGTTTACACCTGTTTCAGCAGTATAAGCTTCAGCAACTTTCTGCATGTTAATCATGTGACCATTGTTCACAATCGCAATAGTCAGATCATCTGCCATTGCGAATGATGCACCAGTAACGCTTAGCGTTAATCCTAGTACAGTATTACGTAAAGATTTCATATTTTCCTCCCAGGGAATTTTGCATCAAAAAAATCAGTTCAGAGAGAACTAAGTGAACTTAACTTAATTTATAAATTTTAACCGCGCCTATACTGATACGCCGAATATATGTACAAATAATTCACTTTAATTTAAATTATATGAAATATTTGTAGATATATGAAGTAAAAAAATATACTGAATTTGTAAAAAAACCCTTATTAAATATACGTTTAACTAAATAATTTTCTTATCTAACATTAATAAAAGTGTTTTTTTTGTATATTTATAATTATTTATTTTTACAATTATCTATACGATTTTAAGAATATAATGATTCTCATTTAAAAATATTATGAATTTTTTAAAAAATCTTTAACTATTTTATTAAAAATTTCAGGCTTCTCAAGATGAGCTGCATGAGCGCAACCTGCGATTACTGAAAGGTTAGAATTTCTAATTTTTTCCCATAATATCTCAATTTGGGGCCATAAATATGTTCTATCTCCATCGCCCCAAAGGATAAGTGTTTTATTTTCTATATGCTTTAAATACTTCTCACCTGACCATTCACTCATTGCATCTAATCCTGCTAAAATCGCTTCTATAGAGCTATATTTAGCTATACGCGCACATGCTTCATGAGCAGGAGATTTCTCATAGTCTAGAAACCAAGTGGATGAAATTCTAAAGGCTGTTGAGCTTGCACCATCTTCTTGGGCGCGAATTTTACTTTGAGCGATTGTCTCAAAGCGGCCAGGCAAAACGCCTACTGATCCAGTACCATATAATATTAACTTATCAATATTATTATAGTCTGAACGAACCATTTCCTGCACTATCATTCCTCCCATTGAATGACCCAGTAAATGATATTTTTTGATATTACGCCTTCTTAACTCAGATATTATCCAATCTGAAAAACCAATTATTTCATTTATAACTGGAAGATGATTATTTGCACCAAATCCAGGCAAATCAATTAAAATTATTTCAAAGTCCTTTGAAAGGTCTTTTATTTGATTTTCCCACTGTGCACTTCCACCCATGAACCCATGGACTAAAACGAGTGGTATCATTTACGTTTTCCTTGAACAATTCGATCTAAAATCATTGCACAGAACAAAATGGAAAATCCTGCAAGTATCCCTTGACCCACATTAGCATATTGTAACGCTTCTAATACATCTTCGCCTAATCCTTTGGCACCTATTAAAGATGCAACAACAACCATAGCCAATGAAAGCATTATAGTTTGATTAATCCCAGCTCGAATTGAGGGGCTCGCTAGCGGCAAGTCAACTTTTGTTAATAGATACCATTTATTTGCACCAAATGAAATTGCTGCCTCCCTTACACTGTCTGGAACTCCTCTTAGTCCAAGTACAGTCAACCTCACTACCGGTGTTCCACCAAAAATCATAGTAGTAACAACGGCAGCTGGCTTTCCTGTTCCAAAAAACGCAATAACAGGTATCATAAAAACAAATGCAGGCATTGTTTGCATAAAATCCATAATAGGTTGAATAAATGAATAAAACCGCCTTCTGCGGGCACAGAACATTCCAAGTGGAATGCCAATGACTATTGATAAGCATGCTGCAGTACCTAATAAAGCTAATGTAGTCATGGCTTTTTCCCAAAATCCCAAAAGACCCATATATGATAAAAATGCACCAGACCAAAGTGCTGTTCTTATGCCAGCAGTCAACCATGTTAAAACGACAATTAAACTTGCAATAACAATCCAAGGTGTTGTTACAAATGCCAGTTCTAATGCATCTAATATCAAACGAATTCCATATGTAATAAAATCAAAAACCACTTCACCATTTGCAACACAAAATGAGAAAAATGCTTCAACTTTTGCAATACTAAATAATCTGTATTCTGGGTTTGTTGGGAAATTGCTCAAAATAACAATTTTGCCAGGGAAACTATAATGAAATACAGCAGCAGCAATTATCAAAATTACAAATAATGCACTAAAAATTATATTAGAAACTGGAAGACTTGAGCGAATTGTTCTGTCTGATAACCAATCTGAAAAGCGTGCTTCCAATGCCCAATTAGCGACAATAGCCTGAATACATTTTGAAATAATCAAAATACTTAGTCCTATGAGAGCAATTGTTACACCCTGCTCTGACAAAGCCACTGCTTCTTCTCTTATGCCACCGATCGCAGCTTCAAGTGCTTCAACGGTACGTTTATAAACATCAACTTTACTGGAGCCACTTTCAAGTGCAGCCGCAAGTTGCTGACGTCGCAAATCTAATGTATTTTCGATTGAAGCAATTCTTGCAAAAGCTTCTGCAGCCAAATCTCCAAATAATCCACGAAAAATTTGAACAAATGCAAGCATTTCAAGTATCAAAAATGGCAAAGCCCAAGACCATAGGCCGCGTGCACCATACCAAATTGGACCAAATATACCTGCCATTATATTTAATGTTGGAGTAAAGTTGGCGTTCTCTCCAATGTTATCAAATTGCGAAATGTAGTAATCAGGATTTGTCCTTACAAATTCTCTAATATTGTCACGCCGCTCTGCTGCGTACGCTAATGCTGCTTCAGAATCTTTTGCATCAAGTGGATTTTCATTATTATTCATGACATTTCAGTTCCTTCTACAACTGTTCGCAGAATATCAGAACGCGTTATTACTCCAGCTGCTTCGCCAGCTCTTTCAACAAGGATATGATCTTCATGATCTATTGCTAAAGAAATCAAAGTACTTAGCGTCTCACTTTCTTCAACTCGGGGCATATCAGTAGATAGTGGTCCATTTTTTTGTATATATTGCTCTATTGGTTGCATTACTGCATGAGCATGAACAACCTTTAGCCGAGATATTCCCGCAACAAAATCAGCAACGTAATCGTCTGCAGGATTCATAACAATATCTTCAGCAGTTCCAGTTTGAACAAGCCGACCATCCCTCATAATTGCTATCCTATCTCCAATACGAACGGCTTCATCAAGGTCATGAGTTATAAATACTGTGGTTTTTTTCAGAATTTTAGAAAGTCTGATGAACTCATCCTGTAACTGCCGACGTATTAATGGGTCTAGAGCACTAAAAGGCTCATCCATCAACAAAACATCTGGATTGGCAGCAAGTGCCCTTGCCAAGCCAACTCGTTGTTGCATTCCCCCAGACAATTCGTGGGCAAACTTTGAACCCCAAGCGCCAAGTTCAACAATATCTAAAATTGCTGCTGCTTGCCGCATCCGTTCATTTTTACTAATTTTTCTAATTTCTAGTGGCATTGCGACATTATCTAAAACTGATCTATGTGGCATGAGTGCAAAATTTTGGAAAACCATTCCAATTTTTTGGTTTCTAAATTTTTGTAAATCTTGCGTACCTAAGCCCATAACATCGGTACCCTCAATTAATATTTGTCCGTCTGTTGGCTCTAATAATCGATTAAAATGCCTAACTAATGTTGACTTTCCACTACCTGAGAGGCCCATGATACAAAATATCTCACCCCTATTTACAGATAAACTTACATCAGCAACACCTACTACTGCATTATATTTATTTAAAACTTCAGCTTTACTAAGTCCATCATCTCGTATTGCACGCAATGCCTCTTCTGGACGATAACCAAAAATTTTCCATACATTGGAAATTTCAATTACTTTATCGTTATTCATAATTTGATGGTGCTCCATAACATGGTCTTATACCGATGTTTATTTGTTTGATGGCTCCAGCTCACTGGAACCATCTTTTTTTAAATCAATCTTTTTAAATTTTAAAGACCCAACCAAGCATCAACACGGTCAGGGTTTGCTTCTACCCACTCACGTGCAAATTCTGCAGGATCTCGGCCATTACCACTAATTTCAAAAGCAAAATTACTCACATCATCAGCAGTAACTGAAAAACGCTCGAAGAATTCAGCAATTGCAGGTGAACGATCCGGCAAAGACTTTGAGTAAGCGATTTGAACCTGCTTCAATGCATCTTTTGTGCTCACGCTAGATTTTTCATACCAATCAGCATCATCTGAAGGTTGAACCATTGTATATTTAGCAGCATCATAAGTTGGTTCACTTAACATTACTACGTCAAACATAAACCAAACCGCATGAGGCTTATAACAATAGAATGCATAACCTTCACCTTTTGCAATTGAATCTTTAATTCTTGCAGTTTTTACACTTTCTTCTGCTCTAATAGGCTCAATAAAGTCTAATAATCCATAATCACGAACTTTTACTTCATTTACATTAGCTGATGCCCAACCTGGAGCACCGATCCACATTTCACCTTTTCCATTGCCATCACTATCCATTAGCGCTGCAACGTCAGGGCGACCTAAATCAGCAATATCAGTGATGTTATTAGCTTCTGCAAAGTCTTTAGATACACAAAAGCCTTGGTTGCCTTCATATGGTTGTTGGTTCAATACAACAGAACCTGCACCATCTACATATTTCTTTGTGAAACTTTCTTGATTTGGCAACCAAACATCAGGATGTACATCAATATCGCCTTTTCCTTGGTCCATACCTTGGAAAATTGTTGCATTATTTCCTGGTACATAATCAACTGTACCACCAATTCGCATTTCAACCACAGCACCCAATAAGTGAGCCATTGCTTGTGCACCAGTCCATGATGGTACGCCAATTTTCACATCTTCAGCAATAGCAGGAACGCTCATTGCAGCAAGAAGTGATGCTGTTATTAGTGATTTTTTAAGTAACATATTCTTTTTCTCCTAGTTAAGTTTATAATTTAGTTAGTGTATTAATTTGCGTACCCAGGTAGCTCAAACGTTTCTGGATATCCAAATAGTGCGGCGCTCCCGCCAGTATGCAAGAACACAACATTATCCATTCCTGCAAAATAACCTTTTTTAATTTGATCTATTAGGCCATCTAAACCTTTGCCCGAATATACAGGGTCAAAAAGTAAACCCTCCGATTGTGCTAATAATTTAACTGCTTTTATCATACCGTCAGTTGGCAACCCGTAGCCAGCACCAACATAATCACAAATAGCACGCACCTTGTCGCGTTCTATTTTTATACCAGTATCTAAATAATCAGCTGTTTTTTGCGCTAAATCAAAAACCATTTGTTCTTGTTTGTCTTTGGGTGCTCTTACACCAATACCTAATAAATGAATATCACTTTGAATAGCGGCCAAGCCTGCAACTAACCCCGCTTGAGTTCCAGCACTGCCAGTTGCATGTACAAGTGCATCTACTTTTAATCCTATTTCTGATGCTTGCTCGGTTAACTCTCTGGCGCAATTTACATAGCCCAAAGCACCAATAGCATTAGATCCCCCACCAGGAATTATGTATGGATTCTTTCCTTTTTCAATTAAACTCTCAGCAAAATCTTGCATTTCTGCGTTCATATCTGTTCCACCACTTCGTTTTGAAACTGAAGCACCATGCAAACGATCGAGTAAAACGTTTCCATTTAAAATATAACTATGATCATTAGACCCAGTTCTATCTTCTAATAAAATATGACATTCCATACCAAGCTTAGCTGCGGCTGCCGTTGTTTGTCTTGCGTGATTAGATTGTGTCGCACCTTGAGTGATAATAGTATCAGCACCCTTTGATTGAGCATCAGCCATTAAAAATTCAAGTTTACGTGTTTTATTTCCTCCAGATGATAAACCAGTACAGTCATCACGTTTAACCCACAGTCGCGGTCCACCTAATATTTCACTTAATCTATCCATTGGCTCTAATGGAGTTGGCAAATGACCAAGTCTAACTTTGGGAAATTTTGCTAAGGTTAAGGATAAATCCTTACACAAACTTTGCTCCATTTCGGGTGAGAATGGCATTTCAACTTCATTTGTTTGAGTAGCATTGGTCACTAGATTAATTCCTTTAATATGATTCACTAATACAATTACAAATACTGAAAGAAAAAAATAATGCTTTATTCTTAGCCTACCCATACTTATTGTATTGGCAGGAGGAGTTTAAAAATGGATATGAATTGGCTAGATGATGTATTAATTCTACTAGAAGAAGGAAATATGACCCGCGCAGCCGCACGGAGAAACATAACACAACCCGCCTTTTCTAGACGTATAAGAAGCTTTGAAGATTGGCTTGGAGTAAATGTACTAGATCGCGGTACTAATAAAATAAACATAAGCCCTTCCCTGCATTCGAATGAAACTGAAATCAGAGCCCTGGTTGCGAGAATTAATGATCTCAAGGGTAAATTAACACATTACGACCCTACAAGCACAATAGTATCAATCGCAGCTCAACATTCTCCAATATTTACAGCATTTCCAGACATGTCCTTGCATGCTAAAAAACACTACCCATCACTTAAATTTCGATTAAGAGCGGCCAACCTAAGGGATTGTGTAACTATGTTTCTAAGAGGCGATACCAGTATGCTCTTATGCTACGAATCCAACCATGTTGGATCACTTCCTTTTGGAGATACAATAAAACGTGAGCTTTGGGGAAATGATTACCTAGTTCCAGTAGTTGGAGGAAAATTAAGGTTTTCAGTAAAAGACAATGGATTAATACCCATAGATACGCCCTCTATAGCCTATCCTGAAGACAGTTATTTTGGGCAAGTCTTGAGTGCAAATAAACGAACCTTTGGCACTCCAAATTTTAGTAAATCTGCTGTTTGTGAGACAGCATTTTCTAATGGTATTAAAGAGATGGTTACAAAAGGGATTGGGGTTGGCTGGTTGCCAATAAGTATGATTCATAGAGAATTAGAAAACGGTCAACTTATTTCTCTATCAAATTCTTATGGAAAAGAATTATTAGAAGTAGCTGTTTATGCAGATACAAAAAATGAAATGTCGTTATCTTTACTTGATATTTGGGGTTTCAAACAGCGTACATCTAATAAATTAATTTAATTTGCCCAAACATTATTAATAATATCCAAAAAGCCGCATTACTGTCGCTTTAAAGTTTTTTTATAATCTAAATTATATTTAGTTAGCAAAAAAAATTTGGTATAGCAGAAAATGAAAAATGTGGACATTGTTAAATGGATTGCAACAGCAATACAACTTATTGGTTACGGATTAACAGGATTAAATATTGTGCCGTGGAATGTTTTTGCATTTTTCATTGGGATAGTTTTGTGGTTTCTAGTTGGCTACATGTGGAAAGATAAAGCCATAATGGTTGTCCATATTGGTGCCTTTATAGCTATATTTGCTGGATATTTAAGTTCATAAAATATGCTATCTCTTATCTATGTTCACATTCGATTTGTAGGCAAGGCTGTAGTATCTTTAATATCATCCATTACAAAACTTGCTGAAATATCAGATATTGAAATTTTACCAATTAAACTTTGATAAAACCTATCATAATCTTTCACGTCCTTAACACGTACACGCAGAATATAATCTAAATCTCCAGCCATTCTATGTGCTCCTATTATTTCTGGAAAATTCAAAACCACAGTTTCAAATTTTTCAGCCCAATCAGTATCATGTGAATTTATTCTTATCATCACAAAAACAGATAAACCTAAATTAATAGAGCCAGGATCAATCAAAGCAACACAGCCTTTTATAAATCCATCATTCTCCATCCTTCTTATTCTGCGCCAACAGGCGTTTCTTGAAAGATTAACTTTTTCAGAAATTTCATCCATACTTAACGATGAGTCAATTTGTAAAATTTCTAATATTTTTTGATCTATATAGTCTGATTTATATGCCATAGGAGAGATAATATCCCAAAAAATTAAAATTTAAAAGGATAAATGGGATAATTTTTAACTACATTTACTGTAAAAAGGTTAAATATTATGGAGTAATAATTGATGAAAAGCAGAGCACCAGGCGTTTTGAATAATGACAGCAAAACACAAAAAAGATCTCTATTTTATCTTATGAATTTCTTTACTGAGCATCCAGAAAGTGTTGGAGAAACATACTTTGAACATTTTTTTGTCGCTATAAGATTTTCTTGCAAGTTATTTCTTTCTTCCATTGCTGCATTAATACATGCATTTATACCAGCTTTGTTCAAAAAAACTGCAAGCACTCAAATAAAAAAAATGTATAGGCAAATGACCTCCCGAAAGTAATTATCAATATAAAATTTTATAGATTTGATAACTTAAATTATTTTTTAAGTTATCAACTTACTGTAACATCACAATGATATAATTATAGATCTTCTTTTTGGACAGCTACAAGTTTACTGAATTGTTTTGCATGACCACCCATACCCAAACCGTCAATCCACCGTTTATGTCTTTCTTCTATAAGGTCTTCAAAAGAAATATTGTTGTTTTTAACTTCTAATCTCTCATCTAATCTCAAGAAATTTTTGGGATGATCTTGTTTGTGAGCACCAAGATCCCAAGTATAAAACTCAATGTGACTTGTATTAGCATTTATTTCTCCAACACACAGTATGTTATCAATATACTGTTTTTTCATAACTATTTATCCTTAAAAGTATCTAATTCACATGAAGATTGAATTCATAGATAACAAGCTAATAGGTATCCAATTAAAATTCCTTTAAAAAATGCTATCCAAAGCAATGTATAATTACTTAGGCCTAAATTTGTTTTAAACAATTCAATCAGTCTTTTATGATATTCCAACACAATAAACCTTCTCTTTAGCGATATTCGTTTAAGATGCAGTCTCCCATTGAAGTATATTGCAGAATAAATTGATTACCACTGTAGTTAATCTTTTTATAAATGCTTGAACTCTGCTGAATTAATTCTTCAGTTGGGAAATTTTCCATACATTTAGCTTTTAAATCAAACTTGCTAATCTTCACGTGATACAAGCGCAACCCACTCTTTTCATTTGCATTTGCAGGATTCAGAAAAGCTAGCAGTCCAATTATACTGATTACAGTAATAAGATTTTTTTTAATCACCAAATTATACCTCAAAATATATAAACTTATTAAAAAGATAATATATGATTTAATGATAAACAATAATAATTGATAACAAGCAAAGATCGGTTAAAGATTAATCTCAATATGAAATATCATCTTTAAAGCTCTAATAAATACATAACTACAAAAGTAAAAGAAGAATAACCTATAATAATCAATGATTAAATTTTGATATATAAGGATAATAAGTACATGGCTCCGACGGTAGGGGTCGAACCTACGACCAATTGAGTAACAGGAATTGTTTGTTTTCAATGACTTAGCGGACTACTGGATAAATACCTGTTAACACTAAGTGTTTTTTGACGCAATTAGATAAGTGTAGTTAGATGCAACTAGAAAATTATTCTTTGTACTAATCAGTAATAAACATAAACTCAAAAGACCTTTTTACCCAAAGGATATTAATATTTACTTACTAAATTTATAATGTATCATTTTGGAACAAATAGGAGGAATTTCATATGAAAAAAATATTAAACTATACCTTTATTTTTGGAATGATTATTTTCCTTTCCCCTTCAATAGCATTTTCTCACTCAGGTGGATTAAATTCATCAGGATGCCACAGCGGTAGTAAACCTTATCACTGTCATCGTTCACAATCTGAAATGACAAAAAGTTCTTCGGGTGGGAACCGACTTAAATGTAGCTCTGGAAGTACATCAAAAGATTGCAAAAAATCAACCAATTCGGTTACTTCAGTTTACCAAAATAATACGAAAAATGAATTAAAAAACAAACAGTATGTATCTTCTGCCGACGGTGAAGCTATTACAATTTTTGGAATTAATTTTGACATGAATAAAAATGACGTAATAGGCGTAATCATTGAGCGCTATGGATGTAATATATTTTGGATACCACAAAAAAGATGTGATATTGATGGTGGTGGATCACCAGTGACGTGGTCTTTAAATGATTTAGGTCAAATTAATTCAATACAGTTTAAATGCGTCATTTACAATGGATGTACCTATTCACGTGATCAAGTATATGAAAATATAAGTTCAAAATTTAAACTTTTCGACAACAAAATTGACCATAAAAAAACTTGTGGCTTTGGTATTTTAGGCGAGAAAATATGTATTTATGATCAATCTTTAACTTTTTCTAGAAACAAATTTAGGCAACTACCCATCAGTTTTGATTAATATAAATATATTAAGAAAAAATGGTCGAAGCGATGTTTCTGTTCCTGTAAATTTTATGGCATATAATCCTAGTACAGTTAATCAATTTGCCAACTGCGTAATGAAGGCATTAAATGCACTAGGCGAAAAATTAAAATAACCATGATTTAACTAAATGGTAATCACATTACACTAGATCGTTTCCAATATTATGGCATGTTCTAGTTTTATTAATCCATTACTACCTAACCATTTAAATGCACATAGTTATGTGGCTAACAGTAAAATCTATAATAATTTAGAAGTGCATTCTGACATCAAAATGGAATCACAAAATTTTAAGATAATTAATCGCACAAATCGCACAGTGCGACTGGTAAATGTGCGGTGCGATTTTAGCAAAAATTTACGATAAAATGTAATTAAATCAAGTACATGGCTCCGACGGTAGGGGTCGAACCTACGACCAATTGATTAACAGTCAACTGCTCTACCACTGAGCTACGTCGGAATACCATGTACAACGTCTCTATAGCTAAGGCTTTTTTATGCGTCCATAGATTTTTTGCGTAAATTTAAGTTTTTTTTAATTTATTTTAATAAATTGCAGCTTTTCTTGCGTTTTAACTATTCAGTGCGTAGTTTATTTTAATGTCACAAAAATATTGGCCTAAAAACTATCTCCCTAAAAGCTTACTTGGCAGATCAATTTTGATTTTAGCTATACCAATATTATTGATACAAGCCATAATAACTGTAATTTTTATCGATCGACTATACGGTGATGTCACAATTAGCAAAACTTCAGATATAGCGCGAGAACTAAACTTCATTTTAAATTCTGAAATAATCGAGAATGATTCTTACCCATTAAAATACATACATGAGAAAGCGCAGCCATTATCTATTACAGTAAATATTGATGCTGACCCAAAAGAGACAAAATTTGAACATACATTTTTTGATATTTCTGGTCGTTATTTAATAAAAGCATTAAAATCACAAGTTGTTGGATTGAAATCTATAGATTTAAAATCTGACGAAACAAAAGTTAAGTTAATTGTTTATCGAGATAATATCAACTTCATCATTAGCTTATCAAGACGGCGAGCAACAGCAGAAAACCCTCATCAGTTACTCGTAGCGGGATTTCTAGCATCTTGCTTTTTTATAGGCATTGCAGTTTTGTTTTTAAAAAACCAAGTTCGCCCAATAAGAATATTAGCAAAATCAGCAGAGTCTTTTGGTAAAGGCGAAAAAATTTCATTTTCACCAAGTGGAGCTACGGAAGTTCGACAAGCTGGGCATGCTTTTATATCGATGCGAGCACGTATTGAACGACACTTAGAACAAAGAACCGCCATGCTTTCAGGAGTAAGTCATGATTTAAGAACACCCTTAACCCGTATGAAACTTTCAATAAGCCTTATGGAGAAAGATGATCAACTAGATGATTTACAGGGTGATGTTAAAGAAATGGAAGATATATTAAATGAATTTTTAGCATTTTCACGTGGAGATAGTGGTGAAGAATTCTCAATAGTTGACCCAAAGAAATTAATTAAGACACTTATTAAAGAAAGAAAGCGTCTTAATCATAATGTATCATTAAATTTAGATAATATTGGTTCAGATAAAATTAAGTTTAAATGTAAAGCCCTAGCTATAAGCAGAGCAATAAATAACTTACTCTCAAATGCTGCAAAACATTCCGAAAAAACAATTGTTAGCGTAAAATCAACATCAGATACGTTATCATTTATTGTTGAAGATTCGGGTAAAGGAATCCCAAAAGATTTACGACAAAAAGCAATAAGACCCTTTGAGAGGCTTGATACATCAAGGAATCAAAATAAAGGTATTGGAGCTGGACTAGGCTTAGCTATAGTTTCCGACATAGCTAGAAGTCATGGTGGTAAACTAATATTGAACCATAGCAATGACTTAGGTGGATTAAGAGCAGAAATACAAATACCCCTTTAAACATTATCTAAATATTTAGGCGGTGGGGTATTTGGTAGGCCCGGCAGGACTCGAACCTGCGACCAAAGCGTTATGAGCGCTCTGCTCTAACCAACTGAGCTACAGGCCCGCCTGCCCTCCAATTACTTAACCAAATCGACCTGGTCAAGCGACAACACCATTTTAATTTGATCTTTAATACTTTAAGGAAAAACTAGAGATTCCATGGGGACAACAATGACCAAAAATAAAAGCTTAACATACGCAGATGCGGGTGTAGATATCGATGCCGGCAATACATTAGTTGAACAAATAAAACCTGCGGCTAAGTCCACTAAGCGGCCTGGCGTAATGGATAGTTTAGGTGGCTTTGGGGCAATGTTTGATTTAAAAGCCGCCGGCTTTAATGATCCAATACTTGTTTCAGCCACAGATGGAGTTGGTACGAAGCTAAGAATTGCAATTGATACTCAAAATCTAGATACTGTTGGTATTGATCTTGTAGCAATGTGTGTAAATGATCTTATATGCCAAGGAGCTATGCCTCTGTTTTTCTTGGATTATTTTGCTACTGGTAAACTAGAAGTTAAAGAAGCATCAAAGGTTATAAATGGAATTGCAGAAGGTTGCAGGCAAGCAAATACCGCATTAATTGGCGGTGAAACTGCTGAAATGCCAGGCATGTATGATGGTAAAGACTTTGATTTAGCTGGTTTCTCAGTTGGAGCAATGGAGCGCGGTGAAACATTACCCAGAAATGTCAAAAGTGGAGATGTGTTAATTGGGCTTCCTTCTTCTGGAATTCACTCTAATGGATATTCGTTAGTTAGGAAAATTATTGAAAATTCAGGTCATTCTTGGAATGATGATTGTCCATTTGGTGAAGGAACATTAGCTAATCACTTACTAGAACCAACAAGAATATATGTGAAATCTGCTGTTACAGCCATTAAAACTGGTAAATTAAAAGCTCTTGCTCACATTACAGGTGGCGGATTAACAGAAAACTTACCAAGAGCATTACCCGAAGGATTAGGTGCTAATATAAATCTAGATTCATGGAGCAGATTGCCTATATTCAATTGGCTTATAAAAGAGGCTGGTTTAGAAAGTTCTGAAGCTTTAAAAACATTTAATTGTGGAATTGGAATGATAGCTATTTGTTCAGAGAATGATTTAATTGAGGTAATATCAGCATTAAAAACCGAAGACTGTTCTCCAATTGTAATTGGCGAAATCATTAATGGTAACGGCGTAAACTATTCTGGCACCCTTTAATGAAACCTCGGATAGCTATTCTAATATCTGGTGGTGGATCAAACATGGTTTCACTTGTAAACTCTATGAAATCAAATAGAATCAATGCATTACCAGCAATTGTTATATCTAATAATCCAAATGCAGCTGGATTAAAAAAAGCTTCAGAGCTTGATGTACCAACAATATCAATTGATCATAAAATATTTAATGGAAATAGGGAAGCATTTGAAGAGACCCTAAATAATACTCTTCAACGTGAAACAATTGATATAATTTGCTTAGCGGGTTTCATGAGAATATTAAGTCATTCTTTTATAAATCAGTGGGATAACAAAATTCTAAATATTCATCCATCCCTTCTCCCAAAGTATAAAGGACTTAATACTCACCAAAGAGCTATCGATGCATCAGATAAAATAACTGGGTGCTCAGTTCATATCGTCACAAGTGAGTTAGACGGAGGTTTAGTATTAGGACAAAAATCTGTTAACATATCTTCAGATGAAACAGCGCAAACTTTAGCAGAGAAAGTTCTTGTAGAAGAACATGTATTATATTCAAAAATTTTAGATGATTTTATAAATAATATTTATGTACAATAAAAAAAAAGGGAGACGGCGCTCCCTTTTTTAAAAATTTAGAAAAATTATTAACCTACTAATTCAAGACCAGAAAAGAAGAAGCTAATCTCTTCAGCCGCTGTTTCTGGTGCATCTGAACCATGTACAGAATTTTCACCTATTGAAAGTGCAAATTCTTTACGAATTGTGCCTGCATCTGCTTCAGATGGGTTTGTAGCACCCATTATTTCACGATTGCGTAAAATTGCATTTTCACCTTCGAGTACCTGAACAACAATCGGTTCTGAAATCATGAACTCACAAAGCTCTCCAAAAAATGGACGTTCTGAATGAACTCCGTAAAATTCCTGTGCTTGTGCAAGTGTCAACTGAATGCGTTTTTGAGCAATAACCCGTAGACCACCTTCTTCGAATTTAGCCACAATTTGGCCAACAAGGTTACGTTTTGTTGCGTCTGGTTTTACAATTGAAAATGTGCGTTCTAATGCCATTTTTATAATCCTTTATGGTAATTTTGAAACTGAATTGGCGATCGAGTAACATATGAAGAATACTTTGGAAAGGCCTCAATGAATCTAGCGTTGACAGTGTCTACTTCATACGTCATTCCGCATTTATGTTAAAAATAAATGATATTAGTTATTCAATAGCAGGTCGCCAATTATTAGCGAATGCATCAGCAACTATACCCTCCGGTCATAAAGTGGGTATAGTTGGAAGAAATGGCACTGGCAAAACGACCCTATTCAAACTCATAACAAATGAATTAGGTTTGGATGATGGGAATATTGAAATCCCAAAAAAAATGCGGATTGGTGGAATTGCACAAGAGGCACCTGCATCAGATGATAGTTTATTAGAAACTGTTCTATCTGCTGATACTGAACGAACTGCACTATTAGAAGAAGCTGAAGTTGCAACAGATCCAAATCGCATTGCCGATATACATGGTAGATTGGCAGACATAGATGCATATTCTGCTGAAGCTAGGGCAGCTTCTATTTTATCTGGCCTTGGATTTTCTTCTTTAGCACAATCGCGACCTTGCCACGAATTCTCTGGTGGGTGGAGAATGAGAGTTGCATTGGCTGGCGTTTTGTTTGCACAACCAGACATTCTTATGCTTGATGAACCAACAAATTATTTAGATCTAGAAGGAACAATTTGGCTTGAAACTTACCTAAAAAAATACCCACATTCAGTATTAATAATTTCTCATGATCGTCAATTATTAAATACGTCTGTAAATGCTATATTACACCTAACAGATAAACAATTAACGCTTTATCAAGGTAACTATGATACATTTGATAGCGTAAGAAGAGCTAAACTTGCTGAACAAGAATCTATGGCTCGCAAACAAGAAGCAACTAGAGAACATTTGCAAAGTTTTGTTGATAGATTCAGAGCAAAAGCTTCGAAAGCAAAGCAAGCACAATCTCGAATTAAGATGCTTGAAAAGATGGAACCTATTGCGGCAGGCGTAGAGAATTCCGTAGCAGCCTTTGATTTTCCAACACCTGAAGAATTATCACCACCAATCTTACGATTAGAAGATACATCAGTTGGATATGATGAAAAGCCAATTCTAAGAGATCTGAATCTTCGCATTGATCAAAGTGATAGAATTGCACTTTTAGGCGCAAATGGTCAGGGTAAGTCTACCCTATCAAAACTTTTAGCTGATCGCTTAATCCCAATGAATGGCAATTTGGTAAGGTCATCTAAACTGAAAATAGGATATTTTGCACAACATCAAGTAGATGAATTACATCTTGATGAAACTCCTCTTCAACATATAACAAGAGAATTTCCCGGAGAAACTCCATCAAAACTACGCTCACGGTTAGCAAGAGGTGGAATCGGGCCTGAACAAGCGCTTACTGAAGTAGGCCGATTGTCAGGAGGACAAAAAGCACGATTATCGCTGTTATTAGCTACAATAGAAGCACCACACCTGTTAATTCTCGATGAACCTACCAATCACTTGGATATTGAAAGCCGTGAATCTTTAGTTTTTGCATTAGCAGCATATGAAGGAGCTGTTATATTAGTCAGCCACGACCCTCACCTAGTAAACGCTGTCGCTGATACATTATGGTTGGTAAAAGATGGTAAAGTAAATGTATTTTATGAAGATTTAAATGCTTATAAAAAACTCCTCCTTTCAGAAAGAGGCTTAGCTGATAAATCTGAAAAGCCAAAAAAAATTAAAAAGAAACGATTATCACATGGTGAAAGACGAAAAATTCTTGCACCATTTCAATTAGAAGTTACTAAGTGTGAAGAACGATTAAATAAAATATTAATTATAAAAGATAAAATCGATAAGGCATTGGCAGATCCAAATATATATACACATTCAAATCCTGAAAAATTTGAAAGTTTAAGTAAAAAACGAGCTGAGGCAGATGAAGCTATTACAAAAGCAGAAGCACTTTGGGTATCCGCTGAAGAAAAATTAGAAAAGGCACGCTTACAAATTTAAACGTGCCTTATAGAATTTTGAAATAGAAAATACTTTAATTATAGTTCATATATATCTGAAATTAAACGATTTAAAGACCTTACACCCCAACCAGTTGCTCCTTTTGGCGCAAAATCAGTTTCAGATTTCACTGATGCTACGCCAGCTATATCCAAATGAACCCAAGGCATATCATCCTCAATAAAGCGTTGCAAAAATTGCGCTGCTGTTATGGAACCTGCGGTGCGTCCTCCAACATTTTTTATGTCAGCAATTCTAGATTGAATTAATTTGTCATAGTTTTTATTTAAAGGCATTCTCCATGCCCCTTCAGCCTCTAGGTTTGCAGATTTCAAGAAATCATTTACTAATTTATCATTATTTGAAAAAGCACCTGCATTTTCATGACCTAAAGCAACAATTACTGCACCAGTTAAAGTTGCTAAATTTATTATACCAGATGGTTTGTATGTCTTCTGTGCGTACCATAAAACGTCAGCAAGGACTAACCTTCCTTCAGCATCTGTATTTATAACCTCTATTGTTTCACCTTTCATAGACTTAACTACGTCACCTGGGCGTTGAGCTTTTGCATCTGGCATGTTTTCCACAAGACCAACCAAGCCGATTATATTTGCTTTTGCTTTTCTAAGGGCGAGTGTTTTCATTACACCGGCCACAACGCCAGCTCCCCCCATGTCCATTGTCATATCTTCCATACCACCCGCAGGCTTCAATGAAATACCACCTGTATCAAAAACAACACCCTTTCCCACAAGCGCAAATGGCCGTTCATTACCACCACCAGACCATTCCATAGTAACAATTTTAGATGGACTTTCAGAACCCATACCAACACCTAAGAGTGAAAACATCCCAAGCGCTTCCATGTCAGACTCTTCTAAAACATTAATTTTTAAACCTAATTCTTCTAATCCTTGAAGTCTGTTTGCAAATTCTGTTGTTGTCAGAACATTAGCAGGCTCATTTACTAGGTCTCTTGTAAAAAAGACACCATCTACAACAGCACTCAAATCACTATACTCGTCCAGAGTTTTTGACACATTAGTAATATAGACGTTTAACTCACCAAACTCAGTTTGATTATTTGTCTTGTATTCATTAAAATTATAACGCCTCATTGTTATGCCAAAAGATAAATGAGCAGCTCGTGCATTTGCTGTAACAAATAAATTAATATCTGATTTACCAGATTCTTTTGCAATATTCGCACCACATTTTTGAGCGACTTCTATTGAAGGACGCTTTTTCATTTTTAGTAATAAAACTGCATTAGCTGACAACCCCAAAGGTGATGGGAATCGTTGTACGTCACCTTCTTCCATTTTTTCAAAAAATTCAGAATCTGCAAATTTTCTAAGAGCACCCTTCATTAATCTATTTACTCTTTTTGCCGAGGGACCAAAGCTACCAGCAGCATCTGCACAAATCACCACTAAGCCCTTGGCATCAGCAATTGACTGTAAAGAGTGTTCCTTAAAAGATGGGTGAATGGGTCTTGTCATAACAATTTCCTTATATTTGTTTTGTCATTTAAACCGATGAATAAATTAGATACAAGGGTACAAATTGCTGTTATTATGTTAGTTAATACGTTAATTAATAAATATATAAATAATCAACATATATTGGTAATTGTGACAAAACTTGACAGATATTTATTTAAGCAATTGATTGGACCATTTGCTTTTTTTTGCTTTATTATTTCTGGCATACTCCTATTAAACCAAGCGCTTGGCATTATTGATATAGTCACTGAAAATGGCCAACCAGCTTATATTGTATTTGAACTAAGCTTTTTAATTTTACCTAAAGTCCTTATAACTGCAATTTCAATTTCTGGATTTATTGCTAGTGTTTTAATTATTAATCGTCTGTACAATGAAGAAGAACTTTTAGTAATGATGAGTATAGGTCGCTCATTCATTGAATTAAGCAAACCATTCTTATTATTTGGCATTCTAATAGCTTCTTTACTTTTTTTGGTGGTACATAATTTGAATCCATACGCTCATTCAAAATTTATTGAAGCTCAAGAAAGAATTAAAAAAGAATATGTAACGCAAATAATTAAACCCGACCAATTTATTTCGTATCAAAATAAATATACATTCTTTTTTGGGGATAAAGGCAACAATGGAGAATTAAGTGAAATATTAATTGAAGAACAAATAACTCCTGATACAACACTGACTCACATCGCAAAAAATGGGCAAGTGATTGCAAATAAAGATTCAAACGCTCTTCTTTTGCGAAATGGATCAACACAGAGCTACAATAAAGTTTCAGGAACTTTTAGTCTCTTACAATTTGACACATTAGTTTTTGACCTGAACCAATTAAGGAAAGATACAATCTCGAGTGAAAGTAGTTTATCAAGTTTAAATTCGACAATGCTTAAGAAAAAAATTAGTGCCCTGGAAAGCTTTGATCCAAGACTTGGAAGGGCAGTGTCATTATATCATGATAGAAATGCAAAAGTACTTTTAGCAATGCTTTTTCCATTATTGGGTATGTTGGGATTACTTCTAGGGGGGTTTAACCGTTTTGGCTATTTAATTAGGATTATATCATGTATTTTAATTATGGCTAGCTTGGATCTTTTACGTGGCGCTAGTAAATCTTGGGTAGTTGAAAATCCACTAATATGGCCTGCACAATACTTATCACCATTATTATGTACATTTATTATTGCATTAATAATATGGATTGTTTCGACCAAGACAACTGGATTATTCAAAATAAAAAGCAAGGTGTTAGTATGACATTAGCAATATATTTTGGAAAAAGATATTTAATCTCTTTTATACGTGTCTTTTTAAGTATTGTTTTACTTGTATTATTATTTGATTTTTTGACGAACCTTAACAGACTAAATGGAATAGAAGCACAAATATGGAATGCATTGATTTTAAGTCTTTTACGAACCACGACTTATTTGTCATTAGCCATGCCATTAATTATTATGCTATCGGCTTTGGCTTTTAGTGTCAGCCTAAGTAGATCAAACGAGTTTATCGTACTACGTGCATCTGGAGTATCAGCCTTAAAAGGTTTATTTCCAGTAATATCTAGTGCGTTTTTTTTAGGATTAATATCAATATTTATGCTAGATCCACTCGCTGGGAAAATGATTGGATATTATAATATAAAATTAGATAAACTTCGCAGCAAAGAACAATCTCAAGTATTAATCAATGATAATGGATATTGGATGCGACAGGCCACATTAAATGGTCATCAAATCATCAAGGCAGTGAATGTATCTAATAATGGGCAAAGATTACACCAAGTAACAATATTTAATTATGATGAAAATGGGCTAGTTACAGAACGTTTTTTTTCTGAAAGTGCGGCATTGGGAAATAATGAATTATTACTAACAAACGCAATAAAATGGTCAGATACTAAAATAAAAAAAAATCCTATTATTGCAAACGAAAAAATTAAAAAATTAAAGATTAAAACTGAAATAACTCCCACTCAATTATTGGATGGATATGCTTCACCTGAAACCATTTCACCATGGAATATGAATAAACAAATTCAGAAAGTTAAATCTTCTGGGTTTTCAGTATTAAAATATCAATCAAAAAAAATGGAACAATATGCTAGGCCTTTTCTATTTATCGTTATGGTAGTACTAGGAACTGTTTTTACTTTGCAAAACTCACGAGCACGAAATGTTGGAATTTCAGTTGTTTTGGCTGTTGCTTCAGGATTTTTTCTACATTTTTTTCAAAACTTTTGTACAACTCTTGGTCGGTCAGGCGAAATACCTTTAATTATTGCAACCTGGAGCCCCATTTTATCAATTGGACTTATAGCAATGACATTATTTTTGCATTATGAAGATGGGTAAGATGATAAAAGAGATTCTTCCTCACTTAAAATATATTTTGATTTCAATTTTTCTGTTGATATCAAACCCAATTTTTGGGCAAGAATTTAATATAAGCTTAATTTCAGATAAAATATATTATAACAAATTATCAAGCGAATTAATAGCAACCGGAAATGTAAAAGCAATTTATGATAATACTATCTTATCTGCCGACAAAATTATATATAATAGTAATCTTGATAAAATATCAATTATTGGGAAATTTGTCATTCATGATGGTGAAAATACGATAACATCAAACAATGATGCAATCATAAATACAAAGTTAAAAAGCGGCTTAATTAAAGGTGCCCGAGCAATAATTAATAATAAACTACAAGTATCAGCGAAATCTTTGAATCAAAAAAATAATAATTATAATATTTTCAATACAGTAATAGCATCCTCTTGTGAAATATGTGCAAAAAATCCAACACCTTTTTGGCAAATCAGGGCTAGAAAAATTATCCATGATAAAGAAAAACAAAAAATATTTTTTGAAAATGCTAGACTAGATTTTCTCGGTTTACCTGTTCTTTATATACCTAACTTAAACATACCAGAACCTGGGATTTTACGCGCTAGTGGGGTGTTGGTTCCGCAGTTTTCAACATCTGATAAGGTAGGTTTTTCTTCAAAAATACCATACTTTATTGTTTTAAATGATAATAAAGATATAACCTTAACACCGTACATTATGTCAAAAAATAGCATCATACTAGAAACAGATTATCGTCAATACTCAAGCAATGGATATTTTGAACTAAAAAATGCTTTTTCAATTAAAGATAATTTTAATCATGGAAGACTAAATGGTTTCATCGAAGGTAAAGGATCATTCGCTTTAAGAAAAAACTACATAACAGATTTTAATCTCGACCTCGCAAATACTATTGATTTTGCGAATGGTGAAAAACCATTCAAATATAATTATGATTATGCAGAGCCAGAGGATGATAGACTAAAGAATTCATTTGATATCAACAAAACCACCTCTGAAAGTTTTTTTCAGTTTGGAACATCATTTACTCAAAGTTTTAGGTATAAGGATTTTGATGGAGATGGTATTAAAGAGGAAGATCCAAATGTTCCCTTAATATTACCTGAATATTATTTTAAGAAAAATTATTATGATAACACTTATGCGGGCAAATATTCACTGACAGCTCAGTCTGTTAACTTGGCTAATTTATCTACAGGTCAATATTCAAGAATTGGTGGAAAAGTTGATTGGAAAACAGATTGGAAAACGGATAATGGGTTTAACTTTGCTACGTTAACACAATTAAATGCAAATACTTATTTTATTGATGATAATTTTTATAAAAATGCTGTGCCCTTAGGAATGATAGAAGCACGTTATCCATTAAAGAAATCCAATGAAAAATCGTCTCATCTGGTTGAACCAATTACTCAAATTATTTGGTCTCCAAACCAATTAACCGGCTATTTAAACAACAATCAAAATACATCTGATAGTACAACTGCAGAATTTGAAGAAACTAATTTATTCTCAACAAACCGCTTTCCTGGGTTTGATGATGTTGAAGCTGGCTTAAGAGCTAACATAGGCGGTAAATATATTTTGCATGAACCAAATGGCTGGGAATTCACTACAACTGCTGGCCGTGTATTCAGACAAAAAGATTTAAATCAATTTGATGCTTCAAAATCTACAGGATTAGATAAATTAAATTCAGATTATGTAAGTGCATTCAGCCTCAAATCACCTCAAAGACTTAAAGTCTTAACTAGGTTATTACTGGATGACTCTATGGATGCTTCGAAACATGAAACAAAACTTAATTATACTACTGAAAAATACTCAACTGATATTGGATATGTTTGGCTTGATAAACAAAGCGTTCTAAATCTTGATAGTCATCAGCATGAATTAAATATTAGTGCTGATTATATGATAAATCAAAATTGGAAATTTGGTGCTGATTGGAGACAGAATATTAATACTCATTCTCCAATTAGAGGAAACTTTGATGTTGTGTTTGAAAATGATTGCGCAAAACTGAATTTTTCACTTGATTTAAAGTATGATGAACAAGATAGAATAGACAGAACATTTGGTATGCAAATATTCTTATCAGGACTTGGGTCAGATACAAACAAAAAGAAATTTAATAATAGGTGTAGGAGTTAATTTAAGTAATGCATTTTATTAAGATTATGACAGCAATTTTATTATTATCTCCTTTTACAGCTATGGCTCAGTCAACAAATACATTTAAAGTTGCGGTGGAAGTAAATGATCAAATTATTACAAATTATGAAATTTCTCAAAGAATAAAAATGCTTGAAATATTTGGAGCAAAGTCTGTTTCTAAAAAAGAAGTCATAAACTCACTTATTAATGAAAGACTTTATACTTATTCGGCGAATGAACTTGGCGCATTACCAAACAATTCTGAAATAGATAAAGGTTTAGATGATTTTGCAAAAAGGGGTAATCTAAACAAAAAAGATCTATTAGCATATTTAGACACAAGAAACGTTTCACAGGAAACACTTCTCGCATACATTACATCCGGCTTAACACAGCGAAAAGTAATTCAGAAAAAATTTGTAAATAACATAATTATTTCTCAAAGTGATGTTGCTTCTGCGATAGATTTAGAAGGCTTATTATCTAAAGATAATTTCAATATTGTTGAATATATTGAAATTAAATTTCTAAATTTGTTGAGCGACAAAAAAAGCCTTAAGTATCTAAATACAATTAATAAAATGGTAGATAATTGCTTAGATTTGCAATCAGAAGTAAAAAAATACGAAAATATTTCTTTAATAGTCCATAAAAAGAGAAGCAATGATTTACAAAAAAATATTCTTAATGAATTAAATAATTTAGACATTAATGAAACAAAGGTAGTAAAAAATTTAAAAAATGAACATTATTTATTAATGCTATGTTCACGTAATTCAGAAATGGATAAAAACACAATAGAAACTTTACGTAATAAAATTTTTAACAATAGAATAAATAAAATTGGAAAAGCATACATTCAAAAGTTAAAAGGCGAAGCCTTTGTAGATATTAAATGAATTTACCAGTAGCACTAACATGCGGTGATCCAAATGGTATTGGAATTGATATTTCATTTGAAGCTAAAAAAGAATTAAAAAATAGAATACCATTTTTTTTGATTGCAGACATTAATCATTTAAAAAAACGAGCTCATGCTCAAAGCTTTGTAAAGATTCAACATCCAAAAGAATGTTTTAATATATCTAAAGATATTTTGCCAGTATTGCACCATGAGTTCCCTGAAACACCAACATTAAATGGATCTCAACCCGGTAATGCATTGGCCACAACTGAAGTTATTGAACGCGCTGTTGATCTATTCCAAAATCATGAAATTCATGCAATTTGTACTAATCCAATTAATAAAGAGGTTCTAAAAGAAGGTTGTGGATTTGAATACCCAGGCCACACTGAGTATTTAGCAAACTTAGCAGGACATAAAAATTCTGTTATGATGTTGCTTTGTGAAGAACTTCGCGTTGTCCCCACAACAATTCATATTGCCTTAAAAGATGTATCCAAACTGTTAACAAAAGAATTATTAATAAATACAATAAATACCACCAGGGATGCACTTATAAATCATTTTGGAATTAAGAAACCACGGGTTGCTATATCGGGATTAAATCCTCACGCTGGCGAAAATGGTATTTTTGGTCAAGAAGAAATAAAAATTATCAATCCAACAATTGAAAAATTACGTTCCCAAGGTTTTGATATTATTGGTCCTTTATCAGCGGATACAATGTTCCATAAAGAAGCACGAAACAATTATGATGTAGCTATTTGCATGTATCACGATCAAGCTCTTATACCTATTAAAACTATTGATTTTTATGGTGGGGTGAATGTAACTTTGGGCTTACCTTTTATTCGAACTTCTCCGGATCATGGAACAGCTTTTGAACTTGCAGGTACAAGAAAAGCAAACCCAAGAAGTTTAATAAGTGCTTTAGAAGTAGCATATAAAATTTCTAATGGAAAAATATAAGATGAGTTTGAATACATTAGATGGCTTGCCCCCTCTTAGGGAAATTATTAATGAATACCAACTTTCTGCAAAAAAATCTTTAGGTCAAAATTTTTTATTAGACTTAAATTTAACAAATAAAATAGCTCGCATGGCCGGAGATTTAACGAATCATACGGTCCTTGAGATAGGTCCTGGGCCAGGTGGATTGACACGAGCACTCCTAAATTCTGGAGCAAAAAAAGTTTTAGCCATTGAACGAGATGAAAGATTGATCCCTGCTTTAAATCAAATCAAAGAACACTTTGATAACCGATTGGAAGTAAAGTACACCGATGCTCTTAATGAAAACATCGAAGCTTATTTAAATGGTCCAGTAAAAGTTGTTGCTAATTTACCTTACAATATAGGAACTGAATTATTGGTACGTTGGCTCACTCCAAGTGAATGGCCCCCATATTGGGAAAGTTTAACACTTATGTTCCAAAAAGAAGTAGCCAAGAGGATTGTTGCCACGCCAGGATCAAAAGCTTACGGACGCTTAGCGCTATTAGTTCAATGGCGCTGCAATGCAAAAATAGTAATGGAAATCTCACCCCAAGCGTTCACACCTCCACCTAAAGTAACATCAGCTGTTGTACATATAGAACGTTTAACAAACCCAAGATTTGAAGCAGATGGTAAAGTTTTAGAAAAAATTGTTGCTGCAGCATTTAATCAACGGAGAAAAATGTTGCGCGTAAGTCTTAAGGCCTTCTCACCTATTATTGAAGACATATTAATTGATGTTGGGATTAAACCAACTCAAAGAGCCGAAGAAATATCACTTGAACAATTTTGTGCTCTTGCCCGAGTGTTAAATTAAGTTTCTACGTTGCCTTCATCTAAAGTTTTGGGCCTTTCTTCATGAACAATTTCTATTTTTTTCTTAACAGGACGTCTTTTATTTTTTGGCTCTAATTCATTGCTTTTGATCTCAGCTTGATCATTTTCTAAAACCTCAGAAATAACAACTTCATCTCCAATGCTTGAATTTAATTGCGTTTCATCATTAGCAGTACTGTTATTCTGGGATCTATTCTCATGCTGTTTTTGTTGTTGTTCTCGTTTGGCATCTAGTTCTTTTTGAGCAACAACCAAAAGACGAGAATAGTGCTCTGAGTGTTGGAGAAAATTCTCATGAGCGATCCGATCACCAGCAAGCATGGCATCACTAGCTAATGACTGGTACTTATCAATAATTTGCTGTGGGGTTCCTCGTACGCGTCCTTCAGGGCCAGAACTATCAAATACACGGTTTATAACATTTCCCGGATTTTGGCGTCGATTATTATTTTTATTACGTGATCGTGATTTGTTAGATGTTCTCATTAAATGCAATTGCCTTGTTTGTAATTGAAGAGCACAAAAATGTGTAAATGTCCTAATTTTGGACTAGGAAAGAGGTAAAATCCTCTATTTCATATTTTTGTTATAAATGAATGACATATTAAAACAAGTGCAAATTTACAAATTTCAAATTGTTATTTGTTTCCTTTTTATTTTATTTACTCAATCCAGGACGCTGAAAGTACTCTATCTTTATTATTAATATCCTTTACCAATTTAATATCTTTATATCCATGATTTTTTAATAAATGCGTTACCTTTTTGCCTTGATCATATCCTATTTCTAATATTAATTTTCCATTTGGAATTAATAGGTTTTTTGCTCCATCTAAAATATGTCTATACGCGCCCAGCCCATCACCTTCTGGAGTTAATGCTATGCGCGGCTCCCAGTTCAAAACACTTTTTGACAGAATTTTCATATCATTTTCAGATATATAGGGTGGGTTTGATATAATTAAATCAAATTTTTCTTTTATACCCTCGCACCAGTTGCCTAAGTTAAATGATACTCTTTGACTAAGGCTTAATAAGTTAGCATTTTGTTTTGCAACATTTAAAGCATCCTCAGATTTATCAATTCCCACACCAATTGCGTCTTTATATTCATCAAGTAAGCTTAATATTATACACCCAGAACCAGTCCCTAAATCTAAAATGTTGTAAAACTTTCCTTGTGATAATGTATGCTCAATTAATGTTTCTGTGTCTGGTCGTGGATCTAAAACATTAGGTGAAACAATAAATTTATTTTTCCAGAAGTATCTTTCACCAATTATTTGTGAAATTGGCTGAAATTCTAAACGTTTATTAATAAGTGTTTTAAAATAATTATATATATCATCAGATATTTCATGATCTAGTTGGAGAATTTTTCCTTTCAAATTTAAAGTAAATTCTAATAATATTTTAGCCTCTCGTTTAGCATTTTGACCAGAAACTTTCTCTAACAATTGAGATGACTCTTTAAGAATTAGAGCGACTGAAGCCATTACGGGTTCAACTCAGAAAGTTTTGTGGCTTGATCATCAGCGGTTAACGCATCAATAAATTCATTCAAATCTCCCTGCATTACTTGATCAAGTTTATAAAGAGTTAAATTTATACGATGATCACTAACTCGACCTTGGGGGAAATTATATGTCCTAATTCGTTCTGATCTATCCCCACTTCCAACTTGATCTTTTCTTGTAGCTGCACGTTCATCAGCTGCTTGTTGACGTTGAAGATCATATAAACGTGTCCTTAAAACATTCATAGCAATCTCGCGATTTCT
Source organism: Rhodobacterales bacterium HTCC2255 (assembly GCA_000153745.1). Taxonomy (GTDB): domain Bacteria; phylum Pseudomonadota; class Alphaproteobacteria; order Rhodobacterales; family Rhodobacteraceae; genus Amylibacter. The sequence continues at coordinate 332,090 of DS022282.1, forward strand.
ATGTTGTGATTTTTCTGAACTTGTAACGATCAGTCCAGTAGGCAAATGGGTAATTCGAACGGCAGAGTCAGTGGTATTAACATGCTGTCCACCTGCACCTGATGACCTATAAGTATCAAGTCGAATATCTGTAGTAGGAATTTCTAGATCAATATTCTCAGCTTCAGGCATAATAGCTACAGTAGCTGCAGATGTATGAACGCGTCCTCCACTTTCGGTTGTTGGAACCCTTTGAACTCTATGAACTCCACTTTCATATTTAAGTCGAGCAAATACCCCAACACCTTTTACATTTATGATTGCCTCTTTATATCCACCAAGTTCAGTTTCATTTCCTTCAACAATTTCAAATTTCCACCCTTGATCTTCACAAAACCTATTATACATCCGTAATAAATCCCCAGCAAATAAGGCTGCTTCATCACCACCAGTACCTGCCCTAATTTCAATGATAGCTGGCTTGTCGTCCGCCTCATCTTTTGGCAATAATGACAACAAAAGTTTGTGTTCAAGAATAGGTAATTTTTCTTTTAAATTCGGCAACTCTTCCTCTGCCAAAACTTTCAATTCAGGGTCTAATAACATTTCTTCAGCCTCAGAAATATCTAAAAGCGTAGCCTTATAATTTTCAATCTGGTCAACTACAGGCTTTAAATCTGAATACTCTTTAGACAATTTAGCGATTTCATCTACAGCTGATCCATCTGCCATTTTAGCTTCAAGATAGTCAAAACGTGCACAAATCTGCTCAAGTTTTTCTTGTGATACCATTAAATATTTTTCCTATGTCTTGAGCCATTAAACTAATAACTGTGGATATATGTTATAAATAAATAAATCTTAAAAAAATTAATTATTTCTCTTGATCAATTTCTTTTGACCGTTTTTCAACAAGTTTGACAATATGATCTACCATTTTTTCATTTTCAATTTTATGATCTTGCTTGCCTGCCCAATATACCATACCAGAACCTGCTCCACCACCTGTGAAACCAACATCAGTCATAAGTGCTTCGCCTGGTCCATTAACAACACATCCAATAATCGATAATGACATAGGAGTTTTTATATGTTCCAATTTCTTTTCTAATTCAGATACTGTTTTTATGACATCAAAACCTTGTCTGGCACATGATGGACATGAAATAATATTAACGCCACGATGGCGTAATCCAAGTGATTTTAAAATTTCAAATCCAACTTTAACTTCTTCAACTGGGTCTGCAGATAAAGAAACACGCAATGTATCACCTATTCCCATCCATAAAAGATTACCTAAACCGATTGCAGATTTTATTGTTCCACTTGTAAGGCCTCCAGCTTCAGTAATACCTAGGTGTATAGGCGCATCTGTTGCTTCCGCTAAACCTTGATATGCTGCAGCTGACATAAATACATCAGATGCTTTTACTGATATCTTATAATTCTGAAAATCATTTTCCTCTAATATTCTGATGTGATTTAATCCACTTTCAATCATTGCATCTGGACAGGGCTCGCCATATTTATCTAATAACTGCTTTTCAAGGGATCCTCCATTAACACCAATGCGAATAGAACAGCCATGATCTTTTGCAGCTTTAATAACCTCTTTGATACGTTCACTCGATCCAATATTACCTGGATTTATTCGTAGGCATGCTGCACCAGCTTCAGCAGCTTCAATTGCGCGTTTATAATGAAAGTGTATGTCAGCAATCAATGGAACTTGACTTTCCTTTACAATTTCATGCATCGCTTTTGTTGAGGCAATATCAGGGCAGCTCACCCTAACCATATCTGCACCAGCATCCGCACAAGAGTTTATTTGATTTACAGTGGCGCTAACATCATGAGTGAGTGTGTTTGTCATTGTTTGTACTGATATCGGAGAGTCCCCACCCACAGGAACATTTCCGACATAAATTTTTCTAGATTTTCTGCGGTAAATATTCCGCCACGGCCTTATAGAATTCAAACTCATTCAAATCTTCCAGATTGTGATAAAACATACAATACAATTTATAGTAACAGGATCAACAGACTATTGTTCAATAGATTGTACTATGATCTTTGTATTTATGGGTGGCTCAAGTGGCAAAGTTAGACTATTTTCAACAATTGTATAATTTTCTAATATCTTTTTGGCCTGCAAATTTACCTTTTTTGCAACACCTGTGGCAGTTCCTAATGGGCCATAGAAATCATTGCCTATCATTAAATAAACAAAACCAGAATTACCCGCTCGTAAAAAAACAGATTGTGCTGATTTAGGAACTTCGTATCTTTGGCCAGTATCTAAAATATTCTCAAATAATATATTTCCATTTGGTTCATAAATACGTATCCAAGCAGGTTTCTGAGCAACAACATAAATTGTAGGAGGTTCTGGCCTAGTAACTTGTGGAGTTTCTTTAAATTCAGCAGTATCTAAATCTTTATTTTTTTCGGTTAAAGATTTAGTATTCTCAACATAAACACCTGATATAGATGGGTCTATCGCAGATATTGGTCCGTCTCTTGGCGTCATAACAGGCAATATTAATTCTGTAGGACGATAAAATTCTTCAAGGTCAGAATTACTTACAATATTAAAATTATTATTATCGATATCTTCAAAGAAATTTTTATCATTTATAGAAGTAGAATAATTAGCCTGAACTGAGGGTGATTGATTGATGGGAGATAGATTTACTTTTTGAACTTCATTTAAAACTGTAATACCCCCATATCCCAATCCTAATATCAAAAACAATAATGCTGCTAGTGAAAATAGTCCTGAAAAAGAAAAGTGATTAAATATACCGTTATTTATTCTCTTCTTTCTTATTCGAGGATTTAGTATTGGTTCATCTAAAAGTTTAGTTGGCTTTACTACTTTATTTCTTTTTGTTCCATCAATCTCCGACTGTAGGCCAATAAAGCCACTTTCTTTACAAAATTGATCAAAGCATTCTTCAGGATTTAAATTCAGATGAGTTGCATAAGATCTTACATACCCTGCGATAAAACTTGGTGCAGGAAATGCATTAATATCTGCATTCTCTATACCAAGTAAAAATTCAATTCGAAGCCTTGTTTCTTTTTGTACATCTTCGAGAGTTTTACCCAAAGTAGCACGTTCACCACGCAATTTATCACCCAGTGTAACAATATATGAATCATAACCTTTTAACTCAAGCTTTTCAGGGTGAAAGCCAGGTATTATTTTACCAATTTTTTTTCGTGTTAAAGACAAATTGATTCGCTATTCATGTATATGAAATGTTGACCAAACATACATATAAATTTTACAATTTGCACTGCTCAATTAAAAATCTATTTAAGCGGTGATTTTTAGCCTACTCAATTCACAGTGTGACCACAATTCATCCATTGCATTTACTAGTATATCTACCATTTCTTGAGTATGAACCGGTGAAGGTGTAAACCTAAGTCTTTCTGTACCACGTGGAACAGTTGGAAAATTTATTGGTTGCACATAAATTCCATAATCATTTAACAACCGGTCAGAAATCATTTTACATTTAACTGGATCACCAACGTGTATTGGCACGATATGACTGCCATGATCATCAAAAGGTAACCCTAAGCCACGAAATCGTAGTTTTAATTGTTTTGCAATATCTTGATGTTTTTTTCTAATTTCTGTGTTTTCTTTTAAGAGACGCACAGATTTAGTAGCAGCCGCAGCAAGCGCTGGTGGTAATGAAGAAGTAAAAATAAAACCAGGGGCATAAGATCTTATAGCATCTACAAAGCGAGGACTTGCAGCAATATAGCCACCTATTACGCCGTAAGCTTTCGCAAGTGTACCATTAAATATATCTATTCGACTTGATAGATTTAACATTTCACAAACACCACCACCTTTAGCTCCGTACATACCAACCGCATGAACTTCATCGATATAAGTCAAAGCATTAAACTCATCTGCCAAGTCGCATATTTCTTCAATTGGAGCAAAATCACCGTCCATTGAGTATAATGACTCAAAAGCAATAATTTTTGGCCTACTTGGATCAATGGTTTCAAGCAACTGACGTAAATGTTTCACATCGTTGTGGCGAAAAATTTGTTTTTCACAATTTCCATGCCTTATGCCTTCAATCATAGATGCATGATTTAGCTCATCTGATAATATTACTAAATTTGGAAAAAGTTTTGGCAATGCTGATAAAGTAGCTTCATTTGCATTGTAAGCTGACGTGAATAACAATGCTGCGTCTTTTTGATGAAGCTCAGCTAATTCTTTTTCAAGTTCTTTGTGGAATACTGTATTACCAGAAATATTTCTAGTACCACCAGATCCAACCCCTGCACTATCAATGCTCTTTTTTAAAGCTGATATGACTTCTGGGCTTTGCCCCATTCCAAGATAATCATTACCACACCAAACTGTTATTTCAGTTTGCGTTCCGTCAGTTTGGACCCAGTTTGCTTTTGGATATTCACCATTTATGCGGCTAATATCCTGAAATACTCGATATCTTCCTTCAGCGTGCAAAGCATTTAACGCTTTATCTATTTGATGATCATAGTTCATTCTGTAGTCCAATTTAATTATAATTTTTTCTTAAACCAATTACCTTGAAAAATTAAGTCCCAAAACGCCGCAGTTATATAATTTTTTAAATCTGTACATATCTTTCATACCAAATGTTTCTTAATTATACAATAAGAATTCAATAAATGGAATACGTTTTGATGAAATTTATTTATTTTTAAGGAAATAATTAGTTATTCTATTAATTGCAGATAAAAGTTCAGGAGGAATTTCTGACTTTCCACTCACCCAGTTATATAAATCATGATCATTCTCAGACATCATTAATTCGTGTTCATTTAATTCTTCAATGGAGAGTTTAGACATTTCGTTATCAGCGAACCCACCAAGAATTAAATCCATTTCTTTTATCCCACGGTGCCAAGATCGCATTCTTAATCTTTTTAACCTCGTTGAGTGATCTTCCATAGAATTCTCCTTTATAATCTAAATGCTACAGATAATTTTAAGGTCAAGTAAAAAGGAGAACTTGAACATAAAATATTTATAGTTAATTAATTAAATAAACAAAGAGTAAAATATGTCTTTTTTATCAAAAAACCTATCTCGCATTAAACAATCTCCCACAATGGAGATAACAGCTAGAGCTCAAGAGCTTAAAGCAAATGGTTTAAATATAATTTCATTAAGTGTTGGTGAGCCCGATTTTGATACCCCTCAAAATATAAAAGAAGCAGGTATTGCAGCAATAAACCAAGGAAAAACAAAATATACAGCTGTAGATGGTATGCCAGAACTCAAAGAAGCCATCTGTAATAAATTCCAGAAAGATAATGGATTAACCTATTCAAAGGATCAAGTTATTGTCTCTACAGGAGGCAAACAAGTTCTCTTTAACGCTTTGCTAGCTACTCTAAACGCTGGTGATGAGGTTGTAATACCTGCTCCCTACTGGGTTTCGTATCCAGATATGGTAAAACTTTCTAATGGTGAACCTGTGGTAGTTGAAACAAAACTTTCCAACAATTACAAATTAACTGCTAGAGAATTAGAAACTGTAATTACGCCAAAAACAAAGTGGCTAATATTTAATTCACCTTCGAACCCAACAGGTGCCGGCTATGATTGGAACGAGCTCAAAGAGTTGACTGATGTATTAATACGCCACCCAAATATTTGGATAATGTCTGACGATATGTATGAACATCTAGCGTACGATGACTTTGAATTTTGCACACCAGCACAGGTTGAACCTAAACTATTAAACCGCACATTAACAACAAATGGTGTATCAAAAGGTCATGCGATGACGGGTTGGAGAATTGGATATGCCGCCGGTCCTGTTGAATTAATTAATGCAATGCGTATTATTCAATCTCAAAGCACATCCAATCCTAATACAATTGCTCAATGGGCAGCAGTTGAGGCATTAAATGGAAATCAAGCTTATTTAAATATTAATAAGAATAAATTTCAGGAACGTAGAGATGTAGTTTTAGATATGCTTAATTCTATTGATGGGCTTGAATGCCCAAAACCCCAAGGGGCATTTTATATATACGTGTCTATTGCGAAATTTATTGGAAGAACCACAAAAGAAAATATTCAAATTAAAAATGATGAAGATTTTGCCACTGAATTGTTAAATTCAGAGGGTGTAGCTGTTGTGTTTGGCGCAGCATTTGGATTATCACCAGCATTTCGCGTTAGCTATGCAACATCAAAAACCGAGCTGATAGAAGCTTGCAATAGAATAAAAAGATTTTGCAGCAGTCTTAATTAAATATAAAATATTAGACTGATAATCTTTGTGTGGATTTTATTTCCTCCATTGATAACAGAGCTGTCACATTAAATATTTTTACCTCTGAAATTAAAGCTTGATAGAATTCGTCATAAGCCTTTGCATTTCTTACTCGAACTTTCAGGATATAGTCTATATCACCAGCTAATCGATGCGCTTCCAAAACTTCTTCTCTAGATAATAGGGCATTTAAAAAGCTATCCTGCCAATCTTTTTCATGTTCAGACGTTCTCACAAGAACAAAAAAACATGCTTCTAAACCAAGTTTATCTGGATCAAGAATAACAGTATGATTTTTTATTATTCCAATTTTTCTTAATTTTTTTATTCTGTTCCAAACAGGAGTTTTGGAAGCCCCAACTTTTTTTGCGATATCTTCCAATGATTGGGACGCATCTATTTGTAATTCGGTAAGTATTTTTTTGTCTATATTATCCAAGTGGAAAGCCATTCCAAATCATCCTCTTGTTTGGTATTTTTTCAATCTAATTAGATTATTTATAGTAATATATTCTTAATATAAAGACATAATATGATTATATATGGAATATTATTCCAAAATACTTATAAACAAACTTGAATTTAATAACCATAAACTCATATCGATAAATATTTATATCTTAACTTATATAGTATATGGAAAAATTAATGCTTTTAACATATGCCAACCTTAAATCAAAGAGTCCATAAATTGACAAAAATTGCTTCAAATACACAAACCGTTACATCAGTTACACACTTCACTGATCGCCTATTTTCATTTCGTGTTACTCGACCACAAAGCTTAAGGTTTAGAAGTGGCGAATTTGTAATGATTGGATTGTTAGATGAAAACGAAAAGCCTATCTTGCGAGCTTATTCAATCGCATCCCCAAGTTGGGACGATGAATTAGAATTCTATTCAATAAAAGTACAAAATGGCCCATTAACTTCAAAGCTTCAAAATATTAAAATTGGCGACGCTATAATTATAAAGTCAAAACCAGTTGGTACGTTAGTTTTAGATGCATTATTGCCTGCTAAACGCATTTATTTTATTGCTACGGGTACAGGTTTTGCACCCTTTGCATCACTTATTCGAGATCCTGATTTGTACGAAAGATATGATCAGATAATAGTATGTCATACTTGTAGGGAAATAGCAGAACTAAATTACAGCTCAAAATTAGTTGAATCGCTTAATGATGATCCATTAATAGGAGAAATGGTTGGTGACAAACTCAAGTTCTACCCAACTACAACCCGTGAATCTTCTGAAAATATGGGCCGTATTACTGATTTGATAATTGATGGAACAATAGAAAATGATCTCAATCTTCCTCCATTAAATCCAAAAACAGATAGGTTAATGGTCTGTGGGTCGATGGGATTGAATAATGACATAAAGAAAATTTGTGATGCTGCTGGAATGAATGAAGGGTCAAATTCTTCGCCCTCTCATTATGTTGTAGAAAAAGCCTTTGTGGGATAATTACCCATTGATTATCCAGGAATTAATTTAAAATACGATTTTCAACTTCATTATTCCATCCTAATTCAAATTTGTCATTATAGCTAATTATTGGACGCTTCATTAAAGCTGGGTATTCAATCAATAACTCAATAGGGTCTAGCTTTTGTTCAGATAAGGACAGACTGCGCCAAGTTGTGGATCGTTTATTTACAAGTTCAACCCCAAATATACTATAAAAATTTTCTAACACTTTTAAAGAGATACCATCAGATCTAACATCAATAAAAGATACATCTTGCACTGAGTTTGACAAAGCCTTGAGTGCCTGCCGGCATTTATCACAATTTTTTAATCCATATATCTTCATATCTTACAACTTTTTATTTAGTAAACATACATCAATACTTTTAAAAGTTTTGATTGAAAATACCTTTTTAGACTTAACATCGCTTCAAAAACAATAAGAATATATTATTGAGATATACAATTTGAATAAATTAAATAATAATTCTTATTCTCACATATAAAAACCTAACCCTTGATTATTATACTAAAAACTTGTATGTGAGCTTTGTGATGCCAATTTAATCACCAATCTGCTGTCTTCCTTAGTGTTGTCTGCTGATTTCTGACACAAGCACACCAAGCCACAGCATGTCGCGTGTGGTAATAAAGGAAGATTAATATGCCTAACGGTACAGTAAAATGGTTTAACGGAACAAAAGGCTACGGCTTTATCGCACCTGCAGATGGAGGAGCTGACGTATTTGTACATATCACAGCTGTTCAAGCTGCTGGTCTTCAAGGTCTTGAAGATGATCAAAAAGTTTCTTACGAACTAGAAGAAGGTAACAACGGAAAGCAAAACGCAACAAATATTGCGCTAGCTTAATAACGTAGTTATTTATAAAGAAATCAATTAAAAATGGCGCTTTTTTGGCGCCATTTTTAATTTTAATAATATTTTTATTTTATAATTAAATTATCATTAAATAGCCATTGGTGCCTTAATACTATCCATAGGATCATAATTCTTAAGAACATAGCCAATAGGTCTTGTTTGTAATAACTCATCTAAATTACTAAAACTTGGCATTTCTAAATTTGGTAGACTTTTTGGTGTTCGCTTTAACTGTTCAAGCACTTGTTTCTTATGGTTTTTATAAATGTGACAATCACCACCAACCCACACAAAACTGCCAACCTTTAAATCACATAATTGAGCAAGCATGTGAGTAAGCAAACTATAACTTGCAATATTAAATGGCACACCCAAAAACATATCTGCACTTCTTTGATAGAGCTGACAGCTTAACTTACCATTCATTACTCTAAATTGTGCCATTGTATGACATGGCGGTAATGCCATTTCATTTATTTGATTTGGATTCCAAGCCGATAGGATCATTCTACGACTATCTGGATTGTTTTTAATTTCATTAATTAACCATATGATCTGATCAGTGCTGAGACTTATATCTTTGTCAGTTCCATCAAAGTGCCTCCATTGATGCCCATATACTGGGCCCAATTCTTTGATTAAGTCATTATTCTCATATCCTAATTCGGCACCTTGTGCATCAGCATTAGCAGTCCAAATAGTTTTTTTATGTACTAGGTCAGTTCGGTCCTTATTAAATGTAAGCTCCGCTAAGCGCCTTTCATCCGTACTACCCTCTAGAAACCATAAGAGTTCTCCAACAATGCTACGCCAAGCAAGTTTTTTTGTTGTAACAGCTGGAAAGCCTTCTTGAAGATTAAAGCGTATCTGATAGCCAAATACACTTAATGTGCCAACTCCAGTGCGGTCACTAACCTCTTCTCCATTATCCATAATATAATTTAATGCATCTAAATATTGTTTCATTTTTTGCACCATATATCAAAATTTACGCCATCAGATACATCAGTCTTTGATAGAATAAATTTCTCTTTAATTAAATCACTTGGCAAAAAAGTGTCACAATTGAAGTTTCCATTAATACGACTAAGGTGAAATTCTTCAATAAAGTTAATTAGTCCTGAAATTAGTTTAGCACCACCAATAATCCAGATATTATTTATATCTTTTGTTGATGACAGTTTCACTTCTAGGTCAGAAAAGTTTATGAATTCATAGTCATCATATCCAAACTCTTGTTTAGATGTCGTTACTATTAAATTTTCCCTATTTGGCAATGGCTTACGTGGCAAACTATCCCAAGTCGATTTCCCCATTACGATAACACTGTTAAGAGTATTGTTTTTAAACCATCTAAGATCAGCCGGGTTGTGTGGCCAAGGCAAATCACCATTTTTACCAATTCCCCATTCATCGTCGCATGCCAGGATTGCTTTTATCATGTTTGTTTTACCTTATAAGTCTCAAAGCATTTAAAATTCCAATTGTTTATTTAAATAACAATTGATTCATTTCAGATCATATAGTGCATACTCTAAAATATGAACCACTATGTATCGCATTAAAGTCAATTTTATATTAATAAAAATGACTTTGGAGAAAATTAAGATAATTCGACTTTAAAAAAAAAAAATTACACGTTATAAGATAAATGTCTCTTTAGGGACTATGGTAATAAACGCGCATGTAATAAGCGGATCGGACCCGGGGGCGGTACCCGGCGACTCCACCATAATCCATCATTTGTGGAGTTTGGGGTCGAAATAGGATCGACGGACGTCTAAAGATGTTAGCTTTTGCCCGGTGCGGTGTCGCTGTTATCGACCCATTTAAGCTAGTTGCAAATGACAACAAAGCACCGATGGCTTTGGCTGCGTAAGCGGTCCGAAATATTGGAACCTTAAGTCTTAGGCCTGCGGTCTAAGCGGGGTCCGGAGGTACCTGGCAACAGAAACCTCCACTTAATATTAATCATATAAAGCAGTAGTTTATATATTATAACTAATCTCTGCGCTCATCTTAAGCAGCCAATAAATTCAATGAAATATATTTACCTTTTATATACTTAAGAACTCATTATTATAAAAATATAATATTTAGGGAACATAATTAATATGACTGATACAATTAACTACGCTCAGATGATGCAAAAAGCTATGCAAAGTCTAATGATTGATGTTCTTAAAAAAATATCAAAAAATGGTCTTCCTGGAAATCATCATTATTTCATTTCCTTTGATACTAAATTTGAGGGCGTAGTTGTAGCTGACTGGATTAAAGAACGATACCCTGAAGAAATGACAATAGTTATTCAGCATTGGTTTGATAACCTGGAGGTAAATGCTGATAATTTTTCAATAACTTTAAATTTTGGTGATAATCCAGAAAACCTAACAATTCCTTGGAATTCAATTTCAACCTTTGTAGACCCTTCTGTGGAATTTGGATTGCGTTTTGAAGATGAAGCAAATGAAGATATCGATGCTGTCGAAGAAATTCCAGAAAGCAAAATGGTTATTATCGAAGATGATGATGAAAATAATGTTGCCGAAATTGTAAGCCTTGATAGCTTTAGGAAAAAATAATTATCCATTTATTGTAATACTCTTACTATCTGCGTATAGAAAACTATGAACCAAACTGGAGAGAAGTCATGGTTGAAAAGCGTATAGAAACAGATAGCTTTGGTCCCCTAGAAGTACCCAATGATAAGTATTGGGGTGCTCAAACACAAAGATCAATAATGAACTTTCCGATTGGATGGGAGAAACAACCAGTATCAATTGTTAGAGCGCTTGGCGTAATCAAAAAAGCTTGCGCACAAGCCAACCATGATGCTGGAAAAATACCTACAGAGTTAGCGAATGCAATAATAGCTGCAGCCGATGAAGTAATTCTAGGCAAACTTGATGAGCATTTCCCGCTTGTTGTTTGGCAAACTGGATCTGGAACACAATCAAATATGAATTCTAATGAAGTTATTTCAAACAGAGCTATAGAAATTCTAGGGGGAGTAATTGGATCAAAGTCCCCTATTCATCCTAACGATCATTGTAATATGGGACAGTCATCTAATGATACATTTCCTACCGCGATGCACATTGCAACAGCAGTTTCAGCAAACAATATTTTAATCCCTGGTATCGAAAAGCTTCAAAAATCTCTAGCTAAGAAAGCAAAAGATTTCGAACATATAATCAAAATTGGCAGAACCCATACTCAGGATGCAACACCTTTAACATTAGGCCAAGAATTTGGTGGATATGCATTTCAATTAGAACAAGGCATTTCTCGCATAAAACATGCATTAATAAACATTTATCCATTAGCACAAGGTGGAACAGCTGTTGGCACAGGTTTAAATACATCAAAAGGATGGGATAAAACTGTCGCACAAAATATGGCTGAAATAACTGGCCTCCCATTCGTGACAGCTCCAAATAAATTTGAAGCATTAGCTGCTCACGACGCAATGGTTGAGATGTCAGGCGCACTCAAAACAATAGCAGTGAGTTTATTCAAAATTGCTAATGATATCCGATTACTGGGCTCTGGGCCAAGATGTGGATTAGGAGAATTAATATTACCAGAAAATGAACCTGGCTCGTCCATTATGCCTGGAAAAGTAAATCCAACACAATGTGAAGCTTTGACACAAGTATGTGCTCATGTTTTTGGAAACGATGCAGCCGTAGGTTTTGCTGGATCACAAGGACATTTTGAATTAAATGTTTATAAACCTATGATGGCTTATAACGTCTTACAATCAATTCAATTACTTGGTGACGCTTCTGTTGCATTTAATGACAATTGCATTGAGGGTATTTTGGCTGATGAAGAGCGTATTTCATCATTAATGTGGGATAGCTTAATGTTAGTCACCGCATTAGCACCTGAAATTGGGTATGATAATGCTACAAAAGTAGCAAAAACAGCTCATAAAAACAAAACCACATTAAAAGAAGAAGCCATAAACTTAGGTTTTGTTGACGAGGCTACTTTCGATCGTGTTGTAAAACCAAACAACATGCTTGGACCAAAGTAATTTTTATAACAATAAAGTTGATATTTTAAATATATATTTACATCGATAATTAATGATTAAAATCAATAGGCCCAAAAAACATTCATTAACCCTCAAAGGGCATCGCACAAGTGTAAGCTTAGAAGACCCATTCTGGTATCAGTTTAAAAAAATTTCAGCCGAGAAAGGCATCGCACTAAATGTACTGGCTGCTGAAATTGATGACGCAAGGGGTATAGATATAGGATTAGCATCGGCAATCAGGCTATATATTCTCGATCATATAATCTCAAAGAAGTAATTAAAACTTAACCAATAACTGCAAGAAATGGTAGATTTTCTAATAACCAAAAAGATATAACAGAAAAACTTCCAGTTATTAAAGTGATACCAATAACGACCAATAGAACACCCATAGAAATTTCTACTTTTCTCATATGACGCTTAAACCGCGTCATAATTCTTATTGCCTTGTTTATAAAAACTGCAGCTAGAATAAATGGAACTCCAAGACCAACTGCATACAATGCCATTAATATCGAACTCCGCGCAAATGATGCCTCTTGTGCAGCCAAGGATAATATTGTGCCAAGTATGGGGCCAATACACGGCGTCCATCCAAAAGCAAATGCAAGCCCAAGTATGTATGCACCAAAAGCATTACCTCCACGGTCTCCAGCATCAACTCTCAAATCACTATACAAAAATGGAATTTTCAATACCCCTATAAAATGCAAACCAAAAAAAATAATGACCGCACCTGCCACACGACTAAACCAATCTTGATTTTGAAGCATAAATTGGCCAAGTGCTGATACAGCAATACCCAGCAAAATAAATACTGTTGAAAGCCCAAGTGTGAAAAATAGTGCACAAATCACAGTATGACGGCGCATATCCTTATTGTTTTCCATTTCTTGCATAGAAATTCCACCCATATATGCTAAATATGGTGGAACTATCGGTAGTACACACGGACTTAAAAAACTGAAAATACCAGCTATTAAAGCGATAACCATTGAAGGTAATAAACCAGCATCTATAATATCTATACCAAACATACTTAATAATACTCTTTTAAATGAAATTAACCACCCAATATATGAAAACTATTTTAGAATTTTTAAAAATTTTAAGGAAACTTAAATATGAATTTTGATGATCATCTTAATGCAACTGGAGCGCTCTGCCCTATTCCAGTTTTGAAAGCGCAAAAAAGATTAAAAAAATTAAAAAGTGGGGATATTCTAAATATATTAGCAGATGATCCAGCTGCTGTAATTGATTTTCCTCACTTCTGTTCTGAACAAGGCCATACATTAATAAAAATCGAGGATCACAAGGATTGTAAAAGCTTCTTTATAAGAAAAACTTGAAATAATCACTTGTTTACCAATATTTTCACTATAAGGTATGCATTGTGCGCATACCTACGAAATACAAAATTTGAGAAAAGAAAATGGACTGGGATAAACTTAGAATTTTTCATTCTGTGGCAGATGTTGGAAGTTTAACTCATGCTGGAGATGTATTACATTTGTCTCAATCTGCAGTTAGTAGGCAAATAAGAGCTTTAGAAGAAAAACTAAACGTTACTTTGTTTCATAGGCATGCACGTGGATTGATCCTTACAGAACAAGGTGAGTTATTATATGAAGCAACCTCACAAATGTCTAAAAGACTTGAAACAGCTGAAGCTAGAATTCGTGATAGTGAAGATGAAGTTTTTGGTGAATTAAGAGTAACAACTACAACTGGTTTTGGTACGCTATGGTTGGCACCCAGAATTAACCGTTTATATGAACAGTATCCTGATCTAAATATTGATTTAATATTAGAAGAGCGCGTCTTAGACCTACCTATGCGTGAGGCAGATGTTGCTATCAGAATGAAAGAACCAAGTCAGGCTGATTTAGTACGCCGTCGCCTTATGAATGTAAAAATGCGCCTCTATGCCACACAAAAATACCTCGATAAACATGGCACCCCTACTAGCATAGACGAATTAGATGTACACCGACTGGTAACGCAAGGCCTCGAAGCAAGACAGGTCAATGAGTCAATTGCGTGGTTTAAACCAATACTTGAGCAAAACCACGGTTCAAACTTAACTTTAAACAATTATTTTGGCGTTTTACAGGCTGTCTTGCATGACACAGGTATCGGCGTTTTACCTGATTATGTCTCTGATGAAGTACCAGAGCTTGTTCGTGTTTTACCAGAAGATCAAAGTAAAGAAATTCCAGTTTTTCTTGCTTTTCCAGAAGAGCTGAGGCACTCAAAAAGAGTTCAAGCTTTTAGAGATTTTGTTTTAGAAGAAATAAAAACGCATAGATTACATAAATCTGAAAACGTATAAATTTTTGATACTATTACAAGCTATGTCTTAATGGCATACCGGGTATGCAAAAAATACTACTAGTGCTGTGGTATCTATAAAACTACATAAGCCACAAGATATTAGTAGAGCATTTGTTCCTATAATCTTAACCTCCCTGTTATACTTTGGCCGAGCTCCTAGCTCGGCCATTTTTTTTACAAACTTTTGTATAACAATTCATATATGGGTCTTTCACTCGGAGCAGTGAATGATTAAAAGAAATCAAAGAATCCTAACTAAGGCTTACTATGTCTATTGAACCTGAAATAACTCAAGAATTGATTGAAAATCACGGCTTAAACTCTGAAGAATATAAAAGGTTAACAGAAACCATTGGCCGTATTCCAACATATACAGAATTAGGTATATTTTCAGCGATGTGGAATGAACACTGTTCATATAAGTCGTCAAAAAAATGGCTGCGAACATTGCCAACTGAAGGGCCACAAGTAATTTGTGGACCAGGAGAAAATGCAGGAATTGTCGATATAGGAGATGGAGATGCAATTGTTTTCAAAATGGAAAGTCACAATCATCCATCTTACATAGAACCATATCAGGGCGCAGCAACTGGTGTAGGTGGAATATTAAGGGATGTATTTACAATGGGAGCTCGTCCAATAGCAGCCATGAATTCCTTATCATTCGGGGAGTTTGATCACCCAAAGACAAAAAGTTTAATCAATGGTGTGGTTGAAGGCGTTGGTGGTTATGGAAATTGCTTTGGTGTCCCAACTGTAGGAGGAGAAGTTAGATTTCATTCAGCATATAATGGTAATTGCTTAGTAAATGCATTTGCTGCAGGAATAGCTAAAACTGATAGTATCTTTTACTCTGCTGCATCAGGTGTTGGCATGCCAGTGGTCTATTTAGGTGCTAAAACAGGTCGTGATGGTGTTGGTGGTGCAACAATGGCATCAGCTGAATTTGACGACACTATCGAAGATAAAAGGCCAACGGTTCAAGTTGGCGACCCATTTACTGAAAAACGACTGATGGAAGCGACTTTGGAGCTGATGCAGACAGGTGCAGTAATTTCGATACAAGATATGGGTGCAGCAGGCTTAACTTGTTCCGCTGTTGAAATGGGCGATAAAGGGAATTTAGGCGTAAAACTTAACTTGGAAGATGTCCCCCAACGGGAAGAAAACATGACAGCATATGAAATGATGCTTTCTGAAAGCCAAGAACGAATGTTAATGGTTCTAAAACCAGAACTTGAAAATATTGCTCGTGCAGTATTTGAAAAATGGGATTTGGATTTTGCAATAGTTGGTGAAACTATAGCAGAAGATCGCTTTCTTGTAATTCATAATGGAAAAGTTAAAGCGGATTTGCCTCTTAAAGCTCTTTCTGGGACTGCCCCTGAATATGATCGACCTTGGGTTGAAACTCCCAAAGCTAAAGAATTGAAAAATATTCCTGATATAGATCCAATAAAGGGTCTCCTATCAATTCTTGGAAGTGCGAATTATGGCTCTAAATCATGGGTTTATGAACAATACGATACTATGGTAATGGCAGATACATTAATCCATCCTGGTTCTGACTCAGGCGTTGTTCGTATACATGGATCAAATAAAGCCGTAGCTTTTACTTCTGATGTTTCACCAAGGTACTGTAAGGCAAATCCATTTGAAGGTGGCAAGCAAGCGGTAGCAGAAGCTTATAGGAATTTATCAGCAACCGGTGCAAAGCCACTAGCCACAACTGATAATATGAATTTTGGGAATCCAGAAAAACCAGAAATAATGGGGCAATTTGTTGGTTGCATCAAAGGCATAGCAGAAGCTGTTTCTATCTTAGATATGCCAATCGTATCTGGAAATGTTTCACTTTATAATGAAACAGATGGAAGTGCTATCTTACCTACGCCAACAATTGGTGCTGTTGGTTTGTTAAATAATATTAATGAAATAATTCAATATAAACCAAATGATGGTAATGAATTAGTTTTAATTGGAATTACTAATGGCCATCTAGGCCAATCAGCATTGATGAAAGAACTATTTAATAGAGAAGAAGGCGATGCTCCAACAGTTGATCTTCATGCAGAAAAAATTGCAGGAAACTTTGTTCGATCTTGTCACAAGCAAAAGCTTATAACTGCAGCACATGATATATCTGACGGTGGGATTGCTACCGCAGCTGTAGAAATGGCTATGGCAGCTAATATTGGTGTGTCTTTGATAGATGGTAATACTGGGTGGTATTTTGGTGAGGATCAAGGAAGGTACCTTCTCGCTTGTGAAGATAGTAATGCGCTTATAAAAGCCGCAGAACTTGCAGGTGTTCCAGCTCAAACTATAGGACGCTTTGGTAATGAAGAAATAAAGTTAGGTTCCGCAGTAATTAAACTTAACGATGTTACTGAAGTTCATGAAACAATATTAAAATCATTAGTAAACTGAGAATTAATTTGGAGAAACTTAATGGCAATTGAAGCTAGCGTAATAGAAAATTTAATTAGAGAAGCTTTTCCAGATGCAGATGTATCTGTGGACGGCGCTGATGGAGTTCATATGTCTGCAATTGTATCTTCATCTCAATTTGCTGGCAAATCTATGATAAATCAGCATAGAATGGTATTTTCTGCTCTTAAAGGAAAAATGGATGGCCCAAATGGCGAGCTACATGCTCTAGCACTTACAACAAAAATAAAAGAAGAGTAAAATTTTAAATCTTATATGCTTGCAACAAAAATTATCTATACTAAATATATAATAAATTACTAGGAAATTAAAATGTCTGATACAGCTCAATCAACGATAAAAGAAACAATAGAAAAAAATGATGTTGTACTATTCATGAAGGGTACATCTTCAATGCCTCAATGTGGATTTTCAAGCCGTATAGCAGGCGTATTAAATTTCTTAAACATTTCGTGGCTAGATATTAATGTTCTTGCTGATGAAAATTTACGTCAAGGAATAAAAGATTTTTCGGATTGGCCAACAATTCCACAAATGTATGTAAAAGGCGAATTTGTTGGCGGCTGCGATATTATTACTGATATGATGCTTACTGGCGAACTTGATAAACTATTAGAAACAAACAATATAAAATTTGATAAAGATGCTGCTGACAAAGTAAGAGAAGCAAATTCATAGGAAGATTTATATAAAATAGAACTACATCTACCATTTAATTTCGTAGTTAATAATAATATACTTAACAATTAAGATAATCTCTTATTTCTAGAGAAGGCTTTTTAATATCTACTATTACATAAAGAACAAATCTAGATTTACACTAGTGATTTAACCTTATTAAGCATAAAGCTTATTGTTGCTTTAGCTTCATCTATTTCAAGCTGAACAGTTTCTAGGTTTATTTGATTATTATCAGTGTCTTTATCAGATGATATATGTTGATTTGATATTTGAGATTTTAGATTTGAAATTTCCAATTCAGCGGCTTTTAGTTTTGTATCTAATATTGAATTATGCTTCGAAATTTCAGAATCTGGTGCTTCAGAATATGAGGCATCATTTCTCTTACTAAGCTTTTCTTCACTTGCAGCAGTACGATCTGCTAAAAGTAGCCCTGCCATTAGCAGCATTCTACTTTCTGTAATACGAGCTCCTGCACTTTCAAGCTTTTGGGCTTCTTCATCAAGCATCGAAGCTGCAGTTTTGAGATAATTTTCCTCACCTTCCTGACAGACAACATCAAATGATCTACCACCAATTTTTATTGTAACCTGTGACATATCTACTCCTCAACCAGATCTTTAAGTTGATCTAAAATATTTTGAACTTCATTAATATCTCTCTGGTGTTGATTTTTTAGCTCTTCATAGTCATTATCTGAAAGAGGCGCACTTTCAATATTTGATGTATCTGTGAATCCAAATTCAGGTTCTTTATCTTTAATTAATGACTGCTGCAATTCTTCAATTTGTGATTTTAAAATATTATTTTCATCTTTTAATTCTGATATCAGATTTTCATTTTCATATTTATTTTTACTCAAATCTTCAATCCGATTTTGTATTGAACTAATAGCAATTTCAAAATCTTTTTTTAACACAGGTATTTGAGTCATTTCCGCCTCTTCCGTACACGAATCATTAATAGTAAGTACTTTTAATCATTTTATACGTTTTAATTAGAATATTGCACAAAAATAATAGTTTATAAGTGTTTGCAATCTTGACCGACCATACACACATATCATACGAGTGTTACATACCTTAGCTGCTTGGAGACCATTGTGAACATTTCGGAAATTAAATTAAAACACCCAAAACATTGGAGAAATTCCTCAGCAATAAGAATATTAGCTGCAGATGCAGTTCATGCTGCTGCATCAGGGCATCAAGGAATGCCAATTGGAATGGCCGATGTTGCAACTGTTTTATTTCAAAATCATTTAAAATTTGATGCAAAAAACCCTGACTGGGCAGACAGAGATAGATTCATTTTATCAGCTGGGCATGGCTCAATGCTCATATATTCACTTTTGCATCTGACCGGTTACGAAGACATGACAATGGAAGAAATTAAAAACTTTCGTCAATGGGGCGCAAAAACAGCGGGCCATCCTGAATATGGTCACGCAAAAGGAATAGAAACAACAACTGGTCCCCTTGGACAAGGAATTTCAAATGCTGTTGGTTTTGCAATGGCAGAACAATCCCTTCAATCTCGATATGGCAAAAAAATCGTAGACCATTACACATATGTGATTGCAGGTGATGGTTGTCTAATGGAAGGCGTTAGCCAAGAAGCCATTACATTAGCTGGCAAACAGAAACTTAATAAATTGATAGTAATGTGGGATGATAACAATATCTCAATTGATGGAGAAATAAATATTTCAGATATAACTGATCAACAAAAGCGTTTTGAGTCCGCTGGATGGTCTGTATTTGCAATTAATGGTCATGATCCCCATGAAATAGACATAGCACTTACAAATGCAAAAAAAAGCACAAAACCCTCAATGATAGCATGTAAAACTACAATTGCGGTTGGCGTAGAAGGTGTTGAGAACACGGCTGGTGGGCATGGCTATAACATAAAAGATCCACAACTTGCACAAATGCGTAAACTATATGAATGGCCTTATCCAAAATATGAAATACCGAACGATGTAAAAGATGCATGGCTCGAAATTGGATCTAAAGGTTCAATAGCTCGTAATGAATGGAATGAGCGTTTTTTAAATTTATCAAAGTCTAAACAAGCTGATTTTAACCGTGTTATGAATTTAGAAACCCCTAAAAAACTATCAGCTGCCATAAAACGCTTAAAGAAAGAAATTTCTGAAAATATGCCAAAAATGGCTACCAGGAAATCAAGCCAAACTGCTCTAGAAGTAATCAATCCAATCATGCAAGAAACAATTGGTGGTTCAGCTGATTTAACTGGATCAAACAATACAATTACTAAAGGAATGAAATGCTTTGATGCTGATAACCGCGATGGTCGGCATGTAGCATATGGTATACGAGAACATGGTATGGCCGCTGCAATGAATGGAATGGTATTACATGGTGGTGTTAGACCATATGGTGGAACATTTATGTGTTTTACAGATTATGCACGTCCATCTATGAGGCTTGCTGCATTAATGAAAATACCAGTTGTTTATGTATATACTCATGACAGCATTGGTTTAGGTGAAGATGGACCAACGCATCAACCTGTCGAACATTTAGCCATATCGCGCGCGACTCCAAATACTTGGGTATTTCGTCCGGCTGATACAGTTGAAACCGCAGAAGCATGGGAACTTGCGGTTACTACTAAAACAACTCCATCAGTACTTTCTTTAACAAGACAAGGCTTACGAACAGTGAGAACAAATCATACAAATAAAAACATGGTAAGTATGGGTGCGTATGTTTTAGCTGATGCAGTAGCTAAGAGAAAAGTTATTCTAATAGCTTCTGGTTCTGAGGTGGAAATAGCTTTAGATGCCAAAACCCAATTGGAGTCTGAAGGTATAGGTACAAGAGTAGTCTCTATGCCTTGTATGGAGCTATTTGCAGAGCAAGATGAAACTTATCGTAGGCGTGTTCTTCCAGCCGGCCCAGTTCGCGTTGGAATTGAAGCAGCTGTTCAGCAAGGGTGGGATAAATGGCTCACAGGTGAAAGAGGCAAACATAACAAATCTGCTTTTATTGGAATGGATAGCTTTGGTGCATCTGCACCAGCTGAAGAGTTATATCTAAAATTTGGAATCACTGCTGAAGGCGTTATTAAAGCCGCCAAAGATCTCCTATAATAAAACAAAACAAAAATGTTACCGCTAACACATCATTTGTTAGCGGTAACATGTTGAAAATGTGTAATATTTGTCGATAATAACCTTTTAAATATAACTATTATCCTTTAAAAAACTAAACATACATACAAGATAATATCTTGTAATTCTTACGATGATCGGATGTTTGGATGACTATAAAAGTTGCAATTAACGGCATGGGTCGTATTGGCCGATCAACATTAGCAGCTATAATTGAAAGCGGCAGATCTGATATTGAAGTAATCTCGATTAATGCTCCTGCTCCAATCGAAACGCTTGTTCATTTAATGAAATATGACTCTGTTCATGGCCGTTTCCCTGGCGATATAAAAATAATTGGTAATAATATTGACGTTGGACGCGGCCCCATAGACATGCAAGCAACATATAACCCTGCAGAATTAAACTGGGAAGGTATAGATGTTCTCTTAGAATGTACTGGCGTACATAATTCAAAAGAAGCATCCATGATCCATTTAGAAAATGGTGCGAAAAGAGTATTATTATCTGCTCCTGGAAAAAATGTAGATAAAACTATTGTTTATGGCGTTAACCATAACCAGCTTTCAAAAAATGATCTTATAGTATCGAACGCCTCTTGCACAACGAACTGTCTAGCACCAATTGTAAAAGTATTGAACGATGCCATTGGTATAGAAAATGGAATAATGACAACTATTCATTCTTACACAGGTGATCAACCAACATTAGACAAAAAGCACACTGATTTATATAGATCAAGAGCTGCAGCGATGAGCATGATACCCACTTCAACTGGAGCAGCTAAAGCAGTTAGTCTTGTTTTACCTGAACTAGCAGGAAAATTAGACGGATCAGCGATAAGAGTTCCCACACCTAACGTATCATGCGTAGATTTAACATTTCAAGCAAGTAGAGATACAAACATTGAAGAAATAAACGCAGCAGTAAAGAAGGTAGCAGAAACATCTATGAAGGGTGTATTAGATTATGATCCAGAGCCAAAAGTATCCATAGATTTTAATCATGACACTCACTCTTCAAATTTCGCACCAGCTCAAACAAAAGTTTTAAATAACCGTTTAGTAAGAGTGTTAAGTTGGTATGATAACGAATGGGGTTTTTCTTGCAGAATGGCTGATACTGCAATTGCAATGGGCAAACTATTATAAATAGTTACTTTAGACACAAAAAAATATTATTCTTGGATTAAAATATTCAAAAATAAAATAGTAATAACTGGAGATAGCGAATGGCATTACGCACATTAGATGATTTTAATCTAAAAAATAAAAATATTCTGATACGTGTCGATATGAATGTTCCCATTCATAATGGGCAAGTAACAGATTCCACTAGGCTTTCTCGGGCAGTACCAACAATACTAGAGGTGCTAGAAAAAGGTGGTAAACCAATACTTTTATCACATTTTGGACGCCCTACTCGTGGATTTGACTTAACAATGTCAACTCAACAAGCCGTTACCGCATTATCAAATAGATTAAAAAAGCGCGTTCATTTTGCTTCATCATGTATTGGCGAAACTGCACAATTAGCCGTAAATACATTACCAGAAGGAGATGTGCTATTACTAGAAAATACCCGTTTCCATCAGGGTGAGAAAAAAAATGATCCTGAATTTGCTGCTGAATTAGCAAAGCTAGGCGATATATTTGTATCAGATACTTTTTCCACTGCACACAGGGCACACGCGTCTGTTGAAGCATTAGCACGTATAATGCCTAGTTGTGCAGGAAGACTTATGGAAGAAGAAATATCAAGATTAGAGAATGTATTAAGTTCACCAAAAAAACCTGTAATGGCAGTAGTTGGTGGCGCAAAGGTATCTTCCAAATTGCTTTTATTGGAAAACCTAATAAGCCCAATGGATAAAATTGTAATTGGTGGTGGAATGGCTAATACATTTTTAGCTGCTAAAGGATATAATATAGGCCAATCTTTGTGCGAACATGAAATGCAAGATACTGCGCGCTCAATAATGGAAAATGCAAAAAAAATGAATTGCGAAATAATATTGCCCATTGATATTGTTGTAGCAAAAGAATTTGCCGCAAATACAAATTGTGAAACCTTACCAGCGGACGCTTGCCCTGCTGATTCAATGATTTTAGACGCAGGATCTCAAACAATTAAACTTATTCATGAACACTTGAAACATACAAAAACAGTTATATGGAATGGGCCTTTAGGAGCATTTGAAGTTCCTCCATTTAATAAAGCTACAGACGCTGCTGCAAAGTATGTTGCAGAATTAACTCAATCTGGAAAGATATTATCAGTTGCAGGTGGTGGTGACACAGTTTCAGCACTCAATGGTAGTGGGTCTGCAGATAAGTTTACATATATTTCAACTGCAGGCGGAGCATTCCTCGAATGGCTTGAAGGTAAAACTTTACCTGGGGTTGCAGTTTTAACATCTTAAAATAAATAAAGGGCAGAATAAAATATGGCGCATTATGAAAAATTACAAAAAATCATAAGTGGAAATGGTTTCATTGCTGCCTTAGATCAAAGCGGTGGATCCACACCAAAAGCACTGTTGCAATATGATGTAGACCAAAATTATTATACAAATGACACAGAAATGTATGATCAAATACATTCTATGAGAGCACGTATAGTTTCTTCACCATCATTTAATTCAAAGAATATAATTGGTGCCATATTGTTTGAAATGACTATGAACAAACAAATAAATGGAAAAGCATCTGCAACATATTTATGGGAAGACCTTGGAATTGTTCCATTTTTAAAAATAGACTCAGGCTTGGAACCTGAAGAAAATGGTGTTCATTTATTGAAAGATATTTACGAAATAGATAGAAAGCTAGAGGTTGCTGTTTCTAAAGGAATATTTGGAACAAAGATGAGATCAGTAATAAACTCAGCATCAGAAAAAGGTATCAATGAAGTTGTAGAGCAACAATTTAAGATTAGTGAACAAATAAATAAATATAACTTAGTTCCCATTATTGAGCCTGAGATAACCATATCAATTGCCGATAAGGAAAACGCAGAAAAAATTCTTATGAGATCTATTTTGAATAATTTAGATGAATTACCAAAAGATTCAAAAGTAATATTAAAGCTATCATTGCCAGAAATTATGAATTTTTACTTACCATTACTTAATCATCCAAACGTATTACGTGTTGTTGCACTTTCAGGCGGATACAATCAAAGAAATGCATTGGATAAATTACGATGCAATAATGGAATGATAGCAAGCTTTTCAAGAGCCTTAACTGAAGGTTTAAGTATAAATCAAAACGATGATGAATTTAATTCAATAATTGATAAATCAATTCATGATATCGCAACAGCTTCAAAAATTTAAAATAAATACAAATTGATTCGATTAGGGATTCACAAACAGAATCACATATGTCATAATAGCTTTAAGCAGGAATAAATATCTGCAACGAGGTGAGAATGGCATATAGACGATCACAAAAAGTTGGATTGAGCACAGCACTATTTTTTGCATTATTTTTAGCACTTACAAGTTACTTTGTTTTTGCAGCAATTCAGGGTGATTATGGCCATATTAAGAGAATACAGGTAGAGTCCGAAGAAAGACGTCTTGTTCTTCGGCTGGAGGCGCTAAAATTAGAACGCGAACAACTAAAAAATAAAACCTATAGATTGTCTGATGGTTATTTAGATCTTGATTTATTAGATGAACGTGTTCGAAAAGTATTAGGAATGGCTCGGGTAAATGATGTCATTATACGCTAAGTAATTGTATTTATACATATTAATACAAACTTAACATGCAAGACAATAATTTATAAATTCTGCGTGCCTTTTGCTTTACAATAGATTATAATAATAGTTCAATATTAAACCTTTTAAGGGATCTATCGATATGGCAAAAGCTAAAAAGAAAGCTAAAGCAAATATATCAGCCGATGAATTGCATAAATATTATCGCGAAATGTTATTAATTCGACGTTTTGAAGAAAAGGCTGGGCAATTATACGGCATGGGCCATATAGGTGGATTTTGCCATTTATATATCGGACAAGAAGCTGTTGTCGTCGGACTTGAAGCAGCTGCAAAAGAAGGCGATAGCAGATTAACTTCATATCGTGATCATGCCCATATGCTAGCATGTGGCCTTGATCCTAAAGGAGTTATGGCTGAGCTGACTGGTCGAAAAGATGGTCTATCTAAAGGTAAAGGCGGCTCTATGCATATGTTTAGCAAAGAGAAAAAGTTCTATGGAGGTCATGGAATTGTCGCCGCTCAAGTCCCGATCGGAGCTGGATTGGCTCTAGCCAATAAATACAGAGGTGAAGATACTGTCACTTTTACATATTTTGGAGATGGTGCAGCAAATCAAGGGCAAGTCTATGAAAGCTTTAACATGGCGGCTCTTTGGAAACTCCCAGTGATTTTTGTAGTAGAAAACAATAGATATGCTATGGGAACAAGCCTGCAACGCGCAGCCTCTACTCCTGATTTTTATACAAGAGGAGAAGCATTTGGAATTGCTGGAGCAGTTGTAGATGGAATGGATGTGTTAGCAGTAAAAGCCGCTGGCGAGCTTGCAGTAGAACACTGTCGCGCAGGCAATGGTCCCTTTGTATTAGAGGTAAAAACTTACCGGTATCGGGGTCATTCAATGTCAGATCCAGCTAGATATCGCTCTAAAGAGGAGGTAAAAAATGTTAAGGATAATCAAGATCCGATAGATATGGTTAAAGAAATGTTGATCCAAGGTGGCCATTCTACTCAAGATGACCTTAAGATAATTGATAAAGATATAAAAAAAATCGTTCAAGAGTCTGCAGATTTTGCAATCGCAAGCCCAGAACCTGACCTAAACGAACTTTACACAGATATTTTGGTTTAAGGAGTAGAACCTATGACAATCAATATCCTTATGCCCGCATTATCACCTACTATGGAAGAAGGCACACTAGCAAAATGGTTAGTTAAAGAAGGTGATATCGTTCAAAGCGGTGATATCATGGCAGAAATTGAAACAGATAAAGCTACAATGGAATTTGAAGCTGTGGATGAGGGAACAATTGGTAAAATCTTAATTCCAGAAGGTACTGAAAATGTAACCGTTAATACTGCCATAGCAATTTTATTAGAAGATGGTGAAAACCTTTCAAATCTTAATGAAGTATCTTCACCAGTCGCGGCTGATAAATTAGAAAAAACAATAACTTTAACAGAAAATGTAATTTCGAAAGATATTATCGAACAGTCAACAAAAATATCAAATAAATATATTGAATCAGAATTAATACCTGATGGAACAACATTTACACCAACTACAGTTCGTGATGCATTACGAGATGCAATGGCTGAAGAAATGCGATCAAATGATAATGTATTTCTTATGGGCGAAGAAGTTGCAGAATATGAAGGTGCATATAAAGTTTCTCAAGGGCTTCTTGATGAATTTGGGGACAAACGTATCATTGATACTCCCATTACCGAACACGGATTTGCTGGTATTGCAGTAGGTGCTGCATTTGGTGGCTTAAATCCCATTGTTGAGTTTATGACTTTTAATTTTGCTCTACAAGCAATGGACCATATCATAAACTCTGCTGCGAAAACCCTTTATATGTCTGGCGGACAAATGGGTGCACCTATGGTATTTCGAGGTCCAAATGGAGCAGCCTCAAGAGTTGGTGCTCAACATTCTCATTGCTTTGCTGCTTGGTATGCTCAAATTCCAGGACTTAAAGTAGTCATGCCATATTCAGCAGCTGATGCAAAAGGTTTATTAAAATCAGCCATTCGAGATCCTAACCCTGTAGTATTTTTAGAAAATGAAATGTTGTATGGGCGTACTTTTGAAGTACCTGATTTAAAAGATTTCACAGTACCAATTGGGAAAGCAAAGATTTGGCGTGAAGGTTCTGATGTCACTTTGGTGAGTTTTGGGATTGGAATGCAATATGCACTTGAAGCCGCTGAATTATTAGAAGCAGACGGCATATCTGCTGAGGTTATTGATTTACGGACTATAAGGCCAATAGATTATGATACATTGATTAATTCAATAAAGAAAACAAATCGCTGTGTAACAATTGAAGAAGGATTTCCTGTTGCCTCAATAGGCAATCATCTTTCTGCGGTAATAATGGAACGTGCATTTGATTACCTCGATGCACCGGTAATTAATTGCACAGGTAAAGATGTACCAATGCCATATGCAGCAAACCTTGAAAAGCTTGCTCTTGTCACTACACAAGAAGTGCTAGAAGCCGTAAAGCAAGTAACTTATAAATAGGAGAACAATTATGCCAATAAATATTCAGATGCCGGCTCTTTCTCCTACAATGGAAGAAGGCACTCTTGCAAAATGGTTAGTTAAAGAAGGCGATACAGTTGAAAGTGGCGATGTGATGGCCGAAATTGAAACTGACAAAGCGACAATGGAATTTGAAGCCGTTGATGAAGGTGTTATTGGAAAAATAATTGTACCAGAAGGATCAACTGGCATTAAAGTAAATGAAATAATCGCCATTTTATTAGAGGATGGAGAAAATTCTTCAAATATTAAAACTAATGACCCTGAAAATAAACAAGATGTGGTAGATATCATTAAAAATGATGAAAAAACACCAGTCATAAAATCAGAAAATACTGATCTAAAATTTTCAAAAGAGAGAATTTTTGCAACACCATTAGCTAGACGCATAGCCCAATCTACTAATGTAGATCTAGCCAATATAAAGGGATCTGGGCCTTATGGACGAATTGTAAAAGCTGATGTTCAATCAAAAAATGCCATCGCTTTAGAAAAAGCACCCAAAACTCAAATAACAAGTTCTGTAACATCTGAAACAATAAAGGCCATGTACAAAGATAGAGAATTTGCTGAAATACCACTTGATGGAATGCGAAAAGTCATAGCAAACAGACTAACTGAAGCAAAACAAACAATACCTCATTTTTATCTTCGAAAATCCGTTAATTTGGATAAATTATTAATTGTTAGATCTGAAATGAATACTGGATTGATAGATCAAGGCATAAAAATATCCGTAAATGATTTCATAATAAAAGCAAGTTCACTTGCCTTACAAGATATACCACAAGCAAATGTAGTTTGGGCTCAAGATCGAATATTACAAATGACTTCCTCAGACGTTGCTGTTGCAGTATCTGTTGAAGGCGGATTATATACTCCAGTTATTTTTGATAGTGAGAAAAAGACGCTTTCATCGTTATCCTTGGAAATCAAAGATCTTGCATCTCGCGCAAGAGATAAAAAACTTTTACCAAATGAATATCAAGGTGGTAGTTTCGCTATATCTAACCTTGGCATGATGGGTGTTGAAAATTTTGACGCAGTTATAAATCCACCACATGGATCTATTCTAGCAGTTGGAGCGGGCACAAAAAAACCTATAGTAAAAGAAGATGGAACTATATGCGTTGCAACAGTAATGTCCTTAACATTGTCTGTTGACCATAGAGCTATTGACGGAGCACTAGGTGCAGAATTTTTAGCAAAAATTACAAATTACTTAGAAAACCCATTAACTATGTTAGTTTAATAATATCTCATTATAAATATCATAATAGGATGTTATTTTATGAAGTCTTTTCACAACCTTCAAAAAATTGATCCATTGTTTGAGAGGGCTGGTCACAGCCAGCCTCCCCAACAATTAATCCAGGCACTCCTGCTACAGTTTTGCAAGGTGGTATATCTTTTAAAACAACAGAACCAGCTGCAATTTTAGAACAATATCCTACAGTTATATTTCCTAATATTTTAGCACCAGCACCAATTAAAACACCGTTTTCAATCGTAGGATGCCTATCCCCATCAGCTTTACCAGTTCCGCCAAGCGTAACTGAATGTAACATTGATACATTATCACCAACACGAGATGTTTCACCAATTACAATTGAATGGGCGTGATCTATCATAATACCACAACCCAAAACAGCCCCTGGATGTATATCAACGCCAAACACTTCCGAACACCTCATCTGAATAAAATATGCTATCTCTTTTCGATCATTTTTCCATAGCCAGTGAGAAACTCTATAAGCTTGTAATGCCTGATAACCTTTAAAAAAAAGCATTGGTTGCAGCATTTGATGGCAAGCTGGATCACGATCAAAAACAGCGACCATGTCTGCTCTTGCAGATAATGCAATCGAGTCGTCTGTAGATAAAACTTCATCAACAATTTCACGTAAGATTTGTGCTGGCATTTCCTCTGAGGACAACTTTAATGATATTCTATAGCTAAGTGCTTTTCTAAAAGTATTATGGTGCAAGATACTTGAATGAACCATTCCACCCATTAATGGCTCTGCAAGAATCAAAGCTGAAGCTTCATTCTGAATTCTACCCCATACAGGATCTATATTTTGAAGTTTTTTATTTGGCTGAGACATAACCAATCTTTCATTAGGCTGATTAACTAATACAACTATTAGAGAAGACTATATATATTAAAATACTTATTTAACAATACATTTGGAACTTAACTTTCTAATTGAAACATAATATACAATTATATTATTATACCTTTAATCTCATAAATTGATACTTCATGAATGGTTACAATATTAAGGCACTACTATGAATTCAGAAGTTTCCAATATAAAGTGTTTTATTATTCACTTAAAACGCGCAAATAAGCGCAGGAAGTTTGTTGATGAAATAGTTAATAATATGCCTATTGCATCAGAAATTATAGACGCCATAGATGGGAGCTTATTACCAGAAAAAGAGATTAACAGCATCTTATCAAATAAAAAAATTTGTAACCCTAAATATCCTTTTAATATAAATTTAGGTGAAATTGGTTGTTTTCTCAGCCATAGGGAAGCTTGGCAACGGATAGTAGATCAAAAACTTGAAGCAGGTTTAATAATAGAAGATGACGTAAGAGTTAACACACCAATATTTAATAAATCATTAAATTTTACATTAAGATACATTAGAAAATATAAATACATTCAATTTCAAGTACGTGAACCTAATCGGCGTGCTGATATAATTGAAACTGAAAATAAATTAAAAATATTAAATCCCTTACCAGTACACCTAAGAACTTCAGCACAACTCGTTAGCTTTGAAGCTGCTGTGGAGTTACTAAATAAAACTAAAAAAATAGACCGACCTGTCGATACAACCTTACAAATGTTTTGGGAAACTAAAATTAAATGTTATTGCGTAAACCAATCAGGCATATCTGATCATACCTTGGAAGCTGGTGGAAGCACATTGGCTCATAAAAACCATTCTAAACATAAAATTTTAAGAAATATTAAACGTTTAGAATACAGATTAAAAATATTCTATTTATCACAATTTCAAAAATATTAGAGATATAAATATGATTTATACACGCATAAGAGGTGGACTTGGAAACCAATTATTTCAATATAGTGCTGCACGATCTTTAGCTGATTATTTAAATGTCTCATTGGGCCTCGATACAAGAGAATTTGATGAAAATAGCCCATATAAGATGTCTTTAAATCATTTTAATATACGCGCTGATTTAAATCCACCCGATTTAATAAAACACAAAAAAGATGGAAAAATAGCTTATATAATAGATCATATCAAAGGAAACCAAAAAAAAGTCTACAAAGAACCATTTCTAAGTTTTGATAAGAACCTATTTTCAAATGTTGATGGAACTTATTTAAAAGGATATTGGCAATCTGAAAAATATTTCCTTAGAAATAGAAAAAATATTTTAAGTGATATAAATCTTATTAAAAAAACTGATAAATTTAATACTATAAATTTAAAAGAAATAAAGAAATCGACATCAATATCCTTGCATATAAGAAGAGGTGATTATTTATCAAATGAATCTTATAATGAAACACATGGCATATGTAGTTTATCATATTATACAGATGCTGTTGAATATATTAAAAACCGTCTGGGAGAAAATATTAAAGTTTTTGCTTTCTCTGATGATCCTGATTGGGTGCTTGAGAATTTGAAACTTTCAGTCGATATCAAAATTATAAATAATAATACATCTGCAAATAGTTTTGAGGATCTTAGACTTATGCTTAATTGTGATCATAATATTATCGCTAATTCTTCTTTTTCATGGTGGGGAGCTTGGCTTAACCAAAACCCAGAAAAAATTGTAATATCACCAAAAAAATGGTATAATAAAAAACAATTACAAAATGCTGATATTGTTCCATCATCTTGGCTTAAGTATTAATTGTTTTGGTAAAATATTATGAAAAAGAATAATAAAGATCCAGCAATTGCGTTTATTCCATATGGTCAATGGCTTTCATTGAATTTATCCTCATTAGATCTTGATAAACTTTATTGGCCTATTGGACGCCCAGAAAGATTAATGAATAGTACAATAGGTGATTTGCTTAGTACTGATCATTTAATAACATTTCCGCGAAAACCTGTTTTCTTTTTTCCTAGACCCAAAATAAAAGCAAAAATATCGATCATAATTGTGGAACCTGATAAAATTCACAATAAATATCTATTCCTAGCGTTTATTTTTAATATGCGCTTCTATAAGATAATGACTAAAAATCGCAATCTATTAAATCAAATAAGAAATGGTTCTTTTTTTTACTTTGGGTCAACTTTTATAAAAAACATTGATCAAGTTGATACTAAAAAATCTCAATTAGCATCTATTATCGCTTCGTCTAACAATAAGCTAGAAGGGCATAAGCTTAGACATTTAATCATAAAAAAAATTAATGATTTAGATATAAATATTTCAATTTTAGGAAGAGGATATAATCCTTTTACTCATAAAGAAGATGGCTTAAAATCTTTTATGTATTCTATAGTCATAGAAAATATTAAAGAAAATGATTACTTTACTGAAAAAATTGTTGATTCATGTTTATGCAATACAGTTCCAATATATTGGGGTGCCCCAAACATATCCGATTATTTCGACATCAGAGGTATGATTATCTGTGATAGTTTGGATGAAATAATGGATGCATTAAAAGAAATAAATAGTGACGATTATAATTCAAGAGAAAAATGGATTCATAAAAACAAGCTAAAAGCTATTTCGCATGCAGATTATATTAAACGTGCTGCAGAAGTTATATTAAAATCTTGAGTTATTATTTATTTTTACGTTCAATTTTACGCCACTTAGAAACATTCAAATTATGCTCTTGTAAAGTTTTAGAAAAAACATGACCACCAGATCCATCAGCAACGAAATAGAAAAAATCAGTATCTTTGGGATTTAGTGCTGCCTCTATTGCTAACTTACCGGGGTTGCCAATTGCTGATGGAGGTAATCCAGTAAATTTCCTTGTATTATATTTGGTATTTTTATCTAAATCAGACTGTTTAATAGATCGCATATTTTTAGGATTACCATCTGTAAACTCATAAACAATCGTGGAGTCCATACCTAAAGGAATGCCAGATCTAAGGCGGTTCATTATGACACCTGAAACTAATTTCAATTCATCTGTTTGAGGTGTTTCTTTCTCAATAATTGATGCAATAATTATAGCATCTTTTTTAGAATGAAAGGGCAAATCATTTGATCGTAATTTCCATGCATTATCTAATATAACATCTTGAGTATCAGACATTTTTTTCAAAATATCCCTACGTTTATCACCTTGTTGATATGAGTAAGTGTTGGGAGCTAAGCTTCCTTCAATTGGCAATGGCCCAATCCCCCCTTCCAATTCTAAATTAGATTTTAATCTCTCTACAATTTGATATGAAGTAAAACCTTCAGGGAACGTAATTTGTTTATTTATTGACTTGCCAGAGGTTAATAGTGCGAGGACATCATGCATTGATGATTTTTTGGAAATTAAATAATTACCAAATTTTAATTTATTATCTTGATTAGCATATCTAGCCCATACATTAAAAATTGTAGAATTATTTATTATTCCTAACTTTTCTAAATCAGCTGAAACACTTCTAAATCTATCGCCTTTCTTAACTTCAAAATTTATATCAGATCTTAATGGGCCCTCATTTTGATATTGATTTTTTGCCCAATAGACTAAACCTGCAATAATCACAAAAATTACAATTAAAAAATTCACAAAGTTGGCAGCTAAATGACGCGCAATCATTATATAACTTTACCCATTACCAAGGAAGCATTAGTTCCACCAAACCCAAATGAGTTTGACAAGACCACATTTATTTCGCGTTCGACAGCTTCTAAAGGCGCTAAATTTAATACTGATGGCACAGGATCGTGTAAATTTAATGTGGGAGGGGCTAATTGGTCACGTATTGCCAGTATACTAAAAATAGCTTCAACTGCACCTGCAGCTCCCAATAGATGTCCAATTGCTGACTTAGTTGATGACATTATAGCATTTCCAGATTTTGAACCAAGTAACCTTTCAACTGCACCTAATTCAATTGTATCGGCCATAGTCGATGTTCCATGTGCATTTATATAATCAATTGCACTTGGTTCTAATCCAGCTCGCTTAATAGCGGCTTCCATAGAGCGATAACCACCATTACCATCTGATGCTGGCGCAGTAATGTGATGAGCATCACCGGACAAACCATACCCTAATATTTCAGCATATATCTTAGCACCTCGTGCCAGCGCATGTTCATACTCTTCAAGGACCAGTACACCAGCCCCCTCTCCCATTACAAATCCATCTCGGTTTTGATCGTACGGTCTTGATGCACTTTTAGGATCTTCTCGATGAGCAGTTGATAGAGCTTTACATGCATTAAAACCAGCAATGCCAATCTCACAAATAGGATTTTCAGCACCACCAGCAAGCATAACATCTGCATCACCAAACTGTATTAATCTAGCTGCATCGCCAATAGCATGCGCACCTGTCGAACATGCAGTCACAACTGCATGGTTTGGTCCTTTAAAACCGTGTTTTATGGATACTTGTCCAGAAATAAGGTTTATCAAACATGATGGAATGAAAAATGGTGAGACTCTGCGAGGACCACGTTCTTGTAATGTGAGAGAAGTGTCGGCAATAGTTGACAACCCGCCAACGCCTGAACCTATCATCACACCCGTTCTAAAAAAATCTTCTTCTTCTTTTGGAATCCAACCACTATCAGCTACAGCCATGTCTGCTGCTGCCATGCCATAAAGAATAAAATCATCTACTTTTCTGCGTTCTTTTGGCTCCATCCAATCTGATGGATTAAAAGTACCATTGGAACCATCACCAAATGGAATTTCACAAGCGTAATTAGTCGCAAAATTATCTGCATTAAATCTTGTAATTGTGTTCGCAGCATTTTCACCAGAAATTAAACGTTTCCAGGTTTCTTCCACACCACAAGCTAATGGTGAAACCATTCCAAGACCAGTTACAACTACTCGACGCATTTTTTTGCCCTCAATTAATATTCTTTTCTAGACTTTAAACTAAATTCAACAATCACTGCAAGCAATCCAGTCTAATTTTGAAACTTTAGACAAAAAAAAACGGTACATCAGCAAGGATGCACCGTTTTTAAAAAATGTATTTACTTAGGAAGCTTCAGTAATGAATTTAACTGCGTCGCCAAAAGACTGGATAGTCTCTGCTGCATCGTCAGGAATTTCAATTCCAAACTCTTCTTCAAAAGCCATTACTAGTTCAACAGTGTCCAAGCTATCAGCGCCAAGATCATCAATAAATGATGCGCCTTCAATTACTTTGTCTTCGTCAACACTTAAATGTTCGACAACAATTTTCTTAACACGATCTGCGATGTCACTCATGATATATTCCTCTTGATATGGCAATTATGCCATTTAGAAAGTCGCGTGAAGCGACAGGGTTAGTAAACTCGTTTTGTTATAATTATTTTATAACTGTGCCGCGCTATAACATACAAATATGATATGGCAAATGAAATCGTAAAAAAATAGTAACTCTAGTATTTTTTTGCCTATAATTTATCGTTTTTAGATATCCTTATATATCAAGTTGCTTCCATTGACCGTTTGGAATGTCATCAATTGTAAAGTTGCCTATACTATAGCGTATTAAACGTAACGTAGGAAAACCTATAGCAGCTGTCATGCGACGAACCTGACGATTGCGCCCTTCCGTTATTGTGATCATCAACCAACTATCGGGTATCGCCTTACGATATCTAATTGGAGGTAGTCGATCCCATAAGCCCTCAGGTTTATCAATAATTTCAGCTTCAGCTGGTTTTGTTATTCCATCTTTTAGAGTCACACCACTTTCCAAAACTTTGATATCATCCTGTGTAGGGGTTCCCTCAACCTGAACAACATAAGTCTTTGGCCATTTATGTTTTGGGTTAGATATTTCTTGCTGTAAAACACCATCATTTGTCAAAACCAGCAATCCTTCACTATCTTTATCCAAGCGACCAGCTGCATAAACGCCCGGCATATCAATAAATTCAGATAAAGTCTTTCTTTCCGAAGCCTCAGTACCTTTATCTGTAAACTGCGACAAAACATTAAAAGGTTTATTAAAAAGGATAACTTTAGCCATTTTGAATCACGTTTTCTTTAAATGTTTCTTAAATCATCACCATTCCACCGTTAACATGTAACGTTTGTCCAGTTATGTAACTTGCCTCATTAGAAGCAAGAAAAGCTACTGAAGCTGCAATTTCATCTGCTTGTCCCATACGGCCTTGAGGAATAGCATCCAGCATATTCTTCATCACATTTTCCGGTAATTCTGCAGTCATCGCAGTTTCAATAAAACCAGGGGCAACACAATTAGCCGTTATTCCACGTGTCGCAATTTCTTGTGCAAAAGATTTAGTCATCCCAATCATACCTGCTTTAGAAGCCGCATAATTAACCTGACCTGCGTTCCCAGTAACGCCAACAATTGATGTGATATTTATAATTCTACCAAATCGTTTCTTCATCATTGTGCGCATGACAGATTTCATTAAGTGCATTGTTGAAGTTAAATTTATATCTATTACTTGATGCCAGTCATCATCAGACATTCTCATAAATAAATTATCTTTTGTAATTCCCGCATTATTTACCAAAATATCGATGCCTCCCATTTCTTCAGAAGCTTTTTGTGGCAATGCTTTAACAGCATCGACATCACTTAGATTACATGGAACGATAAAAGCTCTATCGCCTAAATCATCCGCGAGTGCTTTTAATGGGTCTATTCGTGTACCAGACAATGCCACTTTTGCACCTTGTCCATATAATGCCCTAGCAATTGATCCCCCGATTCCACCAGATGCTCCAGTAATTAATGCACATTTACCTTCTAATTCAAACATATCGATACCTTTATTTGAGCTTTAATACTGCAGCACGAACGCTACTTGTATCAAACACTTGATTAACATTTATTTCTCTATCAATACGACGCACCATTCCAGATAACGCCTTACCTGCTCCAATCTCATAAACTTCTGATACTCCTTCAGAACTTATAAATTCAATGCTTTCTCGCCATCTAACTGAACCAGTTACCTGTTCAACTAATAAGTCTTTTATTGTTTCACCATTTACTTCTTTATTTGCTTTTACATTGGCGACCAATGGAACGATTGGGTCTTTTAATATAATTTTACTTAAGGCTTTAGCCATAGTATCTGCAGCCGGCTGCATTAATGAGCAATGAAACGGAGCAGAAACAGGCAATAGTATAGCTCGTTTAGCTCCTGCATTTTTTGCTAATTCAATTGTTTCCTCGACTGCATTTTTATGGCCAGAGATTACAACCTGGCCTGGATCATTATCGTTTGCTGCTTGGCAAACTTGATCGTTAGCAATTGAATTGGTTAATTGAGAAACAGTTTCAAAATCTAAACCTAGAATTGCAGCCATAGCTCCAACACCAAAAGGAACGGCATCTTGCATAGCCTTTCCTCGTGTGCGTAATAATTTAGCTGTATCCATTAAACTTAACGAGCCCGCAGCACACAATGCAGAATATTCTCCAAGAGAATGTCCTGCAATGTAAGAAGCTTGACCAAAATCAATGCCCTCAGACTCTAATGATTTAATTGCGGCAATTGATGTAGCCATCAAGGCTGGTTGCGCATTTTCAGTTAAAGTTAATGTTTCGATATCACCATCCCAGATCAATGCTGATAAGTCTTGATTTAGAGCATCGTTAACTTCTTCAAAAACATTTTTCGCAACCAAAAAGTTTTCGGCCAAATCTTTGCCCATTCCAATAGCTTGAGCACCTTGTCCTGGGAATAAAAAAGCATGCATATTTCATTTCTCCTTTATATCGATAGTTTGTGATTACCGATTTAATAAATAATTCAAAAGTTAATTCTTTTATATGAAATGTTGCTTGATACTTAAAGCAAATTAAAGAGAATTATGATTATTACTATTGCCTATTGCAATTTTCAGATATCGCAATATAAGCACATCACTTCTGCAAATTCTTTCAACGCGGTAGCCTCTCGTATACGGGTGCAGAAGATTAATTCGTATTTTGAAGCACGCTAAATTTGAGGTACTGATATGGCGCTCTACGAGCACGTATTTATTTCGCGTCAGGACTTGTCCAACGCACAAGCTGAAGGTCTAATTGAACACTTCAGTGCAGTTCTTTCTGATAATGACGGTAAAGTTATTGATCAAGAGTACTGGGGCCTAAAAACAATGGCTTATAAAATTAACAAAAATCGCAAGGGTCATTATGCATTTTTAAAATCAGATGCACCATCTTCTGCGGTTCAAGAGATGGAACGTTTGATGCGTTTACATGAAGATGTTATGCGCGTCATGACTATTCGTGTTGATGAGCATGAAGAAGGTCCATCTGTAGTAATCCAAGCGAAATCGGCAAAAGAAGAACGCCGTCGCGAACGTGAACGATAGAGAAAGGACTAAAACCATGGCTAACAAACCATTTTTCCGCCGTCGTAAATCTTGTCCTTTCCTTGGTGATAATGCACCAAAGATCGATTACAAGGATACAAAACTATTGCAACGCTACGTTTCAGAACGTGGTAAAATCGTACCATCACGCATAACAGCAGTATCAGCAAAGAAACAACGCGAATTAGCTAAAGCTATAAAGCGCGCTCGTTTTCTTGCACTTCTGCCATATGCAGTGAAGTAAGGAGTACATCATGCACGTTATCCTACTTGAACGCGTAGCCAAACTAGGCCAAATGGGTGATATTGTTTCTGTAAAACAAGGTTTTGCACGGAATTTTTTATTGCCACAAGGTAAAGCACTTCGCGCCACTGATGCAAATAAAGCTTCTTTTGAATCTCAAAAAGTGACTTTAGAGGCAAAAAATCTAGAAACTAAAACTGAAGCTGAAGCAATTTCTAGCAAATTAGATGGTCAACAGTTCATTATAATTAGATCAGCTTCTGATGCTGGTGCACTATATGGATCTGTAACTAATCGTGACGCTTCTGATGTAGCTTCTGCTGAAGGTTTTAAAATTGATAAGAAACAAGTAATTTTACAGGCCCCTATTAAAGAATTAGGGTTACATAAAGTTGGCGTTTCTCTTCATCCTGAAGTTGAATGTTCTATTGAATTAAATGTTGCAAGATCGACAGAAGAAGCTGAATTACAAGCTTCTGGTCAATCAATTCAAGACTTAGCAGCAGCTGCAGAAGCTGAAGCAGAGTTTGAAATTGCAGAATTATTTGACGATATGGGTTCGGCTGCAGCACTTGATGAAGACGGCAACGAACTTATCAAAGACGAGCCAAAGGCAAAAGTAGAACCAGAAGAAAAAATTGAAGAATAAATAAAATTTTACATTTAAGGGGGTTCATGGCAACATGAGTCCCCTTTTTTATTAAATTTTGGTAAGTATTATGGAAATAACAAAATCAATTAATGTATTAGGCGAAGTTTTAAAACCTTGCTCAAAATCACCATTAACAGGATTTTATCGTGATGGATGTTGCAATACAGGAAAAGATGATCATGGATGTCATACAGTATGTGTGGTTCTAACATCTACATTTTTAAATTTTTCAAAATCACGAGGTAATGATTTAATAACTCCCAGACCTGAATATAATTTTCCTGGATTGAATCCAGGCGATAGATGGTGTTTGTGCGCTGAGCGTTGGAAAGAAGCTCATTCTTATGATTCCGCTCCCAATGTTATCCTAGAAAGTACACATCTAAAAACTCTCGAAACAATTCCAATAAAAGACCTTCAGGAAAAAGCATTTGATATAAATTGAATATTTATTGATTTTGTGCGTTTTTTAATACAATACCGACAAAAGTGGTCGTAAAAATCCATGACTTAGTCCTTAAAATTTGCAAATTTCAATATCAAGAGTACAAAATCTAGATAAGGAGTGTATCCATGGATTACGCCACAACAAACGATATCCAAGAAATAGTTGAAGCTGATCGCAAAAATGTTTGGCATCATCTTATTCAACACAAACCATTTGAAAGCCAAATCGACCCTAGAATAATCGTTGAAGGCAAGGGAATGCGTGTGTGGGATCAGCACGGTAAAGAGCATCTAGACGCTGTATCTGGGGGTGTATGGACTGTAAACGTTGGATATGGCCGTGAACGTATTGCTGATGCAGTTCGCGATCAATTGGTTAAAATGAATTACTTTGCTGGTTCTGCTGGATCGATACCAGGAGCAATTTTTTCAGAAATGTTGTTAAGTAAAATGCCTGGCTTGACTAGAGTTTATTATTCAAATTCTGGTTCTGAAGCGAATGAAAAAGTTTACAAGATGGTTCGTCAAATAAGCCATAAACATCATAATGGTAAAAAACATAAAATTATATATCGTGAACGTGATTATCATGGCACTACAATTACTAATCTCGCAGCAGGCGGACAAGAAGAGCGTAATGCACAGTATGGTCCATACACACCTGGATTTGTAGAGATTCCTCATTGCTTGGAATATCACAATCAATATGGCGAAGGTGATTATACAAAACATTCTTTAGATGCAATTGAAGCCGTTATCTTACGTGAAGGCGCAGACACAATTGGTGCAATGGTACTTGAACCAGTTACTGCTGGCGGAGGTGTCATCACACCACCTCAAGGTTATTGGGAAGGTGTACAAGCTTTATGCAAGAAATATGAGATCCTTCTTCATATTGATGAAGTAGTTTGTGGAGTGGGCCGTACTGGAACTTGGTTTGGCTATCAACAATATGGAATTAAACCAGATTTTGTTACAATGGCTAAGGGTGTTGCCTCTGGATATGCAGCAATTTCATGTACAGTAACAACAGAAGCAGTCTTTGACATGTTTAAAGATGCTGAAGACCACATGGGATATTTTAGAGACATCTCAACATTTGGTGGTTGTACTGCAGGGCCAGCTGCCGCTATTGAAAATATGAAAATAATTGAAGAAGAGAACCTACTCAGAAATACAACTGAAATGGGTGAATATCTTATGGGCAAGTTAGGCGAGCTCAAAGATAAGCACAA
Source organism: Rhodobacterales bacterium HTCC2255 (assembly GCA_000153745.1). Taxonomy (GTDB): domain Bacteria; phylum Pseudomonadota; class Alphaproteobacteria; order Rhodobacterales; family Rhodobacteraceae; genus Amylibacter. The sequence continues at coordinate 372,761 of DS022282.1, forward strand.
ATGTGTTGGTCAAGCTAGAGGAAAAGGTTTATTTTGCGGCCTAGAATTAGTATCTGATCGTGAAACACACACTCCAGCTGATGAAAAAATGGTTCAAGCTGTTGTGGGTAATTGTATGGCCCAGGGAATAATTATTGGCGCAACCAATAGATCTGTACCGGGTTACAATAACACATTATGTCTTTCTCCAGCCTTAATCTCTACAAAAGATGATTTAGACCAAATTACATCATCCATGGACAAAGCAATAACTGAAGTCTTTGGTTAATAAATATTAGATAAAAGCCCTACACGGGCTTTTATCTAGGTCATAATATTAAAACATTTCAATACGGTAATTATCGTATTTACTCAATTTATATATAATTTGAAGATAAGTGTGGTACCCAAAGCCGGACTTGAACCGGCACTCCGTGAGGAAACGGATTTTGAATCCGTCGCGTCTACCAATTCCGCCATTCGGGCTTAGCACACTTATGTTTCGTGTAGCTAAAGTAATTAAGGTCGTCAACGAAATAGTATCACTGATTTGTAATATTAATTATGATTAATACTTGACCACTTGAGTTTTCCCTGATCTTAAACTTATTTTACCTGGATTTAATTATGTTAAGAAAATTATATGACTGGACTTTATCATTTTCTGATAGCCAATACTCATTATGGGTATTGGGGTTCATTGCTTTTATTGAGAGTTCATTTTTTCCAATTCCTCCACATATTTTGATGATACCTGTCATTATCGCAGCTCCAAGCCGTGCTTTTTTAATAGCATCTATTGTAACGATTGGATCTGTCAGTGGCGGTGCTTTTGGTTATTTCATTGGGAGCCAGCTTTTCAACTCAATAGGTTTACCGATACTTGAATTTTACCATAAGATTGAGAGCTTTGAACTATTTAAACAACAATTTAATGCACAAGGGCATTGGGCAGTTTTGATAGCAGGACTTACACCATTCCCATATAAAGTGATTACAATAACCGCAGGGTTAACTGGAATGTCGTTTGCTACATTTATGTTATGGTCAATGATTGCCAGAGCAACAATATTTTTCGTTATTGCAGGTCTATTATGGAAATTTGGATATCCAATACGAGAATTTATTGAAAAAAGATTGGGACTAATGTTTACTTTATTTTGTATAATTTTAGTTCTTGGCTTTATTATGGTGAAAGTATTATGAACATTTATCGACTAGTTGGCGTTGTTACTTTAGGTTCAATTCTAATTTTAAGTAGCGCGTTCTTTTTCGAATATGTATTAGGTTATTCTGCTTGTAAAATGTGTATCTGGCAGCGCTGGCCACATGCATTAGCAATTTTAATAGGCATTATAATACTATCAACAAGATTAAAAATATTATCAATTTTTGGCGTATTATCGACCTTAACTACCGCTGGTATTGGGTTTTATCACGCTGGTGTTGAATATAAATGGTGGAGCGGTCCATCATCCTGCACTTCCAAAATAAATACGGAAATATCAGCATCCGATTTATTAAATCAGATCTTGAGTGCCCCAATAGTTAGATGCGACGATGTAGTTTGGGACTTATTTGGTATATCAATGGCTGGTTGGAATGGTATTTTAAGTATAGCACTTAGCTGTATCTGGGCTCTTATTTTGTTGAAAAAACAATAGCAAATATCAGCTCTCTAATTCGGCATCCCAATATAAATAATCAGTCCAACTTTCATGCAAATAATTTGGTGGAAATTTTCGTCCAGCATTCATCAATTGACCAATAGATGGCTGAATGACAGGCCTACGCAACTGTAGGCCAGACTCCTTGATTGATCTAGCGGCTTTCCTGAGATTACATGGACTGCAGGCAGCAACAACATTTTCCCATGTAGTTTTGCCACCTCGAGATCTAGGTAATACATGATCAAAAGTCATTTCACCCTGAGATCCACAGTATTGACAAGTAAACTCATCTCTTAGAAATAAATTAAATCTTGTAAATGCTGTTGAAGTAGATGGTTTTACATAGTTTTTTAAAACTATAACTGAGGGTATTTTAATATTAACAGATGGTGAATGAACAATATCATCGTATTCAGCAACTATATTTACACGATCTAAATAAGCAGCTTTAACTGCATCTTGCCAACTCCACAAAGACAACGGGAAATAAGACAAAGGTCGATAATCAGCATTTAATACAAGTGCAGGCTTTTGATTAAGTTTACCAGGTGATCTAACAAAATTTTCCGTAAAATCAGTATTCATATGCTTTTAGAAACCCTTAATATAATTTCAGTCATTTTGATATAAATTCAATATATCAAAAATACTATATATACGCATATAAAACCTTCAACCCCCTATATAGTGTTTTTTTACAGCATTTATAAAATATTTTTTATAAATTGAAGAGCCGCACGTAAGCCATCTTCTGTTATACTATGCCCTGCTCCTTTAGATGTAAGCGTATATACTTCAAAATTAGCTTTTACTAATGTATCCGCCGCAATATTTAATTCCTCATATGGTACAACATCATCCTCATCACCATGAACAAGTAGAATTGGTGGTTTTTGCACGGCCTCTTTCTCCAATAATTCTGGTTGCATTAGCATACCCGCTATACCAATAACCCCAGCAATTTTTTCATTCTTTCTTGGTGCAAGGTGCAGACTCATCATACAACCTTGAGAAAACCCAAATAAAAAAATTCGTTCAAATGGTATTCCAGTATTTTCATTTATTTCATTTAAAAAAAGATTTAATTCTTTTGTTGCTTCATCACGCCCTTTTTTAGCATTTTCCAATGATGATCCGTCTAATCTTGGTATTGGAAACCATTCATATCCAAAAGGATTCATAGTGCTTTTATTAGGTGCGTCCGGTGACATGAAAATCGTATTTGGCAAATGAATTTTCAATGAGTCAGCCAAATTCAACAAATCAGCACCATCGGCTCCATAACCATGTAAGAAGACAACCAAACTATCAGATTTACCTGATAAAGCTTGAACTACGTGATTTTTTAATGGCATTAATTAATTCCTATTAATGGTAATATATTTTTAAAAGATTATGATATAATCATATCAACTTACTGATTTAAAACAATAATAATTTCAAATTATATTATTCAACCACTTCATTGCTTCTTCGACATTTTCAGCTGAATTAGTTGTTAATGGTAATTTTGGTCGGTTTAGTAATACTACAGGTATATTTAGGTTTCTTGCGGCTAATATTTTAGAAAATCCACCTGACCCTCCTGAATTTTTTACAACCAACCAGTCAATTTTGTGCTTTTTGAACAATGATATTTCTTCTTGAACTGAAAAAGGAGGCTTTCCAATTAAATATTTACCGAATTCAAATGGAAATTTAGTATCTGGGATATCTATTACACGGCATAAAAGATTTCTTTCAGACATGTTATAAAATTGGTTTAAAGTATTTCGCCCTGTGCCAACAAATACATTTGTTTCACAAGGAATAATATTATTTAATTCTTTGAGATCATTGATATAATGCCAATTATCAGACTTCTCTGGATGCCACTCAGGCCTATTTATTAATAAATGATTTATTTTCAATTCTTTACATATCTTAGTTGATGTATTTCTCATTGTACTAGCAAAAGGATGCGTTGCATTTATAACCCACTCAATCCTTTCGTTTTGAATAAAATTTTTAAATCCATCCATCCCACCAAATCCACCAAAATGAGTTTTAAGTGAAAGATTTAGTGGTTTTTTTGTAACACCAGCAAGAGATGCAATTGCTGGAATTTTTGCCAAATTTAATATATCACATATACTTCTTGCTTCATGGGATCCTGCTAAAATCAACCCTGTCATTTGGCGCGGCCTAATATAATTCCTGCTCTATTGATAACAATAGTATCAACATCAGTATTAGCCCCCTTCAAAGCGTCTATAATGCGCAAACGTGCTTCATATGCAACTCTATGTGCCAGTTCACTTCCTGCCCTTTCAACAGCCTCTAGCGCTGTATTCGAATCTGATACATCAATACTGCACCAGTCATTTAATTTGTTAAAATCAACTTGCGAGCGCGATGAGTGTAAATCAACTGCTCCTTGGGCAAGTTTAACCATTTTACCAATTCCACCACCAATTGTAATTTTGGGCACTGGTTTTTTTGCAATATATTTTAATAATCCGCCTGAAAAATCGCCCATATCAAGCATTGCATGGTCAGATAATCCATATAGCTCTTGAACTACTTTCTCTGATGTAGCACCAGTGCATCCAGCCACATGCTCCAAGTTGTTAGCACGAGCCACATCTATACCTCTATGAATAGAAGCAATCCAAGCCGCACAACTAAATGGCCTAACTATACCTGTTGTTCCCAAAATTGATAATCCACCAACTATGCCAAGTCGACCATTCCAAGTATTCAAAGTAATCTCTTCACCATTTGGGATTGAAATAATTATATCTAAGAATGGTTTATATCCATAAAAAGATGCCTGATCATTAACCACCTCTGTCATCATTTGTCTTGGAATAGGATTTATAGCGGGTTCACCTATGCTTATTGGTAAACCTGCTTTTGTAACAGTACCCACTCCCTCACCCGCTTTAAAAATAATTCCAGAATTATTTTCGAGAACTCTTACAATGATAAGTGCACCGTGCGTCACATCTGGATCATCACCTGCATCTTTTGTAATTCCAACTTCTGCCCACCCAAGTCCACTATCAGTATGTGCCAGTGGAAATATTGGTTTCTCACCTCTGGGCAATGTAATGGTAACATCTTTTTTGAAGCCATTACCCCATAAAGCATCTAATGCTGCTTTTGTAGCGGCAGTTGCACATGCTCCCGTGGTCCAACCACGTCGCAGATCTGTGTTAGGTTTTCTTGTCATTAAATTATATTATATAAATCTTTTACACCGACGCCAGTTCTTATCTATTATGCCGAAAAACTCTTAAATAATGTCGTGGTTTCTCTCGCCATTGCTGCCTCATTACTTCATATTAAAGATATGTTAAATACGATTCCCCTGCCTAAGCACAATTGGCCAATTTTACAGCCTGGCTGGGTGTGGCTTTGTGGAGCAGGCCCTGGAGATGCAGGTTTACTAACACTGCATGCTTTAAACGCTCTTCGCCAAGCAGATGTTATTGTATATGATGCATTAGTCGGACCTGACATCTTAGAATGGGCTAATTCTACTGCTGAATTGATTTATGCTGGTAAAAGAGGTGGGAAACCATCCGCCAAACAGCGTGATATTTCACTACATTTGGTTGAATTGGCAAAAAAAGGAAAAAAAGTTTTACGATTAAAAGGTGGTGACCCTTTTGTTTTTGGTAGAGGTGGTGAAGAAGCTCAAACATTAGTCCAACATCAAATACCCATTCGTATTATTCCTGGAATATCAGCAGGTATTGGAGGGTTAGCATATGCAGGAATACCTGTTACACATCGAGACGTTAATCAATCTGTAACTTTTGTAACAGGTCACGATCAGAGCGGTGAAAGCCCATCATCACTCAACTGGAAAGCCATCTCTGATGGCTCACAAGTATTAGTAATATATATGGGAATAAAGCATATAAGTAGAATAACATCTGAGTTAATAAAAGCAGGTAGATCTGTTAGTGAACCAGTTGCAGTTGTGACCAATGCCACTACAGATAATCAGCAAGTATTAGAAACCACTCTTGGGTCTATGAAAGTTGACTTGGAAAAAACCGGAATGTCGCCACCAGCTATTATATGTGTTGGTAAATCTGTGCTGATGCGCCAAGCACTAGACTGGCAAAGTATGATTTCTGGCAATTCACCTCGCAACACGGATCCTCTCAACAGAGGTCGCCCTGCTGAAGCCTCATGAATAACCCATCAGGGATCATTTTGTCTGCTCCAAGCTCTGGATGTGGAAAAACAACAATAACACTCGCATTATTAAGAGCACTTAAGCGAGAAGGATTGCAAATAAAGTCAGCAAAAAGTGGGCCAGATTATATTGATACACGCTTTCATGCTGAAGCATCTGGTTCAGAATGTTATAATTTGGATGCATGGGCTATGAATCCTGATCAGCTATGTAAACTTGCCAATGAAGCCACCCAACTTATTGTCGAGGGCGCAATGGGATTGTTTGACGGCGCACCTCCTGACGGTAAAGGTTCTACCGCACATCTAGCGACTATATTAAACCTGCCAATTATATTAATTCTTGATGCTTCATCACAAGCCCAATCAGTTGCAGCATTAACTTTAGGATTTCAAAAGCTTGATCCTAATATTAAAATATCAGGTATAATATTAAATAAAGTTGGGAGTGATAAGCATAAAAGGATTCTTACAAACGCCTTAAAGCCATTAGGAATTCCTATTCTTGGTTCGATATATCGGCATCAAGAGTTATCATTACCATCTAGACACCTTGGATTGGTTCAAGCTCAAGAGTTGGAAAATTTAGATGCATTTTTAAACAATGCTGCAGATATAGTTACTAATTCAATCGATATTAAAAATATATTAAAATTGATGAAGCCTATACAAAAGGCAAAACAAAAAACAAATTTATTTTTACAACCTCCATCACAATCAATTTCTATTGCCAATGATGCTGCTTTTTCTTTTACATACCCGCATATTTTAAAAGAATGGCGTAGAATAGGCGTTGAAATTTCTTTTTTTTCTCCATTAAAAAACGAAGCTCCAAAAAAATCAGATTTAGTTTTTTTACCAGGTGGGTATCCAGAATTACACGCAGAAAAGCTTGCGAATGCTGATATTTTCAAAAGTTCAATGAAAAAAGCCAATGCAGTTTATGGCGAATGCGGTGGCTATATGACGATGGGGAATGGTATTATTGATTCAAAAGGTAAAAGGCATGAAATGCTAAATCTTTTAAATCTAGAAACCAGCTTTGAAAACAAAAAGTTACATTTAGGGTATAGAAATTTATCACCCCAAAGTATTTGGTCATCAAACTTAAAAGCTCATGAATTTCATTATGCATCAACTCTAAAGGCGGAAGGTAAATCATTATTTAAAGCAAAAGACTCCGAAGGTAATAAATTGCCTGATATGGGGCTTATTAATGGCTCTTTTTCAGGCAGTTTTGCGCATATAATTGGTTCAAATTCATAATGAAAACCAACGATAAACTTGCAAAACGCAATCTATACATAATGATGGGTGCTCAAGCATTTGCAGGAGGGCAAATGCCAATGCTATTTATAGTAGCAGGTTTAGCTGGCCAGTCTTTTGATATAAATATTTGTTGGGCAACATTGCCAATATCTTTGATAGTGTTTGGCTCAATGACCACTGCACCTTGGCTTTCAAGCATTATGCAAAATTTTGGCAGACGGTTTGGATTTATTATTGGATCATCTGGAGGCGCTATTGGTGGCGCCCTTGGAGCTTATGCATTGTACCAAAACTCTTTTCCTTTATTTCTATTAGCATCTTATTTCTCTGGCATATACATGTCTGCTCAAGCGTTTTTAAGATTTGCAGCTATTGATACGGCTTCCGAAGAATTTAGGCCGAAAGCTATTTCTTATTTAATGGCGGTTGGTCTTATACCTGCTGTCTTAGGTCCTCAACTAGTAAAATTGACTGCAGATATGTTTGTTATACCTTTTATTGGTGTGTATTTATCTGTCATTGCAATTAATATAATTGGCTCAGTATTTTTTCTTTTTTTAAAAATACCATTGCCAAAGGCAATTCATAATCAAACAAAAATGGGCAGAACAAGATTAGAACTTTTGAAATCACCAAAAGTTACAGTTTCTATTATATGCGCAATGGTATCTTATGCATTAATGAACCTTGTAATGACTTCAACTCCTCTAGCAGTTGTAGGCTGTGGGTTTGACCACAAAAACGCAGCCGACATTGTAATGGCTCATGTGCTAGGCATGTTTGTACCAAGTTTTTTTACAGGACATTTAATTGTAAAATATGGCGCACCACGTATCATTTCTATAGGACTTATAATCCTTACATTTGCTGGGATCTCCAACTTATTAGGAATAGAACTCATTAACTTTTACATTGGATTAATATTTCTAGGTATTGGTTGGAACTTTGGCTTTATTGGGGCAACGACAATGCTAGCCTCTTCTTATACAGAAAATGAAAGAGGGAAAGCTCAAGGAATGAATGACTTTTTTGTTTTTGGGTTTGTTACTCTAGCATCACTAGCGTCAGGATCACTGATGAATTGCTCAGCAAATACACCGGCAGATGGGTGGACATCTGTTAATCTTGCTATGATTCCATTTCTAATCTTAGCAGGATGTTCATTGATATGGCTTTCTAAAAAAGACTTGGAAAAAATTTAAAGCTAAAAAGTCCTTTTGATTACTTTACTAAAAAGTAATAGTTTTTTTATAAATTCAGATGGATAAAGTATTCCCGAAATTACACTTTTTGGATTTTTCTGTACCTTTATCAAAATACCTTTTGAAAGCCATGCAAGCCTGAGCGCAGGAATAGCTGACTTATCTGAAAACACTACAGAGTTCATTTTATTTAAAGCTGTATTTGCTAATAAAGAGACAGCATTTTCAGTCCCATTGACCAAAGGGTATCTATTATTTTCTTCAAGAATTGGGATCGCAACAAATAGCCGTGCTATTCCATCACCATAACCGTATTCTTTTGCTGAATTTATATCAGAAAAAGGCATTCCAACTGCCAAACATGCCAATGCCATCAAATTACCTGAAGTTGCCATAATATAATCATCAAATGCATACGCGTGGTCATGCGGTTTTTTGTAAATATCCCATCGTCTTGCATTTATTAATTCGATAAATAATTGTTTTGGTAAGTTTTTCTGTTTAATCAATTTTGCGAGTGGGATTATTACTTCATGCTTGCGTATTGTATTTCCCTGAAATATTTCATCGATACTATCTATCCACCATTGTAGGCGCATCTCTGAAATCATTGGCTCCTTAGTAACCCACGGGGCTCTAACGACCTCTAAATTAAAAGCAAAAATAACAAAAAGCGCACCCCGTTCTTTTACTGGAGCGCTCATTATTGCTAAAAATCTATCGTGGTCTCCACGACGAACGAGATCAGCACAATTACCAATATCTTCTTCAAAATTCATTATTCGGGCTTCATATTATCACGAATTAATTTCCAATTAATAGCGTCCAATAAAGCTTCAAAACTTGCGTCGACAATATTAGCGGAAACACCCACAGTAGACCACCTCCTACCCTGACCATCTTGACTATCGATTATGACCCTAGTCACCGCATCCGTTCCACTACCAGTAATTCTCACCTTATAATCAGTTAAAGTCATATCATCGATACAGTTTTGATATGGCCCTAAATCTTTGGCCAATGCTTTAGACAATGCATTTACTGGACCTTGATCACCACAATCTGGATCCATACTTTCCGAAACAGACAAAACTTTATTTTTTCCTATTTTAGCAACAACAACTGCTTCTGACAAAGAGACCATATTGCCATATTTATTTTTTCGTTTTTCTACAGTTACCCGATAACGTTTGATCTCAAAAAAAGTTGGTAGTTGACCTAAAATTTTACGTGCGACTAATTCAAATGATGCTTGAGCACTATCATATGCATAGCCTCGATCCTCACGATCTTTAATGGCATTCAATATTTCACTTAACCGACTATCTTGTGAATTAATTTCAAGACCAGCGTCCATTAACCTTTTCTTGAGATTTGACTGCCCTGCCTGATTAGACATTGGAATTATACGTTCATTCCCAACAACACTAGGATCGATATGTTCATAGGTTTGAGGATCCTTTAAGATAGCTGACGCATGAAGTCCTGCTTTATGCGCAAATGCAGATGAACCTACATATGCAGCCCATTTGTCTGGTACCCTATTTAAAATATCATCTAATGTCCTTGAGATGCTTGTGAGAGAACTCAATTTATTAAGATCAACACCTGTTTCATATAGACTTGAATATGGATCTTTTAGGAGCAGAGTCGGTATGAGGGTTACTAGATTTGCATTACCACAGCGCTCACCAAGACCGTTTAAAGTCCCTTGAACTTGCCTAGCTCCCGCATCAATGGCAGCTAATGAATTCGCAATTGCATGCTCAGTATCATTATGTGTGTGGATACCTATGCGATCTCCTGGAATACCACTGTCAATTACTGCTTTTGTTGCTGAGAATACTTGTGATGGTAACGCTCCACCATTTGTATCACACAAGACAATCCACCTTGCACCAGCTTCATAAGCAACTTTTGCTGCTTTCAATGCATAATTAGGATTCTCGCGATATCCATCAAAAAAATGTTCACAATCAAAAAGTGCTTCGCGCCCCTTAGAGACAATGTGCCTCACACTATCTGAAATATTGCTTAAATTCTCTTCTAAAGAAATTCCTAATGCTTTTGTTACATGAAAATCATGTGTTTTTCCAACCAAGCAAACACCTGGTGTATTTGCGTTTAACACTGCAGATAGAACTTCATCATTCTCAGCTGATTTACCTGATCGTTTTGTCATGCCAAAAGCTGTGAAAGTTGCTTTTAATTGCGGGTTAGTATTAAAAAAATCACTGTCTGTTGGGTTTGCACCAGGCCAACCACCTTCAACATAATCAATACCTAATTCATCTAAAGCATTTGAAATACGGATTTTATCATCAACTGTAAAATTTACACCTTGAGTTTGTTGTCCATCTCGAAGAGTTGTATCATATAAGTAAATTCTTTCACGCTTCATAAAAAATCCTCCAGCAAAGAGCTATTAAACTTTGGGCCCTTGATAAGTTTTATCCCATCTTTACTCATTTGCACATCTAGACCTGCGGATATAAATAAATTTTTTAAATTATCCAATTCAGTAAATTCTTTTGTTTTCATAGCCTTATCTCTTGATGCTAATATTATTTCTTCAAGTTTTGATAAGTCAAAAGTATTTTCCTTTACCCAAGCACCCATCTGGTCACTCAACAAGCCAAGAATTTGAGCAGATGATTTTAATTCTTCTATATTTCCACTTTTTGCAAGCCCATGAAGTACTGTTAGAGCTTTTGAAGTATTTAAATCGTCATTTAGTGCATCAATTACACCTTTAGAAATATGCTTTGTGACCTGAACACCATTAGTTAGTTTTCGCCATTTACGTAAAGTTAATTCAGCCTCTTCAGCTTTTTTAACTGTCCAATCCATTGGCTTGGAATAATGAGTGCTCAAATATACAAATCTAACAACTTCACCAGAGAACCCTTTATCCAACAATTCCTTAACAGAGAAAAAGTTTCCAAGTGACTTAGACATTTTCTTGCCCTCGACTTGAAGCATTTCATTATGAAGCCAAACATTTGCAAAGCTATCTTGCCCACAACATGCACAACTTTGTGCTATTTCATTTTCGTGATGCGGAAACTGCAGGTCTAATCCACCACCATGAATATCAAACTTTTCACCAAATAATGCTCTCGCCATTGCAGAACATTCAATATGCCAACCTGGCCGCCCAAATCCCCAAGGACTTTCCCAACCAGGTTGATCATTATTTGATGGCTTCCAAAGAACAAAATCCATAGGGTTTCGCTTATATGGAGCAACTTCGACACGTGCACCTGCGATCATGTCATCAATAGAGCGCCCTGATAATTCTCCATAAGCCTCATATGAGCTAACATCGAACAATACATGGCCTTCTGCAACATATGCATGTCCTTTTTTTATTAATTCAGAGGACATTTCAATCATTTCAGATATGTATTCTGTAGCTCTTGGTGCATAATCTGGCTCCAAGGCACCCAAAGCAGTCATATCTTCGATATACCAATTAATGGTTTCATTCGTAATCTCACGGATAGATTTTCCTGTTGAAATGGCTTTGATATTAATTTTATCGTCAACGTCAGTGAAATTTCTGGCATAGCTCACAGAATTAATTCCATAGGTATGCCTTAGCAATCGATAAAGAATATCAAAAACAACAACAGGTCGAGCATTTCCAATATGCGCTCTATCATATACAGTCGGTCCACAAACATACATGCGTACATTTCTTTCATCTATGGGCTTAAAAGCCTCTTTTGTACGGTTTTTGACGTTATAAAGCTTAATAGACATATTTTTCTCACATTTCCTCCTTTCAAGTATCACTTTGCTAAAAGAATGAAAATAAAGAACCTTATCTAAAGCGAAGTAATTATTTTGAATAATAAATGTTTTAATGTATTTTAAATTGCTACTTTAACATTAAAAGCTTATCTTTTTTGATTAGAGTACGGGGTAAGTAAAATGATTTTATTAAAAAATTTATTGATATTTTTCTTTTTGTTATTTGCAACTAATTCATCTGCAAAAAGCTTTCCTGTGCAAACCACTCCATATATTAGTGATTATGCAAATCTTTTAGATCCAGAAACTGAAGCTCGTCTTACTAAAACAATAGTAAAACTTAGACAAGATTTAGATTTAGAATTAACTATAGCTACAATTGAAACTCGATATGATTATGGAAATTTCAATTCTATAGAAGAATTTTCATATGGACTTTTTAAAAGTTGGAACCTTGGAAATTTAGCAAGAAATGATGGCGTCTTAATCTTGATATCTCGCTCAGATGGCGAAATGCGCATCGAAGTTGGGTCAAGCTATGGTGAAATATACAATAAAAGAATGGGTTTAGTCATTCAGAACCATTTTTTACCATACTTTCAGGGCAATCAAATAGCAGAGGGCATTGAGCTAGGAACATATGAGATAATTAATAGATTGCAGCCAACATATGATATTATTGATCCAAACCAACTAGATAAAATTACATTAAGTGCAGCAATTAAACGCACAAGTTTTTGGCGTGTGATAGAAGATAAATATCTTTTAATTGTATTTATTGGCATAGTACTCTTTTTGAATTTTGAGACTAGAATGCGAGATATTTTGATTGGATTGCAAAGATGTCCAAATTGCCGAAGAGGCCAATTGAGAAGAGAAAAAACTATTAAAAAACGTAGAACCACATCTAAACCTGGCAAAGAACTTATGAAAACGTTTTGTAATAGTTGTGATTATAGTTCAGTTGAGCACAGATCTATACCTTCTATTCGAGATTGAAGGTGAAGTGATCAGGATGATAACGTATCTAAATTTCTAAAGGGGACTAAATTTAGATACGCATTTAATATGTGGCGTACGTTCAATTTATTTCAAGGTTAAAGATTGAAGTGTTTGCAGGGTGATTAATATAAACTTTAAAGAGTTAACCAGATTTTATTCAATGAGTATGCTTATTCATATTATGACTAAAACATATTTAAATAAAAAAATTTCCTAACAATCTCTGCCTCCAGCTAAATAAATAGTAAATTTTCCAATTATTTGTAATATTTATTTAAAAAAAACTTTACAGAATCTAATATCTGCAGCAATCTTTATCCATGATTGATTTAGATTGGATGACATGTTTAATTTCTCGCACTATTGGTGCCGGGCGTGGACGTGCTGCAAGAGGATCACCAAATACTTTTTGAGACAAATTTTTAATTCAAAAAGGGATATTATATGACAAATGTTACTCGTAGATCAGGTGGTCGCTCAGCTCGGCAAGCTTTGAGATCTTCAAAATTATCTGATGATCTAAGACCAATCAGGCCAGGTATGGAAGGTGGTAAATATAAACCACTTTCTGAGTCTGACACACTAAGAATTCACCACGCAGCTCTTGATGCTTTAGAGCAAATTGGACTAGCTGACGCACCCCCAAGTGGGGTAGAAATATTAACTAATGCAGGCGCAATACTAGGAGATGATGGTAGAATTAGATTTCCTCGTGCATTGGTTGAAGACATGCTAGCGAAAGCTGCTAAATCAATCACCTTATATTCTCGAGATGGTAAAAATGATTTAGATATTGGTGGTAATCGTGTTCACTATGGTACAGCAGGAGCTGCAGTGAATCTTGTTGATATCGATGGAAATAATTACCGTGAATGTTTACTCCAAGATCTTCACGATGCAGCTAAAATAACGCAGCAGCTTGACAATATACACTTTTTCCAAAGACCGATGGTATGTAGAGATATCGCAGATAATTTTGAAATGGATATGAACACTATTTATGGTGCAACATCTGGAACTTCAAAACACATAGGATCTAGCTTTACTGAACCATCTTTTATTCCTGGAATTTTAGAACTTATATATGACATTGCAGGTGGTGAGGATGCGTTTCGTGAACGACCATTCATATCAAATAGTAATTGCTTTGTTGTGCCGCCAATGAAATTTGCCACTGAAGCATGTGAAGTGATGGAAGCATGTATTCGTGGTGGCATGCCAGTATTATTACTTTCAGCGGGAATGGCTGGTGCAACTGCACCTTCAACCGTTGCTGGTGCAATTGTACAAGCTGTAGCAGAATGTCTTGCAGGCATTGTATATGTAAATGCTATGAAGCCTGGACATCCTGCAATATTTGGCACTTGGCCTTTTGGATTAGATTTAAGGACTGGTGCAATGAGTGTCGGATCTGGGGAACAAGCATTATTAACCGCAGGATGCGCCCAAATGCATAAATTTTATGGTGTTCCTGGAGGTGCAGCTGCTGGTGCATCGGACTCAAAAATGCCTGATATGCAAGCAGGTTGGGAACAAATGTGTTCAAGCGTAATGGCTGGGTTATCTGGATTAAACATGGTTTATGAGGCAGCAGGCATGCATGCTTCTTTACTTGGTTTTTGTCATGAATCATTAATACTAGGTGATGATTTAATTGGTCAATCAATGCGATGCGTGAGGGGTATTGAGGTAAACGATGAGACATTAGCTTTAGATCAAATTGCAGATGTATGTTTAAATGGCCCTGGCCATTATCTAGGCACTGATCAAACATTGGGTAGAATGCAATCTGATCATGTTTATCCTCAATTAGGGGATAGAACCAGTCCAAAAGAATGGGCTGAAATTGGAAAGCCCGTATTAACTGAAAAAGCCACAAAAATAAAAGAAGACATTTTATCAAAACCATCAGAAGTTGCTTTTGATCCTATCCTTGATGCAAATCTCAGAAAGAAATACAAAATACACTTAAATATGAACTAACAAAGGGCTTAAAATGAACAAATACATATTTTCGACAGCCTTATTATATTTCTTTTCTACGGATTTAGCGTTTGCCGTTGGTGGTACGGCAAGCGTTCTAACTGGTTTATTGCACCCTATTCTTGGTTTTGACCATTTAATTGCTATGATAGCTGTGGGTTTATTATCAATCCAAATTGGTGGAAAACACATTTTAGGATTGCCTGCATGTTTTGTTTTAATACTTTTTATTGGAGCATTAATTGGGCTTTTGGCCATTCCAATACCCCAAGTTGAAGGTGTAATTAGCCTATCAGTAATAGTTCTTGGAATTGCTATTGCATCTCAATCTAGAATTGGCATTTGGATAGCTTATCCAATTGTGGCAATATTTGCCTTTTTTCATGGGCATGCACATGGTGGTGAAATACCCTCTTTAGGAAACCCAACATCATATATCACTGGCTTTTCAATTGCATCGGCTATTTTACATTTTCTTGGCATCGGAATTGGCACCATTTCAAGAACAAAAAAAATTAGATCAATGATAGGTGCTGCATTCGCTGGGATAGGATTACATATGATATTGTTGATATATGGTTTAATTTAGTCAGGCACTCTAAAAAAAACAGTCTTCTCACCCATTGGCCCAAAATCAAAATTAAACCTTAAAGTTTCACTTGGGATTAAAGTAGAGTCTGTCAATAAGCGAAAACTCTTTTCAGATGTTTCGAATTGTTCTCCAGGAGACAGCTGTAAGAAATCCAACTCTGACCAAATCGTTTTTCCGAATATGTTAAACCCACGTTCAATTTTAGCATTAGTTTTTTCCATACTAAACTGCATAACTTCAATATTTCTTAAAATGATAGGCACAGATAAAGAATTTGTAAGTTTAAGCTCAAGGGCTTTCCAAATTAGATTATCAGCCATGATATTGTTACTATGAATCTCAATATTTACTTCTTCAATGTTATCATTGTGCCCAATTTCAGCATGAGAGATATTTACGGAAAGTAATATAAAGAAAATAGATAATATAAGCTTTTTCATGACAGTTAACTTTTAAATAACCCCTAGTCCATTCAAGCCATCAACTACGAATTGAACGGATAACGCAGCCAACAGCATGCCCATTAATCTTGTGATTACGTTGATACCAGTTTTGCCCAACAATCTTTCAAATGGACCACCCAAAGAAAAGAATATGAATGTTAGAAACACCACTGAAATCATCGCAGATAAAACTACCAAAGTAGATGTAACGCCTGAAACATCGCTATCTAGCAACAAAATCATCGTAGCCATAGAACCCGGTCCCGCTATTAATGGTGTAGCAAGGGGAAAAACTGAAGGATCATCGTGAACATCCATTTCAGTTTGCTCTTCTCTACGCTGACCGCGTTTACTAAATAGCATCTCTACCGCGGTTAAAAAAAGAAGTAGCCCGCCAGATATTTTAAAAGCAGGCATACCTATACCTATAAAGCTTAATAAATTTTCTCCAAGCAAACCAAATAGTAGTAATATTCCAAGTGCAACTGAACATGCCCTTAATCCTATTTTTAAACGATTTTTATTATTACCAAGTGTTAAAGATATAAAAATTGGTAGTAATCCAATTGGATCAATTACCAAAAATAGCATTACAAATGCAGTTACAAATAATTCAAACATTTAAGAATCCAAAAAATACAATTAGATAACATTCTATCCATTTTCTTTATATTTATTACAAGGAAAAGGTTATACTTTTATCAGTTTAACACTATACATTGGCTCAAATAAGGAATATCGCGCCACAATAGGCAAAGTTTTGCGTTTTTGGGTTTTAGCATTCTAGCCTTTTGGTAACATTTGGGGTTTACCAAAAATTGGATGTTAACCTGTAGTGATCCTCCCACTGGCTTAAGCCATGGAACACTGCCATGATAAGAAATAATAATTGTGATAAAAACATTAGAAGATGCACTTGCAAAACAAGGCTACGATACACTTACTCCTGTGCAATTAGAGGTAAGTAAAAAAGAGTTTGAAAATTCTGATTTATTAGTTTCAGCGCAAACTGGATCAGGAAAGACCGTTGGATTTGGCATCGCCATTGCGCCAACAATATTAAAAGACGCAATAAATTTTGACAAAGCAGTTGCACCTTTAGCATTAGTGATCGCTCCTACCCGAGAGTTAGCTATGCAAGTTAAAAGAGAATTAACTTGGTTATATGGAATGGCTAAAGCAACTATAGCATCATGTGTTGGTGGTATGGATATGCGTGATGAACGAAGATCACTTGAACGTGGTTCACACATAGTTGTGGCAACACCAGGGCGCTTAAGGGATCATATTCAGAGAGGATCAATTAACTTATCTCAAGTAAAAGCAGTAGTTTTAGATGAAGCTGATGAAATGTTAGATCTCGGTTTCAGAGAAGATTTAGAATTTATTCTTTCTGAGGCGCCTGAAAGTAGACGGACTTTGATGTTCTCAGCAACAGTTCCTCGTGCAATTGTTAATTTAGCAAAAAGTTATCAAAAAGACGCAATTCGTATTACCACTGTATCAGACACAAAACAGCATGCTGATATTGAGTATATTGCTATGACCGTGTCACCTAGAGATGGAGAAAATGCCATTATAAATGCCCTTAGGTATTATGAAGCGCCTAATGCTCTTGTATTCTGCAACACAAGAGCAATGGTTAATCGATTAACATCTCGATTATCAAATCGTGGTTTTTCAGTTGTTGCGCTTTCAGGTGAACTATCCCAATCAGAACGAACTCATGCCTTACAAGCAATGCGTGATGGCAGAGCTAGAGTTTGTGTCGCAACAGATGTTGCAGCACGTGGAATTGATCTTCCAAACCTAGATTTGGTTGTGCATGCTGAACTACCCCAAAATCATGAAACTATGCTTCATAGGTCAGGTCGTACTGGCCGTGCTGGCCGTCAAGGTGTTTCAGCTATGATTGTACCTAGTCGATTTCGTAAAAAAGCAGAACGTTTGTTACAATTAGGGAAAGTAACTGCAAATTGGCAAGATGCTCCTTCTGCGAAACAAATAATTGAAAAAGATCAGGAAAGACTCTTGTCTGATAGCACTTGGACAAATTTACCAACATCTGCAGAAAAAGGCAGTGTAGATAAATTAACAGAAACATTTAATATAGAACAACTAGCAACTGCATTTTTCCGTTTATACATTGCAAATCAATCTGCACCGGAAGAACTAGCTCCATCAGGTGCAACTGGAGCACCTAAACCACGTGGCGAATTTGGACCAACAGTTTGGTTCTCAATCAGTGGTGGTCGTGAAGCAGATGCTAATCCACGCAGAATGCTCCCTATGATTTGCAAAGCAGGTAATCTTTCACGCGATGACATCGGTGCCATAAGAATACAAGATACTGAAACTTTTATAGAAATACTAAAATCAAGTGTAGAGGGATTTCTGAAAGCTATAGGGTCAAATAAAGAAATTGAACCAGGAGCCTGGCTGAAACAACTATCTAAAGCTCCAAAAATTAAAACTTCACCACGTGATAAATTTGACAGGTCAGACAAAAATGGGAAACCTTTCAAATCAAAAAAGAAATGGGATAGTGATACAAGTAGAGACGATCGTGATCCATGGGATATAGAGCCCCAAATACGTCGTACAAAACCAAACCCAAATAAAAACCCTGAAACACGACCAGAAGGAGGAGTTATCCCCCTAAAAGGCCGTGATAAAAAAGAATCCAAACCCGATAGTAGGAATAAAGGAAAACCAAATTGGTCAAATGAAGGCGGTAAAAAATCTAAACCAAAAAACCGCGCAAGACCAAAACCAGACGGGGAAAAACAAAACACACAAAAAGAAAATTCAAAAAAGAAAAAAATTGATCGCCCTAGAAAAGAAAAAACAAACGCACCAAGAGGGAAAAATGCTGTTTTAAAGCGTAGAAAATAAATAAACCGCTAACAATATCAGTTAGCGGTGTAATAAGTATATGAAACTATTTTATTTTATTACTGGCCAAGTGTCAGAAATTCTGTAACCTTCAGGCCACGGGTCACTTGGATCAAGCGTATATTGGTGTGTTCCTGTTACCCACCCTCGCCCAGTTATCTGAGGTCTGATAGCATCCATGCTACCAACTTTAGTCTTTCCAAGTATTTTACCATGAAATTCAGACCCTATAATGGATTGCCCAGTAAAGTGATCTCCAGTTTGCATTTGACCCTTTGCATGTAATATTGCCATTCTAGCAGATACAGCAGTTCCCGTTGGTGATCGGTCTAACTTCCCAGGCTTAATTGAAACTATTGATTTTGCGCATAGTCCAGTTTCATTTTTTTCAACTTCACCCGCAAACAAGCAAAAAGAATGATGCTTCCAATTGGGTTGCTCTGGATGATGGAATTTCAACTGAGCATTAGCTGCATTTGTTATCTTAACACCAATTTCTGCTAGGTCTTTTGCCTCATCTATATTTAAAGAAAGACCTAATGCATTCGGATTAACAACAACAAAACTATCACCTCCAAAAGCAGTATCAACTTTAATGCTTCCAAAGCCCTCAACATCTAAATAAACGTCAAGAAGGCTAGAAAATGATGGTAAATTTTCTAATTCTATTTTTTTTGCTTTACCACTCTCACAATAAGCTCTGATGCTAACAAGTCCGCCTGGGGCTTCTAATGTCATTTCTGTTATTGGCTCTTGAATGGGAATAATACCTGTATCTAGTAAAACTGTAGCCACACAAATAGAGTTTGAACCAGACATTGGGGGTGTATCCTCAGGTTCCATTATTATAAACGCTGCATCTGCTAATGCATTTTTTGGAGGAACTAATAAATTTACATGCCTAAATACACCACCCCTTGGTTCATTAAGTACAAAATTTCGTAAAGTAGCGTCATTTGCAATCCAAGTACGTTGGTCCCAAATTGTATCACCAGGTGGTGGCAAAACACCACCTACAATAACATCCCCTACCTCACCCTCAGCATGGCATGAAACGACATGTATGATTTTTTTTGCTTGCATTGAAAATAATCTTTTACATTTATATTTTATTAAATAAAAAAAATATCGGTTATTCAATAGGTTATTTTGAAACAACATTATCAAATTTTATCTTCTTCACTACATTCTATCTGAAATGCATTGAAAGAGAATTAATTTACTTTAGAATTAAAAGCATAATTCCTTTTATTAAAAATAAGAAATTGCAACATAGGTATAAACTCATGTCATTAAGAATGATAACTTATAAAGAAACAAAAAAATTAGTATCATGGTTAGAAGCAATGGACGCATTACGAGCTGGGCATTTTCTCAAGGAAGCACAAGTTGGTGATACATTTCTTGGTTCAAAAAATGCTATATTACTGAGCAGATCTGCATTCATTGAGGGATTAGGGTATGGTGTAAAAGCAGTAACTGCCATGGCAGAAAACTCTAAAAGAGGATTACCTACCGTTCAAGGAGCAATGATGGTTTATGAACCTATTACTGGAGAGTTAAGTGCTATTATTGAAAGCAAACTAATAACTGAAATAAAAACAGCTAGTGACTCAATTTTAGGCGCAAAATTGTTAGCACGAGAAAATAGCAAACATTTGCTAATTATAGGTGCTGGTACTGTAGCAGAAAGCCTTATTTATGCTTATTCCAAAGCATTCCCTGATTTAGAAAAAATTACAATCTGGGCTAGAAATACAAAAAAAGCAGAAATCTTAATAAGTAAAATCAATGGATTAAGTCCCACTATTGAAACCAGTGATGATATAGCACTATCAGCTTCCACTGCCGATATAATTAGCACTGCAACAATGGCACATGAACCAGTTCTCAAAGGGAAATGGGTAAAGCCTGGTACTCATATTGATTTAATTGGAGCATTCACTTCAGATATGAGAGAAGCTGATGATTTTTTAATGTCTTCAGGTTCAATTTTTGTTGATAGCAGAGCCACAACAATTGAACACATTGGAGAATTAACGATTCCTATTTCAAATGGGATAATTAGTAAAAATGATATAAAAGGAGATTTCTATGATTTGATTCCTTCATCAAAAGGTGGAAGAAAATCAAACGATGAAATAACCATATTCAAGAATGGTGGTGGTGCACATTTAGATCTTATGATTGCTAAATATCTTATAGAAATTTCTAATAATAGTATTTCATAAAACTGATTGGTGCACTTCGATTATATTACCCTCAGGGTCATGAAAAAAAACTTGATGCCATTCTTTAGCAAATGTCGTTCCATAATCAGAATATGGTATATTATTACTATCAAGCATTGATAAGAATTCCTGAATATTATCAGTTTTGAATGCTATATGCCCTCTTTCTACTGGGTTTATTATTTCATTATGCTTAAAACCAATATCTAAATTG
This sequence comes from Rhodobacterales bacterium HTCC2255, assembly GCA_000153745.1. Taxonomy (GTDB): domain Bacteria; phylum Pseudomonadota; class Alphaproteobacteria; order Rhodobacterales; family Rhodobacteraceae; genus Amylibacter. The sequence continues at coordinate 394,188 of DS022282.1, forward strand.
CGTTCAGCTAAATGCATTTGCATTTTTCCATCAGTTGCAAATTTTATCTTTCCGCTATAACCAGCATCTTTGGTTTCATCTGGCCGTGGAAACATTTCAGTAGGAATATTATCAAGACCTAATATTTTTGTATAGAAATTATGTAACCTATCCACATCCTCTGATACAAAATTAATGTGATGAAATTCAAGTTTCATATTTATAATCCTCATCGATTAACATAATTTATAATAATATTTCAAAAGATTGATACTTTTTAAAAATACATTATTAAATATATCTGAATATAATTTTAAATGATTGGGTTACCTATGGAAATATACATTCTAAAGTTTTTGCATTTTTTATCAATTTTTATTGCGGGTGGTATTGGAATTGGTGGTGCAGTAGTTCAATCGGTTCATTTAAAAGCAAAACAACCCCCTACTCCACTTGTAGGACGATCTATGCAAATATTAGGCATTATGGGTCTCGGATCTTTAATTGTATTGTGGTTTACTGGTTTAGCGTTGCACGGAATAATTTATCAAGGTGCCTACCTTGGAACTGCTTTTGCAGTTAAATTGATAGGAGCTACTGTACTGCTTCTTATGTCTATAATTGGCAATATTCATATATATAAATCTTCCAAGAACAAAATGCCGCCAAACGCAAGGTTAATGAAACCAATCACCTCAATTGGTAGAATAGCACTTATTTTTGTTTTAGCCGGAGCAGTTGTAACTTTTAACAGCTAACAAAAAAGATCATTTCAATATGTTTTTGTATTATTTGGGCAAAGAATTAATAACAATTTTTGCCCAAAGTAAAATTCCTATATTTATTAATTCATCATTAAAATCATAGTATGACGAATGTAATGGAAGATTATTAGGAGAATTTTCACCGTTTCCAAGTAATAGAAAGCAACCGGGAACTTGATTGCAGAAATGTGCAAAATCTTCAGAAAAGCTCATTGCCTCTCGATCAGGCAAAACATCAAGTGCTAGTTCATTTGCACTCTGTATTACGATGTCTGTCGGCACTTGCGCATTAATTGTTTCAATAAACTCTGTATTGAAACTCTGATTAACTTCTATTTCATGCTCAGTAGCTATTCCCTGACATATTTTATCAATTAAATTTTCAATTAGATCTCTGTCAGCTGAATTTTTTGTTCGTACATCGCCTTTTATAACTGCCGATCCAGCAAGTATATTTCTTTGACCATCACTTATAAACTCGGTTACAGAAAGAACCGCACCTGATCCTGGTGATAACTTTCGGGAAATAATAGTTTGAAGTGACATTATTAATTCTGATCCGATTGCAATCACATCTTTGCAAACATGAGGCATTGATGAATGTCCGCCAATTCCGTTTAATTCAATTTCAAACAAACTTTCACTAGAACAAATTTGCCCTACACGAGTTGAAACCTCTCCTAAAGGTGAACCAGGTAAATTATGAAATGCATATATCTCAGATATAGAAAACTTTTCAAACAACCCTTCCTCAATCATTGCCTGAGCTCCCAAGCCATGCTCTTCATTAGGTTGGAAAATGAAAACAATTCTTCCATCAAAATTTCTGTCCAATGATAACTTCTGCGCAGCACCCATTAGCATTGCCATATGGCCATCATGCCCACATGCATGCATTATGCCTACAGAATTGGACACATAATCATGTATAGATTTCTCCTTTATAGGTAATGCATCCATATCAGCTCTCAAGGCAATGGTTTTATTGCCTTTTCCAACTTTTAGAACCCCTATAACACCAACGCCTTGATGAACTTCAAGGCCAATTCCTGTAAGGAATTTAACTATTTTTTTCTTAGTATTATCTTCACAAAAGCCTAACTCAGGATTTTTATGAAGATCATGTCTAATTTTTACAAAAGTATTAACATCAAAATTCATATGCATGCCTTAGCTAAAAAAATCATTATTAAATAGATGATCTTTAAGCTAAATATGCAAGTGAAATTAATGAAAGCATTGAAGTCCAGACTATAACCGGAGCAATCTTATCTGTATTTACTTTGTGAAGCATGGCCAGAGCAAAAGCCATAGCACCAGATGGCCCAGCTGAATTCAAAATTGTTAAATTGTTCCAAATTTCTGGCCGATCGCCTATTTTTAAAATTGCCCACACTACAAATGGTAGTAATAGAAGCTTTATAATCACAACAAAAGAAACTGATTTTGTTGGAATAATAGAGTGGAAAGACAAAATTACTCCAAGTGCTAAGAGTGTCAAAGGAGCTGCAGCAGCTCCAGAAAATTTCATTGCAAGAGCAACCGGTTCTGGAGTGGAAAAATTAAATAAATTTGCGAACACTCCTAAGGATATAGCTATTAACACTGGATTTTTAACAAGTTTAAGTAAAATTGGTTTAATTTTTGAGTTTCTATTACTTAAAAATTCAGTTGAAATAATAAAGAACGCAAACATTATTGAAGCATCCCAAATCACAAGTGCAGTAATGGGATAATTATTATCAACACCATAAATCAGCTCTGAAATAGGCCATATGTATAATAAACCATTTACAAATATTGTGCACATGGCAAGTAACCAAGATTCTATAATATCTAATTTTAACACATATAAACACAGTAAGAATGTAATTAAGAACACTACAATTTGGCATAATCCATATAGGAAAATTGCATCAAAATAAAATAAATCAATGTTAGCGTTGCTGATTAATGGGTAAATTAGAGCCGGTTGTAAAATCAAGAAAGCAATTCTGTTTAGTGTGGTTGCTTCTTCCCTTGAAATTAAATGTATTCGTCCAAATAAGAATCCAAGAGCCAAAATTGAAAAAACTGGCAGGATATTATTGGTCAAAACCTGTATCATAATGCATCCAAAATACTAATTAAAATTAAACCAGTGTCTTTCACTAAGAAAACTCAAGGTCAACTATAAGTTGGTAAGAGATATTTATTTTTAAATAGACACATTCATAATTTTACATGTAAGTTAAATTTAAATCATAGTTAATTGACATGTACTAAAGGAGCAAAATGAAAAAATCTCTATTTATAAAACGGCGTAACTTTATTATTGGATCATCAGCTTTAGTTTCAGCAACAGCTTCTCAAGCATCAGCACCACTTCTTGGACCCTCAATTAGTAACTTTAGGCGCTTTCAGTTAGGGAACTTTGAAATAACTACAATACTTTCCGGTACTCGAACTATAAATAACGATCCACAAGGAATATTTGGATTAAATGTCTCAAAAGAGGTTTTTTCAGAAGTTTCAAAAAATAATAATATTCCAGATGACCGCTTTCAAATGTTTTACACTCCAACTGTTGTAAACACAGGTAATGAATTAATATTGTTTGACACTGGTCAAAATTCTGAAGGCACAGAAACTGCGTTGATATCTGCTGGCTACTACCCAGATCAAATCGATAAGGTTGTACTCACACATTTCCACGGTGACCATATTGGTGGCCTAAGGAATTCAAAAGGTAGGACATTTAAAAACGCTTCTTATTATTGTGGTGAATTAGAATATGAAGAATGGGATTTTTCTGGAAATGATACATTCGAACAAATGGTCCGCCCACTTGAAGACGAAATAAGCATGATTAATCCTGGAGATGACATAGTAAGTGGCGTAACTGCTATGGCTGCTTATGGACATACGCCTGGGCACTTAGCATTTATAATAGAAAGTAATGGAAAACAGCTATTATTAGGTGGGGATTTTGCCAATCACTATGTTTGGTCACTTGCTTATCCAGATTGGGAATTAAGATTTGACAGAGATAGAGAAATGGCGGCTAAAACGCGGCGAAAAATATTAAGTATGCTTGCTTATGAAAAAATGCCTTTCATAGGATATCATATGCCTTGGCCAGGTCTTGGTTATGTTGATACACATAATGATGGATATCATTATAACGCAGCAAGTTACCAAATGATGTTATAAATTCACTTTGATTATAAAGTCTCAAATAAATGAATTTATTAGCCAATCATGAAACTGTTTTGCTAATAAATTTTTATCATTGAAACGTAAATAATATCCTTCGTTACAAGATAAAACCGTTTTGTCAGCCATAACAAGCTTGCCTGATCTGATCGCGTCTTGGGCTAGGATATTACTTACTAATGCTATCCCATTCCCACTTATAGCCAGATTCATTGCCGCACCATATGAATCAACAAAAATTTTGGGCAAAGGGTTTCCACCAAAACTTTCAGCCCATAATTTCCATCCATCTGATGTTCCTACCGACTCAATGAGTGTAGAACTCTTTATAGTACCTGAAAATTTAGGGGATTTAAGTGCAACCAACCCACTTGGCTCTAATCTAGTAGCATTACGTCCAAATTGTTTTTGCGAACCAAATGGTATTTCAACATCAGCTCTTACTGTATGAAAATCATCCGGCCAGATCGTACTTAAAAATCTTATATTTATTTCAGGCTTTTTATTAGTGAACTCTTTGAGGCGTGGTGAAATCAACCATTGTGCAACACTCACGGATGCAGCCACAGTAAGAACGTTTTTAGATGGAACAGTATCAAAATTGCGAGCTGCAACTGTTAATGTCTCTAGCGCAGAACTAACTTGGGGTAATAGTTTACGCCCATCATCAGTAAGAGATAAGCCACGCGCTCTTCTTATAAAAAGGGCAACTCCAAGAGATGTTTCTAATGACTTAACATGTTGGCTAACAGCTGACTGCGTCATCCCAATTTCTTCAGCTGCAGCTGTAAAACTCAAACGTCTAGCCGCAGACTCAAAGGCTCGAAACCAAGCTAAGGGTGGTAATGCTTTAACCATGACTAAGTTATCCATTAGTTTTACTAATACATAAGCCTACAAATCAATTGTTTGTCAATTAACATCAAATTAGTAAATAGTAGGTGTTGTAAAATTAGGAATATCAAATGCACCCAGAGATTAGAAAAATTGTAACATATGATGAAGAGATTCTAATTGAGGGTTTTCGCAAATCAGAAAAACCTTGGAGATTATTTGCTGTAGCAGCTGTAATAAAAAATCCGTGGGCAGGTAAATTTGTAGAAGATTTAAAGCCAGAGATCCAAGCTTATGGTCCAATCCTTGGGGAAATGATGACTAAAAGAATGCTCAAGTTAGCAGGTTCTGGCGATGCAATTGAAGCATATGGAAAAGCAGCAGTGGTTGGGTTGAATGGTGAAATAGAACATGCCTCAGCTCTCATTCATACACTAAGATTTGGTAATTTTTATCGCGAAGCAGTTGGAGCGAAATCATATCTTGCTTTTACGAATACAAGAGCGGGTGCCAATGCCCCTATTTTGGTGCCCCTCATGGATAAAAACGACGCTGGCAGACGCTCACACTACCTTACAATACAGTTTGCTATATCTGATGCACCAAGAGATGATGAAATAGTCATAGTACTTGGCGCAGCCATGAGTGGTCGTCCACATCATCGAATTGGGGATAGATATCAAGATTTGAAGGATTTAGGTCATGACCTGGACAACCCAGCCTCGGTCTAAATTTGGACAACTTAATGCAATAGTTTCAGGAACTGGGAAACAACTAGTTCTTATCCATGGTGTAGGTTTGCGCGCTGAGGCATGGTCTGAACAAACATCTGAACTTAGTAAGCTTCATAAAACTGTTGCGATTGATATTCCAGGCCATGGCGAATGCTCTATTCCTACAGATGATTTTAGCCTAAAAGATTATGCAGAATTAATATCTGCAGCCATTACAACTCCATCAATAATCGTCGGTCATTCCTTTGGTGCAATGATTGCTTTAGAGTTAGCATTCCGCCATTCAAGAAAAGTAAAATCAGTAATTGCATTGAATGCCATTTTCAAAAGAGATGGAATAGCAAAAAAAGCAGTAAAAAATAGATTTAATACTTTATCTAAACAATCGAATTCAGATCCCTCAAGTACTCTCAATCGATGGTTCATGCCTGAAGAGAAAAAGGCGCGTAAGGTTTGTAAGAATTGGTTAAGTTCAACTGATCCTAGGGGGTATTATAACGCTTATAAAGTATTTTCGAGTGAAGATGGGCCAAATGAAAATGATTTAAACAAATTACATTGCCCATCATTATTTATAACTGGGTCAAGAGAACCTAATTCCACTCCAGAAATGACAAAAAATATGTATAAGCTCACTCATACTGGAAAAATGGAGATATTTGATAATGCTGCGCATATGCTTCCTATGACACATGCAAAGCACCTTAATAAAACCTTAAAAAAATTCATAATGGATAATGCTTGATGGATAAAATAGATCCCATTTTACTTAGAGATGCATTTGGTAAGTTTATGACTGGCGTGACAGTTGTAACAGCCGTCAGAAGTGATGGAAAATATGTTGGCTTCACAGCAAACTCTTTTACGTCGGTATCTTTAGATCCACCAATGCTTCTTGTTTGTCCTGGTAAATTCTTATCAAGCTACAAAACGTTTTCAAACTGCAGCCACTTTTCAGTAAATATACTTTCTGAAGGCCAAGAGAAAATATCAAATATTTTTGCAACGTCAGATGATGACAGATTTACAAAAGTACCACATAAACTTGATTTAAACGGAGTGCCGACAATAGATGGCGCCACTGTGCAATTTTCTTGTACAGTGGATAATATTATTCCGACAGGAGATCATTGTGTATTGATCGGACAAGTTGATGACTTAAAATTATCAAATGAACCTGGTCTTGGATATGTTGGAGGCCAATATTTTAGTTTAGGATTAGAGCGAGCAGCATTTAAGGACACTAGAAGCAATGCTATTTGTGGAGCAATTATCGAAGATAAAGATAACATAATCTTAGTGAAAACACCCGATGGCCTTCAGCCGCCTCAATGCAAAGCAATAGACAGAAGCAATCAGATAAAAGATTTAAATGATACAATAATTAATTACGGTATTTCAGCAAAGTTGGGTCAAGCCTATTCAGTTTTTGAAGGAATTAAATCTAGAGAACATAGCACCTATTTCTTGGCAACTGGAAATATCAAAGACACTTCATCAGATGTTATCTCAATCCCAATATCTCAATTAAATCAACAAAAATTTACGTCGCCAGCTATATCAAGAATGATGTCTCGATTTGCATTAGAAGCACAATCAAGAAATTTTTCTCTATACTTAGGCGATGTAGAAAAAGGTGCTATTCACGGCATTCAAGAAAGGAAATAAAATGGATTTTTCTCTTTTTGCACACATGGAAAGAATTACACCTGAACAAGATCATTGTGATTTACGCGAAGAACTTATTGAATTGGCAAAAATCGCTGATCAAGGTGGGATGAGATCTCTTTGGACAGGTGAACACCACGGTATGGAGTTCACAATAGCACCAAATCCCTTTATCAGTTTGGTTGACTTAGGTTATAATACAAAAAATTTACGCTTAGGCACAGGAACTATTATAGCACCATTTTGGCATCCAATAAAACTAGCCGGAGAAGCTGCTGCTACTGATTTAATAACCGGTGGAAGAATAGAATTAGGTATAGCCAGAGGTGCATATTCTTATGAATATGAACGACTAGTACCAGGCATGGATGCGTGGGAAGCAGGTCAAAAAATGAGAGAAAGTATACCACTATTACGCAAATTATGGGAAGGTGATTGTGAACATAATGGAGAATATTATAATTTTCCAAAAACTTCTACTGCACCAAAACCACTTCAGAAAAACGGGCCGCCAATATGGATAGCTGCAAGAGATATTAGTAGTCATAAGTTTGGAGTTGAAAATGGATTTAATATCCAAGTTACCCCACTCTGGATGGGTTTAGAAGAAATAGAGGACCTTATGCGGAAATTTAATGAAGCCTGTGCAAGTTATAATGGTAAAAAGCCAAAAATAATGTTGTTACACCATACATATGTGGGCTTAGATCAAGATGATGTAGATGAAGCAGCTAAAGAGCTTTCAAAATTTTATTGTTATTTTGGCGCATGGTTTCAAAATAAAAGACCAGTACAACAAGGGCAGATTAAAGCTTTATCAAAGGAAGAATTGGCGGCAAATAAATTAATGTCACCAGAGAATATGCAACGTGATTTGACAATAGGAACATCTAAGTCAGTAATTGAACAAATTAAAAGATATGAGAAACTTGGATACGATGAATATGCATTTTGGATAGATAGTGGAATGAGCTTTAAAAGAAAGAAAGAGTCTTTAGAACGGTTTATAAATGAAGTCATGCCGGCATTTAATTAAGGATTAACATGGAAAACAAACCACATTATCAACTATATATAGATGGCGATTGGGTTAGTGGAAGCACTCAACAATCGATGGATTCAGAAAATCCTGCAACTGGAGAAATTTGGGCAACTTTTGATTGTGCTTCAAAAAGCGATGTTAACCGCGCAGTAAGCGCAGCACGTAGAGCTTTAAGTGATACGTCTTGGCGCGATATTTCACAAACACAGCGTGGAAAACTACTTCATAAATTAGCAGATCTAATCGAGGAGAATGCAGAACTTATTGGGCAAGTTGAAACTAATGACAGTGGGAAACTTTTAGCTGAAACATCAACCCAAACGAGTTATGTAGCTGATTATTATCGTTATTATGCAGGGTTAGCAGATAAAATTGAAGGATCAGTTTTACCAATCGACAAACCAAATATGCACGTTTTTACTCGACGTGAACCAATTGGCGTTGTTGTAGCAGTTGTTCCATGGAATGCTCAAATGTTTTTAACTGCAACAAAACTTGGACCAGCATTAGCAGCAGGTTGTACTGTTATCCTTAAAGCGTCAGAAATTGCACCTGCGCCAATGTTTGAATTCGCAAAATTAATACAGCAAGCTGGTTTTCCACCTGGTGTAATATCAGTTATTACTGGTGATGCTGAAAATTGCTCAATTCCATTAACAAGCCACCCAGAAATTGATCGTATAGCTTTTACAGGAGGGCCAGATACTGCTCGACATGTAATTAAAAACTCTTCAGAGAACTTTGCCGTCACTTCTTTAGAATTAGGTGGAAAATCTCCAATTATTGTATTTGATGATGCAAACTTAGAAAGCGCAGCAAACGGATTAATTGCTGGTAATTTTGGCGCTTCTGGACAGAGTTGTGTCGCTGGGTCTCGCGGACTAATACATAAAAATATTTTCAATGATTTAATCAAAATAATCATTGCAAAGTCAAAAAACATTAAAGTTGGAAATCCATTAGATGCAGAAACTAATATTGGGCCTCTTTGCACTAAAGCTCAGATAAATAATATTTCTAAAACCCTGGCTGTATCTAAATCTCAAGGTGCGAAAATTCATTTTGGTGGGAGCCCATTAAAAAGAGCAGGCAACTATATGGAGCCAACCTTGGTTGAATGTACAAATGCAAATACAGAAACACTAAAAGTGGAAATGTTTGGTCCTATAATGTCGCTTTTACCTTTTGAATCTGAAGAAGAAGCAATTGCATTAGCAAATGACTCAAAGTTTGGATTAGGATCTGGAATATTTACAGAAAATATAGCACGTGCACATCGCGTATCTTCAAAAATTAAAGCAGGAATATGTTGGATAAATACATATCGAGCTATTTCCCCAATTGCACCATTTGGCGGATACAATCAATCTGGCTACGGCCGTGAAGCAGGGTTGGATTCAATCTACGATTACACACGGACTAAAACTACATGGATAAATACATCGGATCAACCAATGCAAAACCCTTTTATAATGAGATAATTGGCACCAAGAAATAATATTAATTGGTGCCTGCAATTATTTAAGTTGATACATGACTGACATTTTTGTCCGGAGAATATATGTCCAGAATATTCCAGTGGCCAGTTGTTGGGGTAGGATTGTTTATCATTGCTACATCAATAACTGTTGGTTTATTAGATGCAATAGCGCCTCTCAATGATGGCAATAATTCAGATGCACTATTAATTTTTATACCTACTGCACCATATGCCTCTGCGATTTTAGAATAATCTGGCCCATTTTCTGGTTCTTCAGAAGTTCCTGGGAAGGTAGTGCCATAGGTAATGCCATAATGTGCTTTTTGCAAACCAGCGATTGTTCCAAAGGCATTATTATTCATTATCAACCAAATTATTCCCAGATTTAATTCAACTGCTGTTGCAAGCATTGCAGGATTTTGTCCAAATCCACCATCACCGACTAAGCTAAGCACCACTTTATCCGGGCTTGCTAGCTTTGCTCCTATTGCTGCTGGAGGCCCGAACCCCATTGTAGCAAAACCTCCAGGAGTTAAAATAGAACCTGGGGTTAGTATGTTAAACTGCTGGCCAACACCATTTTTATTCCATCCAACATCAGTTGTAATAATAGCATCATCAGGTAATGCATTTCTTGTGTCAGCAAGGATCCTTTCGGGCATCATTGGAAATAAATTTGAGGTAGCCATTTTAGTATTTTTTTCAATAAATGCATTTTTAAATTTTGCAATTTTTTCACGTAACTTTGGCCTATCAAAACCTTCAGGGTATAGTTCTTTTGCTACACGCAACAAAACACACAATGCAGACTTTGCATCAGCTATTACACCAATATCTGTTGGATAATTCCTGCCTATTTCTGATGGTTCTATATCTATATGAATAACTTTTGAGCCAGGAATATTAAATGTATATCCAGGGTACCAACTTGAACAATCAGCTTCTTTGAAGCGAGTACCAATAGCTAGAATATAATCCGCATTTAAACATGCATCATTTGTTAATTTTGTGCCCCAAAATCCTGTCATGCCAAGAAGATATGGATGTTCATCACTAATTGCGCCTTTACCCATCAAAGAATGTGCTACAGGCAAACCCATATAATCTATAAATTCTCGAAGTTCATCAGAAGCGCCTGATAACAAAATACCTCCACCCACATAACTAACCGGATTTTTAGAATTTGCTAATTTAGTTATAATGTCACGCGCAGTATGATCATCAATAGATGGTTTTATTATTGATCGCATATTATCAAGAATACGATCAAATGTGTCTGATGATATAACTTCACTAAAAATATCCATAGGCACATTAACTAAAACTGGTCCAGGTTGGCCACTTTCAGCTAAATGAAATGCCTTTTCTAAGATCTCAGCTATAAGATCTGCCCTATCAACTCTCCATGCGCGCTTCACAAAAGGTTTATATATTTCATATTGTGATGCATCAGAATGCAAGTTCACTTCTTGATGTGGATGTTTGCCATAGTAATGGGTAGGAATATCACCAGCAATGACTACCATTGGGATACAATCTAATGCAGCATTTGCAACTCCTGTTGCACAATTAGTGAGGCCTGGTGATAAATGAGAGAGTACAACTGAAGCTTTTCCAGTAACTCGCGCATAAGCGTCTGCAGCATGGCTTGCAATTTGTTCGTGCCTAACTGTTATGAAATCAATAGGGCTTTTCGACAATGCTGCCAAGACAGCTATATTTGTATGACCACATAGCCCAAAAACATGTTTAACTTCACGTCGCTGGAGAAAGTCTATAAGATGTTCAGCTACTGTTTTTATATTATCACTCATTATGCAACCTCATTTCCATAAAATTCTCCAAATAAGTCTTGTTCTGATGGTTTATCCTCTGTGATTGGACGACTTACCCAAGTATAATTCATCATATGTTTCATTGTTACATTTTCATTCGTAATATTACCGCCCCATATTCCGCAACCAAGGCTTGATGTCATTGGCATCCCATTCGTGTAAGACCCAGCATTTGATTTAGATTGGGGCTGCCTAACCATCATTCTACTGACAGGGGCTACACGAGCTAAGGCATCAATATTATCATCATCATGGCTATATATGCCACACGAGTGTCCTTTTCCTGCGGTATTATAAATCTTTTTTACTATTTTTAGAGCATCATCAAAATTTTCAAACCAATAAAGTGCCATCAGAGTAGTAAGTTTTTCTTTACTAAATTTATGCTCTGGGCCAATTTTTCCATGATTTTCAACCATTAGGAATTTTCTATCATCTGGTATATTAAAACCAGCGGCATTAGCAATTTGTTGAGGCGGACAAGCTATGGTCGAGAATGTACGATTTTCATTTTCATCCCACATTGCAGCTTCTAATTTTTTTTTCTCATCTTCATTACAAAGATAACCACCCTCTAATTGCAAAGCTCTTAACATCTCTTTATAAATTCTTTGTTGAATAATTATATTTCCATCTGCAGAACAACCAGAGCCAAAATCACTCGTCTTAGACATTCGAGTATTCTTTGCAGCAATTTCAATATCAGCAGTTTCATCTATAACAATAGATGAATTTCCAGCACCTACTCCATACGCGGGCCTACCAGATGAATAAGCAGCCTTAACCATTGGCTTACCTCCAGTAGCAAGTGTTAGATCACATATCTGCATTAAATATTGAGTCAAAGGTATCGAAGGCTTTTGAATTGATTGGAATAAATCTTCAGGCGCACCAACAGCTCTGCATGCACTTCTCATTGCTTCAACCATTTTAAATGTTGTTACTGCAGTTCGTGGATGTGGCGAAAAAATTGTCGCATTACGAGTTTTTGCAGAATAAATACCAGTAACAGGTGGAGTTAAAGCGGGGTTTGTCATTGGAATTAGTGAAGCGATTACTCCAGCCGGTTTCGCATATTTAACTAAACCTTTTTCTTCATCAACCTCAACAATTCCAGTAGAAGGTTGTCTTAGTGCATCTCTTAAGGCGCCGTGTATCTTAAAACGTTTAGCTGGTCGCCCCAAGCGATCCCCTATCCCACTTTCATCAACACCCATTTGGGCAAGCTTTGTAAATGTTTTCTCATTACTCGAAAACCATCCAATAGCTTGCGCTAATCTATCTAATTCTTGCTGCGAATAATTCTCAATCAACGCCATAGCTTTACGCGCACGATTTAGCAAATCGAGCGCATGCTCACGCTCTTGATTAGTAAGCTCTTTGGTCATGAAATATACTTTTCCCTTTAATATTATTAATATGGTGAGTACGCCTTTGGGATTTCACATGTCCAAAAGTACGCTTAGCATGTTGTAAACATCGTCGAGCATGTTCTTCATATCCAAGTTCATTAATTCTAGATTGATTTGGTAGCTCTATTGAGTAATCCACAGGAGGCATTCGTTCAATTATCCCCTTAAAATCAATACAACCTTCACTTGGATATAATCGCGCATCTCTTGCGAGCTGAATCATTCCCTGTTTAGTATCTGCGATACCCGGTAATGCATCAGATATATGTAGAAAATTTAAAAACTCGCCAGGTACGTGAAGTAATTCAGCCAAATCTACACGACTTAAATGAAGGTATAATGTATCAACTAAGATACCACCGTTGGGCTGTTTTGCTGCACGAACTATATCCAATGCTTCATCTAAAGTTCTCAAACGAGAAAAAGATGGGAATTCTAGATCAACACTAAGGCCATATTGATAAGCAATTTCACAAGTCTCCGAAAAACAATCTAAAATGAAGTTTCTATCAGTACGATCTGTTGTCCATGCACTCATTATCATACGCTTTGCGCCTAATTCACCACCAAGCTCTAAGGCTCTTTCAAAGTTACGTGGATCACAATCTTCTGTAATACGTGCTAATTCTATATCTAAGACTTTAATGCCTGTAGTTTTTAGAGCAATCTTTGTAGCTGCTATCATTTGATTATCAATTGGTGATTGTTTGAATTCTCCAGGGACATTCATAGGTATAAATCGAGGGCTTACTGCATCATAACCAGCGCGGTCGGCAATATATATCAATTCCGGTGTAGTAGCATTTATCAATGTTAAATGTGCCAAAGAGTACAATGGATCATGAGCAACTTCAGTCATTATGAATCACCTAAATATATCTTATATTAGTTATAACATAATATTTATTATAAAATCTATGATATTATTATATTTATCATATATATTTTAACTATTCTTAGATATATATTTTGGTAAAAACCTTGTTGGCATCGGGCCCTTATTTCTTCCACCTTGTTCGATTTGCTCCCAAGCATGCGATAGGATTCCAACACTTCTCGACAAACAAAAAAGCCCTCGAGATAAGGGAGCAGGGAATTCTAATTCACAAAATATAACAGCTGTTGCGCCGTCTATATTCATAGCAATATCTTTTTTAATGCTTAAATGAGATTGGATAGCTTCAGCAATATCTGCGTATTTTCCAGATACAATATTATCTTTTGCAGCTAAACGTACTAATTCCATTAGGCGTGGAGCTCTTGGGTCAATTGGTTTGTGAAATCTATGGCCGTATCCACTAATAATTTTACCATTCACACTTTTCCATTCACGCAACCCGTCTTCAATAGCAGTATCAAATTTTGCACCATTATCAATTCTTGATGATATCTCATAAAATAGTTCCGAACATTGCTCTCCGGCGCCACCATGAATGTCCCCTAACATATTGATCCCTGTAGCCATTGCGTTGTTAATCCCGACCCCACATGTTGCAGCCATTCTAGCTGCAGCTATAGAAGGTGCTTGAGGCCCATGGTCAACTCCAGCTACTAATGCAGCCTCAAATAATGAAGCCTCTTCATTTGTAGGCAATCCACCTCTTACCATCATCCAAATCATCTGTGGAAATGATACATTTCCTATCAAATTTTCAATTTCATTTCCTCTAAAAGAAATTTTTCCTGGAGACATATCAATTATTGATGTGCTCCACCAATTTCGTATTTCATCAGCATCGTTTACCATGGTATGTTTCCCTTTTTAAGCTTGCTGCAATATAGTTTGAGAAGATAATCGAACAGATGCATTACGTGCACCATATCCAGAATAGCCATTTTTTCTTTGTACTATTTCAAAAAAGAAACCATCAAATAAATTTTTACTATAAATTTGAAAATATTCGCTGTTTCCATCTTGGTCATACAAAATATTCTGTTTTTTTAATTGAGCTATGAATGTATCATTTAGGTTAAATTTGTTTTTTGTTTCTTCATAGTAACCAGATGGAATAGCTAAGCTTTTAAAGCCATTTATTCTCAATAGATTTGCACTTTCAAAAATATCATCAGAAGCAAAAGCTATATGTTGTACACCTGCTCCAAATTTATCTTCAACAAATAACCCAGCAAATGTATTTAAATCTTCTGATGCATTTAGATTTAAACGCACTTCACCTTCAGGACTTTCAATAGCTTGGCTTAAAATAATCCCAGAAGGGTCATTAACATTTACTATTGAAGATTTATCCATTTCGAAAGTTGAAATATAATACAGTAACCAATCTTGCATTTCATCAAATTTCATGGTTTGTGCGATATGGTCGATACGTCGCAAACCAATAGGTTGTATAGCATCAACATCATTTGTCCTGTCAAATTCGATGTCCCATACCCTATGCAAATCAGAGTTTTCATCGATAAAATGCACAATACTACCACCTACCCCTCGAACAGCCGGAATATTTAATTCGCCTAAGCCCACATTTTGAATAAATGATTTTGACCCGAGAGATTTTGCTCTGGAAACCGTTTCATCTGCATTTTGCACTCGAAGTCCCATGTCACAAACAATAGCTCCATGTGCTTCAAATGCGTCACGAGCATACCCATGTTTCTCTTTGTTTACGACAATATTGATTGCACCCTGCCGCCAAAGAACAACGTCTTTACTAAGATGTATTCGCTCTTTACGAAATGACATGCTTAATAACATTTTTGTTAATTCATTTGATGCATTTTCATCTACTGCAAATTCTATAAATTCAATGCCAGTCGCTCGAACCCTGGAAGGAATTAATGGTATGTCAAACTTTGCTGATGGTTCTGAAATTGAAACATCATTCAAAATATTCAACAAGGATCTATATGCACTTGCCGTACTTGGACAGTTTTTTTCTTTTATAGAAATGCACCAAGTACCATCATACCCAAATCGACTTAATATTTTTATAAAAGCTTCCAAATTTAGATCGCCAAGCTTTGGTAACAAATGTCCATTTACTCCATCAGCAAGTTGGATATAGAATAATTTTGAAATCTTTAAATCACGTAATCTTGCGGGTCGTGATCCATCTTCCAAAACATTTGCACTATTTAAAGCAACACCAAGATTTGGATGATTGATTTTATGTATATACTGAATTGTTGCAAACTCACATTCACGAGTTGGAAGTAAAGCAACTTTCAAATCACCAATCAAATCAAGATCTGGTATAACTATTTGTTTAGGGTCAGATATATTTAAAATTAGAATAGGTGAATTTATAGAAATTGAAAATTTTGCTGCTACTAGAATATCTTTTTTTGAATATACTTTATTTTGAAAATTAAATGCTGCTATTCTTAAATTTGCACCTGCAATTATGCCCAAAATTTCTTCAGTTTTATTTTGAAATTGTAATATATCAAAACTACAAATTTCAACAAAATTGAAATTGGACTCTGAAATTAATTTCAATTTTTCTTCAAAATTACCTTTAACAGTATTACTAGATATACAGAGCACAAGACTAGCCTTGATAACCAAATACTCTAGGTAACCAAAGTATCAAATCTGGAACTAACAACATGATTAAAAGTGCAGCTATTAAAATTACCAGAAATGCCCAAATTTCTGATATAATCTCTCTTAAAGGAATATCTGTAACTGCATTTATTACAAATAATAGTATACCATAAGGTGGGGTTATTAATCCAATCATTGAGTTTACCACAACAAGAACACCAAAATGTACTAGATCAATACCTAAAACTTCACATGTTGGTATAAAAAGTGGAACTATTACTAATATAATTGTTGTTGCATCCAGAATGCAGCCTAACGCTAAGATCAATAAATTCACAACAATTAAAAATACAATTGGGTTTACATCAGTACCTTCTAAAAGCATCGCAATAGATTGTGGTATTTGCTCAGATATAACTATGAAGTTTAATATAAAAGCACCGCCAATAACAATGCCGACAGATGCAGATGAACGTGCACTTTCTACAAAAACATTGAACAGTGTCTTAAATGATAAGGCTTTATAAAACAGTCCAGCAAGCAATAATGCATAAAATGCGGCTATTGCTGCAGCTTCAGTTGGTGTCGTCACACCACCATAAATACCATATAGTAATATTACAGGCATTAGTAGTGCTGGGAAAGCATTTGCTGTTTTTCTTGGAAGCTCTCTTAAAGGAATTGGATCTTCCATTGCAAAGCCTCGTTTGCCCGCCATGTAATAATTCATAATCATTAGGACAAGACCCATAATTAATCCAGGTAGAATACCCGCTAAAAAGAGTGAACCAATTGATGCTTTTGAAACTAAAGCATATAAAACCATTGGAATAGATGGTGGAATTATAGGCCCAATTGTTGCTGATGCAGCAGTAATAGCTGCTGCATAGCCGCGCGTATACCTGTTATCTTTAGTCATCATTTCAATGATTATTTTTCCAATTCCAGCGGCATCTGCAACAGCTGAGCCAGACATTCCAGAAAAAATTAAAGAAGCCACAACATTTACATGCCCAAGCCCACCTTTGAAACGTCCTACTGCAGCTACGCAAAAATTTAATAATCTATCAGTTATAGTTCCAGCATTCATAATATTTGCTGCAACAATAAATAATGGCACTGCAATGAGGATAGTACTCAAATAAAACCCTTGTAAAATTTTCTCACCAGCTAAAGCAACGTCAAGACCTGAAAACCCAAGGTATACTACAGAAGCCAACATTATTGAGTAGCCAATTGGAGTTCCTATTCCAGCCAATAGGAATAGTGTCACCAAACATGAGGCAAGTTCAAAACTCACGGTACATTCCTCTTTTCCGAACTTTGCTCTTCAAGAGTAATTTCTAGTTCTGTTTTTGGAGGTCCATTTTTAAAAATATTTCTAATCATCCAAGCGTATCTTGCGCCCACAGCAATCATAAAAATAGCATATATAGAAAAAACATCTCTCATAGGAATTTTTGCACCTGTAAAAGGATTTTTTACAGTGGAAGTTTTACGTATTTTCATCCAATCAATATAATCCCATGTGGGTAAGTAAATATAAATCATTCCAATTACTATTGAAAATGCACTTATAATTGCCATAATCTTTCTAATTCTTAATGGCATAGCTAAGTAAAGAATATCAAACTTCACATGATCTGACTCTCTTACAACAAAAGCACAAGAAAAGAATATCAACCAAACCCACAAAATTCCGATGAGCTCCAGTGTCCAACCAGCTGGAGTAAAAAAATATCTTAATAATATTTGTAAAAGAAAGGTTAAAAAAATTGCTGCCAGTAAACCGCCAGCAATTGCTTTTGTAACTTGAGAGAACCCTTTAATGAGTTTACGCATTTAATGTTCTCCCAAAATTTTATTGGATTATTTACCCAATGCGTTTACTTTCTCAAGAACTCCTGCGGGCCATGTTGCAGCAAATTCACTATCTAAGTACATTGACTGCACTTGATTGCGGAAAGCAGCTGTATCTGGCTCATAAACTTCCATTCCCTGCTCTTCTAAAAATGCAACTAAACTACCTTCTAACTCTAGTTGAATCTTACGACCTGATGCAGCGGCAGCATCAGCAGCAGCTTGAACCGCAACTTGTTGCTCTGCTGTCATTGAGTTGAATGTTTCTGCACTCATAGCGATGTAGTTTAAGTCAACTAGGTGAGATGTCAAAACAATTTGATTAGTTACTTCATAGAATTTTTTATCTACAACAGTAGGTAATGGATTATCTTGTCCATCTACTGCACCTGTTGAAAGTGCTGTGTATACTTCAGAAAATGCCATAGGAGTAGGTGCTGCACCAAGTGCTTTACCTAAAAACTGCCATGCATCTGTACCAGGCATACGTAAATTAACACCAGCTAAATCTGAAGGCTTATTTACTGTAAGCTCATCTTTTGTCTGTCTCAAGTTTACTTGACGTCTACCCAAATACATTACTGATAAAAGTTTAACACCTAGTTCATTTTCAACTTTTGCTTTAAACGGGTCCATTAGAGGGTCATTAAAAACTGCTACTTGGTGATCAGCATCTTGGTGAACATATCCAGCTGTAAAAATTGAGAATTCTGGGAAGAATTGTGCTAATTCTTGAGCGGATGTTATAGACATTTCTAAATTACCACGGCTTATAGCATCAAGTTCTGTTCCCTGAGCAAAAATTGTACTATTATAGCTTGGTTCAAAGCTTGCAAAGGTTCCAACCAATGGAGCAAATACATTTGCCATTGCTATAGATCTTTGATCTGTTTCAGTTCCTGATGTTGCCATACGTAATTGAACTTTAGAATGCCCATCAGCCAAAGCTGGCATACCAGTTGATACGCTTGCAGCCATTAAAGCCGCTACAGCAATACGACGTGTATAGTTAACTTTCATTTTTGTCCTCCCAGACTGTTAAACTGCCTCAATAGCAGTGTTTCTATTTAAGCTATATCATAGCTTTATTAAAATACAATATATTTTGTAAAATATATGATATTATTGCGCTGCAACTCCATTTGTTGAAATTTTTGAAGGATTAACAACTTCAATTAAACTTTGTGTTTGAGCAGCTTTTTGAATTGCTTCGATTACTAAAAGAGTTTTTAAACCATCAAGACCAGTAACTAATGCAGCTGTCTCACCACGTATTACATCAGCAAAATTAGTTATTTGATTAATTAATGGATCTGAAGCATCTCTAGGTGTAATTGTTCCAGAAATTGGGTTCCACCAATTTCTTTCTCCTTTGTGTGACCAAACTTTTAAATCTGGAACTGACAGAGAACCTTCTGAACCACCTATCATATAACAAGACTCAGAAGTCATTGGATATATTGGATATTCTCGAGAAGTTAATTCCCAACTCCATGGTGACACAATACTATCAGACACAGTAACAGTTCCAATAACTCCATTTTCAAACTTTAAAACTGCAGCAGCTAAATCTTCGTTATCAAAGCCTCTAATTGAAGGCGCCATTTGAGCTTGAACAGAGATGATTTCTCCACAAAAATATCTCATAAGGTCAATATCATGCACTAAATTAACTGAAATAGGACCTGCACCTTTTTGCGTTCTCCATGGCGCAATATCAAAATATTCATCTGGCTTATAAAACCAACATGTTGCTTGTAGAGCTCTAATATTACCAATTTCCCCACTCACTATTAATTCCTTTGCCTTTTGGATCAATGGATTATGCCGTCTGTGATGCCCCACAAGCAATGGGACTGATGCATGCTCGGCTGCATCAGTTAAAATTTTTGCTTGAATAGCAGACGTGGCTAATGGTTTTTCAACTAATACAGGGCAAGATTTTTCAATACATTCCAAACCTTGTGATACATGTAACGGTGTTGGAGTAGACAATATTACTCCATCAGGAGATATAGCTGCAAACATTTCGTTCAAATTTGAGAAGCAGGGTATATCTAGGGAGTTTATGTCTTCCGTAGGGTTTGGTTCTACAATCGCAACTAAATTGACATCTTTTTGCTTTGAAATCGCATTAATGTGTCTTTGCCCTACCAACCCAGCACCAACAACAGCAAGCTTAATAATATTTGTCATTAGTATCCCTGGAAAATAATTAGTTATCTGAAGCTACATTAAAGAATTTAGATTCGCAATAATATATGATATTTTTTATAAAATCATTTATTATATCTTGTTGAGAAGTATCATATAATTGTATATTAATAAAAATATTAACATGTTATTTGAGAAATTTATGACAAAAATTATTAATACTGTAGGCTCCAGTACATATGAACACATCAAAAAAGATATTATTTATGGGAACTTAGCCCCAGGTAGTAAGTTGAAACTTGATGGGCTAAAAAAACAGTACGACGCAAGCGTATCAACTTTGCGAGAAACATTAAATCGATTATCAAGTGATGGTTTCGTTGAAGCTGCTGAACAACGTGGATTCTTTGTTCGTTCTGTATCTCGTGAAGACTTAGC
Source organism: Rhodobacterales bacterium HTCC2255 (assembly GCA_000153745.1). GTDB lineage: Bacteria > Pseudomonadota > Alphaproteobacteria > Rhodobacterales > Rhodobacteraceae > Amylibacter. The sequence goes on from DS022282.1 coordinate 415,088, forward strand.
TGAAATTGCAAATTTGAGAATACTTTTAGAATGCTCGGCCCTTAAAACCTCAATTGAAAATGGTAACGCTGACTGGGAAGGTAATTTAGTAGCCGCTCATCACAAATTAAAATTGATTGAACAAAAAATGTTATCTGGTGATTATTCTCAAAAAGAAACCTGGAAAAGATATGATTGGGAATTTCACAAAACATCGATTGAAGCGTGTAATTCTCAAAACTTAATGTCACTTCATGCAATAATATTTGACAAATATTTACGGTACCAAATGCTTGTAATAACAGATAGAGGAAAAGACGCTGCATTAGAACACCAACAAATATTTGATGCTGCACTCTCACGCAATTCATCAAAGGCAATAGAAGCTCTTGAAATACACATAAGAAAAGGCCTAGAGCACACTTTAGCTAACATGAAAATTTAACAAATCTAAAATCGATAAAATTAATTTTGTTATTGGCTTTATTGAATAACACTATCATACAGAATTATGATTCTTAGATATCTCAAATCAATTTTCGGTCACGCAAGATATTTTCCTTTGTGGTCAGCTCTAACTGTTTTTAAGTGGCGTGCATTTGACATCCGCTCTAGAGCATTAGGAACAACATTTAGTGTTGTAATCAGATGGTTTCCAATAGCAAGACGACGATTTGATAGGGAGGCAAAAAAAGCTTTTCCAAATATGAAACGAAAAGCTAGGAATAATTTAGGTCGTGAAATGGGCCGGAATATGGGCCGTACTTTATTTGAAATATACCATCTTTCAGAATTTCACACATTTACACAAAAATTTAAAGTTTCTGGGCCGGGATTAGACGCATTAAAAGACGCTTACGCAACTGGCAAGGGAGCAATCATAGTTTCTGGCCACTTTGGGCAATGGGAAGCAATACGAGCTGCATTGAAGATAAATGGACTTGAAAGTGGCGCAGTATATAGACCGAATACCAATAGACATTATCAAAGAAGATTATTAGCTGGAATTAAAGAAGGCGGTCTTCCAATACTAGAAACAGGTAAAAAAGGCACAAGAGCATTAGTAAAACACCTTCGAGATGGAGGTATAATGTCAATTTTACTCGATGAAAAAGTATCAGAAGGAACTAGGATACCATTTCTAGGTCTAGACGCGCTTACCTCACTTTCTGCAGCCCAATTAGCACTAAAATACAATATTCCAATGATACCAGCTTATGGTATCCGAATTGATGATAAAAACGAATTTAAGGTAGAGTTTGAAGAACCTATCCCTCACACAGATAGCTTAACAATGACACGTAATTTTAATGATAGCCTTTCAAAAAGAATTATTTCAAATCCAGAACAATGGTATTGGATGTTAAGACGGTGGGATGGTGCTTAATAATAAGCATATTATTGTGTAAGCTATATATTACAATAATATTTAAAGCTCATAGGTATCGAGAATGATTGTAAGAAAACCAAAATTTTTATCAGTTAAGAGTGTACCAAAGCTTTTTTGGAGTTCCCCAAAGGCGCTTACAATATCCCCTCCTCCAATCTCTGTATTATTCTTAGTTATTGGCTTGGTACTTTTTGGATTAGGTGAAGCACTATTGGTTGCTTCAGGCGCTGGCGTCAGCCCTTGGACTGTACTTGCTCAAGGGCTTACTCAAGTCACTAGTTGGAGTATTGGATATTCCACATTCATTATAAGTTTAATTGTACTTTTTTGTTGGATACCTCTTAAACAGGTTCCTGGCATTGGCACCATTCTAAATGCAATAATAATTGCATTAGTATTTGAGTATATATTACCTATTCTTCCAACTTTTGAAAATCCTTTGTTAAAAATTGCAGAAGCAATACTTGGCGTTTTAGTTACAGGCTTTGGTGGCGCATTATATCTTATAGCTAATTTAGGTCCTGGGCCCAGAGATGGATTAATGACCGGATTGCAAAAATTAACAAACTTTCCAATCGCATGGGTTAGAAGTGGAATTGAAATAACAGTTATTTTTATTGGATGGAACCTTGGTGGTATTGTAGGGATTGGAACCATAATATTTGCTTTTGGAATTGGTCCAGCAGTTGCCTTAAGCATGCACATGTTAGAAAAAATTGCTAATAAAACAACAGAAAGTTAATCATACAAATTTATTGAAAATTCTCATTTAATTTGTAGATATTTTACGTGAAAAAATAACTATCAATACTACAAGCGGTATAAGGATGCTAAATCCAATGGATAATGAAGTTATTTCAGCAAAATAACCAATAATAACTGGTCCAAGCAATATTCCGGCGTAACCAGTTGTCGTTACAGAAGCAATTGCAATGGCGGGTGGCATAACTGTTTGTCTTCCGGCAGCACTAAAAAATATTGGAACAAGATTTGCCACACCCAATCCAATAAACATAAATCCACTCAGTGCTATTATAGTTATATTCGATAAAACGATTATTAATATTCCTAAAATTGTAATAACCACACCAAATATAAGAACCTTAAATTCTCCTATTGCCTTAACAATTTCGTCTCCTAAAAGGCGAGCAACAACCATAGCAATAGAAAAAAGAATATAACCAATACCTGCACTTTTCGGTGCAGTGAGTTCACGATCAATAATCAATAAAGCACCCCAATCAACAACAGCCCCTTCTACTAAAAAAATAATTGCTGCAAATATGGCCAATAATATAACCACTCCTTTTGGGAGCATAAATTTAGTTTTCTTAACTGTACTCACATTTAGGAGGCGCTTCACTGTTAAAGTCATTGTAATAAAAGTTATACTTGCAGCAATAACTGATGAAGACAAAAGAGAAGTTTCAAAAAATAAAAATACAGTCATTAATCCAGCACCAGCCAACCCACCAATACTAAATTGTGCATGAAAATTTGACATAAGAGATCGTTTTTCTATTTTTTCGACTTCAACTGCATGAACATTCATTGCTACATCCAAAGTACCCAATGACGCTCCAAGTAGAAATATTATAATAGCTAAAATAAATTGGGTTTCTACAATTACCAAAACCGGTATCAAGAGGGCCATAACAAATCCACCTAATAAAATCATAGGCTTTGATCCTCTTTTCGCAGAAATAATACCCGTTATTGGCATAGCAATAATAGCCCCAATTCCAAGGCATAATAACAAAAGCCCAAACTCACTTTTATCAGCACTTACATTTTCTTTGATAAATGGAAAAAATGGCGCACAGCATCCCATTGCAAACCCTGCAGCAAAAAATGCTAAGCGAGTTGCCAGACGTGCGCTATATGTGTGATGAAAATCCATAAATCACTTCCTCAAATGTTTTGATGTCTTTTACATTAATCTATGCCTCAAGTGTTGATTTAACTGCTCTTTTCCAGGCTAAATACTTTGTATTACGACATTCTTCATCCATACTTGGCTTGAACTCTCTTTCTTTTGTCCACTTAGATGAAAAGTCTTCTAGGTTAGGATAAACACCTATATGCATTCCAGCCAACCAAGCTACTCCCAAAGCCGTTGTTTCAATGATTTCTGGTCGGTCTACTGGTGCGTTTATGATGTCAGACAGAAACTGCATCGTCCAATCACTTGTACTCATACCCCCATCAACTCTAAGAGTAGGACTAACTCCTGTCATTCTCCAATCAGCTGACATAGCTTCAAGTAAATCACGCGTTTGAAATCCAACACTTTCAAGAGCAGCCTTTGCAATTTCTGGTGCACCACTATTTCTTGTCAAACCATACACAGCTCCACGACATTCGGCGTTCCAATAAGGCGCACCCAAACCTACAAAAGCAGGCACCATAATTACGTTTTGTTCTTCATCAGCTTGCTGGGAAAGTTCTTGCGTTTCACTGGCGTGGCTAATTATTTTCAATCCATCTCTCAACCACTGGACAACTGCTCCAGCAACAAAAATTGACCCCTCAAGAGCATATGTAGGCTTTCCATTAAATTGATAAGCAATAGTGGTTAATAATTTATTTTTTGAAACTACAGGAGTATCGCCAGTATTTAATAATGCAAAACATCCAGTTCCATAAGTTGATTTCATCATACCTGGTTTAAAACAAGCCTGTCCAATTGTTGCCGCCTGTTGATCTCCAGCAACACCACAAATTGGTATAGTTTTATTAAATAAATTTGAATGAGTATCACCAAAATCTGCAGCACAATCTTTAACTTCTGGAAGCATTTTCATTGGGATATCCAGTAAATCACAGATCGTTTTACTCCAATGTCCCTTACGAATATCATAAAGCATAGTTCTGGCAGCATTAGTAGCGTCAGTAGCATGAACTTTACCGTTTGTAAGTTTCCAAATCAAAAAACAATCTACTGTCCCAAATAGCAATTCTCCCTTCTCAGCTCGAACACGCGCACCTTTTATGTTGTCTAATATCCATTTAAGTTTAGTGCTTGAGAAATACGGGTCTAATAATAAACCTGTACGATCTGTAATTAATTGTTCATTTCCGGCTAAGCGCATTTTTTCGCAAATATCGGCAGTTCGCCTGTCTTGCCATACAATTGCATTATAAATAGGTTCGCCAGTCTTTTTATCCCAAACTATTACTGTTTCTCGCTGGTTAGTTATACCAATTGCTTTAATCTTATGCATGTCTTTGCCAAGATCATTCATTACCTTATGACAAGTCTTTAAAGTGGTTTCCCACAAATCATTTGGGTCATGTTCTACCCAGCCAGATTTTGGAAAATACTGTTTAAATTCTGTTTGATCAGTTGCAACAACATTCATATTAATATCGAATATCATACTTCGTGTTGATGTAGTTCCCTGATCAATTGCTAGTATAAAAGTCATTTGAAATCTCCATGTATCTATAAAACTAATATTTAACTTACATGGTAAGAGTGTTAGCTTTGGTAATTTATAGTATGATAAATTATTAATTTATTTTGTTAAGTTATTATTTATCCACTCTGAAAGTATATGAATTTCTTTATCAGAAAGTCTCAACCCTAATTTTGAGCGACGCCATATAATGTCATCAGCAGTCTGTGCATATTCTTTTGTAATCAACCAAAGTACTTCTCTTTCAGTTAATGTAGCACCAAAATTTAAGCCTAAATCTTTATCAGTTTTAGCATTACCCAATAGATCAAAAGCATCTGTTCCATAAGCTTTAATTAATCTAATTGCCCATTTATGACTGAGAAAATTATATTTTTTCAATAGTTTATTAATTAAATTTTCTAAGTCCTGAATATCGAAATCACCCCCAGGTAAAGGAATACCTGCAGTCCAACTTAAACCAACACTAGGCAGTATCTTAGAAATTTTATCTAAAGCATTTTCTGATAATTTTCTATAAGTTGTAATTTTGCCGCCAAATACATTAAGAATTGGAGCACCAAGAGTTTGATCGATGCTCAAAACATAATCACGTGTAGCAGCTGATGCTGAGGAGGCATTATCATTATACAATGGTCTAACACCTGAATAAGTTTTTATAATATCATCGTCAGTTATTTTTAATTCAAGATATTCTGACGCAAAATTCATGAGATAGTTTTTTTCTTCAGTTGTACATTCAGGTTTTATAGATAAATCAGAATGTTCAACATCTGTAGTTCCTATTAGAGTAAAATCTGTTTCATATGGAATTGTGAAAATAATTCGACCATCTTCACCTTGAAAAAAGTAACATTTATCGTGATCATATAATTTTTTTGTAATTAGGTGACTTCCACGAACCAACCGAACGCCCTCCGAACTATTTAAGCGTACTGTATTTTGAATAATATCCTCAACCCAAGGACCACCCGCATTAACGATCAAGCGAGCTTTCACTATACGAGTAGTATTATCTTTCAACGACTGAAGAGTTAAATGCCAAATACCATTACTTTGCTCTGCGGATATAACTTTTGTGCGAACATTAATTTTAGCACCTCTAATTTCAGCATCACGAGCATTCAGGATAACCAATCTGCTATCTTCAATCCAACAATCAGAATATTCAAATGCCTTGATGAATTTATTTTTTAAAGGCTCACCTACTCTACTGTTTGGCAAATCAATAGCTTTTGTACCTTCAAGAAAATCTCTTCCACCCAAATTATCATATAGAAATAATCCGAGTCTAATTAACCAGGAAGGCCGGCGACCTTTTAACCATGGCATTAATATATTTAATACTTTTGAAGTCGGCGTATCTACGTCAAAACGCATATTTTTATGGTATGGTAACACAAAACGCATAGGCCAAGAAATATGTGGCATAGCTTTAAGAAGTATCTCACGTTCAATTAAAGCTTCTCGAACAAGGCGAACTTTCCAATATTCAAGATACCGAAGACCACCATGGAATAATTTAGTTGATGCTGATGATGTAGCAGATGCTAAATCATTCATCTCAGCCAACTCAACACTTAATCCTCTCCCAACAGCATCTCTTGCTATTCCACAACCATTAATACCACCACCAATAACAAAGATATCCACATCGATATCATTATCTTTATCTTTATAATTATTCATAAAAAAATTCCGTAATATATAGAATCTTGAATATCATTAATAACAAATACCATCAATAACGAATGTTCGTTTATTTTCGTTATTGATGGTATTTGTTTGAATTTTGCATTATTAAATTTGCTCTATTAATATAGATTAATGGAATAACAGAATTTTAACAGACTATACTAAAGATCAACATCCAACTATAAAATAAATATATTCTGACATTAAGCGAGCAAAAATTATGGTCTCAAGTTTTAGACAAAAAGAAATATTAGATATTGCACGTAAAGACGGTAAAGTTACGGTCGACGGTTTAGCAGAGAAATATAATGTTACCGTTCAAACAATCAGAAGAGACCTATCCAGATTAACAGAAACAGGGAAACTTGAACGAGTACATGGCGGTGCTGTTGTTCCTTCAGGAGTTGTAAATATTGAATATGAACAACGAAGACTGCTGAATAAAGCCGGAAAAAGAAATATAGCGGCTGAATGCGCTGCACGAATTCCCAATGGAGCTTCTGTATTTATAAATATTGGCACAACCACAGAAGCCGTTGCAAGAGAGCTTTTAAATCATGATAATTTATTGGTAGTTACAAACAATCTTAATATAGCTAATATTTTAGCTACCAACAAAAATTGTGAAATAATTTTAGCTGGAGGTATACTAAGACGTCTTGATGGTGGAATAGTTGGTGGCTTAACAGTAGAAATGGTTAAACAATTTAAGTTTGATTACTCAATTCTTGGATGTTCTGCAATTGATACAGATGGAGACTTGCTCGATTATGACGGTCAAGAAATCATAGTGAGCCAAACAGCAATTAATAGGTCGCGGAAAATTATAGTCGTTGCTGATTATCTCAAATTTGAACGGAAAGCGCCGCTGACTAATTGTTCACTCTCAGATGCAAATATCATAATCACAGACAAACCCCTTTCAGAAAAACTTAAAAATAGCTGCAAAGAATGGAAAACCGAAGTCATTAATACTCAAAATTAATCAAAGTATTTTTATTATCTTTTTTCTATAATTTTTACATCTGCCGGGCACAATGAAATACCATCAATATTTTGATTTTCATTACTGTAGTTCCAGATAAATCGATGATTTTTTGTTAATCTTTGCCTTACACCATCAGGCATTTCCAAATATTTAATATTTTGATCTTTCAATAATTTCTTAAATAATCTTTTTTTTGCTTCTTGATCCAAACAACCAGCTAAATAAGTTTTATTATTTTGCTGCAACACTATTGGATCTCCACATTCAGTTTCTTCAATAACTGATGCATCATGAGAAATGTCTTCTATCCACCTGACAACTGATCCTGGTTTCTTTAAACGTCTCGACATATTCTGTCGTATTGTTTCCACACGCTCCACAACCACATTCAACCCTGAAACATTTGGCGGTAATGGATTAGGAATTTGGAAATCTTTAGTCTTTGAATTAAATCTTGGCCCTAAGACTAAATGTGCAGAGCAATTTTCAATTGTATTGTTAGTTAAAAATAAACTTGGTGCAAAAACAATTTTATAATCATTAAGTTTTTTGTCATCACTAGAACAAATATCAACATTTATACCAAGCTTTTTCAAGCAACTATACGTGTCAAAAACTTCATGAAAATAATCAAAATTTAAAGCTTGCGGTTGAATTTCCCAAGCCCATTGAGATGGATAGTCGAATATTAATGCAACATCTGATGTGACCTGCTCAATCGTAGTTAATGCATTTATTTCATCATTAAGTTCTACAATTTCTTCCCAAGCTGGAGCTGGCTCATCATCTACACGTAATAAGCCAGCATGCATTTGTTCTTGCGCAAATGGTGCTTGGCGCCACCTAAAATAACATACAGTCTCAGCTCCATGAGCAATTGCTTCCCACGACCACAAGCGTACCATCCCTTTTAATGGCGCAGGATTGTATGAAGCCCAATTAACTGGACCTGGCTGTTGCTCCATAACCCACCAACGATCACGCCCCACAGCCCTATATAAATCATGGTGAAATGATTGAAAGTCAGGGTCTCCTTGATAAGCATATTTTGCTTTAAAACTTTCATCAGCATCAGACACCATTTCTAAAAAACCAAGCGGATAACTATCCCAACTGGCAATATCTAGATCTGCACCAACATCATAATGGTCAAATGCAGTAATTCTTCCCATATAATTGTGTATTAATGGTTTCGAAGTAAATTCCCGCAAAATATTTACTTGAATACTATTAAAAGCAACAACTTGATCAGATGAATAACGTCTAAAATCCATCACATGAGATGGATTTGCTTCAGTAACAGTTAAATTAGGTAATTCAATGTCTGAAAATTCATTTATTTCCATAGACCAGAATACATTTCCCCATGCTTTGTTTAATGCATTAGGTGATTGATATTTTTGCGCCAACCAATCTCTAAAACCAATTAAGGCAGCCATACTATATGATAATGTGGTATCATGGCACCCATACTCATTATCTGTTTGCCAGGCCTGTACTGTTGAACCATATCTATTTGCTATTTCACGAGTAATCCGAGCAGCCTCTTTCCTGTATCCCAAATGGCTAAAACAATAATGTCGACGCGATCCAAATTTTCGCTCATTTCCCATTTTATCAACTGCAAGCATATCAGGATATTTATCCAGCACCCATCTTGGAGGTGTAGCAGTTGGTGTTCCCATTATTATGTCTAAATTATGCCTACGCAAAACCTCTACAACAGCATCCAACCATTCAAAGTCAAATGAACCTTCCTGGGGTTCAATTCGACTCCAACAGAACTCACCTATTCGAACCCAAGATAATCCTAATTCAACCATGCGCAAAGCGTCTTTTTCCCACATTTCCCGTGGCCAATGCTCAGGATAATAACATGTACCAAGTTTTGGATTAGTCATATTTTATGTCCTTCAATTACCCAAATAGATCCGGGGAAAGCACAAGGTAAATTTACTCCCCGCGACATCAAGAATTGGCCTGAAAGCAATAACTCTTTGTCTCTTAACGCTATTCTACCTCTTGAAACTTGCGCCGCATTATCAGGTGTAATTAAATTTATTTTATAAATAGAGTTTGCATCTAAGCCCGTTAACATAACTGGCTTAGGTGAACTGTAAACAGATTGTTCCATTTGCACCACAAATGAGACAAATTTTTCATTATCAATTGATACCTGAATTTCACCAATTTGAGATTTATCACTCAAGTCTAATCTATGGAAAATAGCTTTATGCATCCAATGGCGGTTTTCTTTATACCAATCAGTAACAGCTCTTAGTATTTTCACTTCTTCATCAGTAAGCTCTCGTGGATCCATTTCAAAACCCATATGCCTACTTGCAGCCACCCAAGCTCTAAGCGAAATGTCAAAAATACGACCTGAAGTATGACATTTTCTTGGCCCAACATGTGACCCTATAACTTCCGATGGCAACCAGACGCTTGCATTATTTTGCATTTTAAATCTTACCATTGCGTCATTACTATCAGATAACCAAACCCTGTGGGTAGTGCTCAAAACACCATAATCTATTCTTCCGCCACCAGATGAACAGCTTTCAAATTCAACATTTGGAAAAGCTGTGCGTAATTTATCTAAAAGACGATAAAAACCATTTGCTTGATTATGATCAGGAAAAGGTAAAACTCTATTATGATCCCATTTTATGTAAGATATCTTATTTTCAAATAATATTTTACTTATTTTCTCGAATAAATAACTTTGTACTTCCTTAATATTCAAATCTAAAACTAATTGATTACGCCCTAATGTTTGATTTTTTTTTCCAAGTATCCAATCAGGATTATTCTTAAACAACTTACTATTTGGACTCACCATTTCTGGTTCAAACCAAATTCCAAATTCCATTCCAATTTGATTAACATACTGTATTAATGGCGCTAGCCCTTCTGGGTATTTTCTTTTATCTATCTCCCAATCTCCAAGACTTGACGTGTCATCATCTCGGAGCCCAAACCAACCATCATCCAGAACAAACCTTTCAGCTCCTAAAGTTACAGCCAATTTTGCAATTTCTTTTAAATCTTTTAATGAATGTTTAAAGTAGATAGCTTCCCAACAATTATAATGAACAGGCCTTGGTAATTTTTCTAAAGTAGATGGAAGAATTTCTTTTCTTACGAAAGACTGAAATGATTGAGCAATTCCATTAAGACCTTTTGAAGATTTTGAAACAAACATTGGCGCCGTTGATATTTTTTGCGTAAGCGCATTCTTAAAGGATTGTGAATGCCCAAATTGAATCTGCCTTTGGCCAGTAGATAATTCCTCAATCTGCATCCTATGCCCACCAGACCAGCCATAATGAAAACCAACCGCAGATCCATCAGAATTTGTTGTGTTTTTATTCAACAGAATTAAACCAGGAAAATTTTCATGACTGGTTCTTCCAGAACGACTTTCTTTAACTACAACACCAGGCCTCCAGGTTAATCTGTCAAAACAAAACTCATTAGTCCAATTACCTGAAACCTGAACAAACTCCTCACTCGAACAAAAATCTGGAATAATTGGTGCAGATAACCACCCAACATTTATTGGTTTTTTACTTTGTAAAGTTGTTTGAAACTTAAAAACTTCCCCATGGATACTTATTTTATGAAAAATAGATAATCCATTATATTCATCCCTACTTTCAAATACCATTCCACCTTCTTTTTTAGCATCTATAAATTTAAAGTTGGGAAGTATGTCTATTCCATTCTCATCATGTAAAATTATGCCTGGTTGACCTAAAAACCCATCCCCAGAAGTTGGACAAAAATTTATATATTCAGCTTTATCCATTACTCCTCCGCTAAAATCCTGAGGAAACGAATCTAATAATTGTGCTAGGTCTTCTTTGGAAGTTAATTTAACATCCCAATAAGCAATGAATGGGATACCACCATTACTTGATATTATAACTGTTTGTTCTTGAGTATCTAAACGCCAAGCGTTCATTTTACTGCACCTAATGTCAAACCAGCAATAAAATGTTTTTGCATTGTGAAAAACATTAGCACTGGAGGGAGAGCGGCAACAATTGATCCTGCTGACACTAAATGCCATTGTGAAATCCATTGGCCATTCAAAGAGTATAATCCAGCTGTTACAGGCTGTGAATCAACTCCCTGAGTAAGAACTGTTGCCCAAAAGTAATCATTCCAAATAAATGTAAATATCAATACAGACAGCGCAGCAATAGCAGGTTTCATAAGTGGAATTACTATATACCAGAATATTTGAAATTCATTGACACCTTCAACACGTGCGGCTTCAATAAGTTCTCGCGGTAATGCTTTTATAAAATTTCGCATAAATAAAGTGCAAAACCCTGCTTGAAAGGCAATGTGAAACAATATCAAAGCCCAAACTGAGTTATAGACACCCATTTGAACAGACAAATCACGTACAGGTACCATCAATATCTGAAAGGGTACAAAGTTTCCTGCAATAAATAGAAAGAATATTAATATATTACCTTTAAAATTATAAACCGCCAAAGCAAAACCAGTCATACATGACAAAGCGACAGCACCAAATACAGTGGGAATAGTCACTCTGAAACTATTCCACATGTATTGAGCAAGTGGCGTATTTTTAAAAACAGATGTATAATTTTCATAAAGGTCAAATGAAGTTGGCCATCCCCAATAATTTCCTGATATTAGGTCTCCGCCTGAACGAAAAGAGGTCAATGCTACTGCTATAAGCGGCAACAACCAAAGAATTAAAACTATTGGTAATGCTGTTTTGTAAACAGATTGAGTAAGGATATTTGTATTTTCAATCGGCTTTGGAAACATAGTTAATTTGCTTTCTCGTCTCGATACATCTTCAATAAGAAAAATGTTATGTAAACCATCATTATAAGAAATAATATTACCGCAATGGCTGCACCATACCCCATTCTAAATCCATATTCTGAAAAACTCTTTTCATACATGTAATAAGCTAATACTCGGCTTGACCCCCAAGGACCTCCCGCAGTCATTATTGAAACCATATCAAAACTTCTCAAAGCACCAATCACTGTGACAACTATCGCAATAAAAGTTGCTGGTTTTAGTTGAGGTAAAATAATATACCACAACATTTTCCAACCTTTAGCGTTATCTAATCGACCAGCTTCAATTTGTTCAGAATCTACAGCGTTTAATCCTGTTAAATATAAAATCATACAATATGCTGTTTGTGGCCATAATCCAGCAGCGATAATGCCATAAGTCACGTATCGCTCATCAGCTAATATAGCAATTCCAGTACCCCCAAAAAACTCTATGACTATATTTAATAACCCAAAATTTGGGTCATAAAACCAAGAGAACACCAATCCAACTACAACTTGCGAAATAACGAAGGGAAAGAAGAACATTGATTTGTAAATTCTTATTCCTCTTACAGATTGATTTAAAAATAGTGCCATAAACAATCCAATTGGAACTGCTAACATGTATAATATTAACCAAATAAAATTATTCTTAAGTGATTTATAAAAAGCCTCATCATCAAATAGTTCAACATAATTACCCATGCCAATCCATGTTTTCTCACCAAGACCATCCCAGTCATAAAAACTTATATTTATGGATCCTGCAATTGGCCAAATGACATAGGTTATGAACATCAAAAGTCCAGGAGCCATAAATAGCCATGGTGCAATCTTTAATTTATTTTTTTTGAAATAAGAATTCATATTAATCATCTATGCAAAATATCCAGCACGCATTTGTACGTGCTGGATACCAGTATTATTTATAAACTCGAGTACGAACTTTTTCTAATCTTTTTAGAATAGCGTCTAAACGTTCTGGTTTAACCATAAATTCTTGGAAACCTTCCATTCCAGCTTGCGCCATTTCTGCAGGTGCATCCCTGTCAAAGAATTGCGCGATGCCGCCAGTTGTGCTTGAGAGCATTGACATTCCAGCCTGCAAGAATTTGTCATCACTTACAGAACTATTCTTGTTAATTGGAAGTTGTCCTAATGTTGCATTTATTTTAGTTTGAACATCAGCACGCCCTAAAAATGCCAAGAACTTCTTTGCATCCACTTTGTTTTTTGCATTTGCTGGGATGTGAATAGTGTCTGTTGGAGCTTCTTCTGCCATATCAATATTAGGATTGATTTGTGGAAATTGGAAAAATCCTAACTGATCATCACTTAATCCCGCTTCGCGAAGTGGTGCTACAGCAAAGTTACCCATTACATACATTGCTGCATCACCTTGAACCATAGGTGCTAAAGCTTCCTGCCAAGATAAAGCAGCATGGTTATCAATGAAGAAACCTGCGTCAACTAACTCTTTCCAGTTTGCGAAAGTAGCTTTTACGCGGTCATCAGTCCAAGAAACTTCACCTTTTGTTAAAGCCATATGGAAATCATACCCGTTGGTTCTAAGATTCATATAATCAAACACACCACCAGCTGTCCAAAGGTACTTCGAACCAATCGTTATTGGTTTTACACCATTGGCATTAAGTGTTGCTCCAGCGGCTTTAAAATCATCCCAAGTTTTAGGAATACCAATTCCTAAATTCTCAAAAATATCTTTGCGATAATAAACACCCCAATTGTAATAAGTATAAGGTACCCCCCACTTCTTACCATCAATCGTCATTGATGCTGAAGCAGATGCTAATGTGTCATTCAAACCAGCTGAGGCCCAAACATCATCAACTGGCTCAAAAAGGCCTGCATTAACATATGGTAACATTCTGTTTCCAGCATACCAGTTTGCAAGATCTGGAGCATCGGCTGTTAAGAAATTTCTGATAGAAGTTTTATAACCTTCGTGATCAAAAAGGTTCCATTTAACTGTTATATCTGAGTTTTCAGCTTCAAAATCTTTTATAAGTTGCTCAAATGCTGCTTTTGGCGCTGGATCTGATGTATCAGTATTTATAACTAAAGTACCAGCAAAAGCTGTACTTGCCATAAGCGCAAAAGTAACTGCTGATGCAACAGATGTCTTAAATTTAAAATTCATAAGTTTCTCCCAAACTTTTTTTTGTTAGCGGTAACGATTATCATGATTATATTTCCACTCTTTACAAGTTAGATTTAATGAGCTTTAAAAAATTATCAGCATTTTGAAGCGGTTGAGAGATCAAAAAGTCTCATTTTTTGACAATTAACATTAAATTTTATTCTATGGGATCCTAATGGCAAATGTAATATTATCTAAAACAATCAAAAAATATGGTAGTATTGAAGTGATTCATGGTATCGATCTCAAAATAGAGGACGGTGAATTTTGTGTATTTGTTGGACCATCCGGATGTGGAAAATCAACTTTATTACGTATGATTTCAGGTTTGGAAAATACAACATCAGGAAATATTTACATCGGATCAGAAGATGTAACTAATGTTGACGCCTCAGATCGAGGGGTCGCCATGGTTTTTCAATCATATGCATTGTACCCACACATGACAGTAAGAGAAAATATGGGTTTTGGTTTAAAAATGAACAAAACTCCAAAAGATGAAATCAACGAAAAAGTAAATAAAGCAACAGAAATTTTAAAACTTGAACCATATCTAGATCGTAAACCAAAAGCTTTGTCAGGCGGGCAAAGGCAAAGGGTTGCAATTGGTCGCGCAATTGTTAGAGGTCCAGAAGTTTTCCTTTTTGATGAACCACTTTCAAATCTAGATGCAGAATTACGCCTTGAAATGCGTGTTGAGTTAGCACGACTTCATAAAGAACTTGGTACAACAATGATTTACGTAACGCATGATCAAGTGGAGGCTATGACTTTAGCGGATAAGATAGTAGTTTTAAACGATGGCATAGTGGAACAAGTCGGAACGCCAATGGAATTGTATAGCAACCCAAAGAATCGATTTGTAGCTGGTTTCATTGGTTCACCCGCAATGAATTTTTTTGAATTAACAAATAAAAATGACACATTAGTTTCCAATCAATTCCCAGATATTGCATTAAAAAAAATAAATGGTTTCAGTAAAGTAACTGCAGGCATACGCCCAAATGATATTAAATTAAAAAAATCTGGAAATATGAATATCGACCTAATTGAAGAATTGGGAGGAGTAACCTATTTATATTTATCTGGTAAAGATAATCTAAAATTAGTTGTAGAGCATCGTGAAAAAAATATTCCAAAATTGAATGCAAAAGTCGGCTTAAAAATCAAAGAGGAAGATTTGCTATATTTCGATAAGGAAACTGGAAAGCGCATTTAAAATTGCATATCTGAAACAAGCCAAGTCCCTTTTATTAAATTTGTAAGTTCAGGCACTAAGTTTTTTGCACATTCTCTATCCGCTAACACAACAATGCATCCGCCAAAGCCTGCTCCAGTCATCCTCGCACCGAGCGCGCCGAAATCTTGGGAGAAAGTTACCATGGTATCCATTTTTTCTGTTGAAACACAAAAATCTTTTGACAAACTTTTGTGACCTTCATTCATTATTTTGCCAAATAGTTTTGTGTCATTATCTCTTAATGCTTTCACACATTCTAATACTCTTAAATTTTCAGAAATTACATGTTGAGATTTAATTCGATCATCATAATTTTTTACTTTGGATAAATCACTTAAAGTTGCGCTTCTTAAACTACTAATTCCCATATCTTTGCAGGCTCTATCACAAGAAGCTCTCCTATCATTATATGCATTATCTTTCAGCTTTCTGCTCACTCCTGAATGAATTGTCAGGACATTAACATTATCAAAAAATTCTAAATTTTCTGTTTTTCCAGATTGTATATCAAATAATAATGCAGAGTTTTGTTTTCCTACTGAAATAACCATTTGGTCCATAAGACCACACTGCACTCCAACGTATTCATTTTCTGCTTTTTGAGCTAGTTTTGCTATATTTTCATCCGAAATAACAAGATTAAAGCCTTCTCGTAAAGCTTTAAGCATTGCAACTTGTATTGCCGCAGATGAGCTTACTGATGCTCCAACAGGCAAATCACTATAGACGGAAACACAAAGCCCTATAGTTTTATCCAGACCACTTACTTCTAGTGCACCCAGTAGATAATCTGTCCAATCCCCATTTGGCTTATCTCCAATAAATCTCTTCGTTTCTTTTTCAAATTGCTCTGAGTTGGCGATTAAGGTACCACTTGGACCTTTGCTGATGAATATATAAACGCCCAAAGGCAGTGGCATTGGCAATACCAATCCATCGTTAAAGTCTGTATATTCTCCGATTAGATTTACCCGACCCGGGGCAAATGCACTAGCTATGACATCACCAAACTTGCTCTTGTGGTTTTCTAATAAATCAATCATTTTCATTCTTGTACGGTTGCAGTTTTTTATTAGTATCGTCAACAAATATTAGGATTATTGATTTGAAATTTCATATACACCATCATGAAAAATTGGATGGGCGTGCTCTTTGGCTTTATTCTGAAAAAGAGCGGACCTATAATATTACAAATGATTTGGAACCATTAGAAAAAGCAAATCAACCATTTAAAAAAATACACCCTTTACGAGATGAACCAGTATACTTTAACCCAAGTCGGAATATTCGCACTTTAGCCCCCCCACCAGAATATAATCCGCTAGCAGCAGTTCAAATTAATGGACACCCTGGAGAAATTCCTGTTGAAGATTTTGAAGTTGCTATTTTTCAAAATCGTTGGCCTGGCTTGTCCAATGTATCATCTGAATTTAAAAAAGATACTTCTGCATACGGTACATGTGAAGTAGTAGTTTATACACCAAATCCATTAGGTTCATTAGCTGACTTATCGATCTCGAATATTATCCTACTGTTGAACGCCTTAAGTGATAGATTTGAAAAAATCATGGATGACAATAATATTTCATACGTATTGCCATTTGAAAATCGTGGTGATTTTGTTGGCACTTCATTACCCCACCCACACGGTCAAATATATGCGTTTGGAGATTTGCCTCCAAATATTGAACGCCAAATGGAAAATGCAAAGAAAAATAATGTATTTTCATCTTTGATCAAAAATATAAAAACTGAATTAATTGTTGCTGAAACTGAACACACTTTGACGTTTTGCCCCGAATTTTCAAGATATCCATATGAAACTTGGATCTTGCCAAAAGTACACCATTCAAAACCAAGTGAAATGACTGATGATGAAATAAATGACATCTCAAATGCTATTAAGGCTCAAGTGAAATTCTTTGATAATATCTTCAATAGTCCCATGCCATATGTTTTATGGCATGCATTCTCAGCAAGAAACTATTCACAATATTGGCCATATCATATTCAGTTTTGGCCATTACAACGCGGCGATGACAAAATGAAATATTTGGCATCTGTTGAACAAATCACTGGCTTATTTTTAGTCGATGTCATGCCTGCAGATGCTGCAAAACATATCAGAGATTTTCATCGGAAAAACGTAGTATAGTTTCTTGTAGATATTTCTCATTAGGGCCCAACAATGCAGATGGATAAAACTCATTATTTGGCGCATCAGGCCAAAGTTGAGGCTCGAGTGCTACGCCAAGCTTATGACCTGTATAAACCTGCAAGCCTGGCTCAGAACTCATTAGATCCATGGAAACTGATTCATATGATAGCTTGGCAACGTTTTTTATTTTAGTTCGATAATTTGAAATACAAAAATTATGATCTAACGTTTCAAAAGAGGACAGCTTTTTCTTTGCCCTGAAATCAAATTGACTTTTACTGACACTACATAGGTCTAATGGAATTCCCTCTGAATCAACATCGATATAGCTATCAGCTTCAATCTGCAATTCATGCCCCTCAATGGTCCCTCCTCCCTTTAAGTTGAAATAACTATGGTGTGCAAAACTACATAATGTTTCTGCATCTGTTGTTGCAGATATTTCTATTTTTAAAGAAGAATTTGACAGCAATTCATACTTAACTTGTGTCCTTAAATTTCCAGGAAATCCCATCTCACCATCAGGAAGTAGAACTTCCAAAACAACATGCGATTGTGACTGTTCTAAAATTTGCCAATTTTTGTAACAGCTACCTTTAGATCCTCCATGAATATGATGCCCTGTATCAGTATTGATATCCGCTTGTATAGTTCCATGTGATAGTTTTGCATATCCATTTTTCAACCTATTTGCAAAACGCCCAATTACAGCGCCATAATAAAATTTATTTTTAATATATGGTTGTAGCTCATTATATCCTAATACTACTGACCTTTGCTTAAAATGCATATTTTGTAATATTGCCCCAAAAGTAAGTATGTTTACAGAGAGCTCATTTGAAAATAATTTTATTAAATAAACATTTTCACCATTATCCATAATACCAAATATTCTATTTTGCATTTTTATTACCTATAATTACCTTTTAGAGATCATCATTCAAAATATGTTTGTAATATTCATTATTGTGATCTTTTTTTTTCGACAAACAACCAATAAATCTAAACATTGATGATTATTTGAAACCCTTGAATTCCAATAAGAAAATGCGTAAAGCAACAAAAAAATTAGGAGTAGAAAAATGGATAAATTCTCACAAGCTTTTGAAGCTGATACTGGAAAAATATTAAATATAGTGATAAATTCTTTATATTCAGATAGAGATATATTTCTGAGAGAACTTTTATCAAATGCTTCTGATGCGATTCAAAAACGTAGATTTATGGGGCAAACCATACCTGATCTTCTTAATCCAAACGATGATCAAATAGAAATTATTGTAGATAAAAAGAAAAAAACTATCGAAATTATTGATACTGGTATCGGTTTAAATAAAAAAGAGCTTGCAGAAACACTTGGAACAATCGCTCAATCTGGTACAGCAAATTTTTTGAAAGAAAATGATAATGAAGAAGATCAGAAAAGTTTGGAACAAACATTAATTGGACAATTTGGAGTTGGCTTTTATTCAGCTTTTATGGTTTCAGAAACAGTAGAAGTAACTTCTCGCAAAGCAGGCACTAAAGATACCAGTATATGGGAAAGTGATGGACAAAGTGGATATTCTATTTCGGAGTCTAGTAGCGAATTTCCTGTTGGAACCTCAATCAAACTTTATTTAAAGAAAGATGCAAAAAATTACAGTGATAGTGCAGAAATTCAAACTCTAATAAAAAAATATTCTGATCACATTCAAGTTCCGGTAAAGATTAAAGAAACTAATGGTGAGAGCAAGCAAGTAAATTCAGCGCAAGCTTTATGGACCAAACAAGCTCAAGATATTTCATCTGATGAATATAAAGATTTCTACAATTCAAATTTCAGTACATTTGATGATCCCTTTTTAACATTACATAATAGATCAGAAGGAACATTAGAATTTACAAATCTTTTGTTTGTTCCAACTCAAGCTCCTTTTGACTTATTTGAGCCTGACAGAAAAACAAACATAAGTTTATATATAAACAGAGTATTTATTACAGATGATATTCAAGATATAATTCCTACTTGGTTACGATTTGTAAAAGGAATATTAGATACATCAAGTTTAGATTTGAATGTAAGTCGTGAGATGGTTCAAAACAGCCCAGTACTCAAAAAAATATCAAAAGCAATTACCAAACGTGTTATCTCTGGACTAAAAAAGAAATTAACGAAAGATGAAGTAGCATATGATGCCTTCTGGGCTAATTTTGGTAAAGTTATTAAAGAAGGTTTATATGAAGATTTTGAAAATAGAAAAAAGATTGCTGAAATAATCAAAGTCCATTCACACAAAGAAGATAAACTTATAACACTCAAAAATTACATTGATAACTTCACAAGTAGCCAAGAACAAATCTATTATTTAACAGCAGATACACTTCCTCAAGCCAAAAGCAGTCCACATTTGGAAGGCTTTAAAGCTAAAGGTATTGATGTATTGCTCATGACTGATCCCATTGATGCTTTTTGGATCTCACAAATGCAAAATTTTGAAGATAAGCAATTTGTGTCAATCTCTAGAGACAAATACGATATTTCATCGACTGGAAGTGATACAACCAAACCTAGTGAAGAAAATACAGAAAAAGATGAAATATACACATCACTCATTAAGGATTGTTTAGGCGATTTAATACAAGATGCACAGATTTCATCTAGCCTAGTGGATAGCCCCGTTCGATTAATTGCTGGAGAAGGTGGTCTTGATTTTAATTTAGAAAGAATACTAAAGGCACAAGGTCAAGATTTTGAGGGTAGCAAGAAAGTTATTGAAATTAATAAAAATCATGAACTTATCAAAAAGCTGCCTTCGATTAGTTCAGAATTGCAAAAAGCCACTTGCCGTGTACTTTATGAACAAGCAAGAATTCAAGATGGGGAAATGCCCGCAAATACACAACAATTTTCTCAGGACTTAATTAAGTTAGCATTAGAAATATAAACCAACTAATTAGATTGCAGGGTGGATAATTTAAACTCTGCAATCTAAAATAACTTACTATATTTTTTTTGCAATCAACATGCCCATGATCATTGATATAACAAAAATATAAATACCAAAATCAAAAAAAGTAAGAGATGTAAGTGCTGGCCCTGGACACAACCCACCAATGCCCCAGCCTATTCCAAATACTCCTGCACCAAAGATTAATCTAAAATCCAAATCTTTTCTTTTTGGTAAATCAAATTCTTTACTAAAAAATGGTTTTTTCTGTTTTTGAACCAACCAAAATCCTGGTAAAGCTACAAAAATTGCCCCACCCATAACAAAAGCTAAACTTGGGTCCCACAAACCAAACAAATCTAAAAAATTTTGAACTTTTAGAGGATTAGTCATTCCAGATAGAACCAACCCAATGCCAAAGATTATACCAGAAAATAATAGAGTAATATATTTCATTTCTTACAACCCCAATGTGTTTCTTAAAATATAAACTGTCAAAAAACCAGTAAACATAAATGTAACAGTTGCAATTATTGAACGTGTAGAACCTCTTGAAAGACCACATACTCCATGACCACTTGTACAACCATTTCCGTACGAAGAACCAAATCCAACTAATAAACCGGCAATGCCCAAAATAAAGTAATTATCTGATACAGCTTGGCGTTCTATTTCTACAAAGAATAAATTCCAAATTGGAACAGCCAATAGCAATCCAAGTATGAATATTATTCCAAAAGGTATACTTTCTTTTTGAATCGCAGGGGGTAAAATCCTAGAAACAATACCACTTATTCCAGCTATTTTACCATGTGAAGCCATCAACATTACTGCGGATAAACCTATAAGTGCTCCACCCGCTAAGGAGGTTATTGGTGTAAATTCAGTTTCCAAGATTCTATACCTTTAGATTTATTAGTAATTATTTAAAAACATATTCAATTAATCATATATATTTAGATATTCATTTATACAAGTCAAAAACATATTTAGAAAACTAGAAGTTTATCTTAGGGGCAGAATTCAAAAGCATTTTTGTATATGAATTTTTTGGTTTAGAAAATAAAATCTCAGGAGTTTGCTCTTCTACTAATTTTCCTTGATTTAATACACCGATCTTATTTGCCATAGTTGATACTACGGCAAGATCATGAGTTATAAATAAATAAGTTAGAGCATATTTTTTTTGCAAAGATTTCAAAAGATTCAAAACTTGTGCTTGAACAGAGACATCAAGTGCAGATGTAGGTTCATCACAAACAATTATTTCTGGTTCTGATGATAAAGCCCTAGCAATAGATATACGTTGGCGCTGACCGCCCGAAAACTCATGAGGAAATTTATTTGCGTCACTTGAAGCAAGGCCAACTTGCTCTAGGAGTTCATGCACTCGATCTATTTGGGCTTTTGGATTTTCGATTAAATTAAATGCTTTTATTGGTTCAGACAAAATATCTTTAACTCTCCAACGTGGATTTAAACTCGCATACGGAGATTGAAAAACCATCTGAATACGTCTTCTTAAAGCTAATGTTTCCTCTTTTGCCAATTTAGGGTCATTTAAATTCATTCCATCCACTAGAAGTGAACCATTAGTTGGCCTCAAGAGACCAACTGCCATCTTAGCTATTGTTGATTTTCCTGAACCACTTTCGCCCACAAGGGCATAAGTGGTGCCCTTTTCAATAGAAAAACTCACTCTATCCACTGCTGTGAGGATACGCTTCGGGCTTCTACTTATTGCCCGCACAATAAATGGATCTGATAAATCAAATGTTCTGCTTAAATCGATTGCCTGTACAAAGCTCATATCACAATTCTCCATTTTCCAATAACCAACATGCTGCACGCTTGTGTAGTATTGGAGGAATTTTTTTTGTGCATATATCACTAGCAAATGCACATCGTGGATGGAAAGCACATCCGCTTGGCATTGCATCTAACTTTGGCATTGATCCAGGTATCTGAAAAAGTGATTTTTTAAATGAATTTGAGTCTATGCGTGGCGTAGATTCTACTAAGCCTCTTGTGTAGGGGTGTTTCGGATCAGTTAACACCTCACGGGTATTTCCAATTTCAGCCAAACGACCAGCATAAAGAACACCTACTCTGTCAGTTGTTTCTGCAATAACCCCCATATCGTGAGTTACTAGTATAATAGATGTTCCACGCTCTTTACAAAGTTTTTTCAGCAAATCTAATATTTGAGCTTGAACAGATACGTCTAATGCTGTCGTTGGTTCATCCGCTATGATTAGTGATGGCTCAGGAGCTAAGGCTAAAGCAATAACGACTCTTTGTCTCATGCCTCCAGAAAAAGTATGAGGATATGAATTAAGACGACTTGGATCGATTCCCACTTCCTTTAAACCATTCTTAGCTTTCTTAATCGCTTCTGATTTAGAGATATTCATATGCGTTAAAATTGTTTCAACAAGTTGATCACCAATTTTTCTTAATGGATTTAAACTCATAAGTGGGTCTTGAAAGATCATTGAAATTTCATGCCCGCGAACAGCTTCAGGTGCATCACTTATGCATTCATCTTTATAAAAAATTTCACCACTAGATAATTGACCTGGTGCATCTATTAACCCCAAAATCGCAGCACCTGTCATAGATTTTCCAGCACCAGATTCACCAACTAAACCCAAAATCTCACCTTTTTTTACATTTAAAGATAAATTATCTAGTGCTTTTAATATTCCATAACGAGTTTTAAAAGTTACAGATATATTTCTAACTTCAAGTAAATTTTCAGCCATCACTTGAGCCTCGGGTTTAGTGTGTCTCTGAGCCAATCACCAAGCAAATTTACTGCTAGGGCTAAAGCTAGTAACGTAAGAGCAGGAAATAATAAAATCCACCATTCTCCAGAAAATAAGAAATCTTGCCCAACCCTAATCAATGTCCCCAAACTGGGTTCTGTGCGAGGTGCACCAACTCCAAGAAAAGAAAGAGTGGCTTCCGCTATAATTGCTAAAGCAAAAGTTATTGTTGCGATTACAAGAACTGGCCCAAGTACATTTGGCAAAATATGCCTAATCATTATTTGCCATTTTTTTAAACCAATTAGTTGTGCTGCAGCAATATATTCTTTTTCCTTTTCAACCATAGTCGAACCACGCACAGTTCTCGCAAATGGTACCCATTCAGATAATCCTATAGATATGATTAATACTGTAATAGCCATTTCATAACGTAATTCTGGAGGCAAAAGTCCACGGGCTACACCAAATATAAGCATTGCAATCAGAATAGATGGAAAAGTCATTTGTATATCTGCTAGTCGCATGATCAAATTATCAAGCCACCCACCTACATATCCCGCAATTAAACCTAATATCACTCCCATGGTCATAGCCAATGACACGGCCATTAATCCAACAAAGAGAGAGATGCGAAGTCCGTATAGAATTGCAGAAAATAAATCACGCCCTTGATCATCTGTTCCCAGGAGAAAAACCTCCCCAGTATACATATTGGGCTCCAGTGGTGGTGTAAAACCATTCATTAACTCTAGACTTGCCGGATCAAATGGATTTGTTGGAGCAATAAATTGAGCAAATATTGCACTTAGAACAAGAATAGAAACCACACAAAAAGAGACTATTGCTACTGGAGCTCTCAAAAAATCATACAAAAAATCAGATTCTAAAAACCTACGCATATTGCTCTCTATTCACTACTATTACTATCACGCAGACGCGGATCAATTGCTAAATATAATAAATCAACAAACAGGTTAATAATCACAAACAGAACTCCAACAAGTAGTAAGTATGCACTCATAACAGGTATATCAACAAAATATACTGCGTTAATAAATAACAATCCAACACCAGGCCACTGAAATACAGTTTCCGTAACAATAGCGAATGCAACAATAGAACCCAATTGTAGGCCTGCTATGGTAACAACAGGCACAAGCGTATTTGGAAGCGCGTGTTTATAATTTACTTGCTTAGATGATAAACCAAGAGCTTTTGCAAATCTAACATAATCCTGACGCATCACTTCAAGCATCTCAGAACGAGTTAAACGCATGATTAATGTTAATTGATATAGTCCTAGTGTTATACTTGGTAAAATTAGAGATTTAATACCTGAAAGAGTTAAAAATCCAGTTGACCACCATCCCAGCTGAACAACATCCCCTCGCCCAAAGGATGGTAACCATTTCAATTCAACGGCAAATAACCATATTAGCAATACACCGATTAGGAATGTAGGAAGAGAAACACCAATTAAGGAAGTAGATAAGATAATATTTGCTAAATACCCACCGCGTCTAATTGCTGTATATATTCCAGTAATGACACCAAAAAACAAAGCGAAGATGGCAGATGTTAATGCTAATTCTATTGTTGCTGGGAGTCTGCTTGCTATTAAATCTGAAACTGGCAATGCACCCCTATAAGAATTACCAAAATCAAAGTTTAAAGCATTCCAAACAAAGCTAAAATATTGTTTATAAAACGGATCATTAAGACCTAATGCTTCCTCTAAAGCAGCTCGCTGTGCCAATGTAGCTTCTTGCCCCATCAAATTATCAACAGGGTTGCCAACATAACGAAAAATTAAAAAAGAAATTAACGCAACCAAGAATAATACTAATACGGATTGTCCTAAGCGTCTGAAAATAATTACTAGCATAATATTCTTTCACAAGTTGTAACATATAAAATAATCACAACAAAAAGTTCTCCACTAAATGATAGTAATTGAAAAAAATTAAAAATATAATTTAAGTTGCACCAGCCATGACATTAGTTGGCTGGTGCAATGATATTTTATTTAAATTTTAGGAATTGAAAATGAGGTGTGTCTTCAGGTTGAACATCAAAATCAATATTATTCTTCATACCCCAGTTTAATACTTGATTATGAATTGGAAGATACATTTGAGCATCTTGTACCGCTGACCAGATTTTCGCAATTGTCGCATCACGCGCTGCTAAATCAGTTTCAGACTCTAGGCTAACAATCATAGCATCAACATCGGCATTAGAGTATCCAGTTGGATTCCATGAACCACGCTTGTCCGTTTGTGTATGCACTAAATAGTTAAATATATAGTGAGAGTCGAAAGTTGGAACGCCCCAGCCTAACATATAAAAAGGAGCTTCGCCGCCTTTAGCAATTGGAAAATGTTGTGCCTTTGGTTTTGCATCAAGCGTTACATTGATACCAATTCTAGCCATCATTCCAACGGCTGCTTGGCAGATTCCTTCATCATTAATGTATCGGTCATTTGGACAATTTAATGTAATATCAAATCCATTAGCAAACCCAGCGTCTGCCATCAAACCTTTAGCAGCATCAATATCATAATCAGGGTATTGATTTAGAGCTTCTGTCCATCCATTAACAAATGGAGGCATAATAACTCCTGTTGGATCTGACTGTTCTCGCATTACAATCTTTTTAATTGCGTCACGGTTTATAGCAATGTTCATTGCTTGACGTACTTTAAGATTGCTTGTTGGCCCTTCTACTGTATCCAATCCAAAGAAAATTACTCTGTTTTGAGCAGCTGTAGCAACATTCAATCCATCAGTCCCTGAAA
Source organism: Rhodobacterales bacterium HTCC2255 (assembly GCA_000153745.1). Taxonomy (GTDB): domain Bacteria; phylum Pseudomonadota; class Alphaproteobacteria; order Rhodobacterales; family Rhodobacteraceae; genus Amylibacter. The sequence goes on from DS022282.1 coordinate 441,452, forward strand.
CACGGCCTAAATCTTGAACCGGAACATCTTGAATAATATCAACTTCACCTGACAATAATGCAGCTACACGCGTGGCTGCCGATTGAATAGGTGTGTAAATGATATCTGTTACTTGATTTGGATATATATCTTTACCCCAATAGTTAGGGTTTGATGTAAGGACAGTCTTTTCGTCAACTGAACGACTTACAAGCATAAATGCGCCTGTACCGTTTGTGTTCATTGTTGCAAAATTTGTTTCGCCTTTAGCAACATCATGTGGTGTTAAAACATCATTAGCAGTCGACCAATCTTTGTCCATCATGAACATATTTGTAAGATTATTTACTAACAATGGATTTGCACCATTTGTTTCAATATCAACGGTATGGGCATCAACAGCCCTTATGTCTTTTATTGATGACAATAATTCTTTCATTTCAGAACCATCTGCCATTGCACGGTTTAAAGAGAAAACAACGTCTTCGGAGTCAAAAGCCGCACCATCATGATATGATACACCTTGGCGTAAATTGAAACGCCAAACATTTGGATTGTCAGCTAAAGCAGCCCAGCTAAGCGCTAATGAAGGTATGATATTTCCAGACATATCACGTTGAAGTAGTGAATCATAAATTTGATGATTCATTCCGTGTGTTGGACCTTCATTTTGAGCATGTGGATCCATGGTTATAGCATCACCTGCTCTTGCCCATCGGATTGTTTCCGCAGAAACAGTCACTGTAGAAGCTGCAATTGCTGCCGTAGTTAATAGTATTTTATGAAACATATAAAACCTCCCAATTAAATATTTAATATCATAATGAAAGGTAGATCATTGCAAAGAGTTTAACAAAGATCAAGTTAGTAATATAATTTAAAATATTTCATTTCAAAGGACTCTTAAATACTTAAAACCAAAAATATTTTATAAATTTCAATCTCCGTCTGCGACCCTATTTGCCTTAATTTTTGCCTGTTTTGACCTAATACTAGGTAATAAAATCAATGAAACTGCTAAAGCTAATAAAATCATTGTCATTGGCCTTGCTGTAATAAAAGCTACACCATCATATAATTGCATTGATCGTGCAAAATTATCTTCAAGCATTCCACCTAGAATAAAACCTATCAATAATGGCGCCAGTGGATAATCAGCAAATTTCAGTGCAGTTGCACAAACACCTAACCCTACCAATATTAATAATTCTGTTGCATTATTTTGCCCAATATATGCTCCCATTAGCGTAAAGAATAAAATATATGGAATAAGATAATTTCGTGGAATAGTTAATATTTTGGCAATATACGGAATTAAAGGTAAATTAAGGACTAGTAGCACAATATTACCAATATACATTGAAATTATAACTGCCCAAAATATTTGAGGCTCATCAATCATTAACCTTGGACCAGGCGTTACATTTAATGCAATTAATGCACCCAAAAGAATAGCAGTTGTTCCAGATCCAGGTATCCCAAGTGTCAAAAGTGGAACAAATGATCCAGTACATGCTGCATTATTTGCTGTTTCGGGGGCCGCCAAACCTTTTATAGAACCTTTTCCAAATTCTTTTTGCTCTCCTTTTGGCGCAATATTACGTTCAACTGCATATCCGAGAAAACTCGCAATTGTCGCTCCAGCTCCTGGCAAAACACCAATAAAGAACCCTTGAATAGACTGCCTACCAATAACTGGCGCAATAGATTTTGCTTCTTGCCGAGTTATGCTTAGCCCTTTAATTTCTTCACTTTTTCCTGAACCTGGTTTAGGGGGATTTAAAACAAGAAAAAGAGCTTCTGGTAAAGCAAACATTGCCATAGCTAATGTTACAAAGCTTAAACCTGATTGAAGATCCATAATTCCCATTGTAAAACGAGGTAAACTGAACATTGTTCCCTCACCTACTGTACCCAGCATCAAGCCAACTACAGTCATCAGCAATGCTTTGGCGACTTGCCCAGTACCGGCGAACGCCGCAATTGCCGAGAGGCCCACAACCATTAAGGCAAAATATTCAGCAGAATGAAATAATAATGCAACAGATGAAAGTGCTGGAGCAAAAACCATAAGTAAAACAGCTCCTATAGTTCCACCACAAAAGCTTGCTATTGCTGCAACCGTTAGTGCTTTTCCAGCTTGGCCTTTTTTTGCCATTGGATAGCCATCAAAACTAGTTGCAACTGTACCTGCTACACCTGGAGCATTTAATAAAATAGATGATGTTGAACCACCAAAGATTGCACCATAATATACTCCAGCAAGTAAAATAATTGCAGCAGCAGGATCTCCCATCGATATCGCAACTGGTATCATTATTGCAATTATAGACATTGGCCCTAAGCCTGGAAGCATGCCAATAAAAGTACCTATCAAACATCCACCGATTACCATCAATAACATCTGAATAGAAAAAGCCGTTTGTAAACCTAAAAGAATACCATCTAACATATCATACTCCAAACCAAGCAGGATATGGACGCATGTAAATGCCTAATACTTCCTGAACTAGATACCACACAAAAAATGTTGATATTAATGCGATTGGTATCATCATATACCACTTTCGCTCACCTAAAATCACACTTCCTAAAATTAAGAAAAATCCTGTAGAAATCATAAAACCTGCAGGACGCAATAACAGCGCATAAACAATCATTAATGAGAGTAATAATATCGCTTGTCCTACTTTATATTCATGTAAACGGCGATAATCGATATCTAAAACCTTGTCTTCTTTTTTTTCAACACCAAAAAGTATAAAAAAAGACGCTGTTGCACCCAAAACAGATAAGATTTTTGGAAAAGTGCTTGGCCAAATAGGATTTCTCTTCATAAAAGGGGCAAGTCCGACATCCATAGTAAACCACGCTGTATATCCGTAGATTAAACAAAACCCTAATATAATCAATGCTATCCAACGATCAAGCGCCATGTAACGTCCTAACTAAATAACTGGCAAAGCGGTAACCCGCTTTGCCAAGAGTAAATTATAAGAAACCAAGTTTTCTCATTAAATCACCAATAACCTGTTCCTGAGCTTCAAGGAAAACCCTAAAGTCATCGCCAGAGTTATGAATGTTAACCCAACCATTTCTAGCCCGTACAGTTTCCCATTCAGGTGTTGCATACATCTTTTCAATCGCGTCTTGGTACATAGCAGTTTTATCAGCTGGTAGCCCCGGAGCACCAAAAAAACCACGCCAGTTAACAAAAGATGTATCTATTCCTTGCTCTTTCATTGTTTTCGCATCAGGTGCAGCACTCACACGATCGTCTGATGTAACTCCAATAATCTTAACTTCTCCAGCATTTGCTAAGTCGACAGCTTCAGAGAACCCAGTTGAAAGAGCGGCTATTTCACCTGACAATAATGCTGCCATAGCTTTACCACCCGCATCATATGGAATATATTTCACTCCAAGAGCATCTTTACCAGCTGCTTCCATTACCATAGCAGCAACTAAATGATCCATTCCGCCTGGAACTGAACCACCGCCGATTGCAGTGCCTGATGTATCCGCTTCATATGCAGAGATCAGATCAGCCATTGAGTTAATTGGGCTATCTTTTCCAACTACCATAGCTGCATAGTCACCTATTGTTCCAGAAACTAATGTTAAATCACGAAAATTATGTGGAAAAACACCAGTAAGTGAACGGATCACTATTGGTGTTGAATTTACCATTAATGTTCCATGATTACTGTCAGCATTTTCAATTAAGTAACCAATGGCTTTACCACCACCACCACCAGACATGTTTTCGAAAGATGCTGAACCAACTAAACCGGCATTTGTTAATGCTTCGCCAGTACCACGGGCTGTACCATCCCAGCCTCCTCCTGCACCACCAGGAATTAAGAAATGAATACTTTCAAGAACCTTATGGCCATCTGCTAAAACAGGTGCACCAAAACTTAGTACTGCAACAGCACCAGCTAAGATAGCTCTTCTACCTAAATTAAATGTCATTATGTTATCCTCCCATTTGACAAGCGGCCTAAAACTGGCCAACTTTGACATCTAATCATTTCAACCTGTCACTAACCTGTCACAAAAATAAACGTCTGTAAAAAAAATGAAATATCTCTTGGTTGAGGACAATCATGAACTAGCAAATGCAATCTGCTCTCGCATTAAGTTAGACGGGCATGTAATTGATCATACAGACAAATTAGAAGATGCAATTGCATTTTCTGATACAGGTGAATACGATTTAATATTACTTGATATAATGCTCCCAGATGGTGACGGTAGAAGCTTTCTTAAGCATCACCGAGATCTTAAAAAGGATACTCCTATAATTGTTTTAACTGCTCGATCGCAGGTATCTGACAGAATCAGCATTTTGGATTTGGGGGCAGATGACTACGTAACAAAACCGTTTGACCATGCAGAATTAGATGCAAGATGCAGAGCAGTTTTGAGAAGAAAATCTGGAGCTACACAACCGATAATCAAATTTGGAGATGTAACATTTAGCCCTCTAGCAGGACAACTCTCCATCAATGGTAAAATTGTTAACTTAAGGAATAGAGAATTAAGGCTTTTCGAATTATTATTAAACGCCCGCGGTCAAATATTTTCCAAACAAAAACTTGTGGATAGATTATTTGCATTTGACGAAGATGTCTCTGATAACGCAATTGAGGTATATGTGGGAAGACTTCGCAAACACCTTGAAAGTACATCATTAAAAATCAGCACACATAGAGGATTAGGATATAGGTTAGATAATGACTAGCGAATTAAAAGTCTCTGGCTCACTTCAAAACAGGCTCATGTTTACATTAATCAGTGGAGCAGCGGTTCTTGGTATAATATTATTTTTTATTGTACGTGGCTATGCAGCTCAAATTGCTCAAAATGGTCAAGATGACATACTAGAAGCATCACTTTCTTCAATACTTGATGCAGTTGTAATTCAGGATGGGTCCGTTGAAGTAGATTTTCCATATGCCTCTTTATCAATGCTTGACACAGAACTAGATGATCGAGTTTTCTATTCAATATATAATGATGGTATCCTTATTTCAGGTTATGAAGATTTACCTTTGCCAGAAAAAATTAATACAGAAATTAGTATATTTAATACAATAAAATACAAAGATACCAATGCACGCATAGCCAGTGCAAAACGTATCTTAATTGGAGAAAAAGAACGGATTACAATATCCGTTTCTATAGCGCAGACACAAGATGCACTATCTAGAACATTAAATAGAATTTCAAAAAATGTGGCATTATTTGGATCAGGTTTTTTTATTCTTGTTACCCTTTTGTCTTATTGGGCTACAGCAACAACAATCAGCCCATTAATGCGACTTGCTTCATCAGTAACAAAACGAGGACCTCAGGATCTCAGCCCATTTGAAAAAAAGGTACCTTCGGAAATGTATCCTTTAGTTACTTCTTTAAACAAACTGATGACTAGACTTGATCTATCATTAAAACAATCAGAGGACTTTATTGCAGAAGCAGCACATAGAGTGAGAACACCACTTGCAACAGTTCGTTCCTATGCTGATGCAACACTTCAACGAGTAACCAAAAAAGAAAATCGTGATGCACTTAGATCAATGGTAAGAGCAATCGATGAGGCATCCAGAGCCGCTAGCCAACTGTTAGATCATGCAATGATAACGTTTAGATCTGACAATCTACAAAAAGAGCCTATAAATTTAAATGACTTAGTTCAAAATTTAATTGATAATCTTGCACCCATTGCAGAGATGAAAGATATTGAATTAAAATTCAAACAAGAAGATAAAATTGAACTATTTGGTGACTTTATTTTAATACAAAACGCAATTCGCAATTTAATTGATAATGCATTAAAATATTCACCATATGAAGGCATAATAACTGTTTCTATTGGCACAAGTCCTATTTCTTTTCTTGAAATTCACGATCAAGGACCTGGATTTCCTCCTAAGGATTTAGACAATCTTACAATGCGCTTTACAAGAGGTCAGAATTCAAATGGCATAGTAGGCTCAGGATTAGGGTTAACAATTGCAAAAGATGTAGCAAATGCCCATGGTGCCAAATTACAACTTTCTAATCATGAAAAAGGTGGTGCATGCGTAACTTTATTATTTTAATTTTTATATTAATCACATCATCCTTAAGCGCGAACGAATGGGAAGATAAAAAAGTATTCTCAAATGGCAAAAACACTAATAGTTTAAGCATTTTATCAAGTACTGACACCTCATTCTTTGCACCAATTATCAAAAGTTTTTTAGATAAATATCCAGACATAAAAATTGAATATTTCGTTACTGGAACAGCATCATTGGATGAAATTTTTAGAAAGTCTCCAGAAAAATATGACATAATAATTTCAAGTGCCATGGACCTACAGTTAAAACTAGTAAATGATGGCTATGCAAAAAAAATCAATCAGATAGATCATCCTAACTGGGCTAAATGGAGACAAAGTTTATTTGCATTTACTATTGAACCAGCCGCAATTGTACTCAATAAAAAAGCTTTTAAAAACATAGCAATACCAAAAACACGCCAAGATTTGATCAAGGAACTTAGATCAAGATCAACTTTTTTTAGAAATAAAATTGGAACATATGATGTTAGAAAATCTGGCCTTGGATACCTTTTTGCTACACAAGATGCACGTACATCAGAAACTTTCTGGAGACTAATGGAAGTTATGGGTGGGCTTGGAACAAAACTATATTGCTGCTCTGGCGATATGATAGATGATTTGGTAAGTGGAAAAATTGCTGTAGCATATAATGTATTAGGTAGTTACGCAGAAGCCCGAAAAAAGAAATCTGATGAAATCGAAATAATACTACCTGCAGACTTTCCCACTAATATGATGCGTACTGCTCTAGTCTCAAATTCATCATCACGCGTGAAAACTTCAGAGACATTTATTAGACATCTTTTGAATACCCAGACAGAAAAGAATAATGACAAAACGCACTCACTTCCACCTCTTTTCTTAAAGCCAGGCCAACAAACCATAATACTTGAACCAGCATTAATGACCTATTTAGATAAATTAAAACGTAAGACTTTCATAAAAGAATGGGAAAGGGCCATAATCCAATAAATTATTATTTAAAATGATAATATTTGACTTTTGATTTCATCATCCCATCCAATATAAAAATTATTTTTATTTCTAATTATAGGTCGAGCCATCACCTTTGGTTGTGAAGAAATCTGCGCGTCTACTTCAGAATTCTTTAGCCAAACATTTAACGATCTATAATCATTTGATTTACGATCAACCAATCTATCACCAAACTCATTAATTAGCTCATTTAGCTCTACATCATTCAGCGGATTGGAACGAATATCACGAAAGGAAATACTTTTTCCGTTATCTTCAAGTGTTTTTTTCGCCCTTTGACAAAGTGGACAAGTTTCTAAACCATAAATTATCATTTCATTCCCCAATTTCTAATAAAAATCTAAATCTTTGGTATTTCATTCACAAACTTAGGAATTGAATAACCTTTTTGTACAGCTGGCCTATTAGAAATTCTGATATACCAATCCTTAATATTTGGATATAAATTGAGATCAATTTCTTGCCATTCAAATCTAGAAACCCAGGGCCAACAAGACATATCGGCAATGGAATAAGTCCCTTTATTTTCTCCAGCTATATAGTCCCGATCTTTTAATTGTTTTTCAAGCACACTGTAAAGTCGTAGAGCTTCTTCATAATAGCGTTTCTCGCTATATTCTGACTGTCCTTTATTGTACTTAACGAAATGATGAACCTGCCCTAGCATCGGCCCAAAACCAGCCATTTGCCACATAAGCCATTCTACCATTCGCCAATATTCATTTCCTTCACACTGAAATTTTCCATATTTATTAGATAAGTATAACATGATGGCACCAGTTTCCATCATTTCAACTCCTGTTTCCCTATCAACTATTGCAGGTATTTTATTGTTTGGCGAAATTTTAATGAATTCAGGTGCAAACTGTTCATCTTTAGATAAATCAATTGAATGCACCTCATATGGAACGCCAAGTTCTTCTAGTAAAATTGAAACTTTTCGCCCATTTGGCGTAGTCCACGTGTATAAATCTATCATTTTTATTTTTTCTCTGAGTTATTTTAGTTTTTTAAATTGTCATCAAGATTTTCAATTTCTTCAGTATTTTCAAAATCCGTATCTATGGATTTGGAGGTTTTTGCACCAAGTGTTTTTAAGTTTTCCACTTGTGAAAGTACGTTTCCACGGCCTTTTGAAAATTGATTAAATGCTGTATCATAACTGTCCTGTGCTTGGGTTAATCTCTCCCCAACCTTTTCCATATTAAGAACAAATCCACTGACTTTATCATAAAGCTTCCCAGCCCTATCAGCTATTAGTTCCGCATTTTTATTTCTACGTTCAACATCCCATACATTTGAGATCGTTTTTAATGCCATCATTAAAGTTGTGGGGGTTGCTATCGTTATATTTTTTTCCATAGCATATTCAGTTATCCTACCATCCATTCGTAATGCTTCTGAAAGTGCACCCTCAATTGGGATAAAAAGAATTACGTAATCTACAGATGAATTTTCTGCAAATTGGTAACCTTTGGCAGAAAGGCCGTTGATATGATTTCTGATTGAAACAATATGTCTTTTTTGGGCTTCAATAGTATCAATTTCATTTTCAGAATTTACAGCGTCAGTATATGCAACAAGAGAAACTTTGCTGTCGATTACTAAAGTCTTTCCACCTGGTAAGTTAACCACAACATCTGGCCTTAATCGCTCTCCATCTTCATTTTTCCTGTGTGCTTGTATCTCATACTCTTCTCCAACCCTTAATCCTGATTTTTCAAGAATACTTTCTAGTATCATTTCACCCCAAGCACCCTGCATTTGGCTATCACCTTTAAGGGCTTTTGAAAGTTCCAATGCATTCTGAGATATTTGATCAGATTTCTTTGAAAGTTGGTTAATCTCTGCCTTCAATCGCTCTCTATCTTTAACGGTTTCCTCATGGACTTGACGCAATTCTTTTTCAAAGTGACCCACATGTTCTTTTAAAGGCAATAAGGTAGCTTCTAATTTTTCTATATTAGACTTAGAAAAACTTTCGCCCTGCAATTGTAGTGCCTCGCTGGCTAACTCTTTGAACTTAGATTCCATATCTTTTCTAAATTGAGTTAAAATTTCGATTTTTTCATCTGAAGACTTACGTTCCGCAAGACCTTGAGCAATTAACTCTGAGACCTTGTTTGATAAATTTGTTTTTTCTTCATTTTCAAGGTCTAATTTACCTCGTAATTTTGACAAATCTTGATTTAGACGATCAACTTCTTTTTTACGTTCATCCGCCAAAGCAGTAAACTTTGCAGCATCTTTACGGATGCTCTATTTCAGATTCTAATATTTTTATTTTATTTTCGGACCCAGATAAGTCATTATCTGAAGGCGATACCTTTCTTCGATTAGAAAATAAAATTAATATTCCTAAGAAAGCAAATCCAATTATATAGAAGTTTTCTAGCAAAATACTCATTAATAAACTTTCTTGATTAATGCTGAAATTATTATCATCAAAAGTAATTAAACAGCTTTCAATCGATATAGTAAACTAATCTTATGAAGGTTTCTCAATTAAGCTATTAAATGTTAAGTTTAGTAATTTAAGTTTTTTGAAAATATTATTGAATTGAAGTGGAAAGCAGGTTTCCCTGCTTTCCAAAATTTTATTAATTTAATGCTATGTCTGTAATTTCAGATGTCCAAGCGCCTTCTGGTGCTTTTGTTATTACTGGATCTGAACCGCCATTTAATAAAGACTCAACAGTTCTTTCATAATCCATTGCTTCTAATGAACCGTTTGATCCTGCAGTCAATTTGCTAACTTCTGACATCATACGTCTTTGATGCTTTTCAGTTTGAGCGCCTGATGCATCGTTATCAAGAACTATATCAGCAGCTTCATTTACATTATCCTCTGCATATTTCCAGCCCTTCATAGATGCACGGACGAAACGAACCATTTTATCTTTAAATGCTGCATCTTTTAAGTTTTCACCCAGAACGTACATTCCATCTTCTAATGTAGACACTCCCTCATCTTCATACTTAAATACAACTAAGTCATCAGCTGACAAACCAGCATCTATAACCTGCCAATATTCATTGTAAGACATGGTTGAAACGCATGCAGCTTGTCCCTGCAATATGGGGTCTACATTAAAGCCTTGTTTCAGCACAGTTACACCGCCTGCAGAACCATCAGTTTTCAATCCTAATTTACTCATCCAGCTTAGGAACGGAAATTCGTTACCATAGAACCAAACACCTAATGTTTTATCAGCAAAATCAGCAGGTGATGAAATTCCAGCATCTTTTCTACATGTAAGCCACATTCCAGATGATTTAAATGGTTGAGCTATATTCACTAAATCAAGTCCTTTTTCACGAGATGCTAATGCTGATGGCATCCAATCTAGAACCACATCAGCTCCCCCACCTGCAATGACTTGAGCTGGTGCAACGTCTGGACCACCTGGCTTAATTGTTACATTTAAGCCTTCATCTTTATAAAAGCCTTTGTCTAGCGCAACATAATATCCGGCAAATTGCGCCTGAGTAACCCATTTCAATTGAAGGGTTACATCATCATCTGCTTGGGCAACGGGTGCACTAAGCATAAATGCACCTGCAAGTGCTATTTTAAAAATATTTTTCATAATTTTCTCCTTGTTAAACATTTATTTTCTTTGTGATGGATGCCAGAAGGTTACACCCTTCTCGATTAGGGCCATCAACCCATAAAATGCCGACCCTGCAAGCGCCGCCACTGTTATTTCCGCCCAAACCATATCAAGCGATAATCGTCCAACTTCAGTTGAAATTCGAAAGCCCATCCCCCTTGTAGGAGAACCAAAAAACTCCGAAACAATAGCCCCAATTAAAGCCAAAGTTGTACAAATTTTTAACCCATTAAATATAAACGGCATTGCAGCCGGTAAACTCAATTTTAATAAGTTCTGCCAATAACTCGCACCATAAGTTTTCATCAAATCATGCTGAATATTATCTTTTGCATTCAAACCTGCAACTGTGTTTACAAGCATTGGAAAAAATACCATTACAACTACTACAGCCGCTTTTGAGTGCCAATCAAATCCAAACCACATGACCAATATAGGTGCCATTCCAATTATCGGCAAAGCTGCTACAAAATTTCCAACTGGTAAAAGCCCTCTTTTCAAGAAATTTGATTTATCTACTGCTACTGCAGTTATAAAAGCAGCTATACATCCTATCACATAGCCTGATAAAGCACCTTTTATAAATGTTTGAACAAAATCAATCCATAATATACTCAGACTACCAGAAAAACGTACTGCAATAGCACTAGGTGGAGGCAATAAAATTGGGCTAACATTAAACCCACGTACAAATCCCTCCCAAAGAATTAGAATAGAAAATCCAAATAATGCAGGGACTAGCAAATTTATAAATCTATTTGCTTCTATTTTTGCAAGTTGAATATTAATAAGCCATAAGACTATCCATGTTAAAAGAGCTAAAAATACCCAAGTCATATTTGTATCCCCATTTTGCGCAGAGTAATTCTTTCAATTACACCAATTATTGCAACTAAACTTGCCGCAAGTATTGCCGCGCATATCAAAGCACTCCATATTTGAATAGTTTGACCATAATAGCTACCAGCAAGTAACCGCGCACCTAAACCAGCAACAGCTCCAGTAGGTAATTCTCCGACTATTGCTCCAACTAATGATGCAGCTACACCAATTTTGAGTGAAGCGAATAAATAAGGCATTGAACTTGGCAACCTTAGCTTCCAAAACGAAGTTGTTTTTGGGGCACTCCATGTACGCATCTGGTCTAATTGCATTTGGTCAGGTGATCTCAGTCCCTTGACCATTCCCACAACAACTGGAAAAAATGATAAATACATTGATATTATTGCTTTAGGTAACAATCCAGAAACACCAACTGCGTTTAAAACAACAATAATCATCGGCGCGATTGCAAGTATTGGAATAGTTTGGCTTGTAATAACCCATGGCATTACAGACATATCCATTGATTTACTGAATACAATTCCCACAGCCAATATAATGCCTAAAGCTGTACCAAACGCAAAACCCAATAATGTAGCAGATAGTGTAATCCACCCATGCCAGATTAAAGACCTTTTTGAAGTCACTTTTTTCAAGACTGTAGTTTTATAGATTTCTTTAATTACCTGATGTGGAGATGGTAATAACGGTTTTTCTTGTATCATAGTATCAGATACCATTTCAGAAAACGAAATGGAAACATTTGCACGTTTGGCTTTATCATATGCCCAAGCAGAATTTAACCATACCGCTGAAGCATACCAAATTGCTGTAATTATTAAGAGGATAGTAAATATAGGTCCTACTAAATTCCAAAAATCTCTTATTTTATTCATCAGATGAACCTTTTCGTAATTCATCTCGAACTTGTGAAGCAATATCTAAAAACTCTTTACTATCTCGTATTTCTAATGTGCGATCAGAAGGAAGATTGCTATTTATTATTTTGGAAATTCTTCCAGGCCTCGGTGACATGACCACGATCTTAGAGGATAAAAAGACTGCCTCTGGAATGGAATGTGTAACAAATCCAATTGTTTTTTTTGTAGTTGCCCAGAGCTTTAATAACTGTTCATTCAAATGATCTCGAACAATTTCATCTAATGCACCAAATGGCTCATCCATGAGTAATATATCCGCATCAAATGCAAGTGCTCGGGCTATACTTGCTCGTTGTTGCATTCCTCCAGAAAGTTGCCATGGAAACTTTTTATCAAATCCAGATAATTCAACCAATTCCAAAACCTGAGTTACACGTTCTTTTTGTTCAAGCTTGTCATAGCCCATTATTTCAAGAGGTAATTTAATATTACCGCCGATTGTGCGCCAAGGATAAAGACCTGCTGCTTGGAAAACATAGCCATAAGCCCTCTCCATTCGAGCTTGTGATGCAGACATATCATTTACTTTAACAACACCTTTAGTTGGTGTTTCTAAGTCAGCAATGACACGTAATAAGGTCGTTTTACCACACCCAGATGGTCCAATAAATGAAACAAATTCACCTTTTTCTATATCAAGATTAATATCTTGAAGAGCATGAACTGGACCGTCATTAGTTTCAAATGTCAGCGAAAGGTCATTTGCTGATATTACACTTTCATTCATTTAGATACCTGCAGGAATATTAAGGGGATCACGTATAATTTGACGTGGAGAGTTCAATGATTTCCATCTGCTTAAAGCAACTTGAGCTGATGGGAAGGCAGGTCTTGGAACGAATCTACCACGCCCTGGTTGTGGTTGACTATTTTGCCCCCAAGCCCAGATAACGTCACCACGGCTTAAAGTGTATCGAGCTTGTGCTTTAACTTCAAAGCCCTCAAAAACATTATAATCTAGTATCGAATGGTGATTACTAGGACTAATTGTTTTAGAAATTTTAGGATCCCATACAACGATATCCGCATCTGCACCTTCGACTATTGCACCTTTTTTAGGATATATGTTTAGGATCTTTGCTACATTTGTTGATGTTGCTGCTACAAATTCTTCAGGCGTCAATCGACCTGTTTCCACGCCTTCAGTCCATAAAACAGCCAAACGCTCCTCTAATCCATTTGACCCGTTTGGTATAATTCTAAAATCATTCCTACCAGCACGTTTTTGTTCAGTATTGAAAGCTGCATGATCAGTTGCAACGACTTGCAATGATCCAGATTGCAGCCCAGCCCATAAGCTATCTTGATGATCTTTTGATCTAAACGGTGGGCTCATTACTCTTCGGGCTGCATGATCCCAATCTTTATTAAAATATTCTGATTCATCTAAAGTTAAAAATTGAATTAAAGGTTCCCCATAAACCCTCATACCTTTTTGCCTTGCACGTCTAATGGCTTCATGGGTTTGTTCACATGAAACATGGACTATATACAAAGGCACACCAGCTGTATCAGCTATTGTAATAGCACGATTTGCAGCCTCACCCTCTAACTCAGGGGGCCTTGAATAAGCATGCCCTTCAGGGCCAGTAATACCTTGATCAAAATATTTTTGTTGTAATTCAGCTACTAAATCCCCATTTTCGGCATGAACCATTGGCAATGCGCCTAATTCACCACATCTTTTGAAGCTAGCAAACATTTCATCATCTTCGATCATTAAGGCACCTTTATATGCCATAAAATGTTTGAAGCTATTTACCCCCATCTCAACTGCATTTTTCATTTCATCAAAAACATTTTCATTCCAATCCGTAATCGCCATATGATAACCAATATCTGAACAAATCTGAGGAGTAGATTTTCTATGCCATTCATTTATTGCATTTTTAATACTACCATCAGCTCCGGGTAGACAAAAATCTACAATCATGGTTGTTCCACCACATGCTGCAGCCCAAGTTCCAGTTTCGAATGTTTCAGCAGCAGTAGTTCCCATAAAAGGCATTTCTAAATGTGTATGAGGATCAATTCCTCCGGGTATTACATATGCTCCCTCCGCATCAATATATTCATCACCTTTTAGATCTTCACCAATCTGCTTGATAATCTCACCGTCAATTAGAACATCTGCTTTATATGCGCGATCAGCAGTACAAACCGTGCCGCCTTTAATAACCTTTGTCATAATCTATTCCCCTAATAATATTTGAAAATATTTTTCATTCATCAAGTTAAAATTTCTGCAGTTTCAATCACTGCATGCATCAATACATCTGCACCTGCCACTGCCCATTCTTTTGATATGTCTTCCGCTTCATTGTGACTTAATCCATCAACACAGGGGCACATTACCATTGCAGATGGCGCTACGCCGTTAATCCAGCATGCATCATGCCCAGCACCTGAGATGATATTCATGTGGCTATAACCCATTCTTTCTGCTGCATTTCTTATTGATGATACGCATTTTTCATTAAAAGTCACTGGATCAAAACCCCCAACTTTTTCAAAAGATACTTCTAGCCCCATATCATCACATATTTTCTTAGCCCCAGACCTTAATCGTTGCTCCATATCATCTATTACTGCTAACTCAGGTGATCTTAAATCAACTGTAAAAATAACTTTTCCAGGAATAAAATTCCTCGAATTTGGATAAACATCTATGTGGCCTGCCGCACCAACTGCATGAGGAGCATGCGATAAAGCTATTTCATCTACATTTTCTAGAATCCTAGCCATAGCAAGGCCAGCATTTTTTCTCATGTGCATTGGTGTTGAACCCGTATGACTGTCTTTACCTATTATTGTAATCTCAGTCCAAGACAGACCTTGGCCATGAGTAACAACACCAATGTCTTTATTTTCAGCTTCAAGTATTGGTCCCTGCTCAATATGAAGTTCAAAAAATGCATGCATTTTTCTTTCTCCAACTTTTTCATCACCACGCCACCCTATTCTAACCAATTCATCTCCAAATCTTTTACCATCTGCATCTACTCTATCATATGCCCATTCTTGGGTATGAACTCCCCCAAACACTCCTGATGCTAACATTGGAGGAGCATACCGAGTACCCTCTTCATTTGTCCAATTTGTAACCACAATAGGATGTTTTGTTTTAATGTTCAGATCATTAAGGGTTTTAATAATTTCCAATCCACCCAACACTCCCAAAATGCCATCATATTTTCCACCAGTAGGTTGTGTATCAAGGTGCGAACCAACATAAACTGGTAAAGCTTCTGGATCCGAACCAGGCCTTGTCGCAAACATATTTCCCATTTGATCTAAACCCATTGTGCAACCAGAAGCCTCACACCACTTTTGAAAAAGTGCACGCCCCTCAGCATCTTCATCAGTTAAAGTTTGTCTATTGTTTCCACCAGCAATTCCTGGACCTATTTTTGCCATCTCCATCAGGCTGTCCCAGAGTCTATCTCCGTTAATACGCAAATTAGAATTTAGTGCAGGCATTTTAAGTTCCCCCCTTCGAGCTGACTTGACTGGCAGCTTTTTTTGACTGTATGGTCAATTATTGAACATTACTGACCAAACGGTCAAGTTTTTTTTTGGGGGGATAAAAATGAAAAATAATACTGTCTCTTTTCAAAAATTTGCAAAACGATCACAGAACCAAAAGATTATACTTGATGCAGCTGAAAAAGTATTTGCTGAAGCTGGATTTGCAGGCGCAACTACACAACTTATCGCTGATGTAGCAAACCTTCCAAAAGCAAATGTTCATTATTATTTTAAGACAAAACAAGATATATATAGACAGGTTGTTTACAATATATTTGATATATGGATGGAGGCAGCATCAGCCTTTGATACTGAACTTGGCCCTCGCGAAGCTTTAAGTAGGTATATAGACAAAAAAATGGATCTTGCACGAAGTCATCCATATGGCTCAAAAGTTTGGGCTTCTGAAATTATTCAAGGAGCTCCAATTATACAAGACTATTTAGAAGGCCCATTAAAGGAATGGTCCAAAGATAGGAGTAAGCATATCCAGGAATGGATTGATAATGGTGAAATGGACGCAATAGATCCAGAACATTTATTGTATATGATTTGGTCAACAACCCAGCATTACGCAGATTTTGCACACCAAATTGAGACCTTAAATTCTGGTGAACCTTTTTCAGAAGCACAGTGGCAGACTGCTAAATTATCAGTTAAAACAATAATACTAAAAGGCGTCGGCCTTTCACCAACTTAGTATATGATAGGTAAAGAATTTAATGGCCAGATCAGAAACAACAAAAAAGACAACTCGGATTCAACGACAAAAAACTGAGATAATCTTAGAGGCAGCTTTAGATGTTTTTTCAGATTTTGGCTTCAGAGGTTCTACAATAGATATGATTGCAAACCGAGCAAATCTATCAAAACCAAATATACTTTATTATTTTGATAATAAAGAAGCTATACATATAACTTTACTAGAAAAATTGCTTGAAACTTGGCTAGAACCTTTACATGAAATCAACGAAAACAACCCTCCTATTGATGAAATCTGCAAATATATTGAACAAAAATTGAATATGGCACGTGACTTTCCAAGGGAAAGTAAACTTTTTGCTAATGAAATTTTACAAGGGGCACCACATGTTCTTCCAGAATTACAAGGTACGTTAAGGGCTTTAGTAGAAAAAAAAGCTAAAATTATAAAAAATTGGTCTAAACAAGGTAAAATTGCTGATATTGATCCAAACCACTTATTCTTTTCAATATGGGCAACGACACAACATTATGCTGATTTTGACATTCAAGTACAATCTGTCTTAAACGATGAAACTGTTGATCCATTTCAGTCAGCTTCACCATTTTTGAAAAAAATGTTTAGCACAATGCTTGAACCATAAACTATATCTTTGTTTGTTCTTTTAATAAGAGAAATAATGCAATTATAGTAAAAAATATGCCAATATAGTCCGACGCTGACGGCCCCTCTTTTCCCATTAAGATATACCAAACTATGACCCAGCTTGGCGTTAGATAAGTATGTGCCATTACTTTTACAGAGGGTAATTTAAGAGCTGCATATTGGATTAACAAAAACGTAGCTGCACTTGCAAATATAGCCAAGTATACAATTATAAAAAAGTCATACGTAGTAATTAATGTAAAATTTGCATCCAGTATTTCACCTATTGAAAAAATAAATGAAATTAACAATGCAGCTACTATAATCCCAAACGTAAAAATAATAGGTGGTTCATTATAATTAAGTTTACGAACTAGAGGTACATGTAGTGCATAAAAAGACATTCCAATGAAGAATAAAAGTTCTCCACGTCCAATTCTAAACTCCAAAAAACGATTTAAATCTCCGCTAAAAATTACCCAAATAGCGCCAATTGCTCCAATTATTAGAGCTATAAATATTCTGAGATTTAACCTTTGACCTAGGAGAAGGTATCCAAATAGCCCACTTATAAATGGTGCCATTGTAAACTCGACCGATAAAGATATTGCTGATGAAGTTTTTAACGCCTCGAACATCATTACGAAATACAAAGTAACACACAAGCCTAAGAGTAAATACCGCCATGAAGATATAAAATATATTCTCTTAAGGTTTTGAGTAAAATAAATTAGTATTCCTAGAAACAATGTAGTTATTGCAAAACGAATAACGGTTACGATGAGCGGCGACAAATTGTTTGAAATCATGCTTCCCAATGCAAATGATCCTGCAATGAATGCTGAAAAACATAGCATTGCGAGATGGCCTTTAAATTCCGAAGTCATGGATAGTGTTTATTCAGCTGCAAAAACACTTGGATTATTAGGGTGACTAGTCCAATCCCCATGCTTTTCCTCAACAACTTTATTTGTACGAGGATCGATTACTCCAGGCTCCTGTTGAACCATTGTGATGCAATTTTCAACAGGACAGACTTCAACACAAAGATTACAAGCAACACATTCAGCATCAATAACACTAAACTTACGATCGGAAGTCATTGATATTGCTTGATGTGATGTATCCTCACATGCTGCATAACAACGCCCACAACTTATATAATCGTCTTGGTTAATTGATGCTTTAGATACATAATTCAGATTTAAATATTGCCAATCTGTTACGTTTGGTACAGCTTGACGAACAAATTCTTCCGTTGATTCATAGCCTTTTTCGTCCATCCATTGAGATAAGCCACTAATCATTTCTTGAACTATTTTAAAACCATATGTCATGGCTGCGGTACAAACTTGTACATTTCCACAACCTAAAACCATATATTCTGCTGCATCCCTCCAGCTTGTTATTCCTCCTATCCCGGAGATAGGCAAATTTGCTGTCTCTGGGTTGCGCGCTATTTCGGCAACCATATTCATAGCAATAGGTTTTACAGCAGGCCCACAATATCCTCCATGAGTTCCTTTACCATCAATTGTTGGATTTGGAGCCATTACATCTAAATCAACTGAAATGATTGAACTAATTGTATTTATTAATGAAACTGCATCTGCGCCACCAGCTTGTGCTGCGGCTGCAGGTTTTCTGATGTCCGAAATATTTGGTGTAAGTTTTACAATAACTGGTTTTGAATAATATTTTTTACACCAACCTGTAACCATTTCAACATATTCTGGCACTTGACCAACTGCAGATCCCATACCTCTTTCAGCCATTCCATGTGGACAACCAAAATTCAGTTCAATTCCATCAGCTCCAGTTTCTTCAACAAGTGGTAATATAGTTTTCCAAGCGTCTTCTTCACAAGGAACCATTATTGAAACTATAATAGCACGATCTGGATAATCTTTTTTCACTCTTTTAATTTCATCGAGATTCTTAAACAAATCTCTATCAGTTATTAATTCAATATTATTTAAACCTAAAACTCTTCGATCAGCACCATGGACCACACCATATCTGGGTCCATTAACGTTAACTATAGGTGGCCCCTCAGATCCAAGCGTTTTCCAAACTACGCCGCCCCAACCTGCCTCAAATGCACGTCTAACGTTATATTCTTTGTCCGTAGGTGGAGCCGAAGCTAGCCAAAATGGGTTTGGTGATTTTATGCCAATAAAATTACTAGTAAGATCTGCCATATGATGTACCTTCTTTCCTATTCTATTTCATTAGTTGAGAGTTAATATGAACTGCTGCATCACGTCCTTGAGCTACTGCTGTTACTGTGAGATCATCGCCTCCAATTGCGCAATCACCCCCAGCCCAAATATTTGAGATATTTGTTTGACCGTGTTCGTTAACGTTTATTTTTCCATCTATTATTTTTAATTCATCTGATTGATTAGATAAATTCTGACCAATTGCCTTAAGGACTTGATTAGCAGGTAAACTAAATGTCTCACCAGTTTGTTTTAATTGGCTTTTGATTGATTCAGTGTAGCCAAATTTTACATCTAGTGATGATCCATTTTCCGTAACTTCTAACGGTGTAGCATTATATATGATCCGAACACCTTTAGATGTAGCAAGCTCTTGCTCATAAACAGAAGCGCTCATATCTTCTTTACCTCGCCTGTAAACAAGGGATACATTTTGTGCGCCTAAAAGTTTAGACTGAACAGCTGCATCAACTGCAGTCATCCCACCCCCAATTACGACAACATCTCTACCAACTTTAACATTCGATAAACTATCTGCCTGTCTCAAGTCTGATATAAAACTCACAGCATCATCAACATTATGCAAATTTTCACCATCACATCGAAGAGAATTTACTCCCGATAATCCCATACCAATAAAGGTTGCATCATAATCAGATTGTATTTGATCCAAATTAATATCAGATCCAATTCCTTTGCCATATTCAATTTTTATTCCACCTATAGACAGGAGCCAATCAAGTTCTTTTTGGGCAAAATTATCAATTGATTTGTACGCAGCAATGCCAAATTCATTTAGTCCCCCACCCTTCTCTCTAGCTTCATAAATGGTAATTTCGTGTCCTAGTGTTGCTAATTTGTGGGCGCAAGCTAATCCTGCTGGACCAGCACCAATTACAGCAACTTTTTTTCCAGATTTTGACCCCCTTGAAAAAGGATGTATGTTTTTTGCCATCAAGTTATCAGTAGCAAACCTTTGCAATCGACCAATTTCTACTGGCTTTCCTTCTGAAACCTCACGTACACAAGCTTCCTCACATAGTGTCTCAGTAGGACAAACTCGAGCACACATTCCACCTAGAATATTCTGTGAAAGAATGGTTTTTGCAGATGCATCCGTTGTACCTGTTGCTATTTGTCGAATAAACAATGGAATGTCTATTGATGTTGGACAAGCTGTCATACACGGCGCGTCATGACAAAAATAACACCTATCAGAAGCTACCAATGCTTCATGATTGGACAAAGGAGCATGAAGGTCTTCGAAATTCTTATTTAACAAATCATCATTAAGACGACCTGATACTATTCCCAATGAAGAAGTTGAATGCGCCATTAGTACCTCCCAAAATTAATAATTATTGGAATCAGGTTACATCCATTCAAAAAATTTATCAAATGGTAAATTTTATTAAATGAACAATATATATTTCCAAATTTCTAAATTGAAACATATATGTATAATATAAGTTATAGATGAGACATGAATGAAGCCAAAATCATACATCAACAGGCGCAAATGTATTACATTTTTTGCAAGCGCATTCACCTTTTCTGCAGTCAAACCTTTGACTGCTCAAACTAAGTACAAAAGAATTCGCACACAATACATAGCCGCATTGGCTCCTAGTGAAGCAACATCCGGAACAGGTGCTGAAACATGGGGTTTGTGGCGCATTGATCCTGGGCCAATAGGAGTTTGGTTACGTTTCTATAAACTTTTACAGAAAGCAGGAAATATCGCACCTGCGGGATGGAGATTTAATATTAATGATTGGTGGCTAGATGAAAATGGTTTAATTATGAAAGCCCCAGAATTTCCTATGCCATCTGGAAAGTATTATGTAACCAATGGCGAAGAACACATTTCTTTACTTACAGTTGACCCACCAGATTCCAAAGGTAAGCAAACATGGTCACTTTCAGATGGTAAAACCATTGCAGATGTAACTCATGGTCCTTGCCGTTCAACCCGCTACACACCAGAAAATGGATTGGGAACTTGTTCTCCAGTCAATGCTAATCAAAATGTGTTTCCTCTAAAGCCCGGTGAAGATCCTCCCCCAGTCCAAGGATGTAAGCGAAAAAAATACGCAGTTCTAATTGTTTTTGGGAAGCCAGTTTAATTCTAAAAATAAGAAAAAGAATGAAACTTATTTTTAGCTAATAAATATTTTGAATTTAACTTTAAGGGTTGGCTAAAATAAAATCTGGTTTAATTCCAGATATCTCAATAGGTTTTTTAATATCTTGACCTGCAAAAAATCCATGCCCAGCAACTAGGGCTGTTTTAAGGCCCGCGATATGGCCACCTAATATATCTGTATGTAAACTATCTCCAACCATAACTGTTCTTTCGGGGTCAAATTCACCTAGCCTTTCAAATGCGAGATCAAAAATATTTCCAAATGGCTTTCCATAAAATACTGGAGAAATGCCAGTCGTATCAGCAACCCTGTGTGCAAAGCTTCCCGGTTCGACAGAAAATCCTCCTTCACGGGGTGCAACGATATCAGGGTTACCCACATAAACTGGACGAGAATTACGTTTCAAAGAATCTAACAACATTTCTTGACGATCTTCAGTCCAGACTGCGCTACCTAGTAAAAGAAATGCATCCGAATTATCATAATCAATGATATTTTCAGAAAGATATGTTATATTAATATCTTCTAAGTCAGCACGTCCCAAACTTTCAGTTGCCATTAAGCCATATTTTTGAGTTGGAAGTTCTGACAATCCTCTTAACAGTGCTTTTCTACTCGTTATCACATCTTCGGTGTCAAAATTGTATCCTAAGTCAGCATATTTCTTCATTAATAATGCATGAGGAAACCCACCAGCATTTGAGACTACTATTACCCTTTTTCCAATACTTTGAAGTTTTGAAACTCTTTCAGGAACTCCTTCGATTGCAGTATTACCAATATTTAAAACACCAAAAGCATCAAGTAAGAATACATCAATTTCATCTATTAAATCTTCTAAATTTGACAAATGCAGACATTGGCCGATTTCAGACACGGCGGGAAGTCTATGACGTACAGATTCATACTCTAAGAAGGCTTCATTAGTTTGCAAAATTTTATCCTATTTTATTCAAGTTGGTATTTTCTAAATGATTGCGCCACGAACTTTGGCTGATACCCACTCAGAAATAACAACAGCTAACAATATAACAAGTAAAATAAGAGAAACCTGTGGCCAAGCCAACACATTTAGAGACGCCGAAAGTTGCAACCCAATGCCACCAGCACCGACTAAACCCAAAACAGTACTTTCACGAATATTGATATCCCACCTAAAAACAGAAATACCAGCAAAAGCAGGCATTATTTGAGGTACGATACCATAAACCATAACCTGCCAACGAGATGCCCCTGTTGCACTGATAGCTTCAACTTGAGTTGCATCAATTTCTTCAATTGCTTCGTAAAGCAGTTTAGCACAAAAACCAATCGAGCGTATCGCAATAGCGATAATTCCAGCGAAAACTCCTGGCCCAATAATTGCAATTAATAAAAGAGCCCAAATGAGTGAATTAATGGAGCGGGTTGAAACAATTATTAGCAAAGCAATTGGTCTAATGATAAATCTTGAGGGAGTCGTATTTCTCGCAGCAAGAAATGCAACAGGAACAGCTATTATCAATGCAAATAATGTTCCAAGTGTAGCAATATTCAAAGTATCCCAAATAGGCTTACCCAATTGAGATATATATTCCCACTTAGGTGGTGTAGCGCGTGTCCACAAATCAGTAGCAATTCGGGGCGCATCCCAAACAAAAAACCAAGTTGTAGATTTTGAGATCTGTTGCCAACAGTATGTAAAAATCATAATGCCAATTAACCATAACAACCAATGAAAAATACTTTCACGATTGGTTCGTCTTTGCCAAATTTTTATTCCATTTTTATCATTTGTTGGCATTATTGAACCCTCGCCCTAATTATACCAGAGATGTATTCTAGAGCCATAACAATTCCTATAATTATCAACAATATAGCTGCTGCAGTGTCATATTCATATCGATCAAAAGCTGTATTAAGTGTAGCACCAATACCACCCGCACCTACCAGTCCTAGAATAGCACTTTCACGAAAGTTTATATCAACTCTGTAAATACTTAGACCAATCAATCGAGGCATCACTTGTGGCTGAACACCATAATTAATCCATTGTGTCCATTTAGCTCCTGACGCCTTAATCGCTTCTGCTTGAACCTTATCCATACTTTCAATATCTTCAGCTAAAAGCTTTGATAAGAAGCCTATTGTTGCAAAACTTAAAGTTAAGAAGCCTGCAAGCGGTCCGAAACCAAATATAGCAACCAATAAAATTGCAACTATAATTTCTTGCAAAGCCCGACTAATCGCTATTATTCCCCTACAGATTAAATAAATTGGTAATGGTGCAACATTACGGGCTGCTCCTAGTGCAATTGGAATAGATATACCAATTCCAACAACAGAAGATGTTACTGTCATGATTATACTTTCAATCATTCCACTCCAAATATCTGAAGAACGCGATGTAAAATCTGGATTAGTAAAAGCTAGAACAAACTTTTTACCACGTTCCAAACCTTCATATACGCGGGACCAATTCACATCTACTGACAAATATGCCGCTATTAAATATGCTATTATACCAAAAATAATAGTCCATCTAAGTAGTTTTTTTTGAATAAACGGAGGCCTTTTCCACGGTTGCCCAAGTTTCGTTTGAACATTAAAATTATCTAAGCTCATAACAAATCTGCTTCATCTTCGTCTTCAATTTTTTCTATTGTCGCTTCCCAATCTTCCTCACCATAAATCATCGTAAGAACTTCAGGTGTTAGGTTTTCAGGTGGACCGTCAAATTGCACTGCGCCAAATCGTAATCCTACTACTCGCTGAACAAACATCTGAGCAAGTGCAACATCATGAATATTTATTATCGCTGCTAAGTTTCTTTCTTGGCATAACTCACAAATTAAACGCATAATTTGGCGAGAAGTTTTAGGATCAAGAGAAGCTGTTGGTTCATCAACCAGTAGCAATGCTGGATTTTGAATCAGAGCCCTACATATTCCTACTCTTTGCCTTTGCCCTCCAGAAAGTTCATCAGCGCGCTTATCTGCCATCTCGGCGAGACCAACTCGATCAAGCAATCTGTATGCCTCATCAACATCACTTTGTGGAAATTTACGTAAAAAACTTCGCCAGAAACCAACATATCCTAATCGGCCAGACAAAACATTCTCCATAACCGTCAGGCGCTCTATCAATGCGTATTCTTGGAATATCATCCCCATGCGCCTACGTTCACGTCTCAAAGCAGATGTAGATAGGCACGTGAGCTCAACATCATTCAGGTAAACTTGACCCGATGTAGGTTCAACCAGCCTATTAATACATCTAATTAAAGTAGATTTTCCCGCACCAGATGGTCCTATTAAAGCTAAAACTTGCCCTTTGGGAATTTCGATATCCACAGCTTTTAATGCTTGGTCTCCAGTTTTATAAGTTTTGACTAGTTTATCAAGCTTTAGCATAAATTTCTCCGATTTATATAAAAGGGCGAACAAATAAGTTCGCCCTTTGTATTTTTATTGACAAGCGTAGCTTACGCCGTTTGCAGTATCAATTTTTCTGATAACTTCCCAAAATTCTTGATAAGTCATTTCTAAGAATTGGCCTTCATTTGATTTTTCAAATTCAGCTTCTAAGGATGTACCAGCCCATTCGAAATTAAAAAATGCATTTCGAATATTTGATTTCAACTCAGGCGTGAGGTTGTGCGCCGTACCAAAACCCGTTGTTGGGAATGTTTGCGACTTATAAATAACCTTAACATCTTCAGCCTTAATAACTTCACGACTAATCATGCGAGATTTAACTGAATTTGCGATTGACGCTGCCATGTAGTCTTTATTTGCAACGCCAAGAATTGAATTATCATGCTTTCCTGAGTAAACAGGCTCAAAATCACGCTCTGGCAACATATCAAAATCACCTTTCAATATAGCAGATGGTGCTTTGAAACCAGAATTAGACGTTGGAGATGTAAAAGCTAATTGTTTACCTCTAATATCTTCTACTTTTTCAATTCCAGATCCGGGATATGTAATTATTTCCATTTCATAACCAAAATTTCCATCTTTTGAGGCCATTATAGTGAACGGATTAAATCCTGCACAGTTAACTGCCAATGGATTTGAGCCAGTATTAAATCCTGCAATGTGTAAACGTCCCGAACGCATAGCTTCAATCTGAGCCGCATTACTTTGAACCGGGAAAAACACGACTGATTTACCAGTTTCTTTTTCTAAATGTGTCAAAAAATCTGCCCAAGCAGTTTTATAAACAGCTGGATCTTCAACAGGTGTATAAGCAAAAATTAAAGTATCTGGATCAACAAGATCTCCTGCATCTGTCGGTGTATCAGCGATGAGATCGCCATTTACATCACAATAGCGTTTATCCAAATCGCCACGCGGACAATCGTTCGCCATAACAGGCGCTGCCAAGCTCATCGTTAAAGTTAACGCTGCACCAGACAAAAGTGTGTTAATTAAATTCATAGTAAACCCTCCCTGAGTAAAATAAGAATATATTCTAGAAATATCATGGAACACTAATTCATACCAAACATCAACAATGAATGTTCGTTTTGCTTCGCTTTGCAACCATGTGTAAAAGATAAAATATAATATTTTTTAAAAAAAATATTTAAATACATGTGCCTAGGGTATTTAACTAATGTAAATATTTCTCCAATTTTCAAATTGACTACACTTACTTAAGTCTGGGTAAGGCTTATTAAGATAACCACCTGAAAATAAATAAAATTTGATTGAGGCATTCATTGCTGTATCAAAATCAATTGTACTATCACCAACATACCTAACCTCATCAGGTTTACATTTCAGAGCGTTCACACAAGTTTCTAGTAAATACGTGTCAGGCTTTTTAGGCTTACATGCCCTTGCCCCAACTATAACATCAAAATATTTTGCAATATCTAAATCTTCACAAATTTCTTTTGCAAGACCATTTGGCTTATTTGTACAAATTCCTAACTTTAATCCTCGAGCTCTAAATCCATTTAAAGCATCAACAACACCAGGATAAGGCTCTGTGAGTGTTGAAATATTTTTCTCATAAATACTCATAAAAGTAGTAAAGACTTCACTTTTCAATGCCTCACTGCCACCTCCAGTAAAATCTACAAAACGGTCCACTAACACTTCTGAGCCACTTCCAATAAATGAGATGATGGTTTCGATATCAAGTGGGTCACGATTAATTGATTTCAACGCTTCATTTGATGCAAATTGTATATCAGGCGCACTGTGAATAAGGGTTCCATCAAGATCAAATATTATAGCTTTTAAAATATTCATACCAATGCCCTATTTATCTAATATCATAAAAAAAAAACTAATAATAATACAACCACAATATTAAAACATAAAATAGTGAAAATGAAATAAACATAGCAATAAAGGACTGTAGGTTAATATATTGCCTAAATTGATGGCAAACGCCAATCTGGATATAAATTTGACCTTTCACAAAAATCACGCGTATCAAATCCAGCAAATAGTCCATCACGTGTTACTAAAACTGTTTTCCAACCACGTGCTGCAGCTCCAATAACATCAGTATGCAGTGAATCACCACACATGATAATCTTATCCTGATCAACTTCACCTAGAGTCTGCTCCAACAAATCATAGACTTTAGGAAACGGCTTACCAAAGAAGCTTACATCTTTAACGCCCTGATCCAACAATAAATGCCCAAAATTTCCTGGCTCTAGTGAAAATCCATTATCTCTAGGTGCAACTAAATCAGCATTCGCAATTAATACTGGCCGCTGTCGCCTTAAAAGTGATTGGGTTAAGAGTTTTTGCTGGTTATTTGTCCAACCAAATGATGAAAGAAAAACAAATCCATCAACACAATCAAAATCACTTGGATCATGGCCAATTCGTATAAAATCTTTCGAAATATCACTTAACTGATCGTCTGGTGCAGCTATTGCACCCCAAGTCCCCGATGTAAGACAAAGTAATGTTGCATCCCTACTTGTTACAATTTCATCTGCCTTAACAGACAACCCCAAACGTTTGAACTTATCAATTGCTCCGTTGCGATCGTAACTCGCAGCATTAGTCAATATTCGAATATTACACCCAATTGAACGTAACTGATCTAATCTTTTGTCAGCACCAGGTATTAAAGTTTCGCCAACATTGAGAACCCCAAATGCATCAAATACGAATGTGTAACCCTTTTCAGCAATATCAAGCAAAGAGTTGATATCTTGAAATTTTTTGGGTGTTGAAGTCTTTGGCATTCGCTTGCGAATTTCTTCATAACGCTCAAATATTGAATGTGTTGTTAACATCAAGACGTAATCCAATTTAAAATAAACAGCCAATTCAGCCGAATTTGTAGATTGTTACAATAAGCAATCTTTAAATACAACGCAAAACAACAAAACAACAAAAAATATTCCAAAAAAACAAAAAAAATATAATATATGACGAAATAATCTATAAATTTTCATATATATCTAATAATAATATTTTTTTTGTTGTTTTGTTGTTTTTTATTCAATACATTCATCACGAATCTGGGGGGATCAATGTGTCGAAGAAAAAGCAAAAAAGGCGCGATGATATAACAGCAATTGTTTTAGAGCATGAAGCAGTGTCTGTAGGCGATCTTGCTGAAAAGCTTGGCGTATCAATGCAAACTATAAGACGTGATATCGACAAGCTTTGTGAGAATGATAAATTAATACGGCGTCATGGTCGAATAGAGCTTGGCGCTGAATACCTCAACACTCCTTTTGATTTACGCACTGGAACAAACAAATTAGGAAAAAGTGACATAGGGGAAGCGACAGTTGAGCTCATCCCTGATGGAGCAACAATATTTATTTCAATTGGTTCAACTCCTCTAAGTGTTGCAAAAGCATTAAGGCGACGTAAAAATTTAACAGTCATTACAAATAACCTCAGCGCAGCAATGGTTTTGAGCGATGAATTATCTAACAGAATAATTTTACCTGGGGGGGAGATAAGACTTCCCGATCGCGACATATTAGGTGACGATGTTCTGGATTTCTTTGGGCGCTATCGTGCAGAATTTGGTATTTTTGGTGTCGCAGGTGTTTCTAATGACGGTAGCCTTCTAGAATTCCACGCTTCTGAAGTAAGAGTTAGAGAACGCATTAGAGAAAATTCTCAAGTTTCAATTCTTGTTATGGATTGTACGAAATTTGGCCGAATTGCTCCAGCATATGGCGAAAACATTAGAGACGTTGATCATGTAATTCTGGACCAACGTCCAAAAAAAGAATTTAACCACCTACTTGACAGTATTGGCGAGAGCTTATTGTTAGCAGAAAGAGAATAATAATGAGTACAAAACCATTTGTTGTATTAAAAGATGTTGCAAAACGCTGGAATGGACAACTAGGTGTTGAAAACATTTCATTAGAGATTGAAGAAGGTTCATTTGTAGCACTTTTAGGTCCCTCAGGTTGTGGTAAATCAACATCATTGCGCTTACTAGCAGGCCTTGAAATACCTGATGAGGGAAAAGTATTTATTGATGGTGCTGATGTCACAACAAGTGCAGCATCTGACCGAAATCTTTCAATGGTATTTCAATCTTACGCATTATTCCCCCATCTCTCAGTAGCAGAAAATGTTATATTTGGGCTTAAAGTTCGCAGAGTACCAAAAGTTGAGCGTAATGAAAAAATGCAACGTGCACTAAAAATTACAGGCTTAGAGGGGCTTGAGGGTCGTAAGCCTGGAGAACTTTCAGGTGGTCAGCGTCAACGCGTAGCTCTTGCTCGAGCGATTGTTGCTGGGCAAAGGTTATGCTTGATGGATGAACCCCTTTCAAATTTAGATGCAAAATTACGATCATCTGTTCGAAAAGATATAAAGAAATTACAACGCGATCTTGGAATAACTGTTGTATACGTGACACATGACCAAACTGAAGCCATGAGTATGGCTGACAAGGTAGTACTTATGAAAGACGGTCGAATACAGCAAATCGGATCGCCGAACGAACTATATAGTAACCCTGAAAATACCTTTGTTGCCGAATTCATTGGTGCACCAGCAATGGCTTTGATGGATTCTTATCTGATTGATGGAATAAAAAATGGCAATAAAATTGGAATACGCGCAGAAAATATAACTATTGTCCCTGAAGGCAAAGGTAGGCTTTCTTGTAGCGTTACAGAAGCAGAATTCCTAGGATCCGAAACACTTATTGGATTGGAACATGAAGGTACTACTGGGTTGAACGTTCTCCAACCCGGATTGTCCATAGTACCTTCTGGTCAAAGAATTGATATCACATTTGATGACCAAGATTTGCACATCTTCAACTCTGCAGGTGACCGCATAAATGGACAATAATTTCACTAAATTTCAAATCCATGGGAGGATATAATGAAATATTTAAAATCACTCAGCATAGCAGCAACATTAGCTGCAAGTATAGCCATTCCGGCTAGCGCTGATACAGAACTAACGATGTACTATCCAATTGCAGTTGGAGGCTCGTTAACACAAGTTGTTGACGGAATTGTTGCAGACTTTGAAGCAGAAAATCCTGATATCAAAGTAAATGCAGTATATTCTGGAAACTACGATGATACACGTGTTCGTGCATTGTCTGCATTAAATTCAGGTGAAGGCGCACAATTAGCAGTAATGTTTTCAATTGACGCATACGATTTAATTGAACAAGATCTCATCTTGCCTTTCGATGACTTAGTAAGCGATCCTGCATGGCTAAATAGTTTTTACCCTGCATTAATGGCAAATGGCACAATTGAAGGTAAAACATGGGGAATACCATTTCAACGTTCAACAATTGTTGCATACTACAACAAAGACCAGTTTCGCGCAGCAGGTTTAGACCCAGAAGCACCACCAACAACATGGGATGAGCTAATTTCAGCAGGTAAAGCATTAACAAATGATGACACTTATGGATTAATGATACCATCAACAGGATATCCATATTGGATGTTCCAAGCTCTTGCCATTCAAAATGGTAAAGAAGTTATGTCAGGTGATGGATTAAATACTTATTTTGATGATTCAGCTGTAGTTGATACTTTAGATTTCTGGAAATCTTTATCAACTGATCACGGTATAATGCCAACAGGTACAGTAGAATGGGGTACTTTGAGACAGGCGTTCTTAGAAGGTCAAACTTCTATGATGTGGCATTCTACAGGAAACTTAACTGCAGTAAAAAAAGGTGCAAGTTTTGATTTTGGAGTAGCTGAACTTCCAGCAAACGTTCGAAAAGGCTCTCCAACAGGTGGTGGTAATTTCTATATCTTTAAAGACACAACTGCTGAAGAACAGGCAGCTTCTTTAAAGCTCATTGAATTTATGACATCTCCAGAACAAGCAGCAGCTTGGTCAATTGCTACTGGCTATATGGGTGTATCTCCAGCTGCATACGAAACTGATGCATTAAAAGCATATACTAAAGAGTTTCCACCAGCACTAGTTGCACGCAACCAGTTGGAAAACGCAGTAGCCGAATTTTCAACTTTTGAAACAGCTCGTGTTCGAGATGGATTAAATAATGCCATCCAATCTGCTCTGACAGGTGCTAAATCATCTGCAGACGCATTAGGTGAAGCTCAAAGTGCAGCAGAAAGATTACTTAAAGCATATCGTTAAATAAATTAAAATTCCGGCCCCTAAACGGGGCCGGCACTAATTACAAAAGGTTATAAATATGAGTAATCACATAAATTTGGAACGGCGTAGGCAAGCTATTTATGGATGGCTTATGCTTTCACCAGCCGCTCTCATGCTCTCAATATTTGCCTTTTACCCATCAGGCGCAACTTTCTTTTCTAGTTTATTTTCAAAACATACACGACGTAGGCCATCTGAATTTATTGGGATTGAAAACTATAATGACTTATTCGCTGATCCAACATTTTGGTTGGTTGTGAAAAACAACCTCTTTTATGCAGCAATAACAATTCCAGTCTCAATTGTGATCGCCCTTTCGATGGCACTTTGGGCAAATTCTAAAATACCTGCGCGTGGCTTTGTGAGAACGGCTTACTTTACTCCAACTGTATTACCCATGATTGCTGCGGCCAATTTGTGGTTATTCTTTTACACGCCGGGGCTTGGCGTCCTTGACCAAATTGGATCATTATTTGGCTTACAGTCTGTAAATTGGTTAGGGCAACCTGAAACTGCATTATGGGCAATAATATTTGTAACAATATGGAAAGAAGCTGGATTCTTTATGATATTCTACCTTGCCGCCCTACAAACTATTCCCGAAGATTATAAAGAAGCAGCCGATATCGAAGGAACAAGTCGTTGGACATATACACGACGCATAGTCTTGCCATTACTCATGCCTACAACGTTATTTATTTTAGTAAATGCTATGATAAATTCTGTAAAATTAATTGACCACTTATTCATTTTAACAAAAGGTGGCCCATCAGATGCTTCAAAACTTATTTTATATTATATATGGGAAATGGCTTTTGCGTTCTTTGATGCACCTCATGCAGCAGCAATGACAATATTAATATTACTGGTCCTTTGCATAGTAGCTGCAATCCAATTCATTTACCTTGATCGAAGGACACATTACCAATGAGTAAGTTATCTCACTATGTTGAGAGTGCAGGTGCAATTCTCCTGGCTATTATATGGATTTCTCCATTATTATTTGCTTTTTGGGCTGCATTTCATTCCACTTCAGATGCTGTAAACTTTAATATCACTTCTGCTTGGACACTAGACAACTTTCGAACAGCCTGGGAAGGTGCTCCATGGTTAAAGTATTTTTTAAATACTTTTTTATTGGTAACTATAGTTTTAATAGGTCAGTTCTTCTTTACCACTCTAGCGGGCTTTGCATTTGCCAAACTTGAATTTCCAGGAAAAAACTTTGTATTTATCCTAGTTTTGATGCAACTATTTATCTTACCAGAAGTGCTCATCGTTGAAAACTATGCAATGGTTTCTCGCTTAGGATTATTTGACTCATTATTTGGAGTTGGCATGCCTTATATGGCGAGTGCATTCGGAATTTTTCTTATGCGACAGTCATTTAAATCTGTACCTATTGAGCTACATGAAGCAGCCCGAATTGAAGGTTGTGGGCTATTAGGTATTTTATGGCGCGTATATGTTCCATTGGCAAAACCTACTTATCTAGCTTATGCATTAGTTTCTGTATCAACACATTGGAATAATTTTTTATGGCCACTTATTGTTACAAATTCGCCTGACACTCGCCCTTTAACTGTTGGCCTATCAATATTTGGGGCCCCAGAAAATGGTGTAGATATTAGCATAATATCAGCAGCAACTATGATGTCAGTAGCGCCGTTATTAATAGCATTCTTAGTATTTCAACGCCAATTTGTTCAAGCTTTTTTGAGAGCCGGTATAAAATGACAACTATACTTCAGATTTCTGATACGCATATTTTACCAGAAGGTCCACTTGTATCGAATGTGTTGGATACGGCTTCTTCACTTGAGAAGTTAATCATTCGTATAAACCAATTGCGAGTTAAGCATAATGATATTGAATGCATATTAGTATCTGGGGATATAAGTGAGGATGGCAGTTCAGACAGCTATCAGAGGTTTAAATCAATAATGTCTTTGCTAGAACTACCCGTTTATGTAATTCCTGGCAACCATGATGCACGTGAAAATATGAGAGAAGCATTCATGGCTGAAAATATATTTACAAAAACTGGCCCTTTGAATTGGCATAAAAAAATTGGACATATTAATCTTATTGGTCTTGATACATTAGTAGAGGGTCAAGGTGGAGGTTATTTAATGCCCGAAAGCTTGGAATATCTAGAAAAGACTTTAAATAATATTAAATCAGAACCCACAATGTTGGCGCTTCATCACCCACCATTTGAGACAGGCATCCAATTTATGGATAGTATAGGGTTGGAAAATACAAATGAGTTTAAAAATATTATTTCAAATTTTACTGGAGAATTAAGAGTTGTATGTGGTCATATCCATTGTATGATGGTTGCTAATTTGAATAACCATATAGCAATTTCTTCGCCCTCGCCTTGTAGCAGTTTTGAATATGATACTCGTTCATCAGCGCCTGTAGGGTTTATAAATGAGGTTGATGGTTGTTTACTACATAGATGGAATAACGGCTTTAAATCAGTACGTATTGGGCCACTAGTTGGCTCTGGCCCGTTTCCATTCTAATATCTTATTTGAGAAAAAAATGAATGAACCAAATTTAATACAATTTTTACTGAATATTGCAGGAGCAGCAGCACTATTAATCTGGGCAGTAAGATTAGTCCGTACAGGTGTAGAACGCGGTTTCTCTAACCAGTTACGTAATTGGTTGAAACAATCAACTGACAATAGAATATTATCTGCATTCTCTGGAATGAGCGCAGCCATATTTTTACAAAGTTCTACTGCAGTTGCAGTTTTAATATCAAACTTTTTCTCAAAAAATAAATTAGCAACAGCAAGCGGCATTGCCATGCTACTAGGTGCTGATTTAGGTTCAGCAATAGTTACTCAAATCTTAATGATAAAGATGTCATTTCTGACACCTTTCTTGCTTCTTGTAGGCGTATCAATGTTTTTGAGATCAAAACAAACTACCTATAAACAAATTGGTAGAATAATAATTGGTATATCATTAATTTTTGTCTCTTTAGATATGTTAAGAATGGCGACTGGGCCAGTGGTGGCAAATCCAGGCACACAATTAGTAATAGAGTACTTAAGTCGGGATTTACTTGTAGCGTTCATTATAGGCGCTGGCTTTGCTTGGATCATTCATTCAAGCGTTGCTGCTGTATTATTATTTGTTACCTTAACCGCACAATCAATACTTCCCGTTCTTGCAGCATCAATCATGATTTTGGGAGCAAACTTTGGAGGGGCTTTAATTGCTTATGTGCTTACACTAGAGGCACCTATAAATTCTCGTAGAATTATTTTTGCAAACCTCATTCTTAGAGGTGGTGGTGCAATGATTGCATCAATTATACTTATAAATGCTTCTTTCTTAATCGGGAGTCTTGGAGCAAACCCTGCCCAACAAACTTTAAATATTCATTTAATATTTAACTTATTGCTTCTTATTTTGACATTACCTCTTGCTGGCCTGGCAGATAAAGTATTGTCCAAATTTATGCTTCAAAAAATAAACCCAGCTGATAATTTGAATAATATTACCACACTAGATCCATCCGCACTTGAACGACCACAAAGAGGCCTGGATTGTGCATCACGTGAATTATTAGGTATTGGTCAAAAAATTGAACAAATGCTCACAAACGTAAAGCCATTATACGATAACTGGGACACAGAAATTGCCAAAACAATAAAAGCTCAAGAAAAAGCCATTAAACTTATGCATTTAGATGTTAAACTTTATTTAGCACGCTTAGGTAAAAGTGGTTTAGACGAAGAACAGAGTAGCCGTTCAATGGAACTGGCAGCTATATCTTCAAATTTTGACGCTGCATCTTCTGCTATAGGAAGCAATATGCTTAGCTTGGCAAGGCGCCTAGAAAATAAGGGCCTGAAATTTTCGAAGAAAGGTAGTCGTGAAATTAATGATTTTTCCGATCGTATTCTCAGCAATGTCCAATTAGCATTAAACGTTATGATGAATCAAAACCCTGGAGAAGCCGAAGAATTAGTCAATGCCAAAGATGAAGTCCGCAGTTTAGAACAAAAGCTTCAACGTCAACATATAGCTAGACTTCGAGAAGGTCTTGCAGAGAGCATTGAGACAAGCAACATTCACCAGGAAACACTGAGAGCTCTTAAACAAATAAATACTTCATTTTCAATTGTAGGATTTTCAATTTTATCAAAATCTAACAATCTATAACCTACTTACTATAAGCTATTTAAATAAAATTTAATATTTCTATATCAATGGATCATGTGACCATTGTAACAGCGCTTGTCTTTGACGTGGCCGGCAGAAGATATCACCTGGTTCACAATTAGCCTTGATTTGCCCTGCGTGACGTGTGAATGCTCGCCATCTTTTAATTTGTTTAGCATCAATCTCCTGCATCCTACGACCTAAATAATATCGACAATACCATTGAAACCATCCTCTTGGATCTGGACCATAGATCCAATCTTTTTCCTT
Source organism: Rhodobacterales bacterium HTCC2255 (assembly GCA_000153745.1). Classification (GTDB taxonomy): domain Bacteria; phylum Pseudomonadota; class Alphaproteobacteria; order Rhodobacterales; family Rhodobacteraceae; genus Amylibacter. Next base: position 477,221 of record DS022282.1, read on the forward strand.
CCAAACACTAAGAGGTTGTCTACTTTTTATATTAAAATAATTTATGTTTATCTGTGGAGTGTCACTAATTTTTGCATTTTCAAACCAACTTGGTGGAAATTCATTTTGGCAATCATTACAGTATTTACCTTCAAACACCCCCATCTCAAGCATCTTTGCAGGTGTATAAAATGGCTTAAAATCATTTGCGAATGCCTCTCCAGTTTTTGCAGACAATGCATAGCTATACCCCTTTTGCATTTTATCATTAACTTCTATGATTATTTGAGATTTCATATGCTCTTTACAACGATATATTTTAAAAGTTTATAGACTACAGATAGCATCAAACATTATGATTTCAAACGAAATGGCTCAAGACTACTCTCAAAAAAATCAAGAAATTCTAATGCAATAGTAGATAATACAGTGTGCTTTGGCCTTACAAGCATAAGTGTGTGTGGTATTATAGGTTTAAATGCCTTAATTATCAGACCTCGGCTTTCATACTCCCTTGCATCCATTTCACTCACAATTGATACTCCACGTCCTTCTGCAACTAACATACATGCAGAATTGAATTGTCTTGTTTCAATCCAACTATTTATTTTCACGTTGTGCAGTGTAAATACTTCCTCTAATTTTCTATAAAATGCACTATCACGACGTGAATGTATCATTGGCTCGTTAATTAAATCTTCAGGAGTTATGAACTTCTTTTTCCCAAGTGTATTTCCTTCAGACATTATACAAACCGTTTTCATAGGAATACGTTGGCATTCAACTGCAGGGTGATCAGAAAAAACGTCCGTTATGCCACAGTCATATTGTTCACTAATGATCCATTCAAATATTCGGTTAGCACCGTCCGGCTCAAGGTTAACTGTTACATTAGGTCTATTTATTAAAAATTCAGACAACACCCGCGGCATATGGCTAGTAGAAAAACCTGGCAAACACGCAATTTTAAGATGCCCTGCATTTCCTGAAGTTAAGCTGTGCGTAATTTCATCAATATGCTCTAAACTATCAAGCAGTCGGCCAACTTCACGTAATAAAAATCTTGCATCTTGAGTGGGGACTAGTTTGCCATTTTGCCGATTGAATAATTTAAACTCTATGCTTTCAGAATAACTTGCTAAAAGACGGCTCACAGCAGGTTGTGATATATTCAATTTTTTAGCCGCAAGCGTCATACTGCCAAGTTGCCCCACAGCATAGAATGCTTCAAGTTGACGTAACTTCACACTCATTAAATCCCCACTCTCTATTAATTGCTAAATTATTAGTCATTACATTCAATAAATAACTTACATAAGTTAATTTTATCATTATAACTAAATGTTATGAATTTTGTCAAAAAATACACTTGAATTATATCTCGCATCGTGTTTTCTTTTATTTTTAATAATGCTGCTTTTATGTTTTATAAATAAATTCTTAAATCGCAAAAAACCTGAGCAGTAACGAAATAATATTTTATTTACAAACAGATGTTCTGTTTGCTTGAAATATTTAAACGGAGAGGAACTATAATGAAAAAAATAATTATGAAAACCATTTTAGCCGCCGGTATTGCTGCTCTAGCAATTCCAGCATCAGCTAAAACTGAGCTACAATGGTGGCACGCCATGGGTGGTCGACTTGGAGAAGTAGTCGATGAAATAGCCAAAAACTACAATGCTAGCCAAAGTGAATACGAGATTATTCCAACATATAAAGGTGGTTATGAAGACACAATGACTGCTGGGATTGCGGCATTCCGAGCAAAACAACAACCACATGTATTACAAATCTTTGACGCTGGCGCTGCAACAATAATCAACGCTCCCGGAGCTGCAATTCCAGTTGCAGATCTAATGAAAGAGCATGGTAAAGGTTTTGATAGCAATGATTACATTGAAGGTGTTCGTGGCTTTTACGCAGATTCTGCTGGAAAAATGATTGGCATGCCATTCAACTCATCAACACCTCTGTTGTATTATAACAAGGATGCTTTTGCAGCAGCTGGGATAGCTAACCCACCTGCTACTTGGGAAGAATTTGAAGCTATGGCACCTAAATTAAAAGCAGCAGGTTATACGGCACTGGCACAAAGTCACAGCCCATGGATCTTATCTGAAAATTTCCACAGCCGACATAACATTCAGTTGTCTACTGGTAATAACGGATATGACTCAACTGATGTTAAGATTTTATATAACAATGATCACATGAAAATGCATTGGGGTAAAATGAAAGAATGGCTAGATGCTGGTCATTATGGCTTCTTTGGAAGAGCATGGGGCGATAATCAGGATGCATTTGTTCAGAAAAAAGTAGCAATGTGGATGGGTTCATCTGGTTCATTTGGTGGACTGAAAAAATCCACAGATTTTGAATTTGGCACTACTTTCTTACCATACTGGAAAAGCATTATTGATGAACCAAAAAGTACATTCATCGGTGGAGCTGCTTTATTTGCAATGAGTGGTAAATCAGATGCTGAATATAAAGGTGTTGCAGACTTTTTTGCTTATATGACCAACAATGAAAATCAAGTTTTCTGGCATAAAGAAACTGGATACGTACCAATAACAACAGCAGCTTACAATATGGCAAAAGCTGAAGGTTATTACGACGAGTCACCTGATGCGGAAATTGGCATTCTTCAATTAAGTCAACCAGGTGGAGAATGGACAAAAGGCTACCGCCTTGGATACTACGTACAAATTCGCGAAGTTATGTATAAAAAATATGATGATATTTTCTCAGGAAAATCTTCAGTTGAAAAAGCATTTTCAGAAATGGAAACTGAATCTAACGCATTGTTAGAGCGTTTTGCAGCAACATATAAATAAAACACAATAGCTGGTGGCGAGGACTTGCCACCAGCTATCCAATAACTAATCTACAAATACAGAATATTTAATTTCTCTGAGGGCCAATTAATGAAACGCGTTCAATTTGAGCATAGTACGATACCCTATCTTTTCATTGCTCCACAAATTGCAATAATAGCGATTTTTTTCATATGGCCAGCTGGTCAAGCGATTCATCAATCCTTCCTCTTAGAGGATGCTTTTGGGCTTTCTTCTCAATTTGTCTGGTTCAGGAATTATGTTGATACAATCGGTGACGCCGCATGGCTACAAGCAGCTTGGTTCACTACAATTTTTTCTGCACTCGTCACATTTCTTTCTCTAGGCATTGCTTTACTTCTGGCTGTTAAGGCAAATGAAGTCATTAGAGGTGCCAGTACGTATAAAACTACATTAATGTGGGCATATGCAATTGCACCTCCTGTTGCAGGATTAATGGGAAACCTTATGTTCCATCCACTTATTGGTGACTTATATAAATTTTTTAATGCAATTGGCTGGGATTTCAATCATAAACTCGACTCATTTGATGCTGGGTTTGTGGTTGTTTTAATCGCAGTATGGAAACAAGTAAGTGTAAACTTCATTTTCTTTTTATCTGGACTTCAAGGTATATCAAAAGCAGTAAATGAAGCTGCACTGATGGATTGCAAAAGCCCAACACGACGTTTTTGGACTATAACATTTCCACTTTTAGCTCCGACAACATTTTTTTTGATGGTCATAAATATAACTTATGCATTTTTTGAAACATTTGGTATAATCGATACAACTACAGGTGGAGCCCCCGGCGGTTCAACAAATACATTAGTATACAAAGTGTTCCAAGATGGCTTCAGAGGCGCTGATCTTGGTGGTTCATCAGCACAGTCAGTTGTATTAATGATAATAGTATTAGCACTAACCATTATCCAATTCCGGTTCATCGAACGTAAAGTTCACTATTGAGGATAATGATATGAAAAATATTAATTGGCGATTAGCATCAAACCATCTAATTCTCCTTATTGGTGTCATATTTATGAGTCTTCCTGTATGGGTTGCTTTTTCGACTTCAACTCACACAGCCGAAACCATACTTCGTGAAGGATTACAATTTTGGCCAGGCTCAAACTTTATAGAAACTTATCGTGAAGTTATGTTTGAAGAAGCCGGGGTAATGAAATCTGTTTTAGGTATAACCATGCTTAAAAACAGCTTAATACTAGGTATAGGTTTTGCGGTTGGTAAAGTAATTATTTCTATGCTTGCAGCATATGCGATTGTTTATTTCCGCTTCAAACTTGCGACACCTTTGTTTTGGATAATATTTCTAACATTACTATTACCTCTAGAAGTTAGGATTATTCCATCTTATGAAATAGTTGCAGGACTTGGTTTGTTAGATACTAATTTTGGTCTTATTGTCCCACTTATTGCATCAGCAACAGGTACATTTTACTTCCGGCAATTCTTTAAATCTATCCCTGACGAATTATTAGAAGCAGCGCGATTAGACGGAGCTTCACCTTGGCGCTTCTTTGTTGATATGCTTATTCCTTTATCAAAAACAATGATAGCTGCAATTTTAATTATTATGTTCGTAGTAGGGTGGAACCAATATCTTTGGCCACTAATTATGACAACGAAAGAAGAAAACTATACACTCGTGATTGGCATCAAACAAATTTATCAGATCCTTTCAGAAGGCGGTGAATTACCACAATATCAAAAAGCTTTTGCATTAACTATTATGGCGACCTTACCACCAGTCCTCGTCGTATTGTTCTTCCAAAATTGGTTCGTCAAGGGCCTAGTAGAAAGTGAAAAATAATGGCTACAGTTAAATTAAACAACATTAAAAAAGTATACCCGAATGGTGCAGAGGCTGTTTGTGGAGTTAGTATGGCCATTGAAAATGGTGAATTTATAGTTTTTGTTGGCCCATCAGGTTGTGGTAAATCTACAATGCTTCGAATGGTTGCAGGACTGGAAACAATCACTAAGGGTGACATTGAAATTGATAGCAAAGTAATCAACAATGTTTCTCCAGCTGATCGAGATGTTGCAATGGTTTTCCAAAATTATGCACTTTACCCTCATATGACTGTAAGAGGAAATATGGCTTATGGATTAAAGAATAGAGGACTGGCTAAAGCAGAAATTAATACAAAAGTTAATGAAGCTGCAAAAATGTTAAAGATAGATGATTATTTAGATCGACAGCCTAATCAACTATCTGGTGGGCAGCGCCAAAGGGTAGCAATGGGTCGAGCAATCGTTAGAGAGCCAAAAGTTTTTTTATTCGACGAACCATTATCAAATCTGGATGCAAAACTTCGTGTGCAAATGCGGATTGAAATAAAACGCCTTCAACGTAGAATGGGTGTCACATCTATTTACGTAACACATGATCAGACTGAAGCGATGACACTTGCTGATAGGCTCGCAGTAATTAATGATGGTCGCATAGAGCAAATGGGAGCTCCAATTGAACTCTATAATAACCCTAAAACTTTATTCGTCGCGTCTTTCATTGGCGCGCCACATATTAATTTAATACCAGCAAGATTTGAGAATAAAAAACTTGTTTGTGGTAATTTAAAATTACCAGGATTTAAAAATCTGCCTGAAGACATTGAATTGGTCTTAGGTATAAGACCTGATTTCTTAAGACCTGATACTAAGGGTCAATTAGAGATTCAAGTAGATCTTGTAGAACAACATGGTGCAGATAATTTAGTTTATGGAGCATTAAAAAATTCATCAAATGATACAGAACTGTGTTTTAAAACTACGCAAAACACGCTTCCAGATATTGATAGCAATTTAAAACTAAAGTTTGAACAGAAGCATGCGATGGTATTTAATAAAAGCACTGGTGAGCGACTAATTTAGAAAGATTATTTTTGGGATAATTTATTTTCCACCCCTAATCCGCTGAAGAACCATCTTTGGAAGATTAATACCAGAATAAAAGGTGGTGCAATTGTTATCATTGTGAATGCCATACTAGTACCACTTCCCTGCCCCATGAATCTTATTCCTCTTACTAGTGTATAGAGCGTGTCGTCTGTACTTATCATTATTGGCCATAAATATTGGTTCCACCCAATCATAAATGCAATAATAAATATTGCTGCCGCTCTAGAGAGAGAAAGTGGGATTAAAATATCCAAAGCGAATTTAAAGCTTCCTGCACCGTCAAGTAATGCGGCCTCGAGCAACTCTTCCGGTAAACTTAAAAAATATTGTCTGAAAAAAAATGTACCTAATGCTGCAGCAATAACAGGAAGGATTATTCCAAGATGAGTATTTATTAATCCTAAATATGAAGCAATTTGAAAAGTTGGAATAAACCTAGCTTCTAATGGAAATAGCAATGTTGATAAAGCCAGCCAAAAAATTATATTTGCACTTTTATATTTGAAGAAAACTATTGAGTATGCGGTAAAAAATGAGAGTAAAGTCGTAAGGACACCTACTCCAATAGCAATAATCAGTGAATTTAATAGCATTCCCATTGGTGTTATTTCGTCTGTAAACCCAGACTCAAAATTTAATACACTATCATAGTTTTGTACTAAATGATTACCAAATTCGAACTGCATACCACTAGTCCGCAAATCTGAAGTACTTTGTGATGAGGAAAAAAATATAAGCAAAATCGGGGAAAGCATAATAAATACCCCAAATAGCAAAATAACATGATTTAAAATTGTTCTATAAATCACTAAACATAAGCCTTATTTGCAATTTCAAGAATTTCATCAAATACTCCAGGACCAGATGCAATAACACGTCCACCGCTTTTCAACATTTCGTTTGCGTCCTGAACCTCAATAATACCACCTGCTTCTTTTATAAGTAACTGTCCAGCCAAACAATCCCATGCATTCATATGGGGTTCAGCGTATCCTATTAATCTACCAGAAGCCACATAAGACAACATTAAAGCACCTGAAGCATTTCTGTAAAATATACCACCTCGTTCAATCAATTTTTGAATAAAAGAAACAGTCATACGACTTGATGTTCTACTATTCATACCAACCCCTGTACTTCCATCGTTCAAAGATTTTGATTTAGATACGCCCATTGGTTCATCATTTATAAAAGCACCTTTACCTTGAGAACCCCAGAATAATTCATTGTGGCAGGGCTCATATACAGCACCTAATTTTGTTTTATTTTTATGCACACAAGCCAAAACAACACACCAAGATGGAATTTCAGTCAAAAAATTTGTTGTACCATCGATTGGATCAATAACCCATGTATAGCCTGAAACACCTTCAAAATTTTCATGTTCTTCTCCAACAATACCGTCGTCTGGATATCTATTTGAAATGTGTTCTCTAATAAAGATTTCAACTTCAAGATCTGCATTAGATACGTAATCTTGAATACTTTTTTGTTGTATTTCCAATTCATTGATACAGTGAAAAAAAGAGAGAGCTTTTTTACCTGCTTCTTCTACAAGTTTCTTTGCAAAATCTAATCTTGATTGAATTTCATTATTTGACATTCCTACAATCCTTTCAAATATAAAGTTAATAATTGCATATAAATCAGTGCGTTAATAGATTTAATATATTGTAGCTTTACTGATCATCTAATAGTTTGAATAATGACAATAAACCTAGGAAATATATTTATTTTGGAAAAAGAAACATATCATCATGACACTAAAAGATAAAGCAGTTCAGCATGCTTCACATTATTTTGATGAAGGTGGATTTAAAAAAGATCTTTCGGAATTAATTGCAGTAAAGACAGAGAGCCAAAACCAAAAATACAATCTAAAGAATTATTATAAAAACAATATAATACCCATGCTTACAGAAATGGGATTTAAATGTAATATAATGAAAAATTCATCTCCAGAATCTAATGTATTTCTTTTTGCAGAAAGAATTGAAAATCATAATTTTAAAACAATTCTTACTTATGGTCATGGTGATGTTGTCTTAGGGCAAGATGAATCCTGGGAAGATGACTTAACACCATACAAATTAATAGAAAAAGATGGTAGTTTTTACGGACGAGGCACTGCAGATAACAAGGGTCAACATTTTATAAATATTAAAGCACTCAATTCTTTATTATCAGTTCAAAATAAACTTGGGTTTAATTACAAAATACTCTTTGAAATGGGTGAAGAAATTGGATCTCCTGGTTTAAAACTTTTTTGCGAAAAAAATAAAGAAAAGCTAAAAGCAGATGTTTTTATTGCATCAGATGGGCCACGTATCTCACAAAAAACACCAACAATATTTACAGGTTCCAGAGGAGGCATAAATTTTGATCTATCTGTATCCTTAAGAGATGGTGCACACCACTCTGGTAACTTTGGTGGAATATTAAAAGATCCCTCAATTATACTTTCACATGCTATTGCTTCAATTACTGATGCAAGGGGTCAAATCAATATTAAAGATTGGCTACCTACAAGTTTAACTCCTAAAATAAAACAAATATTATCTGAGCTTCCATTAGTTGATGCAGGTTTCAAGTTAGACCCAGATTGGGGACAAATAGAGTTAACAATGTCGGAACGTGTCTTTGGGTGGAATAGTTTCTGTGTTTTGGCGATGATTTCAGGGGAACCAAATGCACCCTTAAACGCTATATCGGGCTATGCCAAAGCAACATGTCAATTAAGATTTGTTGTAGGCACTGATGTAAAAAATATAATTCCAGCATTAAGAAAATATTTAGATGATCATGGATTTGAAGATGTTGATATTCACAAAACTGATATGAATCCATTTCCAGCAACAAGATTAGACATGAATGATCCATGGCTTTCATTTGTAAAAAAGTCATTGGAAAGTTCTACTAATCTTAAAATTGACTTACTGCCTAACCTTGGTGGGTCATTGCCAAATGATTGTTTTGCTGAAGTTTTAAACTTACCAACAATTTGGATACCGCATTCTTATGCAGGCTGCTCTCAACATTCACCAAACGAGCATTTACCAATTGCAATTGCGCGCCAGGCTTTACTTTGCATGACTTCACTTTTTGCAGATTTATCCACCTCTGAAAAAGTTTAGTCATATTTAAGCTAGTTAATATTTGATATTGCTAATTCAAGGTCATTGATCAAATCATCAACTGCCTCAAGGCCAATATTTAATCTCACAAGCCTGCCTCCAAAGTCTTTATTTGGCCTAACAAGATCTGGGTAAACCACTGCAAGACTAGTAACTCCGCCCCAACTTAAACCTATTTTAAAAATATGTAATGCATTGATAAATGTTTCAACTTGTTTACTTGATACGTTGTCTACAAAAGTAAAAGAAAACACGCTAGCTGATCCTGTAAAATCTCGCTTCCATATATCGTGCCCTGGGCATGACTTGAAAGCTGGGTGATAAACTTCATGAATTATATTATTTTCAGACAACCATAATGCTATTTTTAATGTGGATTTTTCAAGCTGATCCAAACGAAGTGCTAAAGTCTGCAAACCCCTTAAAGCTAAACTGCAGTCATCTGGAGAAACAGCTAACCCAAGCTGCATGTAAATTGGACCAACTATATTATAAGCTTCCTCATCACGAACAGATACTGATCCAAGGAGTAAATCACTGTGGCCACCAATATATTTAGTTAAAGCTTGAATGCTAACATCTACACCATATTTAAATGCGTCAAATAACACTCCAGCGGCATAAGTATTATCAAGTGCTACTGGGATATTTTTTTCATGAGCAGCTTTGACTATTGCTGGGATATCCTGAATTTCCATAGTCACAGAACCGGGACTTTCACACCAAATTAAAGAAGTATTACTTCTAATAAGTTTTGAAATATCTTTTCCAATTAATGGATCATAGGCTTCGACCTCGACACCCAGACCTCGTAACATACCTTCAGCCATAGATTTATTTGGCCCGTAAGCTGAGTGAGGAACAAGTGCGTGCGTACCAGATTTACAAAAAGAAAAGTAAACAAGTGCAATTGCAGATTGTCCTCCTGGCACTATAAATGTATGTTTTGCACCTTCAATTTGAGAAATTCTAGCTGCAAGTTCTAAAGTAGTAGGTGTGCCGTACAGTCCATATGAATAACCTTTTTCCGCTTGCTCCCAATCATCCTTTATTAAAGATTGCTCATCAAATACTACAGTTGAACCTCTATAAATCGGTGTAACTAAAGATTTATAATCTTGTCTTGCTAACTGATGCGGATTTAAAAGTTTGGTACGCCAATCCATATATATTTCCTTTTATTATACTCAGTTACATTGCAAATTTATAATAGCAGAAATATAAATACTAACTGCATTTTTAATTTCTTCAATATCAATATATTCATTCAATGAATGACATTGTTCTAAAGAACCTGGCCCACAAATTACAGCTTCACAATTGAAATTTGGTGCATCAGTAGAACCAGGGAATGCTTTAATCACATGTGATCCAAGAATTTCGTCAGATGCTTTTTGTAATGCATGCATTAAAGGAGAATTTAATGGAGTATTAAGGGGTTTAATGTTTAAAAAAGGTGGCGAAATGGAATATTTAAAATTTTTAATATCTTGTTGTATAGCAAGACAAATTTCATTTAGTTCGTCTAAAAATTTTTCATGATTTTCGCCTGAAACAATTCTTCTATCTATATCTATTTTACAACTATCTGGTACTGAACAAGCATTATCACCACCAACAATCAAACCAACATTAAAGCTTGGATTACCAAGTAATTTATCTGCATTACGCTTACTTAAAGAAATGGAGTATTCTTGTAATTTTTGTAAAAGTATACTCATATGATTTATTGCATTAATGCCATTCTCTGGCATACTTGAGTGTGCAGCTTTACCTAAAATTTCAATTGATAATAGTACTTGCCCTTTATGTACCGGACAAAGGTCAAGATTAGTCGGTTCAGCAATAATTGCATAATCAATTGATGGACCATTAGTACCAAAATCAATTGAGCCTATCATTCTATGCTCTTCATCAATTACACCTGCAATTATCAAATCACCTGATAATGAGATATCTTCTTCTTTTATTTTTCTCACCACATCCAAATATGCAGACAAGCCTGCTTTCATGTCACAAGAGCCACGACCAAAGATTTTTCCATTTTCAATTTTAGGGACAAATGGATTATCATAACCATCTACACCAACTGTATCCATATGCCCTGCCAACATAATTGTTGGGCCGCCTCCTGTACCCTTTAAACGGCCCCAAACATTACGCCTACCATTTGCAACTTCACAACTTTCAACTTCTAAGCCTAACTTGATTAGTTGGCGCTCAAAGTAATTTGACATTTCATTTTCTGGGTTCAGGTTAATATCGTTTGTTCCAAAGTTATTTATGCTTGGGATACTAATCATATTAATTAAGTCAAAAATGAGTGGATCTGAATTCATGCTATATTTCTAATTTAAGAGTAAGATATACTTATGTACTAATACATTTTAATTGATATGAAACATCATTTTTTAAAGAGTTGTCCATATTCATCTAGAATATCATCAATTCCAGCTAGCCTTAAAAGATGCCATGCAAGCGCATGGTTGCTTGAAGTTACTGGTTTCCCAATAACTCTTTCAGCTTTTTCAATAATGTTTAGTGCTCTCAAACTTGTACAAGATATAAAAACACCATCACAACTTTCATTCAAACCTAAGCTAATGACAGAATGTAATATAGATTCTTCATCTATTCTTCCAACTACTTTATCATCTTCTTCATAATATGAGCCAACTAAAGCTACAGTTATTCCTGCTTCGTTAAATTTTTCTTGGATCGCAGCTGTCACGTCAGGTGCATAAGGGGTCAAAAGTGCAATTTTACTAATATTTAGACTTTCAAATGCTACTTTTGCAGCTGTTAATGGATTAGTTGATGGTACATCGGGGTGAAAGTTATTTAAAATTTCACTTACTTTATCTTCGCCAATAATAGTTGAAGCAGAAGTGCAACCATATCCAATTGAACTTAAATTGAGATAATCAGGTAAAAGTTTTGCAGCAACTGGCAACTGTTCTTCCATCATTGCCAAATTTGTGCTTGTAACTATGGCGTCATTAGCAAGTCTAGAGTGGTAAACAGAAACACCAGAAATATTTGTAATTTGTCGCATTTCCCACTCTAAAGATTGATCCGACTCAAGTACAAGGAGGCCAATTCGCGCTCTTTCACCAGCTCCACTATCTACAGTAAAGGGTAATTTCTTTATATCAGCGTCAATTGATTTCAAATTAATCATATACTCCTTAATAAAATAGTAATTTATTTTAATATGAGTTTGCCGCCTAAAGAGCGACATTTAACTTTCTAGTTACGCCAATTCTTTTATTGATTTCCAGAAATAGCTTTTTGAAATGCTTTAGGAGTTCTTTTTTATGTTTCATAATCAACATGCACGAAACCAAGACGTTTCTCATAACCATATGCCCACTCATAATTATTCGAATTTGGTGATCCAATAAGTCAGCATAAACCAAAGTATCAGATCGCATTGGTTCAACTAATTTCACTTATTTATAGCGGTTAACTAAGTTTTCTAATCGCTCCTGGCGACCCGATATAGGCTCTGGATTAATATTTTCACGTAAAACTTTAGAATAAATAGCATCAAGATCACTGTTTAAGATTTCTTTTCCATTTTGCGTATTCCAACCAGCATAGCGTTCATTCCTTAACGTTTCCAGCTTTCCATCTTCAAGCATTTTTGCAGCAGCTTTGAGCCCAGCCGCACAAACATCCATTGCGCCAATATGACTTAGTATCAAATCTTCGGGATCTAAAGACTGACGGCGCAACTTAGAATCAAAATTCGTTCCTCCATTTTGGAAACCACCCGCTTTCAGAACTTCATAATATGCTAGTGTTACTTCAGGTATATTATTAGGGAATTGATCTGTGTCCCACCCTGATTGATAATCATTTCTATTCATATCTATTGAACCAAAAATGCCCAATTCTCTAGCAAGGGCCAGCTCATGTTCAAATGAATGACCTGCTAAAATAGCATGCCCCTGTTCAATATTCACTTTAACCTCATCTTCAAGATTAAAATCTTTCAAAAAGCCATAAACTGTTGCAACATCATAATCGTATTGATGTTTTGTTGGTTCTTGAGGCTTTGGCTCAATCAATATGGTGCCGTTAAATCCAATTTTATGCTTATAATCAACAACCATTTGGAGCATGCGACCTGCTTGTTCACGCTCTCGACCCATGTCAGTGTTCAGTAAAGTTTCATACCCTTCACGACCACCCCACAAAACATAATTCTTTCCTCCCAACTTGTGTGTTGCATCAAGACAGGTTTTTATAGTTGCGGCACTGAATGCAAATACATCAGGATCTGGATTTGTTGCAGCCCCTGACATATATCTTCTGTTAGAAAATAAATTTGCTGTTCCCCATAACAATTTTGTTTTTGACTGGGTCATTTTTTCTGCAAAATATTCAATTATTTCTTCAAGATTTTTTGTGTTTTCAGAAAAATTATTACCCTCTGGGCGAACATCCGCATCATGAAAGCAGAAAAAAGGTACATCCAATATATTAAACATTTCAAATGCAGTATCAGCTTTTAATTTTGCCTGCTTCATATCATTGCCAAACCAAGGACGGTCGAAAGTTTGACCGCCAAATGGATCTCCACCTTCAAATGCAAATGAATGCCAATATGCGACTGAAAACTTTAAATGTTCTCTTAATGATTTTCCAAGCACAATTTCATCTGGGTTATAATGACGAAAACAAAAATCATTATCTGACTCTTGACCTTCGTATATAATTTTTGGAATTCCATTAAAAAAATCAGTCATTATATTCCCCTATGTTAATGTTTTTAGTGCCTTATAAGCTGAACGATAAGAATTTAGAGCAGATAGATATTCATCGTGCAATGGCATAACTGGTTCAATTATCTTTTTTATTTTAGGTGAAATTGCAACTTCATCTTTACTAGCGCCTTGAGCTATCATGCTCAATCTTGCTGCACCAAACGCTCCACCATAATCTCCAGATACTGGAATACTTATTGGCAAACCAAGTGTGGTAGCAATTGCTTGAACCCAATATTCAGATTTTGAGCCACCTCCAACAGCGACCAATTGTTTTATATCAGTGCCTGTAGAAGTCAACGCATCAAAGCTATCTCGAAACGCAAATGTAACGCCCTCAATTACGGCTCGTATCATTGTTTCACGATCTGCATTGTGATCTAAATTTATAAAGGAAGCACGGATTTTTGAATCATTATGTGGTGTTCTTTCGCCTCCTAGATAAGGTAAAAATAAGGTATCAGATGGAGCTTTGAGTTCTCCAAGATTATTCGTCATTTCTTGAACTGATGAATTCAAGACCTTGCTAAACCAATTCATAGCATCTGTCGCCGCTAAGATAACTCCCATTTGATGCCATGTATCAGGAAGAGCATGGCAGAAAGTATGAACAGCACTGGCTGCGTCAGGCTGGTATGCGTCAGAAGCCGCAAACAGTACGCCTGATGTACCTAAACTTACAAATGCATCTCCACCTTTCACAACACCAACGCCAATAGCACTAGATGCATTATCACCACCACCACCTGCAATAATTACATCACCAGACAAACCCCATTTTGCAGCAAGTTTTCCTTTTAATAATCCAGAAATTTCACTGCCTTCGACCAGTCTAGGCATTTGATTTCTATCTAATCCTGTTGCAGCAAGTAAATCATCAGACCAATCACGTTTCTTAACATCCAACCATGAAGTTCCAGCAGCATCAGACATTTCTGCAACATATTCACCACTAAGCCAAAATCGCAAATAATCTTTTGGTAACAATACTTTCGAAATTTGATCAAAGATTTTAGGTTCGTGTTTTTTTAACCAAGCAATTTTAGGTGCTGTGAAACCAGGAAATACGATATTACCGGTTAGATCCCGAAAAATAGCTTTTGAGTCTAGATAAGATGCTTCTTCAAATGATCTTGTATCATTCCACAATATACATGGCCTCAACACATTACCATTTTGATCTAATATTGTAGCTCCATGCATTTGACCTGAAAGACCAATCGCCTTTACTTGGTCAAGCTTAACTTGAATTGAAAGTGATGCCATGACATTTTCTGTGGCTACTATCCAATCATTTGGATCTTGCTCAACCCAACTATTTTTTGGGCGCTTAACATTTAAAGGAAAAGATGCTTCTGCACAAATATTTTGGGCATCGTCAATGACGATGCCCTTTAAATGTGATGTACCTAAATCAAGTCCAATAAACATTTTAACCTTTATCTTTTGGGTTCTTTCCAAGAATTATCATTGAAAGAATGTCATCTTCTGTTACATCCTTAACTCGCTCAGTACCAACAAGTTTACCATTTTTCATTACACTAGCTCTATCGCACAACTTCATCACATTATGGATATCATGCTCAATAAGAAAGATACCAAGACCTTGCTTTTTAAGTTCTTGTATCAACTCAGCAACCATCTCTGTTTCTTGAGGACCAAGCGCAGCAGTTGGTTCATCCATAATTAATATCTTGGCATCAAAATATACAGCACGTGCAATCGCAACAGATTGTCTTTGACCACCAGATAAAGCAGACACTGGAACATCAAACTTTTTAAAATTTGGATTCAGTCGTGCCATAATTTTTCTAGTTTCTGCTTCCATTTTACTTTCATCTAAAAAACCAGATTTAGTAATAATTTCTCGACCAAGAAACAAATTAGATGCGGCATCTAAGTTATCAGCTAACGCAAGTGTTTGGTAAATTGTTTCAATATTCTGATCTCTTGCGTCGCGGGGATTATTTATGACAACCTTTTCGCCACTAATAAATATTTCACCTGCTTCAGCATTATAAGCACCTGATAAGCATTTGATTAATGTAGATTTTCCAGCACCATTGTGGCCTAACAAACCAACAACTTCACCAGGATGAAGATCAACACTGACCTTATCCACAGCTTTAATACCACCAAAAGAAATTGAAATATCTTTTAACTCAACAAGAGGAGTACTTTTATTTGTCATTTTCTATCTCCTCACTTTTTAACACGTTTATTATATACAATATCTAAGTATACAGCGAAAACTAAAACCATACCGACAACTATACGTTGAATTGCACTATCAAAGCCAATCAACACCATTCCAGATTGCAAACTTTGCATAACCAAAGCACCTAATATTGCTCCATATATTTTACCAACACCACCAGCCAGTGAAGTCCCGCCAATAACTGCCGCAGCAATTACATAAAGTTCATCTAATATTCCAAGAGCGTTTGTTGCCGAATTAAGTCTAGCTGATGCGATAACTGATGCAATTGCCGTTAACATGCCCATCAATGCAAAAACTTTCATTGTCACCCATTTGGTATCAATACCAGCTAATGATGCAGCTTCAGGATTGCCTCCAATTGCAAAAACATAACGTCCAAAACGTGTACGTGTCATTAATATAGTCATTCCAATACCAACCGCTGCTAAAATTAAAACAGGGATCGCAAAACCATGACTAATAAATGTACCCTCTAAATCTTGTCCAATTCGAGCACCATATTGACGAACAATTCCTTTTGGCCATGGATAAGAATTTACTAATACGACCGAACCGAGAATAGTAGCACATCCAACTAATGCCAGCATTACTTCAGCCCACATTGGTCGTAAATTAAAATTGTGTTTAATGCGTGACTGACGTCCTGAATAAATTATATATGCAACACCTAAACATGCAATTATGCCAATAATCCAGCTCGTTGTAGCCCCCACAGCACCATAAGGTCCACCACCTAGTAGGGCAAAAGTTGGGTCAACTGGGGAAATCGTTCGTCCGCCACCAGATAAAAAAGCCATACCACGCCAGACCATCAAACCACCAAGAGTTACAATAAAAGCTGGTATTTCACGATATGCAATTAACCAACCATGTAACGCCCCAATGAGAGTTCCAAAAACTAAACCAAAAACAACTGCAATCATCCAGATTGACCAATGGCCAAGTCCAACGAATTGAGGCAAATATTCTACTTGTAAAAGCCCCATTGCCATTGCAATAACTCCAATCATTGAACCTACTGATAAATCAATATTACGCGTAACAATGACAAGAACCATTCCAGTTGCCATTATCCCAATTGATGATGTCTGGACAGATAGGTTCCATAAATTTCGGGGCGTTAAAAATGCTCCAAAGTTGTTAAATATTACTCCATAAAAATGAAATCCAAACCATATTAGTGCTAGTGCACCAAGCATTCCTAATAAGCGTGGGTCAATTTCTGTGGCAGCTATAAAACGCGAAATAAAACTTTCTTGTTTATCATCAGCGTTATTCGAAGAGGTAGTATCGTTCATGGGTAAATCCAGCACGTTTAAAGGTTAAAATTGGATCAGTGATTAATTTAAATAGTTAAATTTGTGTTAATCTATTTCAGCTCAACAATAAATAACCGTAATTCAAAAAAAAAGCTTGGCGCTAACCTTTTAAAGATTAGCGCCAAGCTATTAGACTAATTAACAGCCGTTAACGCCATTGATTGCGCCTGCACAAGCTTGTGCTTTGCTGATGTGGCCACCATCGATTGCTACGCTTAAATTGTCACGTGTCAAAGGAGTTGGTTCCATTAAGATTGCATTGATAGCAATACCTTTTTCACCACCGTCAAAGATTGAAGCACCTTCAATGTCTGACATTGCTGTACCGTCTGCCAATGCAGATGCAATTTCACCCGCTGCTTTACCTAAGTTACGTGCGTCTTTCCAAACAGAAACTGTTTGAGATCCACGTGCAACGCGGTTGATAGCTGCTAAATCACCATCTTGTCCACCAACTGGAATAACAAGACCTTGAGCAGATAATGCAGCAACTACGCCACCAGCCATACCGTCGTTTTCAGAAAGAACGGCATCAACATTATTATCGTTTGCAGTTAGGATTTGCTCCATGTTTTTCTGAGCATTTTCTGGCTTCCAGCTATCAGTGAATGATTCACCAACAATCTTAATTTTACCAGACTCAACGTCACCACCGATTACTTCCATCATACCTTGAAGTAAGAACATCGCATTTGGATCGCCTGCGTCACCTTTGATGATGGCGTAGTTACCAGTAGGCTGAACTGCTTTTACTGATTTTGCGATAATGCGGCCAACACCAACGTTATCGAAAGTTAGGTAGAAAGTACGAGCGTCTTCGATAAGACGGTCATAGCCAACAACAGGAATGCCTTCGTTTGCTGCAGCTTCGATTGCTGGAGCAATAGCGTCTTTGTCCCAAGCGTTAATGATTAAAGCGTCAACGCCTTGAGTAATTAAAGCTTCGATATCTGTAAGCTGCTTTGCTGATGATGATTCAGCATCTGCAGATACATATGTATTACCTTCAGCTTCAATTGCAGCAACCATTGCTGCTTCGTCAATTTTCCAGCGCTCCTCTTGGAAACTTGCCCAAGATACGCCAATTGATTTGCCTTCAGCGAAAACTGAAGAACCAGAAAATCCTGCAGCAACAACAGCAGCTGCTAAAACTAACTTATTCATATTTATTTCTCCCAAAAATTTTTTTGATGCTCCAATAGAGCTGTAACCTATTAAAGCCACCAATACATACTGCGTGATTTAATTCAGTTGTCAAACTAAATCTTTCAATTTTATATAAAAATGTACTAATTTGTATTGATTTACTTATAATTTAGTATTTTATCTTTGTAATTCTCATTGACAATAATAAATTTTTACCAATATTTAATTCAGGGAGTGAATTAATGTCTATAAAAAGAGTGCAAAAAAAACCAAAATTGATTCGGCTTCCTGAGGGATATGGTCCAATACTTCGACCAACGGCACGTGAGACATACTCATTAAGACAACAAATATTTGAACTTGTAAGAGCAACTGGTAGAATTGCTCGAGCAAAAATAGCACGAACTCTTGATATTAGCCCAGGATCAGTTACAGCTTTAACAGCTGAATTAATTTCAGATGGTTTTTTAAGGGAAGTAGAAGAAACTTCGCGAGAAACAAGTCGTGGCCGGCCTCCTGTAGCCCTTGAGCTAGTTCCTGACGCACTTTATGTTATTGGCGTTAAACTCTCTGATGAACTGCACACAGCAACTTTAACTGATTTCGGTGGAAACGCTTTAGCAAGCGCTTCACAGATAACAACCGCAGATAAAAAATCTGCAGATGAACTTCTTACAGAAACAGAAGCGATTATTAGAAAAGTTTGTAAAAGTGCAAAAATTTCACAAAAAAAAATTTCAGCTATCGGTGTTGGGATTTCTGGAATTGTAAATTACGAGACTGGGGTTGTTGCTTGGTCCCCATTACTTGAAGAATTAGACACCCCTCTTGGTGATATTTTTTCGACCTACTTCAAAACACCCGTTTGTATAGATAATGATGCAAATGTTTTGACCCTTGCTGAACTATGGTTTGGTGCTGGAAGAGCATTAAGCAATTTTGCAGTCATAACCATTGAACATGGCGTTGGCATGGGATTTGTTAGTGACAATAGGCTTTTTCGTGGCGCACATAGCATGGGGCTAGAACTAGGCCACAGCAAAGTACAATTAGACGGCGCTCTATGCCGATGCGGCCAACGTGGCTGCCTCGAGGCTTATCTTGCAGACTATGCGCTTGCAAGAGAGGCTTCAACTGCCTTGATAACTCCATCAAGCAAACGACAGGATTTAAACGATTACCTCAAAAGTTTATATGAGATGGCTAAGTTAGGAGATCAAGCAAGTTTAAAAATTTTTAAACGAGCAGGTAGATATCTTGCAGTTGCACTTTCTAATATAATTCATTTGTTTGACCCAAAGTTAATTATTTTATCCGGAAAACCTATGCAATACGAGTTTTTATATGACGAAGAAATGCAAATTGAAATGCGCTCTCTTGCACTTTATAAAAGCCGTTTTGATACTCAGATTGAAATTCAATCTTGGGGAAGTATGGTTTGGGCTCGAGGCGCAACAGCATTAGCACTGACTGAGCTGACAAAAACTATTATAGTTGAAGGGCATTAAATTTGAAAATTTTTAGTTTGTTTGCAATTCTTATCACTACACAATTAAATGCATCACCATTATTTGAAAATTTATCAAATAATTTGCCAAACCATGCCTACTCAGGTGAATGGAATCACTTTGTGGGTGGTGGTGTCGCAGTCTTGGACTGCAATAATGACAATCTACCTGATATTTTTGCTGCCGGAGGTACTTCTCCTTCAAAGCTTTTTGTAAATGAAAGTAATTTCAAATTTAGCGAAAAAAAATTGCAGGAAATAACTGGTTCAACAGGTGCATATCCAATTGATATAAATGCTGATGGCTTCATGGATCTTTTCATTCTTCAATTAGGTCCAAATATCCTTCTTAAGGGTGGCCCTGACTGTAGCTTTTCTGATGCAACAAAAGAATTTAACATTTCCAATGAAGCCCAGTGGTCAACAGCTTTTACTGCATGGTGGCAAGATGATAAATTACCATTTATGGCCGTAGGCAACTATGTTGATTTAAATGACCCAAAAGGCCCTTTTTTCGCATGTGATAGTCATCAAATATTAAAACCAAGCGGTAAGATCTATAAAAGTAATAAATTTGAACCTGGCTTTTGCGCACTTTCAATGCTCACAGCACAAGACGCGAGCGGAACAAAAAGGCTAAGAATTTCAAACGATAGGCAGTATTATGTCCGAAATGGTTATGAACAAATGTGGGATTTGTCCGATCAAAGGTTTCTAGATGAGACCGATGGTTGGGATAAATTTTCTATCTGGGGCATGGGCATTGCTAGTAGAGACATCACTGGTGATGGCAGAGACGAAGTCGTACTCACATCAATGGGTGACCAGTTATTAAGAATAGCAAATTCTGACGGGACTTATAAAAATGCACCCTTTGATATAGGAACATATGCACATAAGCCATATTTTGGTGATGATGGGCGCCCATCAACCGGTTGGCACGCACAATTTAGTGATATTAATAATGATGGATTAGCAGATCTTTTTATAGCCAAAGGAAACGTTGACCAAATGCCCTCAAATGCAATTAAAGATCCCAATAATTTATTAATTCAGCAATCAAATGGGTTATTTAATGAAGTTGGTTTGGATGCTGGGATAGCAAGTCTAGAAAGAAGTCGAGGTGCAGCTTTAGCTGACTTTGATCTTGATGGGCGGATTGATATCCTGGTCATGAATAGAAGAGCGCCAATGGAGATTTACCGAAATATTACAAAGAATACTGGTAATTGGGTAGCTTTTCAATTGGTGCAAAAAGGTGGAAATAGAAACGCCATTGGGTCTAGAATAACTATCGGTAAAGACAGTCAGCAGGTCACAATTGGTGGCGGTCATGCTGGCGGCCAAGCGACACCAATCCATTTTGGCTTAGGAAATGCCAAGACTGCAACTATTAGCATCGAGTGGCCAGATGGATCGCTAACAAAGCACGAAACTAAAACAAACCAAATAATAAAAATTTATCATTGAGGGTTTGGAATTTTAAGGCCACTTGGCACTGTTTCTGGAATGCCTAACCGCCCTTTTTGAGCTCTTGTATCTGTCAAAGTCCCTAGAAAAGCAAGAAGATCAGTAACCTCACCTTCAGAAATCATTACAGGCTTAATGGTTATTGAGTCTGCAATGGCTTTTACTTCACTTGCATCATCCATAATTTTCCAATCATTGGTGTCATACTTTGTTAAAGTAACATTTGATTTATCATAATTAGCTAAAGCCAAATAAGGGTCTATGTGTGCACTTAAAAATGCCTCGAGTTCATTATAGGCCCCCGCATGTCCCCATGGGCCAGTCAACTCAACATTTCGTAATGATGGTGTTCGAAATGCGTATTTATCTTTAATATTCCCTGTCACACGGAAGCGACCTAAATCACGCGAGTGGCTTTGAAATCTTGCCGCTTTTCCTGGGCCAACTTGGGGCTGCCCAGTTGCGTGAAATTGATGATCCGTAAATAATGCACCAGCGTGGCAACTGGAACAATTCGCTTTACCATAAAATAATTCCATACCCTTTTCTTGGGAAATGCTTAAATCAAATCTACCTTGTAAAAAATCATCAAATGGTGATGTATCAGATCTCCATTCAAATTCCATAAAAGCTGCAACAGCATTTGAAATATCAGTGAATTTGATATCTTGTGCTGTTTTAATGTGATCATAAGTATCAGTGAAAAAATCAGAATATTCAGGAATTGCTTGTACTCTTTTAGATATCAAGTCCCAAGCTCCACCTTTTCCAGTGAGAGTTCCTCGCCTTACAGCTTCAGAGATTTCGTTTTCTGAATAGTGACCAGCCATTTCATCTGCAGAGAGAACTGGGAACATTGTTTGGGCTGATATAATTGAATTAAAGCCTTTAACCATTTCTTCTTCTAATGGTGTACGCAAGCCAGATGGCCGTGACAAATCCACTTGAACTCTTCCATCATGGAATAAGGTTTTGAATTGTTTTGCACCTAAATTAAATAATGGTTGAGCATTTCGAGGTACTCTTTGCTCAGGGAGGTTTTCGTAATCTACAATTCGTTTGTTTCCAAGGCCCTTACCACCATCACCAAGAGATAAGGATAATCCATCACCCGTACCTAAACTTGGATGATGGCAAGTAGCGCATGCGACTTCTTTGTTTCCAGATAAAATTGGATCATAAAATAAAAGTTGCCCTAACTTGGCCTCATTCTCATTAACAGATCTATAATCACTATCATCTAGGGGCAGTGGCAATTTGTTTGCTGAAACCTCTAAGCTAGTCAATATGAAGATAAGAGTTACAAGAAAACGCATATTTAAAATTCCACTCAACTTTATATACTTTAAAATTCCAGAAATAGAGAACATGGCTCAGGTATATGTGCAAGCTGTTTTGTTTGAATAGTACAAATAATTTGCAAAAAAAGTACATATTCTAACTATTAACCATGAGCAAAAAAATTAAACTGCATTTTCCAACAATTTATTCACCTCTTTTTGGTAAGGAGTTGCTCCCTCAGGAAGTTCTGGAATAATAACAGCATTTTCATATTTTAATTGCTTTATTAATACTGGAAGCAAACGTTTATATGCACTAAATATTGATAATTCAGGCTTGGGAACATCATGTTTTATTAATTCATGGAGCTTTGGAAGATTATAGTATGGTACCATAGTAAACATATGATGTTCCAGATGATAATTCATATTTAAGTAGATAAAACGACTTATAGGGTTCATCAGCACAGTCCGTGTATTTAAACGATGATCCGACACATTTTCAGCAAGACCAAGATGCTGCAAAACCCCTGTTAAAACATGATGCCAAGCGCCATAAAGTCTTGGCAGGCCAACAACCATAAGAGGTAATATTGAACTCAAATTTAAGCACAGTAAAATAATACACAAATAAATTAACAACCATATTCTAGCTATTAAAAAAACTTTAGCATAATCTTTAGTTCTCACATATGTAGTCTCTTCAGCATTTATACGTCCACTGGCGTGCAACAAAATTCTTTTGAATGCTTCAAACACATCAATTATTCCAAACAGATTTAAAATAATTCTTCTTAGATCAGGTGGGCGCATTGCAACAATTTCAGGATCTCGGCCAACAATTATTGTATCAGTGTGATGTCTTACGTGGCTTGAACGCCAAGCAACCGGATTTCTCATCATCATAAAACATGCAATTTGGTATACAATCTCATTCATCCATAGTGTTTTAAATGCTGTCTTATGCCCACATTCATGCCATCTAGCGTCAGCTGCTGATCCATACAGCACTCCATAGGTCATCCAGAATGGCACTGATATCAATGATGGGGACAATAAAATAGCTATGTAAACGGTGATAGCCATTACACCAAGCCAAATTAAAGTATCTCGAAGAGCTAGTTTATCAGATTTTTCCATTAGAATACGGATATCATTTATATCAACTTCTGGCCGAAACCACCTCACATTCTTCACATCTTTATGTTCAGAGTTTCCTATAAGGGAATATTTGTTTTCCATAATTAAATTGTTAATTAGCATGTAGGTAAAGGTCAATAATCATACCTTATAAGTGCATTTAAAACAATTAGCATTAGATGTAGTCTTTGGGAAATATCTAGTTATCATTTAGTATTTTTAGCCTATGATATAAATGTAATTTTAGAAAAATATAGGTTTTATATGTTAACCGATCTCGACTTATTGGAATTATCTGAATTTCGAAGAGAACTTCATCAATACCCAGAATTGTCTGGGTATGAACTAGAAACTTCTAAAAAGATTTTAACCGCTTTAAAAGAGATGGGGCCTTCTCAAATTATAGATAAAATGGGGGGATATGGATTAGCTGCAATATTTGATAGTCAAAAGAAAGGTCCCACAATACTTTTTCGAGCTGAGTTAGATGCTTTGCCTATTCAAGAAAAAAACAATTTGCCTTGGGCCTCTAAGTTGCCCGGAGTAAGCCACACTTGTGGTCATGATGGCCATATGACAATGCTTTTAGCTTTGGGTAGAGTAATTTCACGCAACCCAATAAAATGTGGTAAAGTGGTGTTAATGTTTCAACCATCAGAAGAAAATGGTCAGGGAGCAAGAGCGGTTGTATCTGACGCGCGGTATAAACAAATTAAACCTGATTTAGCATTTGCAATTCATATAGAACCAGGGCGACCATTTGGTTATGTCTCTACACGCCCTGGCTTGATAAATTGTGCATCTCTTGGATTAAAGATTACCCTTAATGGTAAAACTGCCCATGCAGCTGATCCAAGTGACGGAATATCACCATCCCTTGCAGTTGCAGAATTTATACAAAAAATAGCCAAATTTAATCATGGTGACGAACTAAATAATAATTTTAAATTGACTACTATTACACATGTTCAAATCGGCGAGCAATCATTTGGGATATCTCCTGGAGACGCTTCAATATTTGTTACTCTTCGAACATCAAATGATGATAGTTTATCCCAACTTGATAAAGATGTGCGTGAATTAGTATCAAATATTTCTACAAAATTTGAACTAACCTTTGATTTTGAGATCTTTGACCATTTTGCAGCGTCAATTAATGATAAAGAAGCACATGATATTGCGGTTGATGCAATGAAGGCTTTGAATATAAATTATGGGAGTATTGGTGTGCCTATGCGTGCATCTGAAGATTTTGGTATATTTGGCATGCAATCAAGAGCAGCAATGTTATGCCTGGGTCCAGGTGAGGATTATGCAGCGCTTCACAACCCTGACTATGATTTTAATGATGACCTCATTCCAATAGGAACAGGTATCTTTGAACGTATAACGAGGGATTTACTTGGAACTTATTAAAAGAATTAGGCAATTATGATAAAAATATGTTGATTCAGCATAGATTTATAAACTTACATTTAATATCCGTCTTGTTCCCAGAAGAAATGTATTTTAAGTGAAACAAATGAAATTAAAAAATCCTTTCCGAAAAAAACGCAAATCAGTTTCAATTGTAAACCTAAATGGAATGATAGCAACTGGCCGTGGCTTGAATGACGCAGGTCTTGCCCCAGCGCTAGAAAAAGCATTTTCTAAAAAGCCTGATGCTGTGGCATTGGTCATAAATTCACCTGGAGGCAGTCCAGTACAATCGTCGCTGATTGGTGCAAGAATTAGGCGTTTAGCTAATGAAAAAGATATCCCAGTATACGCATTTGTTGAAGATTTAGCTGCATCAGGCGGTTATTGGTTAGCAGCAAGCGCAGATGAAATTTATATTGATCCTTCCTCAGTTGTTGGCTCAATTGGTGTAATTTCAACAGGCTTTGGTCTTGACCAATTAATTAATAAACACGGCATAGAGCGAAGAGTTCATACTGCGGGAAACTCAAAATCAATGCTTGATCCATTTCAGCCTCAAAAGGATGAAGATATTAAACGTCTCAAAAAACTTCTAGAAGACGTTCATCAAAACTTTAAAGACCATATTTCTTCATGCCGTGGATCAAAACTGGCAGATAGGGACTTATTTACTGGTGAGATTTGGGTTGGTCAGAGAGCTATTGATGATGGTTTAGTAGATGGCATTGGTCATGTAATACCATTTTTTAAAGAAAAGTTTGGGGATAAGGTAAGCTTCAAAACATTCGGACAAAAAAAATCAATTCTTTCACGATTTGGCACAAAAATTTATGGTGATATTGGTCACAGCATTGAAGAACGCGCAGCTTTTGCACGCTTTGGAATGTAAAATAAGATTCCTACTGTCTAAATATATAGTGCATGCCGCATAGAAGCAGTTGGGTTAATCCTTTGGGCTTCCAAAAGTTTGTGTCAGAATTAAGAAAACTGATGATATGATAATTAATATAGTTGAGATTGCAGCGATTGTTGGATCTATTTGGTCTCTTAAAGCTAAGAACATGCTACGCGTAATCGTTGAGTTATCTCCTCCAGATACAAAAAGAGAAATAATTACTTCATCAAATGATGTTAAAAATGAAATCAAAGACGCAGAAATAATCGAAAATTTAATTTGCGGCAAAGTAATTTCAAAGAAAGCACGCAACCTACTAGCACCAAGTGATCGTGCAACTTTCTCTTGATTCATATCGTAATTATTTAAGGCTGATAGAACAATAATTAGCACCAGTGGCATAGCTATCAATGAATGACCTAAAACCAATCCCAAAATACTATTAACCATTCCAAATTGCACATAAAAATAAAACAGTCCGATCGCGACAAGTATGACAGGAACCATCATTGGAGAAATCATTATTGGAAATAGAATACTACGCAATCGAGAGTTGCTATTTACCAATCCATATGCTGCCATAATACCTAAAGGAGTTGCTAAAAAAATTGTCAGCACTCCAACTTTGACTGAAGTCCAAGTCGCCTGAAGCCAATCTATTGAATAAAAGTAGTTCTCATACCAACGAGTTGAATAGTTCTTTGGTGGAAATTCTAAATACTGACTGTCAGAAAATGACATTGGAATAACAACAAGAGATGGCACAACAAGTAAAAACAAAATTAGTAACGCTATAAAATATAACCAAATTCTGTCTTTTAATTTAATTTGTGTTTCTGAGACTGTATTATTTAAGATACCCATAACTCAGCTCCTATTGCCTAATTGATCGATAGAAACAAGCTTGGAGGCAATAAATAGTATAATCATTGTTACCACTAAAAGCACTACACCAAGTGCACTTGCTGCTCCCCAGCTGAAATAAAGCTCTATATTATCTGATATTTTCATTGCAGCCATTATTACTTTGCCACCACCTAATAAAGCAGGAGTGACATAAAATCCTAAACATAAAACAAAAACAATCAACAAACCTGCAAACAATCCTGGTAAAGACAAAGGAAAGAAAACTGTCCAAAATGCACGCGTGGGAGTTGCACCAAGATTTGCAGCAGCTTTCAGGCAATCCTTATCTATTGTTCTCATATTTGCATAAAGAGGTAAAATTAAAAATGGCAGCATGATATGCACCATACCAATTAACGTCCCCGAAGTATTATGCACGAATTTGATGGGTTCAGACCATAAACCCCAATCTATTGCCAATGAATTGATCAAACCCTTCTTCTGCAGTAATACTAACCAAGCATAAGTCCTCACTAAAAGACTTGTCCAAAATGGAATAAGCACACCAATCAAACAAATATTGGCCCACCTATTTGAAAGTTGAGACATAAAATAAGTCAAAGGATATCCAAGTAGTACACAAATTAGAGTTGTTAAAATACTAATCTGAAATGTTGTTTTGAAAATTCTGAAATAGGCTTTGCTATTCCAAATTCTCTCATAATTTTCCAAAGATAAAGTTTCATCACGCCCAATAAACGACATATAAAAGAGCCAGCCAATTGGGATAATAATTAACCCAAGCACAAGAGCCAAATAAGGCACGGTAAGACCGAAGAGTGTATACCGCTCTTTTCGATCCAATTGATCAAGCTCAATCTTATTAATATGCTCTTTGTTTAATATTGTTTTTGTCGCCATTACTTTATTCCACCAGAAAACTATCAGATTTTTTTAACCCGACTGTTACTGAGGCGCCCAAGGATGGCAGCTCCTCCATAGATGAAGTGCCATTTGGAATACGCATGCGAAGTATCTGATCTCCATGAGTATTTGGATCAAGTTTAATCATTATCAATTGGCTTTCACCTTGATAGATAGATTCTATGACAGTTCCAGTGAAAGTGTTGCAATTATCAGTTTTTCCATTGGTCAAAAAGAGTTTTTCTGGACGAACAACTAGCAAAAAATCTCCATCTTTCTTAACTGAATGATCAACCAGAATTTTAACATTACCAAGGTAAACATTTTTTTTGCTTACTTTTACGGAAAGCAAACTGCTTTCACCTATGAAATCTGCAATAAAAGCATTATTTGGGTTTTGGTAAATCTCATTAGGCGTACCAAGTTGCATGAGACCACCACCATTTATAACAGCGATACGGTCTGACATCGTAAGGGCTTCTTTTTGGTCATGCGTCACATAAACAGTTGTCATATTTAAACTGTCATGAAGTTGGCGTAATTCAATTTGCATTTCTTCTCGTAGTTTTTTGTCTAGTGCAGATAAGGGTTCATCCATTAGAAGTATCTTAGGTTGAAAGACAATTGCTCTCGCTAACGCCACCCTTTGTCTTTGACCACCAGATAATTCAGCAACACCTCGATGACCCAATCCATCTAATTTGACTGTTTTTAAAGCCTCATTGACTGTATCTTTAATATCTTTTTTTGAAACACCCCGAAGCTTCTGTGGATAGCCAACATTTTGTTCTACATTCATATGAGGAAATAGTGCATAGTTTTGGAATACCATTCCAATATCTCGCAAATGTGGTGGTTTTAGCACTACTTCTTCTGTGCCAAATTTCACACTTCCGTAATCAGGACGCGTAAATCCAGCTAATACCATTAAAAGAGTTGTTTTTCCTGAGCCAGAGGGCCCTAGTAGGGTCAGAAACTCTCCTGAGTTGACCTCAAGACTCACATCTTTTAGGGCAAAAAAATTACCATATGTTTTTGTAACATTTTCAATAGATATATTTAACGCATCAGACATATTAAATTTTCTTTCATTTAAAAAGGGGAGAATGGATACCCTCCCCTTGGTATTTTTTTATTCAGTCATCATTTCAGTGTACATTTCAGCTGCAATTGTGCGCCATTTTGCATACCAATCTTGGCTAATAGTTAACTGATGTTTAGCATTTTCTGGATGACTTGGTAAGGCTCTTGCAAGATCATCTGGAATTAGGCCAAGCTCGTAAGTCTTTTTATTTGTTGGACCATAAGTAATATATTTTGCAAATTCTGCCATATACTCTGGTTTCATCATTTCATTAATGAACTCCATAGCTAGGTCTTTATTTGCTATTCCTTTTGGAATTCCATAGCCTTCCCAATCCATAATACCAGTTTTATAGTCATATGATACTTTAGCCCCATCCTTTTTAGCTACATCAAAACGACCATTCCAGCCTGTTGTCATATCTACTTCGCCGTCTTTCATTAACTGCGCATGCATTGCACCAGAAGTCCACCATACATCTATATGATCCTTTATTGATCTAATTTTATCTAGTGCACGGTTTATTCCCTCTTCACTATCAAGAACAGTATAAACGTCTGCAATAGCAACACCATCTGCAAGTAATGCAGTTTCTAATTGGCCATCAACTTTACTACGCATTGCTCTTGAACCAGGGAATTTTTTTGTATCGTAAAAGTCTGCCCAAGATCTTGGGCCATTTTCACCATATGTATCAGTATTCCAGGCCGCAACTACTGAAAAGATATCTGCTCCAGCACAGTAATCACTATACATCCCAGTTAAATGATTGCTTACGTCAATTACAGAATAATCTAATTTTTCAAGAACACCTTCAGCACCACCAGAAGCACAGCTACCAGCCCCACTTGAGAAAATGTCAAACTTATCCGCTCCCGACTTAACCATCAATTTAACGTCAGAAATACCACCATAAGTATCTTCGTTGATTGTAATACCCATAGCTTCACCCGCGGGTTGGAAAATTCCAATTGATTGAGCATTTTGATATGCCCCTCCCCAGGAAACAATCCGTAAATCTTTTGCTATTGCTACGGATGGTAACGATAACATACCTGCCATGACAGCTGTCATAGCTATATTTTTATAGTTTTTCATAGTATTCATTTTATACTCCCATTGTGTTTTCAGTTTTATAATAACCGAGTTTAAATGCCTTATATATTTTCCTAATCTTTGGCATAATTTGAAATTAGGTTTCATTTTCAAGCAACCACTCTCCTCGAAGCTTGTTGATATTGAATACGATCTTGCATGCGATACCACGAAACAACAGCAGGTAAGAACCAAGGTCTACCATTATAGAGAGGTCGCGTTGGAAAAGGCAGGCCGTCAAATGCTGTTTTACCTTCTGGAATACCTAAGACTTTTTGTCCTAGTCGCATTCCTAGATAGCTCGCCATTGAAACACCAGAACCACAATATCCCATTGAGTAATATATCCCATTGTGTTGACCAGTATGAGCCATTTCATCAAATGTATATGCGACTGTCCCAGTCCAGGAATGTGAAATTTTGGTTCCTTTTAATTGAGGAAAAATTCGAAACATATCTTTTAGCAATTTCGGACCACTAACCATTGGGTTAGTTTCCGTAGCCGAGACACGCCCACCAAATAAAATTCGTTTGCGATCCGGTGATGTTCGATAATAATAAACTACCTTGCATGTATCACTGGCAATCCTATTTGTTGGAAATAGTTCTTGTACCATAACCGGATCTAATTCCTCAGTAGCAATAATATAACTTCCTATGGGAATTACTCTTTTTTGCAACCAAGGGGTCAAATTAGAAGTATAACCATTAGTTGCAATTACTACATCGCGAGCTTTCACTTCACCTTCTTGTGTCGTAATTACAAAACCATCCGATTTTTTTTCAATATCCAATACAGCACAGTGACCAACTACATCAACTCCAGCTTCGGTAACTTTTTGCAAAAGCCCCCTGTGATACTTGCCTGGATCAACGGAAGCATGTCGTGGAAATATGACACCCCCATGATAAACATCTGAACCAAGCTCTTTTAGTTGCTCATTTTTTGATACTGTATAGGCTTCAATCCCCTCAGATCGCTTAATTTCTTCTGCATTTCTTGCAATTAATTCATAATGCTTTTGAGTGTGAGCTGCGTGGTAACGTCCAACTCGTGAAAAACTGCAATCAATCTTTTCAGATTTAATAAGGTCTTCAATCCATTTAAGGGCATTCTCACCTTCTTGTCTTATTGCAAGCCCTTTTTGAGCACCAAACTTTGCTGAAAGTTTTTCTAATGAGGGCTTTATACTAGTGCTAATTTGCCCTCCATTTTTCGTACTACAACCTTGCCCAGGCACACCAGACTCTAAAACTACAGTGGAGCGACCTCCTCTTATTGTTTGGAGGGCTGCATTCAGACCAGTATATCCAGAACCTACTATTGCAACATCAACCTGGCGTGGTGGCTGATTAATAATATCTTTAAATTCAGGCAAACCCTCCAACCAGTACGATGTTTCCTTACGATTGTGGCACCATATCGCATCATTAAAATATTCTTTTTTATGCATAAGGCTATTTATTATCCTATCTGAGAAGCATCCTTGTTAATCTTTTTTTGGTAATTAAGAAAAATATTAGAAAAAATAATTCAATTAAGCAAACAAATTTGAATTTATGATAATACTGATTAGTGATTTTATATTTGCAAAAAATTTGTAAAAATGAAAAATTTACACACATTATTGCAATTTTTTACATTGTTTTGTGCTCATGAATTCGATCCCTCATAAATTAAATTTCATTATTACATCATTCATCGCAACCTTTGCCAAATAAAGAGACAGATGCTTGGAATGAAAAGGACAGATGGTTTTGCTAGAGACATGAGGTTTCACAGTCGATTAAAACAAAACAGAAAAGATTGCCTTCATAAAAATTATTAATAATATTTACCATAAATTAGAATAATTAATTAAAGAAAGTTCATTAAAAGAAAGTTCATTAAATGAAAGACCAAAAAAATCTTATTCATTTTCTAAATATTCTTGGTGAAAGAATTAAAGAACATCAGAGTGATATAGCTTGTGAAATATCTGATACGTTACTTGGCTCATCAAAGAGACAAAATAAAAAACCACCTGTTGCTCGATCATGTTCTTTTGATCGCAAATCATTAGCAGGCTTTGACAGCAATTTGATTAGTCTATTGGAAGACAATTTAACTCATCTTAATTGGAGAGAAGCTGGCTTTGGAAAATTACCTTTAGAAATCTCAAACCAAGTTTGTGTATCAGAGTTAATTGGGCCAAATGGTTTCTATAATCATTCATCTGTAAGAATTGGCCTATTGTTACAAATGCCAAAAACACACTATCCATGGCATCAACATGCAGCAGAAGAGTTATACTTCATTCTTGGTGGTAACGCAGATTGGGCTGTTGATAGAAAAGAAAGCACATTTAAATCATCTGGAAGCTTTATCCATCACAAATCAAACCAAGCTCATTGCATGACTACAAATGATCAATACATGTTAGCAGTTTGGGGGTGGACTGGAGATATAAATGGATCAACATATTCAATATAAATAAGTTAAAATTTTTGTTAAATTAAAAAGAAAGAAGCTCAATGATTGATTTAAGTACCTATAAAGATCTTAATACTATTGAAGTAAATGAATTTAAACCAAAACCGACAACTCTAACTGTAGGTCAGAAAGAAGCAGCCAGACAGTTATGGGCGTCTGATGATGGAACAACTAAAATAGGTGTCTGGGAATGTACTCCAGGAGAGTTTACCGCTGATAGAACATCCGCTGGAGAATATTGTCACATCATCTCTGGTTCAGCATCTGTCAAAAATACAGACGGAAGCAACATAAGAGATCTTGGCCCTGGCGATTTGTTGGTCTTACCCATTGGTTGGAAGGGACATTGGACAATCCATGAACACGTTAGAAAATTATACATACTGCAATCTTAAATATAAAAAATGGTAAGAGATTATTGAAAACTTAGAGCGTGTTTGACAATTTTTTTGCTGTGATTATGGTAAAATTATTGGAATTAATTTTGACACCCTATCTCGAACATTTCACGGGAGGGAGAATAATTGCATCAATATGATTATGTTATAGTAGGAGCAGGATCTGCTGGATCCGCCCTAGCTAATAGACTTTCTGAAAGTGGCAAATTTACAGTTTGTTTACTTGAAGCAGGCGGTTCAGACAAAAAGTTTTGGGTTCAAATGCCACTGGGTTATGGAAAAGTATTTCATGATCCTTCCGTTAATTGGCGATACATGACTGAACCAGAGCCCAACCTTGATAATCAATCTGTCTATTGGCCTCGTGGGAAGGTCTTAGGAGGCTCAAGTTCCATAAATGCAATGGTATGGGTTCGCGGGCATAAACGTGACTACGAGGAATGGGCTTCTGTCGCTCCAGGGTGGGATTGGAATAATGTTCAAAAAATATTTAATAGGATTGAAAATTGGGATGGATCATCAGATGTTTCACGTGGCATGAACGGTCCACAAGCAGTTCATGATGTATCATCAGATGTACACCCATTAACGATTTCTTATTTAGAGGCTGCTTCTCAGATAGGTATAAAGACTAATGCTGACTATAATGGGCCAAATATGGAGGGTGCATCTTGTTATCAAATATCAACAAAGGGTGGTATCCGCGCTTCAGCATCTAGAAGTTATCTTTGGCCATTAGGAAAACGCCGCAACTTAAATATTCAAAAAAAGGCTCATGTTACACGTGTTATTTTTGAAGGTAAACGCGCAGTAGGTGTGAAGTATATACAAAAAGGTCAAACAAAAACAGTTCATGCTAGAGCTGAAGTAATACTTTCGGGTGGAGCAATAAATTCACCACAACTTCTCCAATTATCAGGTATCGGTCCCGGTAAACTTTTGCAAAAGCACAATATTAATATCATTCATGCATCTCATCATGTTGGTAAAAATTTACAAGACCATCTAGGGAGTGACATTTATTATCGTGCAAATGTACCAACGCTTAATCAAGAGCTAAACCCTATGTTTGGAAAACTGCGAGCCGGGTTAAAATATATTATGACACGCAAAGGTCCACTCTCATTAAGCTTAAATCAAGGTGGTGGTTTTATTCAACTAGACCCCAATGCAAGCGGCCCTGATCTACAGCTTTACTTTTCTCCAGTAAGTTACACCCGAGCGCCGGCTGGAGTGAGGCCTTTGATGAATCCGGACCCCTTTCCTGGATTCTTAATGGGTTTTAACCCATGTAAACCAACCAGTGTTGGCAACATTCAAATAAGTTCAACCGACCCGTTGCTTCCGCCAAAAATATATTCCAATTATCTCGATACAGAATATGACAAAAAAATGATGATTGAAGGTATTCGTTTAATTCGCCGTATAGCAAATGCTCCAGCTCTTAATTCAATCATTAAAGATGAGCTCGCACCTGGAGACGGAATCAAGAGTGCAAACGATATAGCTAAATATATCCGTCAAAAAGCTTGGTCAGTATTTCACCCTTGTTCCACTTGTCGAATGGGAAATAATCCAAATATTTCTGTCGTAGATCCAAAACTTCGTGTCCATGGCGTAGATAATCTTCGAGTAGTAGATGCATCTATTTTTCCAACTATTCCCACTGGAAATATTAATGCACCCTCAATTATGGTAGGAGAATATGCTTCGGACATTATACTCAAAGATGCAAAAAACCGAAAGGGCCTGTCATGCACCTAAAAACAATTGAAACTTTCACCAATCAAGATGTTGGCTTTGTACGCGTTACAGCAGAAGATGGTAGCCAAGGATGGGGACAAGTTTCCACATATCACTCTGACATTACATGTCAGGTATTACACCGTCAGGTTGCTCCTTGGACATTAGGGCAAGATACCAACGATTTAGATAATCTTTTAGACGTTGTTGCTGAAAGAGAGCATAAGTTTCCTGGTTCTTATCTACGCCGAGCCATGGGTGGTCTTGATACAGCCATCTGGGATATGCGAGGTAAAAAGTCAGGAAAACCAGTAGTTGAACTTTTAGGTGGAACACCTGGCCCAATCCGCGCCTATGCTTCATCAATGAAACGAGATATAACTCCCAAAGCTGAAGCAGATCGTATGAAGATACTGCGAGACACAAAAGGCTTTGATGCATTTAAGGTTCGTGCCGGAGCTGAAGTAGGCCGCAATAAAGATGAATGGCCAGGTAGGACTGAAGAAATAATTCCTACCATAAGAAAAGAATTGGGTACTGATGTAGACCTTCTAATTGATGCTAATAGTTGTTATTCGCCTGATCGTGCGATTGAAGTTGGTCATATTCTACAAGATAATGGATATTGCCATTATGAAGAGCCATGCCCTTATTGGGAACTTGAACAAACTAAATTGGTTACCGATGCGCTACAAATTAATGTTACAGGTGGAGAGCAAGATTGTGATTTACCTACTTGGAGACGGATGATTGAAATGAGGGCTGTAGATATTATACAGCCTGATATTTTGTATTTGGGGGGTATTAACCGAACATTGCGAGTTGTAGAAATGGCAATCTCAGCAGGACTTCCTGTAACTCCGCATTGTGCAAACTTGTCTATGGTCACACTTTTCACGATGCACCTTTTGAAGGCCATCCCTAATGCTGGTAAATATCTAGAGTTCTCTATAGAGGGTTCAGACTATTATCCTTGGCAAGAGGGCCTCTTTGTTGAATCTCCATATACCATTAAAAATGGTCATGCGCATATTGTCGATTTACCTGGATGGGGTGTTGAAATAAATCCCACTTGGTTGGATCGCTCAAATTACCAAATTAGTGAACTAAATTAAGTCATCTATTATGAGCAATGTATTTCCTAGACAAATTACAAATCCCCCAATCAAGGCGGTATCCAGTGACGGCTGTTATATAATTGATGAGAATGGAAAACAATATTTTGATGGATCAGGTGGAGCTGCTGTATCTTGTTTAGGCCATGGTGATCCTGATGTTATTAAAGCTGTTCAGGATCAAACTTCAAAAATGGCTTTTGCCCATACTGGTTTTTTCTCTTCTGACCCCGCCGAAGAACTGGCTGAATTATTAATTGATAATGCGCCTGGTGAATTAGATCGCGTTTACTTTGTTTCAGGAGGCTCAGAAGCAATTGAAGCTGCTATAAAATTAGCACGACAATTTCATATAGAAAATGGTGAACCAAGCCGGCATCATATAATCGCTCGAAAACAGAGCTATCATGGAAACACGCTTGGCGCTCTCGCTGCAGGGGGTAATAAATGGCGGCGTAATCAATTTGAACCAATACTTATCGATGCTTCACATATTTCTCCATGTTATGAGTATGTAGATAAATTAAAAGAAGAAACTTCTTTTGATTATGGTCAAAGAGTTGCTCAGGAACTCGAAGATGAAATTCTTAGATTAGGTACTGATAAAGTCATGGCTTTCATTGTAGAGCCAGTTGTGGGCGCCACAATGGGAGCAGTTCCTGCTGTTCCCGGATATTTTAAAAAAGTGCGCAATATATGTGATAAATATGGAGTATTATTAATATTAGATGAAGTAATGTGTGGGATGGGTAGAACTGGTCATCTTTTTGCATCTGAATTTGATGAGATAGCACCAGATATTTTATGCATTGCAAAAGGCTTAGGTGCTGGTTACCAGCCAATAGGTGCAATGCTTTGCTCAAAAAATATTTACAATAGACTAGGTAAAGGGTCAGGTTTTTTCCAACATGGCCATACTTATATGGGACACCCAGTTGCATGTGCAGCAGCATTAGCCGTTCTGAAAGCAATTCTTAATCGGAAGCTTTTAAGTTCAATTAAAAGCAAATCCAACCAATTATTTAATTGTCTCGAAACTCAATTAGGACATCATCCAAACATTGGTGATATTAGAGGTAGAGGTTTATTTATTGGTATTGAAATTGTAAAAAATATTGAAACTAAAAAACCTTTCGATCCTAACTTAAAAGTTGCAGCATCTATTAAACACGCAGCTTTTGAGGCTGGCCTTATTTGTTACCCTATGAGTGGCACAAGGGATGGGAAATGGGGTGATCACATACTTTTAGCTCCACCATTTATAATAAATGAAAATCAAATAATAGAACTTGTAAACAAGTTATCTATTTCGATTGAGAGCTTGAAATAAGGGATAAAAATGACACCAGAAAGATTATTTGCACCTATAAAAGAAAATGAATGGCCAAGTGAAATTGATGATATGAAGTCATCATTTGCTGATAAATTAAATGTTTATCGTTCTATGGCACATCACCCAAACTTAATTCGAGCATGGGCAGATCTGCGAGAGCATATTGTTGTTAATTCTGCACTTTCACAACAACAAAGCGAAGTTGTAATTCTACGAACAGGAAATAATCTTCAAGTAGATTACGAGTGGTATCATCATGTATCTCGTGCAAGGGCATGTGGAATGAATGATCATCGAATAAACTCAATGAAACTTGCCACAGAAAATA
The DNA here is from genome assembly GCA_000153745.1 of Rhodobacterales bacterium HTCC2255. GTDB lineage: Bacteria > Pseudomonadota > Alphaproteobacteria > Rhodobacterales > Rhodobacteraceae > Amylibacter. The sequence continues at coordinate 514,607 of DS022282.1, forward strand.
TGAATACCGAAGATGCTATATTTGCTGGTGCTGTTGATGAAATAATGGAAAAGAAGAAAATATCACCAAACACATTGAAAAATTTATATTCTTTAGTTGGAAAAGAAGGGGTTTTAGATACAATCGCTACTGTTGGATTTTATTCAACATTAGGCTTTATGATAAATTCTTTTAATACACCTATAGATGACGATATTATTAATGAAATGATCAACCAGCCAATAAGTGAAGAAAATTTATAATTTAATCTCAAATTTTAAAGTGACCCCACATCAGAATGATTTTTTTAGCCTTTTGTTCCTTTGACGGACATATATTATCACCGCTACTCCACTAAGTGAAGAAAACCACATTAGCATTAATAATGGCATCTCATTACTACCAGGAACTAAGAATGCACCAGCTAATGTTGACAGGGCAGCCCCGATGGCAATCATCATTGCCCCTCCAAGTCCTGATGCAGTACCTGCTAAGTGAGGTCGAACTGAAAGCATACCTGCTGTTGCATTCGGTATAGTAAGTCCATTCCCCAAGCCAACAAAAATCATAAAGCCAAAAAATGTTTCAACTGTACCATATCCAATATAACTGCAAACCATCGACAATGATAGGCCAGAGAATATTATCCAAAGCCCCCAAAGTATCATAGCATCGATGCCAAATCGTATGGTAAAGCGTCCAGATAGGAAATTACCAAAAAAATAACCAATTGCGGGTGCGCCAAAATAAAGCCCCAGCATTTCAGGACTTAAATTATAAACAATTGAACCCACAAATGGCCCCCCACCCAAATATGCAAAAAATGCACCCGCACCAAAAGCTGATGCTAAGCAGTACCCCCAAAAACGGCGCGACAAAAGGAGTTCCGGGTATTCAGAAAACTGTTGCCTAAATCCTTGAGTGTTTTCAGGGACAGTTTCTCCAAGATCAAAATAAGCAATTACTAATATTAAAAGTCCCAATCCACCAATGAACCAGAAATTAGCTTCCCAACCGAACCAACCATCCATGAGGCCACCCAGTGCAGGCCCAAACATAGGGCAAATAGCTGTTCCCATTGAGATATATGCTATTTTGGAGCCGGATGCTTGTGTTTCGGTAGTATCTCGTACAATTGCCCGCGCAACCACAAAAGTACATGCAGCAATAGCCTGTAAGGCGCGAAGACACATAAATACAAATGTATTTGGGGCGTATACACACGAGATACTTACTACAATAAATATTATAAGAGACCACAATGAAACTGTTCTACGCCCTATTCTATCGGAGAGTGGCCCCACCAAAATTTGAAATACAGCACTGGTTCCTAAGTAAACTCCTACTGATAATCCCATAAGTGCTGTAGAAGACCCAAAATGTTCAGCCATATTAGGAAGGCTAGGTAAAAAGCTATTCATTGCTAAGGCTGAAATACTAGCCAAAAGTACCAACGTTAACATGCTAGGTTGGGTTTCTTTATTTAGGAAAACTGGTTTTGAAAATTTTGACATGAATTCGAGCTATGTCATTTATAAAGCCTTGTCCATTATCTCAGTAAAGTTAAATCAAAAACAAAGTTTAGAATAAGTCATTCTATTTTTTATATTGTTTAAAGTTTCTTCTATTACGGTTTAATATGTGCTCTCCTGCTGTAATTTTCTCAAATTTATTTGGATTTTGAGAGAAGTCACTAGGATTTATTATAGTTTGGCTGGAAGGATCACAAAATATCGGAATGGAATACCGAGCACCTTCATTTCGATTTATCACACGATGCTTTGTCGAAACCAAATAACCATTTGTCCATCGCTCTAATAAGTCACCAATGTTACAAACAAAACTATTTTCTATAGGTGGCGCCTCAATCCATTCATCATCTTTGTTCAAAACTTGAAGACCGCCCTGCATATCTTGAAGTAAAATGGTTAAAACTCCAAAGTCTGTATGCGGGGAAGCACCAAAACGTTGTTCATTGAGATCGTTAAATTTCATTGGAGGATAGTAAACTAATTGACCTCTGCCCAATGGTTTCTTGTAGGCAAGTTCAAAAAAATCTTTAGGTTTTCCTAATCCATAAGCCAAAGCACTTAAAACAGACTTACTAAGATCAATTACAGCGTTATAATAAGGTAATACATCACTCCTTAAGAATGGCGCAACATTATCTGGCCATTGGTTTGGGAAGACCATAGGTACTCCTGAAATAACATCTTGATCATCAGCATCAACATCCCATCCCCAAAAAAATACTTCTTTTGCATCATGTGTTTTTGCCCCTTCTAATTGCGCCATGCCTTGGCCCATCCATCCACGTTGATTAACATCTACTTCGATGGATGATTTTGCATCTAAAGGAAGCTCAAAAAACCTTTTAGATGCATTAAAAGCTTGCGAAATTAATTCTGGTGAAATCCCATGACCTTTTATATAAAAAAAACCTATTGATCTTGCAATGTGAACAAGTTCAATAGCAGTTTTTTCAAAACCATCTTTTGTGTGAATTTCTGAAATATCGACAACCGGTATCTGTTCAAAACTTGTAGATTTTGCCGATGCAAAGTCATTATTTTTCATTGCAAAGTCCTTTATAAAAAATATGGGTGTACAGAGTCAGGAAGTTCTTTCTCAATAGCAGTCAATATATCATATATTGGTACATCAGAAATTCTTCGTATATCAATTTTATATGGTGGCAAATTAGTACATTCTAGTAGAATGCCTTTAGTAGATTTTTTTTTATTTGCACGAACCACTGCACAAATATCAGCTGTAGCTTTTGAAATATCGATATGTGAAATATTATTTTCGATTATACTTTTAAGATGGGTATCAGAGTTCAATCCACATACTGATTTATTAAAAGCTTCGCAACCTATTGGTAGATGTGTAGGACCCAGCTTCGCAGCGTCAAAGGTTATTATCTGCAACTCAGGTGGTTTATAAATATTTTTCAAATGCTCTAATTGTCTAAGCGAAGACGAAATAAATGGGACATCACATACCTCGTCTAATTCATTTTGAAATGGAGAAAGAAAACCACATGAAGTTGTAATTAAATCTCCAGTGGCTTTATTTATAGCATCGAAGAATGGATCTAAGTCAATTTGATTAGGATCAGCGCTAACAACCTGTTTCACAGTAGCATTTGGTACACGTATAATTTCCAGCTCACACTTAAATGTATCAAATGACCCCACATCGCCCGGAATACGTGGAAAGTGGGTATCGAGTTGTAGGAGAGTAATACGCTTCAAATAATAACTTTCATGTTAATTTCGCGATCGAATGTTTTCAGGCAACCAAGTCGCAAGCTCTGGGAATACCACTAGAATTACAACCATCAACAACATCAAACCAACCATTGGGATAGCAGTTTTTGCGATGTAACCAATCTCATGTTTAGTCATGCCTTGCAGAACAAATAGGTTAAACCCAATTGGAGGAGTAACTTGTGCAGTTTCAATAACCACAACAAGGAATATACCAAACCAAATCACATCAATGCCAGCGGCCCGGATCATTGGCTCTACGATTGCCATAGTGAGAACAACAGATGACAACCCATCCATAAACATGCCCAAAATTAAATAGAACACTGTCAGCACGGCGATCAATGCGATAGGTGATAAATTATACCCTTCGATCAGTTCTGCCATTGCACGTGGCAATCCAGTGAACCCCATTGAAAGCGATAGAAATGCCGCCCCCATCAGGATCAATGCAATCATTGCTGAAGTGCGTGTAGCACCCATCAAACTCGTTGAAAAAGTTTTCCAATTTAATGATCCCTGAAAAGCAGATAGTGTAAGTGCACCTACAACACCAACTGCAGCAGCCTCTGTTGCAGTTGCGTAACCTGTGTACATTGAACCAATAACGACAAATACTAAGCCCATTACAGGCAACAAAAACATGCTTTCTTTCATCATCTGGCCAAAAGACATCGCAGGTTCAGGCTTTGGGCGTGGACCTTTTGTCGTAAAGTGCCAAAAAACGATATAGGCCATAAATAACCCAGACAGAACCAACCCAGGGAATATACCCGCCATAAAGAGTTTAGTAATACTTTCGTTGATAGATACCCCGTAGACAATCAATGTGAGAGATGGTGGTATCATCAAGCCCAAGGTAGCCGCACCAGCCAATGTACCAATGATCATATGCTCAGGATAACCCCGTGAGCGTAGCTCTGGGATCGACATTTTACCAACCATATTCAAAGTGGCTGCAGAAGACCCTGAAACAGCCGCAAAAATGGTACAGCCTGCAATGTTTGTATGTAATAACCCACCTGGTAAGAACCGCAACCAGGGTGCAAGTCCACGAAATAGATCTTGTGACAATCGAGTTCTAAATAATATCTCACCCATCCAAATAAATAGAGGGAGCGCAGTTAATGTCCAACTACTTGCGCCAGTCCAAATAGTTGTAATCATTGCATCACCTGCAGGACGAGATGTGAATAACTCCATTCCAACCCAAGCAACACCCATTAGGGCCAAACCTACCCAGACAGAACTACCAAGCAGTAAGAATAATACAAAAAGAAAAATAAATATTGCATAGAGTTCGGTCATTCGACGGTCTCACTTTTAATGCTAGTGACTTTATTAATTAACAGTCGATAAAGATTATCCCACACAGCAATTGCCAAAAGTATTGTACCAATAGACATTGCAATTTGTGGCAACCAAACAGGTGTATAAACCATGTCTGAACTAGAACTTGCCCATAACTCTAACCAATTCCATGGCCATGTACCAAATGTTGCAACCACAGTCAAAACCCATTCAGGAACCTGATCTAAACCTTGGGTTCTATCATTTAGCATCTCTGAAAAGAAATTTGTTTTTACCGCGTAACGCGCAAAATATGTTGCAGTTATTGCAGAAATTAACATCGCGAACGCGTCTAACCAGTAGCGCAAAAAATCATTCATATTTAAAAAAATAGAAACACGGATGTGAGCGCCGTGGTTTAAGGTATAAGCTAGCGCAAAGAATGAGGTGCAAGCCATTGCATACCCTGCAAATTCTGTGCCCCCGGGAAACACCGTACCTGTCCACCTTGAAACCATTTGACCAACGATTAAACAAAGTATTATTGCCATAAAGCTTGCTGCAATTACACCAGAAATTTTATAGATTGGATCTAATACACGCCAAACAGGCGTTATAATTCTTCGTGCAATATTTCTGTTATAAAGGCAAAAAAGAGCAAACAAGCTTGGTGCAATAAATAACCAAAACCAAAGAGGAAGACCCAAAATGGGCTGCCAATCACGCATATGTTAATGTCCCGAATAAATAGGCCCTATCAATTGATAGGGCCTTAACTTTGGTTTTTAATTAGCCATCGCTTTGTAATTATCAATGATTGCTTGACCATCAGAACCTGCTGCTGACAACCAATCAGCTGTCATTTTAGTGCCAATTGCTTCCAACTCAGCTAAGAAATCTAAGCTTGCATCTTCAACGGACATGCCATTTGCAGATAATTGTTCAAAGTACCAATTTGCCAATTCAGCAGATTTTGCAGAACATGCTGCGCCTGTTTCATCAGCAGCTTTTTGGACATTGGCTTTAGTATCAGCTCCTAAACCATCCCAAATACCCTTGTTTACAATAACATAATTACGCGGCAACCATGCATTAACTTTGTAATAATGCGTCAAAGATTCCCAAACTTTACGATCGTATCCTGTTGAACCAGAAGAAATGAAGCTTTCTGCAACGCCTGTTGCTAATGCTTGTGACAATTCTGCAGCTTCAACTTGTACTGGAACCATACCTAACTCTTCTGCAAATGTAGCAGTTGCAGAATTATATGACCGGAATTTAATACCTTGCGTGTCCGCAGAAGAATTTACAGCTTTTTTGAAGTAAAACCCCTGTCCTGGCCAAGGGCAAGTATATAGTGCCACAAGATTTAAATCAGATAATTGAGAATTAACTTTATCTTTAGCTGCTGCCCATAGCTTATCATTAGCTTCATAAGTAGTTGCTAAAAAAGGGAGATTGTCCCAACCTAGTAGTGGAGCTTCATTTGCATGCGCTGACATGAAGCGTTCACCAATTGGAGCTTGGCCTGTTTGTACTGCTCGCTTAATTTCTCCACCTTTAAATAATGAACCACCTGGATGAACTGTTATGTTTATGTCACCACCAGTGTAATCACGAACTTTATCAGCAAAAATTACGCCCATTTCTGAATGGAAATTGCTTGCTGAGTATGCCATAGGCATATCCCAATTTTCTGCAATAGCCGTACCTGCAGCCAAAACACCCGCGACTGATACAGCAATCATTTTTGTATATTTTTTCATTAATTTAGTCCTCCCTTTTATAGCGCTCTAAATAATCATCACATGTAACGATTTGGATTAAATTCGCTTAAATCAATATTTGGTTTTTTTTGATCTATAAGATCTGCAAGTATACGGCCAGTTTTTGCGCCTCCTGTCAAGCCAACGTGCTGATGCCCAAAGCCAGTTAGAACATTATCATATTTATTTACTCGCCCAATTATAGGCAAACTATTGGCGGTAGTTGGCCGATGCCCAAGCCATTCATCTAAGCGATCATATCTTATTTCAGGGAATAATTTAGCAGCATTAGATTTTAATAGTTCAACCGGCGCTTTACTGGCCACTGCATTCAAACCACCAAACTCAACAACCCCAGCCAATCGAATGCGACCGTCCATGGGTGTAACGACAAACTTCCCAGATGCTACCATAATGGGTGCTTTTGGCATAATAGATGGATTAACTAACTCAATGTGATATCCACGTTCACTTTCAAATGGAACAGACAACCCAAGTTGTTTAGCAATATCTCCAGACCAAGGACCCAGAGTAAAAATAATATGATCTGCCAAGATATCTTCGCCGTCAGTCTTTACGCCAATGAGGCTTCTTCCATTTTCAATTAAGCCCGTGACACTAGACTTAATAAAAGTTCCACCATTTTTTTCAAAATGCTGAGCTAATTTTTTTATATAAGCTCCAGGATCACTTATTTTACCATGATTTTTGTTAGCAACGACTACCTCAAATTTATTTTTGTAAATATTATCAAGTTTCTCAAATTCATCTTTATTAAGAACTTTAAAAGATATACCGTTTTTTTTACGGACATCCCATGCAAATGCATCTGCATCAAAAGCAGCTTTAGTTTCGTATCCAAAATAATAATCATCATTTGTGATATATTTTTCTGCACCTGTTCCATCTGCCAACGCACGATGTTGTTCAACTGTGTCGTAAAGCAATTTTGACATTGCCTTTGCATAAAGTTTTACATGATTTGAATTTGCATGAGACAGATATTTTATTAAAAAAGGAAAAACTTTAGGCAGATATTTCCATCGTACAAAAAGTGGTGCGTTTGGGGCTAAAATCATCTTTGGAATTTTAGCTAATAAACCAGGAGTTGTAATTGGTATAATAGATCCAGCAGCTAAAACGCCAGCATTTCCATATGATGTACCTGAAGCTGGTCCTTCACGATCGATCAAAATAACTTCGTGGCCAGCACGTTGCAACCAAATAGCACTTGAAACTCCATTAATGCCTGCGCCAGCAACAACTACTTTTGCCATAAGCTTTCTTTCAAATTAGTTATTTTTAATTTTGATCAAATTTAGTTATAACTCAATACCTAACTACGCATTCCTTTGCTTATAGTAAGTGTCTTTGTGAACAATCATTCCATCTTTAAAAGTTAAAATATCAACACTTAGATATTCTTCAGTGGTCCCATCTTTATGTTTGGCGGTTCGACGATATTCACAATAAGCCTTATTCGCAACAATGCCACATGCCAATGTTTCCCAATGAACATTGTCAACTTTTTCAAAAAGACCTGAAAAAACTCCTCGGATCACATCTGCACCTTGGAAACGAACACCATGTTCTTCAGTGCCAACTGCATGATCAAATATTGCGTTGGGTGCAAAATATTGCATTACCTCATCAATATCATTTGCATTAAATGCGTCTCCAACAGCATCTACCATTTTGCGTGTTAGCTCTTTCATCTATTTGTCCTTTCTAGGCCAAGAATGGCACATATTTTATTGAAGAAAATACTACCCGGATCAGCCAGTACATTTAATTCGTCAAAATGGTCTACATTTGGAACAACATACATATCGATCTGTCTTTCGGAAGTATTAAAACTATTCACATACATTTGTGATTGGCGATGAAACTCAGTCGTTTCAGCACCACCTACAACGACCAATTGTTGCGCATCAGTAGAAGGCGGATGATTAGTCATTGGGCTTTCATGATCTGCTTCTTCAATATCCATTTTAAGATTTGCGTTAAGAGCCGACGTCAAGCGAACCGGTTCCAAATAACTAAGTGGCGAAACAGGAATTCCAGCTTTTATAATATCCAATGGAAATGCTGGGTCTCGAGTTGGCCAATCAGTAGCCATCATCATTTGTGTTAAATGTCCCCCAGCAGAATGCCCCATGACACATATCCTATCACGGTTAATACCTAGTATGTTATTATTGCTCCAGATAAAACTAATGGCCTCTCGAAGCTCTTCTGAAATACGCGTCATACTAATATTTGGGCAAAGGTCATAACCTACAACGATAACATTCACACCGCGATTAACAAATGGTGTCGCCAAAAAGCTATAAATAGATTTATCACCACGTTGCCAATAACCACCATGTATCCATATTAAAGTCGGTGCTTTATTATCCCCACATCGAAACACGTCCAGCTTTTGCTTGTCTCCATCAGCATATCGAACATCCAATATGCAATCCAAATTATCACGCGCTATTTGACTTTCAGCGATCCATTTTGGAATTACAGTTTCTTCGTAGTCTGGCCGACCTGCTCGCAAATTGTATTGTGCATCAAACCATTCAGGTGAATTTCCTTCATGAAATTTTAAGTAATTTGTCATGATTGATCCTCTATTAAAATTTTATAAAAAAAGTGACTATAGAAGACCGATAGTTGATTTGTTTTGTCATGTTATTCCTTCTGACTCACAGGCTTTTTCAAGTGCAGCCCAATCGGTAGGATTCTCACCAAAATGACGCATGACATTTTTGCGGTAAGCTGGCCTTTCAGATAATCTTTGATACCAAGCCTCAACATTAGGCAGTTTTGGTCGGTCAACTTTAATATTAAAATATCGATAAACAATACAACCCAGAGGAATATCACCCATCGTGAACTTGTCACCACAAACGTAAGCTTGGTTTGACAAATGTTGATCGAGAATAGTTAGTGCTTCATGTGCTTCATCACGTAAGCGTGTAATTTTTACTATATCACGCTCTGCTGGTTCAGTGCGTACCGTAGCAAAAAACAAATAAATAACAGGACCAAACGCTTTACTCGCAGACCACTCCATCCATTGATCTGCTATTGCTTTTACTTGAGGATCTGATGGTAATAGTGACCCTTTTCCATACTTCTCAGATAAATAACGGATAATGGATAGGCTTTCCCATAATGCAAATTCACCATCTTGAATGGCTGGTATCATACGATTGGGATTAATTTTTGCATACTGATCAGTATCAAGCTTGCCAAAGCTACCACCCGCCAGCATTAAATCATATTTTAAACCTAATTCATTTAGTGCCCAAATAACTGGTATGACGTTTGAAGAATAAGGTCGCCCCCATACTTTAAGCATTAATATCTTCCCTCTTTTGAGCTATAGATTGAGTTCCAAAACGTGGTACTACACTTTCGAATAAACGTTTCCAACTCGCAAGAATTTTCTCGTATGGAACTCCAGTATATTGCTGCATAAGCATTAAATGATCTAAGCCAATAGTTTCTTGCTTTTCAGCAAATCTATCAGCAACATAGTCTGCATCTCCCACCACAATAATTCCACGCTTATTTAAAAAGTCGAACCAGTCCATTTTATCGTCTTCAGGTGTCATTTCTTCACCAATGTCTAGATATCCTCGCTTAGTCCATTCACCGGCAGGTCGAGACCCCCCAAGGAATTCATAATATGCATTAATAGCCGGCCGAATAGTATCGATAGCTTCCTGCATTGTTTCGCCAACATAGAATGAGGTACATACTCCCACCCCTTCTCCTAATTCAACTTCTCTATTTGAACTTTTTGCTAGTGCGTCACGGTATGTTTCCCAACAAGACAGAGTAGCCTTAGGGCCTGCAGACATGGAGATAACACCCCAACCTTTTTCACCGGCTAGTTTAAAAGTAGGTGGGGCATTAGACATTAGCCACACAGGGGGATGTTTGTCTGTGTAGGGCCGAGGGTGAATATACATGGCCTTATATTCACCGTTTTCATCATGATATCTGGGATCTAAAGGTTCAAAAAATCGGTTTTTTTCTTGCCAACCTGGCACAGGAAACTCCCAAAATTCACCCTTATGGGTAAAAACTTCATTGTTCCAAGCTTTTAATATAATTTCCAGATTTTCTTGATATAGCCGCATGACCTTATCATTATTCCTTCGATCTGCATCAGGATTAAATTGTATTGTAGAACGTTCATTTATCCCTTTAGCAACACCAAAATCTACTCTTCCCAATGTCATATTATCAAGCATTGCAACATCTTCAGCCACACGAATAGGATGCCAGTCTGGCAAAACTATAGGTGCAGTACCTACTCGTAATTTTTCGCAATGAGCTGCAATATGAGTTGCCATTTGTATTGGATTTGGTGGCGCATTCATGTAGCCATTATGTGCAAAATGGTGCTCAGTAAACCATGCAGTCGTAAAGCCAGCCTGCTCAGCCAAAGTGCACTGTTCCTTTATCATTTCTAATACTTGTGGCCATGGTTTTGTTTCACCAGGGCTAAAATTTGCAATTATATCAAATCTCATGATTAAATCGTAGATCCAGTTAGTTGAATTTTATTATCAAATTCAACTAACTAGATATTTAGGTGGAAAGTCAAGAAAGTTTATTTTAGAATTGTGGTATGACTAATTCTGACAAAATTCGCCTTGGTAGTGAAATACGAGAGGTTCGAAAAGCACGCGGGCTGACACTTAATAATCTTAGTTCAATGTTAAGTTGCTCGACAGCCTATCTTAGCCGTATAGAAAGAGGAACGGCACAAGTATCAGAGATCTTAATTGTAGAAATTAGTACGGCTTTAAATATAGAAAAAAACTGGTTTTTTCCGAATAAATTAGGGGTTGGCCCGTTAGAAATAGCTCATGTAGTTAGGTCACAAAACCGTCGCCCATTATCAGACATGTATACCAGGTCAGAAGCTGAACTTGGATTTAGAGACGAACTCCTTTCCAGTACTTTATCAGGCCAATGTTACCTAATTATGTCACACTTTCCACCAGGTGTAGGAGAACCACCATCACCGCAAGAAGGATTTGTTTATGAGGGAGAGCAACACGCGATTGTAATTTCCGGAGAAGTCGAATTAAAATTAGGAGATGAAAAAATTGTATTACGAAAGGGTGATAGTTTATCATATCCAACAATGATCGCACATCGTTTTTGCAATAGAACTGACAAAGAAGCGACTGTGGTCTGGGCCATGTCACCAGTAAGAATTAGCTGGTGATCATCTAAATAATTAAATTTTAATACACTTTATATTACTAAATTATCTAAACACCTAAATATTTGTCAGCAATATTAGTTGTTAGATTACTTGGAATTCCACTCCAAACAGTTTCACCACGCTCTAAGATAAAACAATTATCTGACAAAGCTAATAATTCTTTCAAAGTCTTATCTACAATTAGAATTGATATACCCTCATCTTTTAATTTGTGTATTGCTTCCCAAATTTCTTGACGGATTACAGGAGCCAAACCTTCTGTAGCTTCATCTAAAATTAATAGTTTAGGATTAGTCATAAGGGCGCGCGCAATAACTAACATTTGTTGCTCTCCACCTGAAAGGGTTGAAGCAGATTGTTTTGACCGTTCCTCTAATTTAGGAAATAAATTATATACTTGTTGTAGACCCCAAGGCCCACTGGTTGAAGCTGCCGTTAAGTTCTCAAGAACACTTAAATTTGGAAAAACGCGGCGTCCTTCAGGGACCAAGCCTATGCCTTTGCGCGCAATATTATGTGATGGGATTGAGGTTATAGAAGTTCCCGCAAACTCAATTTTTCCTTCAACACGAGACATCATTCCAAGTATTGAAGATATAGTAGTTGATTTACCCATACCATTCCTTCCCATAAGTGAAATCACTTGTCCCTCTTCAACAGTCAGACCTACATTATACAGAACTTGAGTATTTTCGTACCATGCCTTCAATCCTTCAACATTTAGAAGTATGCTCATAGGTCTTCACTCCCAAGGTAAGCTTCTTTGACGTTTGCATTACTTCGAATTTCATCCACAGTTCCAGTGGCAATAATACGTCCATAAACTAAAACTGAAATACGATCTGCTAGTGCAAAAATGGCATCCATATCATGTTCGATAAGTAATATTGGCGCCCTACTCTTTAATTTTGCCAATTGTTTCGTCATGACTTTTGATCCTGCTGCTCCCAATCCAGCCATTGGTTCATCAAGTAAAAATACTTTTGGTTCCAAAGCCAACGCCATTGAGATCTCTAACTTACGCCTTTCACCATGACTCAGTTCTGATGCAAGAATAAACATACGTAGTTTCAGATCTACTTGATCCAAATAACCATGCGCAGCATTAATTAATTCTTGGTTTTTGGATACTGGTTTCCAAAATTTAAAAGTCTGCCCTAGATTTCCCTGAATGGCCAATATTACGTTTTCGAGCACAGTGATGCTTGGAATTATAGAAGAAACTTGGAAACTACGTGCCAGCCCCATTTTAGCACGTTGAAAAACTGGTTGATTTGATATTTCATTTTCTCCAAGAACAATTTTTCCACTGTCTTGCTTAATTTCACCTGAGATTTGCTTTATCAATGTAGATTTTCCGGCGCCATTGGGACCAATAAGCCCATGTATTTCGTCTTGATATAAATCAATTGATACATCTTCATTTGCAATTACTGCACCAAATTTTTTTGATAAATTTTGAATAGAGAGAATTGGGCTAACCATTACGGCGCTCCTTAGCTATCATCCCTATAATTCCACCTTTTGCAAACAAGACTACAATAATTAAGATAAATCCTAACCAAAACTGCCAATTTTCTGTGATGCCCCCAAGAAATTGTTCTAAGATAATAAATAATGCTGCACCAACCAAAGGCCCAAATAACCTTGCAGTACCACCTAGGATTACAAAGACCATTATCTCACCTGATGTATGCCAACTTAGCACTGACGGACTAACGAAACGATTGAGGTCTGTATAAAGCGCTCCAGCAAGGCCAGTGATTGCTCCAGAAATTACAAAAGCGATTAACTGAACTTTAATGGGTTCTATTCCAACCGCTGCAACTCTTTCAGGGTTTTGTTTTGCTGATTGTAATGCGAGTCCAAAATTTGAGTTTACTATTCGAGAAATTATAAAAAGAACAAATATTAATAAAACAAAACAAATGCTAAAAAAGCTAAACCCATCCATTGTATTCAAGCCTGGAAAATTATTTCTTAAATAAACTGATAATCCATCTTCACCCCCATATGCAGGCCAGCTAATTGCAAAATAATATACCATCTGTGCAAATGCCAATGTAATCATTATGAAGTAAACACCACTAGTCCGCAAACATAGCATTCCAATTAAAAACGCAAAGCCTCCAGAGATTAACATTGCTAGAGGTAAAATAATAAGCATCTGAGTTGTACCCTCTATAATAAAAGGCCATTCAATAATTGGGTAATAATTCAGTGCATGACTAGCCAATATACCCGAAACATATCCTCCGATGCCAAAAAAAGCAGCATGCCCAAAGGAAACAAATCCTCCATAACCCAACACTAAGTTTAATCCGGCACCAGCAATTGCTAATATCACTACTTTAGTAGCAAGAGTTATATAGTAAGGTTCATCAAGGATAAGACCTAGAAAAGGAACACTAAGAAGAAGTATGATACAGATTATATTAAAGTAATTCTCTTTAATCATTTTGCATTATTCCCAAATAAACCCGACGGCTTCCAAATCAAGACTGCTGCCATAAGAATATAAATCATCATTGATGATAAAGCTGATCCGATATCAGTTGCTGAAGATGGATTCAAAAATATCTTAAAAAATGATGGAAGCAAAAAACGACCCAATGTGTCAGTAAGCCCAACCAAAATAGCACCAACCAAAGCCCCTTTAATAGACCCAATACCACCAATTACAATTACAACAAATGCCAATATGAGCACCGGTTCCCCCATTCCCACCTCAACTGACTGTATTGCTCCAACCATTGCACCAGCAAGGCCAGCTAATGCTGCACCCAATGCGAAAACCAAAGTATATAATTTAGATATATCAACACCAAGCGCTGCAATCATCTCACGATCGCTTTCACCTGCTCTGATACGAACTCCAAGTCTAGTTTTACTAATGAGTGAAAATAGTCCAACTGCAATAAGGATACCAACCACAATAATCATCATGCGATATTTAGAATATTCAATTCCTAAAGGTAAACTTAGAGTACCTGATAGAATTTCTGGAACATCCAAAAATAGGGGAAAAGCACCAAAAATCCAGCGCATTGCTTCTGAGAAAAGCAAAATTAATGCAAAAGTAGCCAGAACTTGATCCAAATGATCACGCTTATATAATCTTCGGATAATAACAATTTCTACAATAACACCAGCTATGGCTGCAGCCATTAAACTAGCGACTAAACCCAACCAAAACGATCCAGTCCAAGATGCAATTGCAGCAGCTGCAAAAGCTCCAATCATGTACAAAGAGCCATGAGCAAGATTAATTAGCCCCATGACACCAAAAACCAACGTCAATCCAGCTGACATTAAAAATAACATCACGCCAAACTGAAGCCCGTTTAAGACTTGCTCTAAAAATAAGCTGATGCTCATAGGAAAATACCTAGTAAATCAAGTGGGCTAAAACAGCCCACCTGAATCTAATTACATTTTACATTCGCTAACATAAGCGTTTGAACGATCTTTCAATCCTGTGGCTACGATTTTATTTGTGAAAATATCACCTTCTTTGATAACCTCACGAACATAAATATCTTGGATTGGATGGTTGTTAGTATCGAAACTAAAACTACCTCTCGTGGATGCAAAATCAGCTTTTTTCAGTGCCTTACGAAATGCATCTTGATCATTTACACTAGTAGTTTTTAAGGCAGATGCTAGAAGATTTGCTGTGTCGTAGCCTTGTGAAGCATACAATGAAGGCAATCTTCCATACTCAGCTTGAAAGTCTGCAACAAATTTAACGTTTGCGTCATTGTCCAAGTCTTTTGACCATTGAGATGTATTCTTCACACCCATTGCAGCTGCACCAACAGCTTGCAAGATACCTTGATCAAAAGAGAATGCAGGACCAACAACTGGCAGATCTATGCCTGACTGTGCAAACTGCTTCATAAATCCAATACCCATGCCACCTGGTAAGAAGAAAAATACAGAATCTGCTCCTGATGCACGAATTTGTGCTATTTCAGCCGCATAATCTTTTTGACCTAACTTAGTATAAATTTCACCAGCCAATTCTCCCTCATAGAAGCGCTTGTATCCAGTCAAAGCATCTTTACCAGCAGGATAGTTTGGAGCCATTATAAAAGAATTCTTATAGCCTTCAGAGTTTGCGTATCCGCCTGCAGCTTCATGCAAATTGTCATTTTGCCATGCCACATTAAAATAATTCTTATGACATCCAGCACCAGCCAAAGCAGATGGGCCTGCATTTGGTGAAAGATAAATTTTTCCTTGATTTACTGCTGCTGGTACAACTGCCATAGCCAAGTTAGACCATATAATTCCAGTTAAAATATCAACTTTTTCAGATTGGATCATTTTATCCGCCAACTGCACTGCTATATCTGGCTTACGTTGATCATCTTCAATTACAACTTCAATGTCATTATTGCCTTTGAGCGCTAATAAGAAACCATCTCGGACATCAATTCCCAATCCAGATCCCCCACCAGATAATGTGGTGATCATCCCGACCTTCGCTTTGTGATCATCTGCAAAAACCGGTAATGCAATAACAGCACTTAACGCAAACATACTTATCAGTTTTTTCACTTTTTGTTCCTCCCAAAACATATTTAATGCGGTCAATAATATCCGCATGATTAATAACGCTTTAATTATTCGTACTAGTCAAGAAGGAAAGCTTGAATGGCTTTAGCCATTTTTTGTCCAAATCGTTGATGATTTTCTTTATCCCAGTGAATTGGATCAAGCTCAGATGAAGAGCCAAATTGGTTACCATCGATCATATTTATATTCACAGCATTGCAAGCCCGTTTCAAAGTATCCACTAATAAAATTGATTTTTCATATGCCCCTACCCATTCCTCAAATCTGTCCCATTTTAAGTCACTTACTCTTTGCCCAATTATTAGTGGACAAATTACGCTTACATTAGGCGTTTGATCAGAAAACCATCCACCTCTACCTGCAGGTGTAGATCTAGCAATTTCCGCAAGGTTAACAATTGCTTCTGCTATATCATTTATATTTCTATCAAACTTTGCTTTTAAGTCATTGGTTCCAAGCATTATTAAGACATGATCTAGCGGTTGGTGTGATAATAAAACTGCCTCAAGAGTTGCCTCCCCATTAAATGATGATCCTAATTCTGGATCAGCAAGATTTGTAGTTCGCGCAGGAAGACACTCCTCTATTAAAGTGATTGAAAGGTCGTACGATAAATGTTTGTCCATTTCAACTGGCCAGCGATCTTGAAACCGTTCCCCACTACCATCATCTAAATATCCCCAGCTATTTGAATCTCCATAAACCAAAATGCGCTTATTTTCAGACATTAGTTTCCTCAATTAAAATAAATCGATATTACTCTAATATTAAATACACATAAATTAATTTTTATATAGTTGTGTTATGTCTTTGAGTTGAGAAAATTTACGTAAGATGATATAATCAACTGTATTTATTACATTTTTCTAAATAAAATATGATAATGAATTTTATATTTTTAATTTAAACGAAAAAAAGCGAACATTCTTTATTGAAGTTTCATCTGAATTAGTGTTCCATAATATTTCTAAATTATAGAGTTCATTACATCTGAAATGGTTAATTAACTAGTTAATCTTCTGAACAGATATAATTTTTAAAAAAAACAAAAAGGGAAAAAAATGATTAAATTATTTAAAACAGCTGCCTTAAGTGCTGTATTAGCGCTTGGTCTTGCAGGGAACGCATCTGCCCAAGACATAAACTTCTTTACAATAGGAACAGGCGGAACAGCTTATACTTATTATCCTGTTGGCGGTGTGATTGCTAATGCAATTTCTAAACCACCAGGCTCACGTGAGTGTGGCAAAGGTGGATCTTGTGGCGTTGATGGCCTAATAGCCTCTGCTGTGTCTTCAAGAGGTTCTGTCGATAACGTAAATGCAATAATTTCTGGTTTGCGTAATTCTGGCTTTGCACAGTCTGATGTTGCTTATTGGGCTTATACCGGAACAGGCACCATGGAAGGAAGCAAACCTGCTACTGATCTAAGAACAATCGCAGCATTATTTGAAGAACATATTCACCTAGTCGCTTTAGCAGACAGTGGTATCAACTCTGTGGCAGACTTAGCTGGTAAGCGCGTTTCATTGGATGAGCCTGGATCTGGCACATATGTGGATGCAAATTTAATTTTAGAAGCAAATGGCCTATCTTCTGATGACGTTACAGCAGAAGCACTTAAAGGTGGTGCAGCCGCTGAGGCATTGCGTAATGGTAAAATTGATGCATTTTTTGTAGTTGCTGGATACCCAACTGGTTCTCTAGTTGAATTAGCATCTGCAGCTGACATTAAACTTGTACCTATCGATGGTGCGGGCGCTAGAGCCTTGACTGACAAGTATGGTTTCTTTGCTTCTTCTGATATTCCAGCTGGAACATATGAAGGCGTAGCAAAAACTTCAACAGTATCAGTTGGCGCTCAATGGTTTACTTCAGCGTCTGAAGATGAAGAGTTAATCTATAATATCACAAAAGCGTTATGGAACAAAGAGTCACGTAAATTACTTGATGTGGGTCATGCCAAAGGTAAAACTATTACTCCAGATACAGCTTTAGCTGGTGTAGGTGTACCTTTACATGCAGGAGCAGAACGTTTCTATCGTGAAGTTGGTTTAGTTAAATAAATCATAAACAAACAATTAGGCCTCAGGCGCTCATGTGCCTGAGGCTGTATTTTTTTCTTACATGGAACTAATTATGTCTACAGACACCACTCCTGAACTTACTCCAGAACAGCTAGCTGATATTGAACGTAAATTTGACCCTGAAACAGCATTTCGCCAAACTGGAAAAACTTTAGGGTTTATGATCTCATTGATACTGGTTTTAATGTCAGTTTATCATTTTTATGCATCAGGATTTGGTTTGGTTCGCGAATTAGTTCACCGTGGCATCCACTTATCATTTGTTTTAGGACTAGTGTTTTTATTATTTGGAGCACGAAAAAATAGCGATACATTATCCCCCAAGGCTTGGTATAGGCTTGATGGAATTCCACTAATTGATATTATTTTTGCATTTTTGGCTGTCACAGCTGCTATGTATTTACCATTATTACCTGCATCTGCTTTGGCCCAGCGTGTAGGCAACCCATCACAATTTGATGTTTTCATGGGTTCAGCTTTACTCATTCTTACTCTTGAAGCTGCTAGGCGAAGTGTTGGACCTACGCTTCCAATTATTGGTTTGATTTTTATCGGGTTTGCATATTTTGGCCCTATAATGCCTGGTGCACTAAAACATGGCGGATCATCCTGGCTCGGCATTGTTAATCATTTATACATGACAAACCAAGGCATCTACGGAATTGCCATAGGAGTAATGGCTCAATATGTTTTCCTTTTCATTTTATTTGGTGTTTTGGCTACGCGCATTGGTCTAGGTCAATTGTTTATCGATATGGCAATGGTAATTGCTGGACGATATTCTGGTGGCCCAGCTAAAGTTGCAATTTTTTCAAGTGCTTTTATGGGAACAATATCAGGCTCATCAATTGCTAACACTGTCACAACCGGTGCACTTACCATCCCAGCAATGAAGCGCGTTGGTTACCCAGCACATTTTGCGGGTGCTGTTGAGGCTACATCTTCAACTGGCGGTCAAATTACTCCTCCAATTTTGGGTGCTGCAGCATTTATAATGGTCGAATATTTAGAGATCCCACTGCGTGATGTACTAGCCGCAGCACTTTTTCCTGCTTTACTGCACTATTTTGGCATTTTCATTATGGTGCATTTAGAAGCTAAAAAATTAGGCTTACGTGGATTGAGATCAGAAGAATTACCAAGGCTTGGAATAGTTTTAAAAGATCATTGGCTTAGCCTTATTCCACTACTCATCTTAGTCTACATGATCCTATCGGGCAAAACTCCAGATTTTGCAGCAGTTTATGGCATCATTGCATGTGTTGTTGTTGGCTTCCTTAATCCCAACCACAGGCTTTCTTTAAAAGATTTATGGGATAGTTTGGCAGCTGGCGCAAAAAATACTTTGGCGGTAGGTGCAGCAGCAGCGACAGTAGGAATAGTCGTAGGTGTAGTCACCTTAACTGGTGTTGGCTTTCGATTGGGATATGTTGTTGTTCAGACAGCAACAGACATTGGTACGCTTTTAAGCTCTCTGCCCTTACTTGGTTATTTTAGCGTAGCTCAATGGGCATTGTTTACCTCTTTAATCTTAATAGCTATCTCATGCATCATAATGGGTGCAGGAATACCTACAACGGCCACATACATAATATTAGTAGCTGTGGCGGCGCCAGCATTAGCTGTGCTGAATGTAGAGCCAATTGTAGCACATTTCTTTGTTTTTTATTATGGCGTACTAGCAGATATTACGCCACCAGTTGCATTGGCTGCATATGCCGCCGCAGGTATTGCTGGTTCCAACCCATTTAAAACTGGCAATACTGCATTTCGGCTCGGAATTGCAAAAGCTCTTGTACCTTTTGTTTTTGTTTATTCACCGGCCTTGTTGCTTATTGCAGACGGTTTCACTTGGTGGTTGTTTACAGTTACACTTATTGGGGCAATGTTAGGAATAGCATCTCTTGGGGTTGCATTCTCTGGGTACTTTATTTCTTCATTGCAAAAATGGCAGCGTTGGTGGGTAGCAATTGTTTCGTTCTTTTTTATTGCGCCAGGTTTAGCAACCATGGCCATAGGATTGGTGCTAATGCTTCCAATTCTTTTCATGCAGATTAAGGAGTTTAAAATTAAAACAAATAATTTTATTGAATAGACATATTGATTTAAAAGAATTCTTAAATTAGTTTTTAAAAAAAAAGACATACCGTAGAGATAATTCTTATAAATTCTTCCTAAAGGCCGCAAATGCCTGACTTTACTAAGATTGCTATAATAGACCTTTCAAACCCTCATGATAGTGTCGTATCAAAATTTGCAGATGCATATTCCACAGCAGGATTTGCTTATATAAAAAACCATAGTGTTTCTCAATTACTTATTGATGAAACTTTTAAAGCTTCGAAAAATTTTCACAGATTGAATGAAGCAGAAAAGCGGACAATATTACTTGATAAAAACCATCGCGGATACATTCCAATAAACACCTCAACTGATGTTAATTCAAAACTTGCAGATGTAAAAAAACCAAATCAATCTAGCAGTTTCATGATGATGCGTGAAAGCGATGAAAAACCAAATGAATATCTATCAGGCCCCAATCAGTGGCCTGATATTGTTGGTTTTCGTAATACGTTAACTGCTTACACAGAACAAATGTCCACCTTAGGAAAACGTCTCATCAGTATTGCTGCGGAAGCTTGCAATGCCAAACCCAATGAACTTACGCCGGCATTTAATTTACCTACTACATGGCTTAGATTATTGCACTATCCACCAAGTCCAATACTTAGCCCTGATGATTTATATGGTTCCGCACCACATACTGATTTTGGAGCACTTACACTTCTTGCACAAGATGGTATTGGAGGCCTACAAGTCCAAACGCCCCATGGTGATTGGATCGACGTCCCTAAAATTGATGGTACATTTGTGGTAAACGTTGGTGACATGCTCAACCGGTTATCTAACGGTTTACTTAAGTCTACGCCTCATCGAGTTATAAACCGCTCAGGAAAAGAGCGGTACTCAATTCCATTCTTCTTTGATCCACACGTCAATACAATCATAAAACCTCTAAAAGGTACGGGTGATCCACAGTTTGAACCAATGCATTTTGGTGATTTTCTGCGATCTGAGCTTGGCGCAAGTTACGACAGCCACAAAAAATCAGCTAATCAAACATAATAATAAAATACTTTTCATTAGTAGTTATTAAGCTGAAGGATCTATTACTTATCTAGATTTAACTAATTTTGTTAGCCAATCTGGATCCATTTCAGGAACAGAATTAAGTAAAAGTTGAGTGTATTCTGGATGTGGTGGCGACATAATTTCACTCTTCAAACCCTGCTCGATTACTGCTCCTTGATACATGACAACTATTTCATCTGAAATCGCATTAACAACAGCAATATCATGTGTGATGAACAGATAGGTAATATTGTACTCTTTTTGTAAATTCAAAAGAAGTTTCAATATACCCTCTTGGACAATTTGATCTAGTGCAGACGTAACTTCATCACAAATGATGATTTCAGGATCAGCCGCAAGTGCGCGAGCAATACAAACGCGCTGCTTTTGCCCCCCCGATAACTCACTTGGGAAGCGATCATAGAAACTCTCATCAAGTTCTATCATTTTCAATAGCTCAAGAATTCTTTCCTGCTTTTGCAATCCGGAGAGCCCGTGATAAAACTCTAAAGGTCTGCCAATAATTTCGGCAATTGTTTGCCTTGGATTCATTGCAGTATCCGCACTCTGATAGATCATTTGAATGCGTTGTAATTGATCTTTTGTACGGTCTTTAAGTTCTGCAGGGAGTGCGCCATCATTAAACTCAACGTTGCCGACCATTGGCGGCAACAAACCTGTTATTACCCTAGCCGTTGTTGATTTTCCTGAACCACTTTCACCTACGACGGCAACTGTACGTCCACGTGGGATTTTTATATTTACATCATGTAATACTTTTAATGAGCCATTATAGGCAGCATCCACATTGTTTATCGATAATATAATGTCATCACTGGGAGCTTCAGCTTTTTCCAATGCACGTACTGACCAAAGAGACTTAGTATATTCTTCTTTGGGGGATTTAAGCATCTTACGAGTATCAGCTTCTTCCACCTCTTTACCATAACGCAACACTTTAATTACATCAGCCATTTGCGCAACCACTGCTAAGTCATGAGTTATATATAGTGCTGCAGTATTAAATTTTTCTACTATAGAACGCATCGCCACCAACACTTCTACTTGAGTTGTAACATCAAGAGCTGTTGTTGGTTCATCAAAGATAATTAGATCAGGGCGTGGCGACATAGCCATGGCAGTCATCATACGCTGTAATTGTCCTCCAGAAACTTGATGAGGGTATCTATCACCGATATTTTCAGGCTCAGGCAATTGTAATTGCTTATACAAATCACGGGCATCTGCCTCTGCTAAATCTCGCGATTGTAAATTTTGATTGAGACTTGCTTCAACTGTTTGATTTAATAATCGATGTGCAGGGTTAAAAGAAGCAGCTGCTGATTGTGCAACATATGCAATGCGAGTACCCCAAAGAGATCGTTTTTCATCTTCACTTGCTGTTACCAAATCTTTTCCATCAAAAACAACAGATCCAGATGTAATTTTGCACCCAGGTTTAGTAAATCCCATACTAGCTAAGCCAAGTGTGGATTTACCTGCTCCAGACTCACCTATCAAACCCATAACTTCGCCTCGATGGAGAGTGAGATCAATGCCTTTAATAATTTTATGCCAACGCTCATCAGAAAAGCCATCTATTCTGATATCTTTCATTTCAAGAAGAATGTCACCTTTTTTGCCATGCTTAGTGCTCATCGTTTAATCCACTTGTTATGTGCAAAAACCAATCAACTACAAAATTCACAGCTACAGTTAAAAGTGCAATAGCGCCCGCAGGGATCATCGGAGTTAATGCAGCCGTGAGATCATATTTAGCAAATTGTATCATAGATGCATTATCACGAACCATTGACCCCCAATCTGCTGTTGGTGGCTGAATGCCAAGTCCTAGAAAGCTCAAAGCCGCAATTGTTAGGAAAACAAAGCTAAAGCGAAGTCCAAACTCAGCGATTAATGGAGGCATGATATTTGGCAATATTTCTCGCCTCATTATCCACCCCAATTTCTCACCGCGTAGTTTCGCCGCTTCAACATAGTCCATAACAACAACACTCACTGAAACTGAACGTGTAAGCCTAAACACGCGCGTACTGTCTAAAACTGCAATAATCATAATTAAGGATAAAATACTGGATCCAAAAATAGTTAGAAGCATAAGTGCAAAAATTAATCCTGGAATAGCCATTAATACATCAACAAAACGACTTAAAAGTTGATCTAACCAACCTCCAGAAATGGCTGCAATCAATCCAAGAGAGCCTCCAATTGCAAATGAAAGTAAAGTCGTTGCAAGAGCTATTCCAATAGTATTACGAGCACCGTAAATTAATCTAGAAAATATATCCCTTCCAATTTGATCAGTTCCAAAGACAAAATCCCCACCCCAAGGAGCAAATGATGCAGGAAATATCTCAGCTTCACCATGAGGTGCAAGCAGAGGTGCGAAAATTGCAACAAACAAATATATTGCAATTACAATTAACCCAAACCAGGCTGAATAAGGCGCCTTTTTGAGTTCAATCTTGGCGATTTGTATCCAAGTACGGCGTTCTCGAATTTGACCTATTTCTGCTGCGGCAGAGTAAGCTTGAGGTGTATCTGTCATCTTGGATGCAACAATCTTGGGTTCGTGACTATACCGATAATATCTGCTGTCAGATTAAGTAAGATATAGGTTGTTGCAAATATTAAAGCACAAGCTTGAACAACTGGAATATCACGAGTTGTAACAGCATCTACCATCAATTGACCAATGCCTGGATATACAAAAACAACTTCAACCACCACAACTCCAACAACCAAGTAAGCTAGATTAAATGCTATAACAGTTGCAATAGGCGCCCATGCATTAGGAAGCGCATGACGCATAATGACCTTTGCTTTTGACAATCCTTTTAATTGTGACATTTCAATATATGGGCTTGCTAATAAATTTATAATTGCAGCGCGTGTCATGCGCATCATATGAGCAACAATTACAAGTGTTAAAGTTAGTGCTGGTAATATACATTTATATATTCGATCAATCAATTCAGTTTCAGCATTTACGTTAGCTAAAGATGGAAATACTGGCCATAAAGATGCGAAAAACAAAATTAATAAATACGCTAAGAAGAATTCTGGAAAAGAAATTGTTGTAAGTGTTACAGCATTTACAGAGCGATCATAAAATGAATTGCGGTAAAGCGCAGCTGTGATTCCAAGAACCAAAGCTAATGGAACAGAGACTATTGCAGCCATTCCAGCAAGAAAAAGTGTGTTGCCTAATCGAGGCGCAACCAAATCCACAACAGCTCTTGATCGATCGACTCCAGATGCACTTCGCCCAGAGAATGAGTATCCAAGATCCCCTTGAGCAACCGCTCCAATCCAATCAAAATAACGAATATATGCAGGCTTATCCAAGCCAAGCTCTGCTCTAAAAGCAGCTACAGTATCTTCTGTTGCAGCTTGTCCAAGAATTGCTTGAGTAAAATCACCAGGTAAAAATTCAACAGAGCTAAAAATTATTAGTGAAACAAAAAATAGTGTTACTAAACCTAATAAAAGGCGTTGAATAATAGTACCCAAAATTGGATGCACAAATAAATCCTCCCTTAAACGCGAAGACTATCCGCATCATTTCTACAATTAAAGCTAGTGGTATGCATCTTGTAAAGATAAATCTTCATAATAAGAATTATGAGGCAGTATTATTTAAAGATAGTAGTAAAATTAAAAAACGTTAACTTTGTAAATCAACAATAACTGTGCAACAGTAATCCAAGTAACGATTCTAAATAACTAATTATAACAAAGAATTGGGTACCAAAAATAAGGAGGGAAAAATTATGAAAAAACAATTTATATCATTACAAAAATTCAAGTTAACAACAGGTCAGATTGATCGTCGTCAATTTGTAATGTCAGCATTAGCTGCAGGTGTTGTCTTACCATCAGCTCTAACTATGGCAGATAAAGCTATGGCAGCTGCACCTAATAAAGGCGGCATCATGCGCTACGGTGTGGGACATGGCTCTACAACAGATTCACTTGATTCTGGTACATTTGAAAATTCAATGATGACAAACACTGGTATGACATTTGGCAACCACTTAATGGAAATTGGTAGCGACGGACAGTTACGCCCTGAATTGGCAGAAAGTTATGAATCATCAGACGCCAAAACTTGGATATTTAACTTACGCCAAGGTGTTGAATTCCATAATGGCAAAACCTTAACTGCTGAAGATGTGGTTGCTACATTTGATTATCACCGCAACGAAGACAGTAAATCAGCTGCAAGAGGGCTTCTAACTGCAGTCACTTCTATTAAAGCTGACGGTCCAAATAGAGTTATTATGGAATTAAATGCTCCAAATGCAGGCTTCCCATATATCGTGAGTGATTACCATTTATTGATCAAACCATCAAAAGATGGAAAAATTGACTCACAATCTGGCATCGGTACTGGTGGGTATGTTTTACAAGACTTTGAACCAGGCGTTCGCGCTACATTTAAACGTAATGCAAACTATTGGAAAGAAGGCGCAGCTCATTTCGATGAAGTTGAAATGATTTCGCTACTTGATACTGCTGCTCGTCAAAGCGCGGTAATGAATGGTGATGTTGATGCAATCGACCGTGTCGATCCAAAAACTGTTGCACTGCTTGCACGCGTTCCAACACTTGAAATTTTGGAAATAGCTGGCACACTACATTATACTATGCCAATGCGTGTCACTTCAGAGCCATTTGATAATCTTGATCTTCGTTTAGCTCTTAAGCATTCAATCAAGCGCCAAGAATTGGTTGATAAAATCCTACTTGGGCATGGATCACTTGGTAATGATCATCCAATCTCTACTGCAAACCCATTCCATGCGTCTGGTTTACCTCAACGGGAGTTCAATCCAGAACTAGCTATGAAGCACTATAAAGCTTCTGGGCACAGCGGTACAATCCAACTATCAGCGTCTGACGCGGCATTTGCAGGTGCAGTAGATGCAGCACAATTGGTTGCAGCATCAGCAAAAGAGGTAGGAATTGATATTGAAGTTGTACGTGAACCATCCGATGGTTACTGGTCAAATGTTTGGAACAAAAAAGGCTGGTGCACATGCTACTGGGGTGGACGTCCAACAGAAGACTGGATGTATTCATCAGCATATGTGGATGATACAGAATGGAACGACACAGATTGGCGCTCAACACCTGATGCAGTTAAATTCAACAGTATTGTTAAAGAGGCACGTGCTGAACTGGATGTTGATAAACGTCGATCAATGTACGAAGAAACTCAGAGACTTATCGCTGATGACGGTGGTGCAATTGTACCAATGTTTGCAAATCACATTCACGCAGTTAGCAAAACTATTGCTCATGGTGATAATGTTGCAGGCAACTGGTCATCTGATGGTGGTAAATTTGCTGAACGTTGGTGGAAAGCGTAATTACTACTTAATTCATTAACTAAAAAGGCGGCTATTTTATAGCTGCCTTTTTTTATCTATGAGTTCGTAATGGACCATTCTTATTAGTATTTTTTTTGGCAATTGCCTCTCGCCATAACATCAACAAGCCACTACTTAAAATTAAAGCTATTCCTGTCCATGCCACGCCGTCTGGCCACTCATTAAATATAGCTATTCCCCAGAAAACTGCCAAAACAAGAGCAACATATTCAATTGGCGCAATTATAGCAGCTTCACTTAATCTGTAAGCCTGGCTAATTGTATAACCACCTACGGCACTCGCAATTCCAATACATGTCATTATTATCAAATCAAATTGATTGGGCCAAACCCAAGGCCGCAATAAGAATTCAAGTGCAGAACTATCTTGATCTGCATATTTTCCATCCCCAAAGGCAAGCCCCATAGTGATGGAGACAATAATAAAGGTAAATTGTAAGTAAAATGACATAGTTGAAGCTTTTTCATCTCTACCCATTTTGCGAGTTAATATATGTAAACTCGCATAACAAAAAGCTGCCCCAATTGGAAATAAACCAGCTAATTGGAAACTATTAAGAGATGGCCTCAACATAACAACTGCACCAACGAGGCCCATAATTACTGCGAACCAACGCCACGGCCCAACCTTCTCTGAAAGAAAAATTACTGAGAAAAGTGTAATTATCAACGGAGACACGAAAAAAATCGCTGTTGCTTCAGATAACGGAATTTCTGCAAGGCCCAGGAAAAAAAGCATATTCGCACTGACAACAAATGCACCTCTTAGTAAGTGCAGTTTAAGTTGTCTTGTGCGAAGTAAATGATATCCACCCTCAAATGGAATAATAATTATTAAGGTTATAAATATTGCAACAAAAGCTCGAACTAGAACAATTTGGTGTAATGGATAATCTCCACTTAAAAACTTTATGCCAACATCATTCAAAGTGAATGCAAAAGATGCAGCTAATGCACATAAAACACCAAGGGTGCTCAAGGGGGGAGAACTAGTACTCATAATTACTCTTTGTCATAAAAATAAAATTAGAACTAGTTTATTTGCGACCTGCAGATAGTATTTATAATACTCGACTTTTTTTTATAAAATTATAGCATGAGAAAAAAGGAATACTTACATGAAATATGTTTCTAAGTTCCCTCATAAAATAATTGAGTATGCAGATATGCCAATTATCATGTCAGATGGATGTCGCCTTTCGGCAAGGGTTTGGATGCCTGAAGATGCCAGTAATAATCAATATCCAGCGATTCTTGAGCATCTACCCTATCGAAAGCGTGATGGCACAATAGTACGCGATCAATATACCCATCCTTGGCTTGCTGGACATGGATATGTGTGCATTCGCACAGACATGCGAGGCAATGGCGACAGTGATGGTCTCATGACTGATGAATACACTCACCAAGAGCACCAAGATGCTATTGAAGTGATTGAATGGGCTGCTAATCAATCCTGGTGTAATGGCAATGTTGGGATGATGGGTATTTCTTGGGGTGGATTTAATGCACTTCAGGTCGCAGCTTTGGCACCAAAGCCATTAAAAGCAATAATCTCATTATGCTCTACTGTTGATCGATATGCTGATGACATACATTATAAGGGTGGCTGTTTACTTGGAGAAAATTTTGGATGGTCAACTAATATGCTTTCATATTCATCACGCCCACCTGATCCAAGTTTAGTTGGTGAAAACTGGCGTAAAATGTGGATGAACAGATTAGAGAACTTAGAGTTAGATCTCTCAAGGTGGCTCAATCACCAACATCGCGATGAATATTGGAAATATGGATCTGTCTGTGAAGACTATTCAGCAATAAAAGCTGCAGTTTTATCCATAAGTGGTTGGCATGATGGATATAGAAACACAACAAATCATTTAATTAAAAACCTTACATCACCCGTCAAAGGTATTATTGGTCCTTGGATACATAAATACCCGCATTATGCAGCTCCATCACCTGCAATTGGCTTTCTGCAAGAAGCAAAAAGGTGGTGGGATCATTGGTTAAAAGATATTGATACAGGTGTTGATAAGGATCCAGATTTTCGAGCATACTTGATGGATAGTGTTACACCAAAACGTTGGATGGATGATCGCCCAGGACGTTGGATCGTGGAAAAAAATTGGCCAAGTGAAACGATCAACAAAGAAACATTATATTTTTCTCAAGGCGCAGCACTTGAATTATCACCAACTCCATTTAACGTTTCCATATCTTCTGCACAAAATTGTGGCAGCAAAGCGGGAGAATATTTTCCGTTTGCTTTTTCTGATGAACTTCCGGAAAATCAAAGTCATGACGATGCGCACTCAGCTTGTTTTGATGGCGATGAATTAACAGCACCAATTGATATAGTGGGAAGCCCACACGTTAATTTGCGTCTCTGCTGTGATAAGGATCAAGGGCAAGTTATCGTACGCCTGTGTGATATTCGACCTGATGGAACATCTGCATTAATTACTTATCAGTATCTAAATTTAACTCATCATAACAGTCATGAAAATCCGAGCAAGATATCAGAAAATAAAATGTTTAATGTTACCCTTGATCTAGATCAAATTGCATATCGTATTCCAGAAGGTCACAGGTTACGTGTCGCTATTTCTAGTAGCTATTGGCCAACGCTATGGCCATCACCTGAGAGGACAACATTAAATATTGAATCTGGCTCTATAGAATTGCCAATACGCCCACTTACAAATGGAGCAGAGATATCATTTGAAGAACCAGAAGCAGCAAAACCATGGAGAGCAAAAGAGTTACGCCCTGCATCATATGAACGAGAAGAGTTTATAGATGAGGAAACTGGGATTACATCAATTAAGATTGGATGTGATTTTGGAGAAAACCAAGATCTGGATCATGGATTGATTTCTGGAGGATGGATGAAAGAAAATTGGGCAATCCATCCCGATGATCCTAACAGTGCAAAAGTTGATGCACAGTGGGAAAATACAGGTGGTCGCGCTGGCACGATGTGGCGCACTAATATTAAGTCTGCAATGCATTCTGACAAAACACATTTTTTTATCACTGCAAATCTAAAAGCATATGAAAATGACAAATTAATATTTGAAAAAGACTATAGTGACAAAATTATCCGCAACTTAGTCTAGTAAGGCCATTTTTTCTTTGCTAAAAAAGCCGCTGCATTAGCAATACGCTCAAAACTATTGCTTGCTCGAATGACTGATGAACGCGCACGTAGATATCCGTGAACCAAACCGACTTCATTAATCCATTCAGCTGCTCCACCTGCATCTATAATTTTCGCACAATACTTTTCACCATCATCAACTAATGGATCACATGATGCTGTGAAAACTACAGTAGGAGGTAAATTAGAAAAATCCTTATCATTTAATGGCGCAAAGGTTGGATCATCTTCCGGTACATGATTTTCACATCTAACCTGTTTATAATACAACATATCCTTGGTCGTCAGCAGAGGTGCATTTGCATGAGTCATAAACGAACTTGTGTTCATATCTGTCCCCAGAGATGGGTATATTAAAACTTGACCTGATAAATTTATATTCGTTGCTCGAGCATTATGACAGACACTTGCAGCAAGGGTTCCACCTGCACTATCACCAGCTACGATTAATGGTTCTGGAAAAGTTTTTGCTGCAATTTGTACTGCGCGAAATGCATCATTAAATTGAGCTGGATGTTTGTGTTCTGGTGCAAGACGATATGCAACTGAAACAACACGCAATTGAGACTTTTCTGTTAGATCAGCACAAACTTCATGATGGCTTTCTAAATCTCCAACAACAAAACCACCCCCATGATAATATACAAGAGTACCGATTGGAGCTTTAGGTTCGTATATTCGTACAGGAATTGTATCCCATTTTTCTGATTTGATACTTAATTTATATGGCTTATGATTATCAAAGGCGTGGCACATTTGGTTATATTCGGATCGCTGTTGTTCGATAGAATATGACAACAGTTCTTTACTGTAAAAGCTTTGCGTTCTCTTAATGAAAGCCCATGTTTCTTGATCAATTTCCGAATCGTATTTCATAAATTACCTTAACAAATTTTTCTAAAAAAACATCAAAACTTCCCTTGAAAGGTATAATTTAATGTATGGCCATTTTTAATGTTATTATATTAGTTTTCTTCTAGACGACTGTGAGATTGAAAGGTAAAATTATTACAAATTGTTAAATAGTGACTTTCATTTAATTAGGAATAAAATAATAAATGCAAAAAGAACTTACTTGCTTCAAAGCCTATGATATCCGTGGTGAAATCAATATTAATATTGACGAAGCAATTGCCTATCGCATTGGGCGTTCTGTTGCTCAACATTTTAATGCCAAATCCATAGTGGTTGCTTTTGATGCAAGAGAAACAAGTCCGGCTTTCTCAAAAGCTGTTGGTTTGGGCATAATGGATGCAGGATCAGATTTGATAGATATAGGCCTTTCTGGAACTGAGGAAATGTATTGGGCTGTGAGCAATTTTTCTGCTTGTGCAGGCATTGTAGTGACCGCTTCACACAACCCAATAAACTACAATGGAATGAAAATTGTTAAATCTGGATCCAAACCTTTAGATGATGATGAAGACTTCTTAGCAATAAAAAGTTTAGCGGAATCCCAAAATTGGACAGGTGTTAAGAAAAAAGGATCTTCTTTAGATCTGTCCAATGAAGCAAGGGCTGCATATGTTTCCAAAACTTTAAGCTTTGTTGATATTAATGCGTTTAAACCATTAAAAATTGTTGTGAATTCTGGAAATGGAGCTGCCGGTCCAACTTTTGATGCCATTGAGAAGCGTCTGAACAATAATAATACACAAATAGAATTTGTTCGTGTAGATCATAATCCAGATAGTACTTTCCCAAACGGGATTCCTAATCCCCTTCTCCCTGAAAATCATCATAAGACAGCTGATATTGTAAAAAACGTTGGTGCTGATTTTGGCGTAGCCTTTGATGGAGATTTTGATCGCTGTTTTTTCTTTGATGAAACAGGTGAATTTATTCCAGGTGAATATTTAGTTGGTTTGTTTGCATCAATATTCTTGGCAAAAGAACCAGGATCAACAATTGTTCATGATCCAAGAGTTATTTGGAACACTCAAGATATTGTGACCCAAATAGGCGGTAAAGCAGAACAATCCAAAACCGGTCATGCGTTCATAAAGCAAACTATGCGCAAACACGAAGCAATTTATGGTGGTGAGATGTCTGCACATCATTATTTTCGTGATTTTGCTTATTGCGACAGTGGGATGATACCATGGTTATTAATTGCAGAACTCATTTCTCTCAAAGGTAAATCCCTTGGAGATTTAGTAAAAGATCGCGTATCAGCATACCCAAGTTCTGGAGAAATAAATTTTACTGTTAAGGATGCCAATTCATCTATCTCTTCAGTCTTAGAAAACTTTGAATCTCAATCAAAAGTATTAGATGAAATGGATGGTTATAGTCTAGCATTTGATAATTGGCGTTTTAATCTCAGGAAATCCAATACTGAACCATTGGTCAGACTAAATATTGAAAGCCGTGGGCCTATTATCAATTTACAAAGTAAAGTTAAGGAAATATCAGAATTACTTAATCTTCCAGAGTAATTCTTGAATAAAATTTTAACTATCGATCTAAAGCAATGCTCAAATCATGATTATTTAGCACTTCTTAAAATGATCGGACTGCGCTTGAACTTAGTCAAAGATCGAGAATTATTATCTGTAATCAAAACATCATCCTCGATACGAACGCCTATGTCATTGCTGCGATATAGGCCAGGTTCTATTGTGATTAGCATTCCAGATTCCAAAGGCGTATGATTATTGATCATAACATTTGGTGCTTCATGTACATCTAGACCTAGCCCATGACCTGTTTTGTGCACTACCAGATCATCAAAGCCAGTCTTACGTAAAGTATTACTGACTTTGACGTCAATTTCATGACAAGTGATTGCAGGAGCCGCCATCTGACGCCCAGCAATATTTGCAGCTAAAACTGCTTCATATATTTCTGCATGTTCATCAGTAATATGCTCACAAAAAACTGTACGTGTTATGTCCGCACTGTATCCTTGATAAGTTGCACCAAAATCAATCAATAGTGGAGCACCAGGTCTCAACTGCGTATCACCTGGAATTCCATGAGGCTTAGCAGCATTTCCGCCTGTTAAGACAATTATGTCAAAAGCAAAACCGTCTGCTCCATTTGCTAGCATACGCTGCATTAAGATTGCTCTAATAGCAATTTCAGTCATGCCTGTTTCAATATTTTCTAATGTTTCACTTAAACTTATTTCTGAAATCTCAATTGCTTTTTCAATCAATTTGACTTCATAATCAGACTTTAACAAACGTGGTTTGGCAAGTTCAGCCTGTGCATCAATTATTGTGTCAGAACCAAATACGGCTCCAAGCGCGTTTGATTCAAATGCGCGCATTCGCTGACCCTCAATCCCAATTTTTGTTGTACCAAGTTCATATGCTAAATCTGAAAATACTTTATCAAAACCATCAGAATCTTGCCAATAAAAAGTAGTCGCACCACCCATGGCGGCTGACCACATCTCTCGCTCAAGCTCTGGCATAATAGCTAAAACATCACCACTGTCTGTTACAAACATCAGTGTTGGTCGCTCCATTAACGAAAACTTTAAACCTGTAAAGAAATAAAAATTTGGTCCAGGCACAAAGGCGGCAGCTCCTAAACCATTCTTTTTAAGTATGTGTATAAGCGAACTGCGGCGTTGCTGAAAATTAGGGGTCATTTGAAACCATACCTTCGCATAATTCTAATTTAGAATATAAAACTTATTTATAAATATCTTGATGTCATCATCAATGTAAGTAAAGAAAATAACGCAACACTATATCCAAAACTTTAGTCTCGCACGGTACTTCTAAATACCAAATTTATGTCAGCCATCTTTAGAACAAATAAATCAATCTTCAAGGACACTAGTAAGTTCAAACTTGGTGACATCAACTAGCCCCAAATCACTAATTCGTAATTCGGGGATAACAACAAGAGCCAACAAAGAATGCTGCATATATGCATTATTAAGATTGCAACCGCAGGCAACCATAGCTCCTATCATTTTTGCAGCACGAGCCGCGACCTCTGCCGCAGGTTGATCTGACATCAGGCCGCCAATAGGCAATTCTACCAGGGCAAGTTCTTGCCCATCCTTGAATACCGTTACTCCACCACCAACTTCTCCTAGCCGATTTGCCGCAAGTGCCATATCAGCATGTGATGTTCCCACCACAATCATGTGATGACTGTCATGAGCAACAGTTGAAGCGATCGACATATTGCCAGTATAGCCAAAGCCAGAAACAAACCCATTAGAAACATGTCCTGTTGCGCGATGACGTTCAACAAGTGCAATCTGACAAACATCACCTGAAGCCTTCACACATCCCTCAATGACAGGTAACTCAAAATTTAATGCTTTTGTTGGGGCTTGGTTTTCAACGACACCTATTACTCTGGTCATAACTGTATTTTTGCCTTTTGGAGCCAAAATATCAAAATCTTTTTCCTCCAAGGGCTTACCCAAATGCACAGTTTGTCTTGCGCTATCAGGCCAATCGTAATGTGGGCAATCAACAGTGATATTACCGTCTTTTGCAACAGTCTTACCCCGAGCAATAACGTGTTCAATTGGTAATGTTTTTAAATCAGATGTTATAATCATATCTGCACGACGTCCCGGTGCAATACTCCCAAGCTCCCGTTCCAATCCAAAATGTGTGGCTGTATTAATAGTTGCCATCTGCAAAGCAATAAGCGGATCACATCCACAGTCAATCGCGTGGCGAACTACCCGGTTCATATGTCCATCGTTAACAAGGGTTTCTGCCATACAATCATCAGTGCATAAAATAAAATTTCGTGGATCAATACCCCGTTCTGTAATTGCCGTAATCTGAGTTTCAACGTCGTACCATGCAGAGCCCAATCTCATCATAGAGCGCATTCCGTTACGCACCCGAGCCAACGCATCTTCTTCAGTTGTTCCCTCATGATCATCAGCTGCACCACCAGCAACATAAGCCGAAAATGCAGGCCCCCTGTCAGGCGATGCATAATGTCCACCCACAGTTTTACCGGCATTCATAGTCTCTGCCATCTCTGCCAGCATCTGAGTGTCTCCAATTATGACACCAGGAAAATTCATCATTTCTCCAAGCCCAATAATACCAGGCCAACCCATGGCCTCAGCAACATCTTCAGCACTGATCTCAAAGCCTGTGGTTTCCAGCCCAGGGGCAGATGGAGCACAAGAAGGCATCTGGGTAAAAATATTTACTGGCTGCATTAAAGCTTCATCATGCATCATCCTTACACCCTCCAGACCAAGCACGTTTGCAATCTCATGGGGGTCAGTAAACATAGTTGTTGTTCCATGAGGTATAACGGCTGCAGCAAATTCTGCTGGCGTCAGCATACCACTCTCAATATGCATATGTCCGTCACATAAACCAGGGATCAAATAGCGTCCATTTACATCAAAAATTTCGGTATCTTCACCGATACAATGAGATGCATCAGCACCAACATAAGCAAATCGTCCTTCAGCAATAGCAACTTGCCAACCATCCAGTACTTCTCGTGTTTGAACATTTACAAGTTTGCAATTACGGAATACTCGATCAGCTTGCTCACGTCCCGCAGCTACGGCTATAAGACGTGGGGCAACTTCAGCCCATGATCGAAAAGTTTTGCTCATAGTTATTTTTTCCATTTTTTAAGATCCAAGGCAAGTTTTTAGAAAAAGAATTTCCTAAAAATACTTATCCCTTTGTTTTTAATGAGGCTTGCCCACATATTAATGCATGATCAAGAATACGCTGACAGGCTGTGTCAAACAAGCTGTCTTCAACGCTCAGCGCTACACGCACCCAGTTATCAAGTGCAACTCCAAATGCTGAGCCCGGCATTACAGCTACCCCAGTTTTCAATAATAAGTCAAAAGCATAGGCTTCTCCACTTAAACCAGTACTTGAAACATCGATTAAAACAAACATTCCTGCTTCTGGTTGGCTCACCTTAAGTCCTGCGAACCCATTCAATCGTGCATAAATAAGTTTAGCACGCATCTCAAATCTCTGGCGCATATCTGCAGCCACTTTTGATGGCTTCATGAGTGCAATAGCAGTCATATCAGCTATAAAAGGTTGATTACCAAAAAGCATCGTTTCCGCCAAGGGCAAAAGGCGTTTTGTAAATTCTTTAGAACCAATGGACCAACCACTACGAAACCCAGGTGCGGCATGAGATTTAGAAATTGACGATACTACTACAATCCTATCAGCTCCTTTTAGAAAGCCCAATGGCGAGGCGAAATCTACCCCTTCAAACAACATCTCATCATAAACTTCGTCGGATACTATCCACAAATCATGCTCTACTGCCAGTTCTACTATCTCTTTTACCTGCTTATTTGAGAGTACTGCACCTGTAGGATTATGCGGGCTATTTAACAAAATCACACGCGATTGAGGTGTCAGCTTTTTTGCGATATCTTCAGCTGTGATCTGAAAGCCATTATCAGGAAGTAATGGCACTGGAATCATACTAGCGCCACTGGCCGATATTAAACCAGCATACGTGGCATACATTGGGTCTCCTACAAGTACTTCATCACCAGTTTCGGTCAATGCCATCAATGTAGCATAAAGAGCAGTTTGTGTTCCTGGAAAACAAAGTATCTGATCAACAGAAATATTTCGCCCTGCACTTTTAGTGTATCGATTTGAAAGTGCCCGCAAGACCTCAGGCTCACCGTTACCATTTGAATATTTGGTTCGACCATGCGCCATTGCTTCACTGGCCACTGATACTAATTCGGGTGGAGTAGGCACATCTGGTTCACCAATTGTCATTTCGATGATGTCATGCCCATCCTCAGCCATTTGGCGCGCCTGAGAGTACAGCCGCCATTTTTCGCCACCTAATTCTGCCAATCGTTTAGTAATCGAGGCATAACGCATGTTACGTATCTTTTTTGTCTATATTTATTGTATTAATCATCTAGTAGGATCTCAGCCCAAAAATTGAACAATTCATCTATTTCTCACTCCTCAATAACTTATTTCCAAACAACAATTATAACTGTTTCATACACATTTATCACATGTCAATAAATGTTCTGTAAATTTAATATTCAGCTGAAGCGCAATCATGTAACTCGAAAAATTTTAATGATTAGGGACTGTTTAAAATTACAAAATACAATTTTTTAAAAATAAAATAGTAACATCAAATGCGACGTGTATTTAGTCGTATTTGCATTTGACATATACCCTCACATTGGCCTCATATGATAATAAATCGAATAACGGAGTGCCATTGATGAAAGACTGTTTAACTTTAGTGAACGGCCACTTAACTGAACAACAAAAAAATGCCTATTGGAATGATGGGTACCTTTTCCCCATCGATGTAGCGAATGAAACTCAAGCAAAAAATTGGCGTAATTCCCTAGAAAAAATTGAATGCGATTGGCTCGATAATGGTCTAGCTTTGCCCCTTAATACCTATAAAAGAGTAAATGCGCAGGTGGTTATGCCCTTAGCTTGTGAAATCGGTTTGCATGAGCCTATTTTAGACGCAGTGGAAGGAATACTTGGCCCTGATGTAATGCTATATTCTGTTGAGTTTTTAACCAAAGAAGCCCAAACAAAACACATAGTAACAATGCACCAAGATCTTGCATATTGGGGCATGGGAGACATGGATAATATTCTTACTGCGTGGCTTGCACTATCTCCAGCGACGAGTGTCTCAGGCTGCATGGATTTTGTATGTGGAAGTCATAAGAATGAAATTTTATCTCATGAAGATAGCTTTGACGAACATAACCTTCTTTCACGCGGACAAGAGATAAAAGTTGATGTTGCTAATTCAGACAAAGTAGCAGTAGAACTGCGTCCAGGCGCAATGAGCCTACATCATGGGCTTACCATCCACGGATCTGGTCCAAATCAGTCTGATGATCGCCGGATCGGTGTTGCTATTAGATATGTTTCTGCAAAAATGCGCAAAGCTGGCGGTGTTAAAGATTATGCTATTTCAGCACGCGGCACATTTGATGATGATAGTTTCACGACTTATGCGCCACCTTCCACTTTATTCAGCAAAAACAGTATGGCGAAGTATGAAGAAATACGTACTGAACAGGCAAAGGTTATGATGGCTGGAGCAAAAAAAGGCAGTGAAATCTATTGAATTTTAGTTTTTTAATTTAAATACAATGCGTTGACTAATAGAGCTGATAATTCATTAGGTGAGAACTGCAAAGATTTAGGAATATTTGCAATCTTTAAGAAAGTGTACATGAGTTACTTTTTGACTAGATAAAAGGCTGTTGCTGCCAACACTTTTCCAAAATCAAATAAATTCCAAGATGAAATATTCAGAAAGTGAATTATCTCTAATTTAGCCATACTAAAAATGTGAACATATATTTATTTTGAAAGATATAATTAAGGAATGGCATTCTCAGTGATAATTATTAAGGGAGCTGGATTTGGTTCAGAGCTTGCAAGAAACGCAGCCAACCCAGCTGCTCCAGATGGAGAAGTATTATAATTTAATTTTTTTGCCACTTGAACTGCATCTTCCGCCTGATCCTCTGAAATGAGTACATATTCATCAGCTGCACTGGAAAGAATATCAAATGCTAATAATGATGGTGTTTTACAGTCCAACCTGCCCATTTCTGATACTGGGCCATCTACTGTTAAGATCTTTCCTCTGTGAACACTGTGCTTGAGGCAAGGTGCAGCTTCAGGTTCGACTACAATAATTTTGGGCTGAACGCTCCAGTTCTTACGTATCATATATGCAATCGCACCGGCAAAGCCACCCACTCCAGCTTGTAAATATACATGTGATGGCCAATCATTACTCATTTCAAAGTTATGTCGCAGCTCTTCTGCTAAAACAGTATAACCTTCCATAACTAGCCGCGGTGGCTCAATGTAACCAGGCCATGAACCATCTGCGAGATGTACTGCGCCATTAGTATCTGCGTCTAAAATTGCTGCTTGAATACTCGCTTCGTAATCTTCACCAGACCTAACAACTTCTGCATTTTTTGCACGTAATCTATTTGCAAAATCTTCAGGTACTGTAGCTGCTAAGTGAATTCGAGAAGACGCACCAAAGAGTTTAGCACCAGCCGCCACTGCCAATCCGTGATTTCCCGCACTCGCACAAACAAATGTCATTTTTTTTGCAATATGTTTTACTTCATCACTCAAAAATTTATTAACATCTAAATCCATTTCAGTTTTTTGAGCTATTAGTTGTGCAACAGCATAAACTCCTCCAAGAGCTTTAAACGCACCAAGGCGCATTCTTTGGCCTTCATCTTTTATCCAAATGGGTTTGTCATGTATCAATTCTTTATAAAGCGGGGTTGGTTTATATACTGGACAAGCAGATAAAAATGCAGTGGGCTTTGCTTGATCTAAAACTATTGTTGACGTTTTCATATGATCAATATAGTTTATTTTATGCAACATATTACTCAAATTTTACTATTATTGTGAATAAAATTATTAGAAAATGGCAATATTATGAAAGAAAATATCGATAACGCCGATGCAATGATCCTAAACTTATTACAAGAAGATTCTAAACTTGGCTTAGACACGTTAGCTTATGAAACTGGCCTATCAGTTGCTTCTGTACAGCGCCGTCTTAAATCTTTGAGAGCAAGAAAAATTATTTTGCGCGAAATAGCTATTGTCGATCCAGCAAAAGTAAATTTGCCAATGAGTTTTATTGTGATGGTTGAATTAGAACGTGAAAGAATTGATCAGATTGATGCCTTTATTCGTCGTGCAAATAATGAACCGCAAGTGCAACAATGCTATTATGTAACTGGAGATGCTGATTTCTGTTTAATATGCGTTGCTAAAAGTATGGACGACTTTGAAGATCTAACCCAAAGATTATTTTTTGAAAACTCGAATGTTCGTAAGTTTCGAACTTCTGTTGCAATGGGTAGGAAAAAAGTTGGTCTTCAAGTTCCAGTTCTATCTAACCAGGATTAACAGAATACATCAAAATCTTAAATTTTATATGTATATTGTCCTCAAGTAACTCGCCAAGATTTAAAGAATATTAGTAGTTTTGAGTATAAAGCTACATATCTTCTTATTTTTTGCAATATTTTCTCAAAACTTATATCTTAGTGATGCTTAATAGATTTAGTATTAGTCTAAGTTTAATTAAATATTAAAGATTTTAATATCCTGATTATTAAATTTGGTTTTCTAAGAAAATATTATAGTTAGTTGTCTACATGAAAAAAAACTTAAACTTTCCACTTACAAGCACACATTGGGGTACATATCGTGTTGAAAGTAAGAATGGCAAGATAACTAAATTACACGGATTTGAAGAGGATCCAGACCCATCTATTATAGGCCAAGGTATTATTGATGTGTTAGATGGGTCTATGCGTATTAATACACCTATGGTGCGTGAAAGCTGGTATAATCACGGACCAGGTTCTGCTAACAACTTAAGAGGTGAGGATACATTTATATCGATAAGTTGGGATGAAGCTGAAAAACTTGTAGCTAACGAACTGGATCGTATAAAAACTAAGTTTGGAAATAAATCTATATATGGAGGTTCATATGGATGGGCTTCCGCAGGCCGCTTCCATCATGCTCAAAGTCAACTTCATCGCTTCCTAAATTGCATAGGAGGATACACTAAATCTTTAAATTCTTATAGTCTCGCTGCGGGTGAAGTCATTTTACCACATGTAATTGGTGAATATTCAAAATATGTTCATTCACCAACTTGTTGGAATTCCATAATTCAGGACACCGATCTTTTTGTTGCATTTGGTGGACTGCCTACTCGAAATAGTCAAATTAGCGCCGGTGGTTTAGGTCGTCATCGAACTAAAGAAGCTTTAAGTGAAGCAAATATGGCAGGAGTGAAATTTGTCAATATTTCACCAATCAAATCTGATATTGATCAAAACTTGAACGCAGAATGGCTAGCACCAAGGCCAAATTCTGACGTATCACTTATTCTGGGATTAGCTCACACATTAATAATTGAAAATCTTTATGATGAGCAATTTCTAAGCCTCTATACAGTAGGATTTAAAGAATTTTCTGATTATGTCATGGGTATATCTGATGGAATAGAAAAATCTGCGCAATGGGCTGCAAATATCTGTGATTTACCAGTAACTAAGATTCATACTCTCGCTCGTAAAATGGCAAATTCACGGACAATGATTTCAATGAACTGGTCACTAACAAGGCAAGATCATGGTGAGCAACCCTACTGGGCGGCAACGGCTTTAGCATCAATGCTTGGGCAAATAGGTCTACCCGGTGGGGGCATAGCATTTGGATATTCAGCAGCAAATTCAACAGGTCTTGAAAAAAGTGTGGTCGAATTTAAAGCTCTACCACAAGGTCAAAATACAACAAATTCTTTTATACCAGTGTCACGAATTAGTGAAATGCTTCTAAAGCCTGGGCAACCGTTTAATTATAATGGGAAATCGTACACATACCCGGATATTAAACTAATATATTGGGCTGGTGGAAACCCATTTCACCACCACCAAGATCTTAGCAAGTTTCAAAAAGCGTGGCAAAAGCCAGATACAGTTATTGTACATGAGTGGTGTTGGAATACATTGGCAAAGCATGCGGATATTGTTCTGCCATGCACCGTTTCTTTAGAACGCAATGATATTGCTATGTCACCAAGAGATCCTTACATAATTGCAATGGAAAAAATTCAGCCCCCAATTAAAGATGCAAAGGACGATTTTGACATCTTAAGTGGAATTGCACAAAAAATGGGGATTAAAAAACTCTTTACTGGTGATCGCGATTCTTCAGCTTGGATACAATGGATTTATAATCAAAGCCGTAAATCAGCAGCAAAAAACGGTATTGTATTGCCCGATTTTAAAACTTTCAAAAAAAAGGGTTGGCATAAAATTGAAGTCCCTGAAGAAAATTACATTATGTTCGCAGATTTCAGAAGTGATCCAATAAAATACCCATTAAAAACTCCAAGTGGTAAAATAGAGTTGTATTCTAAAACTATAGCTAAATTCAATTATATTGATTGTCCACCACATCCAACGTGGTTGGAGCCAAAAGAATGGTTGGGAAATTCAAATAAAGATAAAGATCTACACATGATTTCAAGTCAACCTCAAAACAAACTTCATTCTCAATTTGATCATGGGTCTGTCAGTCTTAATGGAAAGAAAAAAGGCCGCGAACAAATTATTATTAACGTTAATACTGCAAAATTATATCAGATACATGATGGCGATATAGTCAAAGTTTATAATGACAGAGGTGCATGCTTAGCATCAGCTGTATTAAGCAAAGACATTCGATTAGATGTTGTACAAATGAGTACAGGCGCTTGGCTAGATGCTGACAAACAAAAAGATGGAACATTGTTTTGCAGGCATGGCAATCCAAACGTTCTAACAATAGATAAAGGAAGTTCAAATTTAGCCCAAGGGCCAATTGCACATAGTTGTTTAGTTAATATCAAAAAATTTGAAGGTGAATTACCTGCCATTAGGGCATTTTCACCACCAAAAGTTATCAATGCTTATAGCAAATTTTCTAAAAACTAATATATTTTTAAAAAGCTTAATTAAGCGGTTTATACTTATTTTCTATTTTTAATGCTATCATGGCTGCAGGTATAGAAACTAGCAAAAAGAACAAACCAACTAATGTCATGGGTTCTAAATATTTATAATGGCTATTACTGTAAATATTAGCAGCATTAAATAACTCAACTACTGTTATTGCGGATAAAAGTGGTGTTTCTTTAAACATCGTAATTAGATAATTAGCAAGAGGTGGAAACATTGGAGGTATTGCTTGAGGTAAAATAACAAATCTCCAAGTGTGATAAGCACTATAATTCAGTGATCTCGCAGCTTCCCATTGGCCTTTTGGAACATTTTCAATCCCAGCTCGATACACTTCTGATGTGTAAGTGCTAAAATGCAAACCCAATCCAATGACACCCGCTACAAAAGGAGAAAGAAAAATTCCAAAATCTGGTAAAACATAAAATAGAAAATATAATTGAACCAAAAGTGGTGTAC
This sequence comes from Rhodobacterales bacterium HTCC2255, assembly GCA_000153745.1. Classification (GTDB taxonomy): domain Bacteria; phylum Pseudomonadota; class Alphaproteobacteria; order Rhodobacterales; family Rhodobacteraceae; genus Amylibacter. The sequence goes on from DS022282.1 coordinate 557,509, forward strand.
GGCGAATAAATTCCGAACTCCAGTAAGTAATAAAAGCAACAGCCTTATTTCCAGACATTTTTAATATCGCAATAACTAGCCCTAATACATAGGCGAGAACTGCACCGACTATAGTTGCCTGCACAGTAACGATTAACCCATTTAACAAACTTGGAGTAACTGAGGCAACGACATTCCAGTCCCATTCCATAGCTTAATTACCTCCACTTTTATGTATATTTCGACCAGCAGAAAAGTAGCGTTCTAACCATTTTGTGCCACTCACTAAAATAGAAGATAAAATAAAATAAATAACCATAATAAGAATTAGTGGTTCCAGTGTTAATGCTGTTTGGACACGAATAATTTGTGACATAAACGTTAAATCTGAAATTGTAATCAAAGATGCAACTGCAGTTAATTTCAGAAGTTCTATTACTAAATTTCCAAATGACGGAATCATAACAGGAATTGCTTGGGGTATAAGAACATGTCTATAAAGTTGAAAATTTGTATAATTTAATGCCTTAGCAGCCTCACGTTGTTCTCGTCCTACGGATTGAACTGATGCCCTTACTACCTCAGAACCATATGCTCCTAAATTAAAACCACAAGCTACTATGCCTGCCATTAATGCTGGAAGAAAGACCCCCAAAAGTGGCAATACAAAATACATAAAGAACATTTGAACAATTGCTGATGTTCCACGAAAAAATTCAAGATAAATAGTTGCTATCGCTCGCACTACCCAGTGACGCGATAATCGCGCAAGACCAACTGTAAAAGAAATAATTAAGGCCACAACACCACTCGCTAGAGTAAGTTTAATTGTCGTCAAAGTTCCATCTATGATGATGGGCCAAAATATAAAAACTTCATTCATATTAAAAAAATGCTTTCACTGTTAAAACGCCCAGGCTTAACCTGGGCGTTAAAAATTTAATTGCCTGGGCAAAAATCATCGCGTTTTACTGCTAAAGTTGCAGCCGCAGAAAATCCATAAGGCTCAATAATCTTAGCAAATTCACCACTGTCTTTTAATTCTTTAAGCGCTGCATCATATGCATCACGAAATGCTGTATCATTTGCATTAAATGCGGCACCAGCACAGCCCATTGGAACACCAGTTACTGGCATAACAAGCTCTAAATTTGGATCATTTGTTTTTCTCAATAGATCCTGCGTGCCTAAACCAGAAAGAGCGAATACATTTACCCTACCTTGTTGTAGCATTTTAATGCCGCTTGGTGGATCAGTAAAAACTTTTATTTGAGATGGTTGAACACCACGCTCAAGTGCATAAGCTTCTTCTGCACAGCCTGCACAAGTAGTCATTGTTGCATCTGGGTTTGCTGCAATATCTTCATAAGTCATGATATTTAATGGATTACCCACTGCTACAGCAAATGCTTCAGCTCCACACAAATCTGGTTCAGAATAGATAATTGACTCACAGCGTTTTGGCTTAATATAAAGCCCTGATGTGGCCATATCTACTCGGCGTGCTTGCAAAGCAGGTATCATAGCACCATACATAATTACTTTTGCGTCGATTTCTGGAACACCTAGCTTGGCCATTACTGCACGTGCAACATCAGGTGCAGCACCCGTGACGTATCCGTCCGCTTTAATATCACTATATGGAGGTTCATTTGCCACAGCTACTGTTGCATAACCCTTTTTGCGAAGGTCATCCAATGTATCTGCGCTGGCTGCAAAAGCAGCACTTAATGCGATCAGACCTAATCCTAATTTGGCTACAGGACCATTTATTTTAATTTTCATTATAATTTCCCTTTTTATTTAAGTTATATTCGGCTTCTTTTTGGCCTCTATTATTTATCATCTAAAGTTTTCAAATATTTCTAAGTTAACCCTGTGATATATTTCTTTAAAAACCCTCTAGTACGGGGCTCTTTTGGATTGGTGAAAATACCTTCAGGCAATCCTTGTTCAACAATTTGCCCTTTATCAAAGAACAAAATTCTATCAGCAAATTCACGTGCAAAGTTCATCTCATGAGTTACAGTCAGCATTGTGGTATCAGTGGTTGTTGCAATTTTTTTGAGTACTGAGAGTACTTCATCAACTAATTCGGGATCTAACGCTGATGTAACTTCATCAAACAGCATTATTTTTGGATCCATAGCCAACGCACGAGCAATAGCAACACGCTGTTGCTGACCACCAGATAGTTGATGAGGGTAATGATCCTTTTTATCTTCCAATCCAACCAAATCCATTAGATTAGCTGCCTTTTCGCGTGCCTCTTCTTTAGTAACCTTGCGCACCAAAATCTGCGGTTGTTCAATATTTGATAATGCCGTCAAATGTGGAAAAAGATTAAACTGCTGGAAAACCATTCCAATAATTTGGCGCATTTTTTGCAAATGCGCTTCACTCGCTGGAACAAGAGTTTCATTTACTTTCTCATGCCAAAGTGGCTTTCCTTCAACAGTGATTAAACCACTTTCTATAGTCTCTAAAGTCATTAGAATTCGAAGAATTGTAGTTTTACCTGAGCCACTTGGACCAATTAAGGCAAGCTTCTCTCCTGCTCCAACCTCTAGATTCAAGCCATCTAAAACTTTTAGTGAACCAAAATATTTAGATACGTCTTTAAATTCTATAATATTTTTCATATTTTCAAATTAAGCGTTTGGAAGGTCAAAACGATAAAACTCCGATAGATTACTTTTCATCATGTTAGCGCTGATTAATGATTTAATAATCGCAAAAAATATATAATAATGAAAAATATGCATACTTTATTGTATTTATTTGATCTTTAGAGGTCACAGATAATTTACACGTTATATTTAATTAAGAATGAAAATTTTGCCGTCTAGTTTAATACTTTATAAACATTAAAAAATTAGTTTATATTATGGCATTCATTTATATTATAAAAAAGATGGCATGATCTCATCACTTGTAACAACGGTAATCTTTATCACAAAAATTAAGATTAGATTTTTTTAAAAAAACAAATAGCAGCACCAAATGTTGTCAAAAAACCAGCTAGAGGCAAGATCGTAACAGCGTATTTTTTTGGCATATAGTTTTCCTTGAATTCAATACCTTGTGAAGTAAATTCAAAGTGCCACATTTCCCAATATTTACCACGCATGCCCTCAACCAACTCAAATCCATAAATAATCAAAACAATTCCAATCAATATAATCATGAGCTTCCAGAACTGACGTATATATAGTGCCAACCTAGTTGGTAACTTTTCATAAATTAAGTTCAAGGCAATATGTTCATTATCCCTTGCGGTTAATGATAGCGCTATAAACATTAACCAAATATTACTTAAAACAGTTAGCAAATCACCCCAAACTGGAGGATTTGCGAATACATATCTCATAACAACATTATAGATTGTGAACCCAACCATCAAAGCTAGAAACAACGAACACATTGCTTCTAAAATACGATGAACCAAACGATCAAAATTATTTAATATTTTCAACATAGCGTTCAATCAACCCATCATTTGTGGAAGAAACATCGTCAATTCTGGAATAACAATGATAAAAAATAAAAGTAAAAATAAACCAACTAGATATGGAATTAATGCAACAGCAACCTCTTCTAGTCGCACTTTTGCAATGGTAGCGGAAGTAAAAAATGCGACACCAACCGGTGGCGTTACAGAACCTATCAAGAATCCAACAATGACTACGACAGCTGCCTGGACCTCTGGAAATCCTGCCTTAGCCATAACATCAACTAAGACTGGACCCACGATTATTATATTTACGGCAGAGTCCATAACCGTTCCAAGAAGAAAAATAAAAAGGATAAGTGCAAGTATGAAAATAATAGGGGAGCCCGTGAGGCTAAGTAGCCAATTTTCAAGATCGCTTATTGCACCTAGTGATGTAAGCAGCCAACTAAATGGTCCAGATGCAGCAATAATGATAAAAACCATCGCTGAATTACGAAATGCCCGCCGGAAAGCGCCAGAACATTCCTTCCATTTAATCGTCCTATAAACAAACACACCTGTAAATAGTGCGACCACTGCTGTAATTGCACCAGCTTCTACAACTGATGCAATACCACCCATGACGGAACCTACTAAAACCACTGGAATAAGCAAAGCAAAGGAGGATCGATATAATTCTTTCCCAGCTCTTCGTGCTGAAAAGCGCTCATCACTTCTTTCAAAATTATATTTTACCGCAAAGAAATGGTTGATTAGCATTATCACAGCGCCAATTAGCAGACCAGGAATAATACCAGCTGCAAATAATGCAGCGACAGAAATCTCAGTAGCATTAGCAAGGACAATCATCATTATACTAGGTGGAATGATGCCGCCAATTGTGGAGCTAACTCCTGTAACAGCAGCCGAAAAAGCAGGAGGATATCCAGCTTTTTTCATAGCGGGTAATACTAACGCACCAACTGTAGCTGTATCAGCGACAACGGATCCATTCATCCCTGCAAAAAACATACTTACAAGCACATTTACTTGAGCCAAACCACCACGCATTCGGCCAATCAATGCCCTACTTAATGCAACCAACCGATCTGTAATCGTAGCACTTGTCATTAACTCCCCAGTCAACATAAAAAAGGCAATTGCAGTTAATGGAACAGAGTCAATTGCGTTAAACATTTGGCTAGGGATTAAGACGAGAGGCACTGCGTCAGTTATCAAAATATAAAAGAAAGGTATTAAAATTAAAGTAAATCCAATGGGAGCACCACAAAGGATAAAAAACAGCAACAACACAAGTAGAAATATACTTACCATGAAAACTCACATATATGAAAATTAAATTGATGAAAAGATCACCTAGTACTGTGTGATAGCCTAAATGATCTTTTCATATTATTCTGGATAACTAATTACAGTGCACCAGCTTCTTCTAGCTGAGCAACAAAACTATCCATTCCTTGCTCCAAAAGTACTCTTCTAGCAACATCTGGTTCAAAAGTACCTTTTGCATCTAACCAAGCACCAATCGCCCCTGCTCTCCATTGTGTTAACTCAGCTTCTGTGGGTACGTACCATTCATTCGCAGATGCTTTGATGATATCTTCTCCATTTTTGATCCAAGCATTGTCTAGCTCGTTAACTTTTTCTCCATAAGCGTCGGCAGCTTGATGTAACCATTCACGCTGTTGATCAGTCATTGCATTATACTGATTTGAATCCATGGCTAAAATATTTCCAGACCACATTCCACCAATTTCCGTGAAATATTTTGCAACTTCATGCAACTTAGCAACTTCCTGCCATGGACTAGCAACATACTGTCCCTCAACTACACCTGACTGAAGACCTTGATATAATTGACTCCAATCATAGGGAGTCGGAACTGCACCCCAGTTTTTGACAAGCATAAATTCAACAGGACTCTTCGTAGTACGCCACTTCAAACCTTTCATGTCGTCAGGAACTCGGACTGACTTCGTTGCATTTCCAAGCTGCCTAAATCCACCACTCGAGTATACAGAAAGGCAAATATGTCCAGCATTCTCAAGCGCAAGTTTGCACTGTCTTTCTGCCAACCAATCATTCGATATTCGTTTTGCATCTTCGAGTGATTTAAAGATGAAAGGCAAGTCAAAGATTGCCAACTCTGATCCAAAATTACCATAGTTTGCTGTAGAACTAGTCCACAAAGCAATGAGCCCCTGATTAGCCTGTTCACCACATTTCTGTTCTGCACAGAGTGTTTTTTGATAGTATGGTTCTATAGTAACCTCTCCACCAGACGCTTTTTCCATGGCTGGTATTAATGCCTGGTCTATGGCGTCACCAATAGGCATACCGAGCCTACCTGTAGTCCCAAGTTTAAGTGTCAAATCTGCAGCAGCGCTCTGCGCAGAAAAAGTAGTTATAGACGCTATGACGAGCGCCTTGAAAATGTGTTTTGTACTCATGAATTCGATCCCTCATCAATTAAATTTCATAATTGCATCATTCATTGCAACCCTTGCCAAAGAAAGAGACAGATGCTTAGAATGAAAAGGACAGATGGTTTTGCTAGAGACATGAGGTTTCGCAGTCGATTAAAAGTAAGACAGAAAAATTGCCCGCTCTAATACAATTGCAGTTTTTGTTTATATATGAAGGAGGCCAATTTGGGTTCAACAACGCCACGTTTTTTGAAACTTCCTGAGGCTTCAAATCTAAGCCTTAGGGATCAAATCTGTGAAGTAATTAGCTCAGCAATAATCTCCAAATCATTAGCTCATGATCGTCCACTACCATCATGCCGTGATTTGGCTAATCAGTTTAAAGTATCAAGAAATACTGTATTTGCAGCCTATAACAAATTGATTGACCTCGACTTTCTTGTTTCTCGAAACAGGTCAGGCTATTTTATCAATCCACAAATGGCTAACTTAACTAACCTACAAAATAAACGAAGCGCTGCTGCTCAAGATGAAATACCTTGCATAGTAAGTTTTCCACCAACTGAACTCAGTCCTGTAGTTAATCCATTGGATTGGAATTCTTATCCTTATCCGTTTATCTACAACCAAATCGATCCAGATCTTTTTCCAGTAGGCAGTTGGCGTGAATGCACCAGGCAGGCCTTGGGAAGGACAAAAACTCCAATCTGGGCAAGTGACTCGGTAGAAAGTGATAGTCCCCAACTAATCCAACAACTTCGACAACGTTTATTAAACACGCGAAGTATATATGCAGAAGAAGATGAAATACTGATCACATTGGGATCACAGAACGCTCTCTTTATTCTTGGTACTATTTTTTCTAAATTTGGGAAACCCATTGCACTCGAAGACCCCGGATTCTTTGGTGCACGCAATGCTTTTCGCATGTCAGGGAGTGAACTTATTGGTGTACCAATAGATGGTGATGGCATTATCCCATCTGAAATTCCAAATAAATGCCAATTGCTTTTCACCACACCAAGCCATCAGTTTCCAACAATGGTTACCATGAGCCAATCACGTCGGAAAGAATTATTAAAAGCTGCAGTCGACAAAGATTTTCTTATCATTGAAGACGATTATGAAGCTGAAATGAATTACTTTTCGCAATCTTCCCATTCAATGATGTCCATGGATACAACTGGACGTGTGATTTATGTTGGTAGCCTGTCAAAAACACTCTCACCCGGCATTCGATTAGGCTTCATTGTTGCGCATAGAGATATTATCCGCGAGGCTCGAATTGCACGTGGGGTAATGATGCGACACCCCCCTACTATAGTCCAAGAAATTGTCGCATTATTCTTTCAACTTGGTCACTACGATGCTCACCTTAACAATATTGAGAGGCGTTACCAGAAACGATGGCAAGCAATGGATATTGCCTTAGGTAAACACTTGAATATGCTAAAGCGCACAAAATCCAAAGGTGGAACTTCATTTTGGCTTACAGGTCCAGAAGGATTTGATGCATCTATCCTAGCTAGTCGTTTGAGAGCTAAGGGCGTCTTAATTGATCGCGGTCAAGACTACTACTTAAACTATAATGAAAAGCGAAACTTTCGTCTTGGGTTTGCCTATGTTCCCGTTTCAAAACTAGAAGATGGAGTTAAAATTATCGCAGAGGAAGTTCAGGCAATGTTATGAGTGCACAAAATTACTATAATTACATCTGTCCCTTCGAAATGCACAACCTGTCTCTATCCAACCTCGCAAAATCTCAGCTATTTTGGTTTAAAAACTTCTTTACTGAAAACCAAAACTAGGAATTGACGACTTGACAGACCGTATTGAAGACAACCCAGAAATAAAGCCATTCCAGTTTTTAGTCTCTGAAGAAAACCTGGAAAATATTATGCACCGAGTTGCACATTTTCCCTGGCATGAAATGCCCGATGATGGTGGGTGGGACTATGGAACCAATTTTGATTATTTAAAAGAGCTATGTGCATATTGGGTCAATGAGTTTGATTGGTCTGCCCAAGAGGCTAGAATAAATTCTTTTTCTAACTTTAAGGCAAAGGTTGATGGAATCGATATGCATTTCATTTTTGAAAAAGGAAGTGGTAAAAATCCAACTCCTCTTTTAATCAGCCATGGCTGGCCAGGATCGGTATCTGAGTTTTATGATCTAATCGAGCCCCTTGCTCACCCCGAAAGATTTGGTGGCAATGTTGAAGATGCATTTACTGTGATTGTGCCCTCACTGCCTGGATTTGGATTTTCTGGAAGACCACCACGTCCATATGGACCTCGCAAGATGGCTTCAGTTTTAAACACATTAATGACAGATACTTTGGGATATGATAAATACCTCGCTCAAGGTGGTGACTGGGGCGGGGCAATCTGTTCATGGTTAGGCTACGACCATGCTAAAGCGTGCACAGGCATTCACATTAATGTATTAACAATGCGTCACCCTGATGGGCCTCAAACATCTGAGGAAAAAGCTTGGGAAGCCCAGTTTGATAATGATCAAATTATGCAGAATGGATATCGCACCCAACAGGCAACCCGCCCTCAAACTTTGAGTTATGCAATGGTTGATAGTCCCGTGGGACTTGCAGCATGGTTAATTGAAAAGTTTCATGATTGGGCAGATGTAAAAACTGGGTGTATTGAAAGTGCCTTTTCAAAAGATGAATTACTCACAAATATTATGATTTATATCACCACACGCACATTCAATTCTGCATCTTGGATTTACTATGGTCGGCGTGAAGAAGGTGGTCGAATTTTATCAGAAGAAGGTCACAGGGTTGAAGTACCCACAGGTTGTGCCGTCTTCCCAGCAGAAATGTTAAATTGGCCACCCCGATCATATGCAGAAAGAATTTACAATATTCAACACTGGACGGAAATGCCTCGTGGAGGCCATTTTGCCGCAATGGAAGAGCCACAGATGCTGTTGAATGATATACGTAAATTTGCACAAACTTTACGTAATAAAAATTCTACAAACACATCTAAAAAACTTGAAAAACATTTATAATCGATGGAGAAAAAATGACACTTACGCATGCTGAATATAAAACCATTGCAAACAATATTCGTCCAAATGGACAAGCTTTTATTGATGGTAAATTTTGCGATGCCGCTGATGGTACAAAATTTGAAACCACTAACCCAGCGACGGGCCAAATCTTAGCCAATGTAGCCCATTGCAAAGCAGCTGATGTTGATCGTGCCGTAGCTGCAGCACGTCGTGTATTTAATGCAGGAACATGGAGTCGTGCAGAACCTGAAGAACGTAAAGAAGTGCTTTTAAAGGTTGCGGCTTTAGTTCGCGAACATACACATGAACTAGCAGTTCTTGAAAGTTTAGATACAGGTAAAACAATAAACGACTGCATGGACGAAATTGGTGGTGAGGTCGTAAACTTCTTTCAGTGGTACGCTGAATTAGCAGATAAGAGTTTTGGTAAAATCGCTCCAACTGGCCCAAGTGCTTTAGCTTTGATTGTAAAAGAGCCAGCTGGTGTAGCGGGAGCTGTTTTACCTTGGAATTTTCCACTCGTAATGGCGGCTTGGAAAATAGCACCTTCACTTGCTGTTGGTTGCTCTGCTGTCATTAAACCAGCCGAACAAACACCTTTAAGTACAATCCGGTTGGCTGAACTTATGCAAGAAGCTGGAGTACCTGATGGTGTTATTAACATCCTTCCTGGTTACGGTGAAACCGCAGGTAAGGCTATTGGCATGCATAATGATATAGATACTGTTTCCTTTACCGGTTCCAGCGAAGTTGGCCGAATGTTTATGCGCTATTCTGGAGATAGTAATTTAAAAGGTGTCGGTTTAGAAATGGGTGGGAAAAGCCCATTTATAGTACTTGAAGATGCTATATTGGATGATGAACTTATCGAACATGCTGCAATGTCAGCATTTTGGAATGGTGGACAGAACTGTTCAGCTAATATGCGACAGTTGATCGCTGCACCACTTGTTGATGAATTCACTAGACGAATTATTGAGCGTGTGAAAGCTTTCAAACTTGGTGATCCATTGGATCCAGCCACTGATATTGGATCAATGATCACAAAAGATCATAAAGAAATGGTAATGAGTTACATTCAATCAGGACTTGCTGAAGGTGCTGGAATGTTAATGGGTGGAGAAAGTGATTTCCCTGGGCACTTTATTAAACCTACAGTCTTTGAGAATGTTACCCCTGAGATGAAAATCGCAAAAGAAGAAATCTTTGGTCCAGTATTAGGTATCATTTCAGTTGAAAATGCAGACGAAGCTCTGAGAATAGCCAGTGATACAGATTATGGGTTACATGCTACTGTTTTCACACAGAACATTGATCAAGCTCTACACATGGCCCGATCGTTACCCTGTGGAACGGTTTCTGTGAATGGATTTTCTGAAGGTGACATCAAAACACCATTTGGAGGGTATAAACAATCTGGCTCACTTGCGCGAGATAATGGGACTGAGGCAATTGAGCAATATTTACAGACAAAAACAATTTGGGTACAAACTAAAAATACTTAATTTGATCAAAAAAACAAAGTAGTTAACACTTAATCTTTCTTCACGCTCTATAGATTAGTCGCAGAGCGTGAAGCAGAAATTCGTTATTAGAGTTACAAAATCTGAACTTATATAAATATCATCACTCTAACCCATTAATGCGTGAAATTTGTTTAGCACCTGGCGTTTATACCCGCTCTTGCATTTTGCTAAAAGAACTGTTCAGATTTAGTTATGAACGATAACAAACCTAATCTTGATTTAGCCTATGCTCTTGAGACAGTTCAAGATAACCGTGAACTTTACGCGTCCTGGGCCTGTGACTATGATAAAGATTTTGCATCTGCCATGGATTATATTTTGCCCAATCAAGTAGCACAAATATTTTTAAATATGGGAGGCACTGGACCAGTACTCGATGTGGGGGCTGGCACAGGCTTAGGCGGTCAGGCCCTTGCAAAATTAGGCATAGATCCAATTGACGCATTAGATCTGTCAGATGAAATGTTAGAAATAGCTGCGAAAAAGAAAATTTACCGAAGTCTTTTTACCTCAGATATTACCCAACGGATAGAAACTAGTAACTATCTTTATCAAGGGGTTATTTCATCCGGAACATTTACACATGGTCATGTAGGTCCAAACGCTATTGATAACTTACTATCAGTGGCAAGTACGGGTGCTTTGTTTGCACTTTCAATAAACAAATCACATTGGTTTGAAAAAGGATTTGCAAAGAAATTTGAAGCTCTAAGCAGTCGTATTGAAAAGCTTATTCTTCATGATGTTGAAATATACGGTGAGAATTCAAAAGGAGAGCATTCTGACGATCTTGGTGTCGTTGCAACTTTTTGCAAGGTATAGATAAAGTGCTTATTATCCAATTATTCTGCACTTAAGATTACTCCTACTTTAATAAATAATTTCTATAAATGAGAATATAATGACACACCTTTGGATACGAGCCGAAGAGCGCCCAAACGAGAAACGAGTAGGAGTTACACCTAATGGAGTGAAATCCCTGCTCCAAGCTGGTTTTGATGTGACCATTGAACGTGATACAACACGTGCAATCAGCATTGAATCCTATTCTGGAGCACAAGTTGCTGGCACAGGTGATTGGAGGTCAGCACCTAAAGAAGCAATTATTATTGGGCTCAAGGAGTTACCCGAAGAAATAACACCATTGCATCATCGCCATATAATGTTTGGTCATGCCTTCAAAGATCAACCAGATGGGCAAAAGCTGTTGGAAAGATTTCAGACAGGCAGTGGTACTCTATATGATCTTGAATATCTGACGGATGACACAGGCCGCAGGGTAGCAGCCTTTGGATACTGGGCAGGATATGCTGGTGCAGCAGTTGCAATAAAAAGTTGGGCAGCAGCACAAAAGGGTAATATCTGTCAGCCATTACAAACTTTTGCTTCGGCAAAAGATCTCAACGCCGATGTGGCATCAGATCTTGGAAAGAAAAATCCTAACGTCATAATAATTGGTGCAAACGGCCGCGTCGGAAGTGGTGCACAAGATTTTTGTGCAGCATTGGGTGCATCAGTGACATGTTGGGACATTGAGGAAACTGCTCATGGGGGGCCATTTCCTGAAATACTAGATCATGATATTTTTCTAAATTGTATTTTAGCTAATAAAAACACACCAGTCTTTGTACCTAAGAAAGCAAAAATAGGTCCTCGGAAGCTCATGGTAATTGGCGATATTGCTTGTGATCCTGGAAGTTTTTATTCCCCAATCAAAGTCTATGATTGTGCAACAAGTTGGGAAAAACCTGCTTTACGGGTTCATAAAGATAAGATTTTAGATATAACCGCAATTGATAATTTGCCCTCACTTCTTCCCAGAGAAAGCTCTGAAGATTTCGCAGCTCAGCTATTGCCACACCTCATGATGCTTCAAGAGATTGAAAAAGGTGTATGGGGCAAGGCCTGTGCGATATTTAACGAATACATATCAAGAACCAATGCGGCTAAAAGCCAGTCTTAATTTTTAAAGATACGTAATAAATTTATTTGCACAATAATCTCATACAAGAAATATCATATACCCATATGCATTTGAATTTGTGTGGAAATATAATCAAAAGATTTTTTGATTTCTGTTAATGGGTTTAAAAGATTATGGATTTCTGGTGAAAAGCATTCAAATGAAATTGGGCCCCTGTACCCTGCCCCAAGAAGTGCACCAATCTGTTCAACATTGCCGATCCGGTCTTTCGTATCAACTAAAACACGGTGCTCATCTTCCATATGCATAAAACCTAAGTTATGATCAGAAACACCAGAAATGTGAACTATGCCAGTCATCTCAGGATAGATCGGCCCCCCATCTGCAAGCGTGTGGTGGAAAGTATCATGCACGATACGCAAATGTTCATTCCCACCAATCGAACTAATCATTTCGACGAGTTCAGTTTTCGAACGTAAAGACGATCGTTGAAATCCGAGCGGTTCAACAAGGCCAATCATATCAGCATCTTTTAGTAAGAGTAATACGCCTTCAAGCGCAGACAATAAATTTGATCGACGCTTACCTGTCTCAAAAACTTGGCCATTGTTTAGTGGTATAAGACTTATTGTTTCTGCTCCTGAAACTTTGGCAATTTCTATTAACGACTTAACGGCATCTTCACGATGGCGCGACCAATCATTGAAAGGGTAGACTTGGCTCAAACCAAAGATGCGAAGTCCCTTATCTGAAGCAATACGCCCCGCCTCTCTGGCCTCAATGTCATCAAACAATGTTCGATTAATATCATTGCGCACTTCCACCCCTGAACACCCTAAATCTGATGCAAGATCAAGAAACTTCATATAATCAAGATTAGGAACAGTCATATGATTTAACGCTGTTTGCATGTTACCCTCATAGCAATCAAAATTCTTAAGAAATTACCAAAATAATAATCTATTTTGGAGCATCATAGAAGACACAATCTAAGCCAGTAACTTGTTAGCTTCAAATCTGATAATTTATATAAATTAGGGGCTTTGAAGATCTTCAAAGCCCCTAAGTAATTAGCCAAACATGTCTGCAGTGATACCTGCGTACCATCCTTCAGATTCTTCATAAGTGGCTTTTCGCAATTCAGCACTTTCATTAGTTGCTGAAATAAACCCATCGACCTTTGCAATCTTCTCAGCAGTTGCCTTGTATGTTGCTCCAACTTTTATGCCGTCATTTTCATGAACCAATGACCAGCAAGTATTTGAGAACTTTGCAGGGAATACTTTAGAACCCGTTAATGAACCCCGTACCGCATTTGCACAAACTTTTGCCTGACTGTTAGCGGAGAAACCAGATTTAGGCATATCGCCCTGTTGAGACGCGTCTCCTAATACATAGATATCAGCATTTGCTTTCGTCGACATATCAGATGCATTTACTGGTGCAAAATTACCTTCAGTAACGCCAGCTAATTCTGCAATACGTCCAGCTTTCATTGCGGGAATAACATTACAAACATCAACTTTAACGGTTTCACCATCGATGCTAACTGTCATTTCATTTGGATCAACAGATACATTTCCTCCACCAAAATCACTACTAATCCATTCGATCATACCATCATAATGCTTCGCCCAACCTTCTTGGAACAATCCCTGTTTAGAAAATTTCGGCTTGGGGTCTGCAACAATAATCTTAGCTGTGGGGTTATTAGATTTTAGATAGTGTGCTACCATCGAAACCCGCTCATAAGGCCCTGGAGGGCAGCGGTAAGGATTTGGTGGTGCAACCATTGCATAAGTTCCACCCTGTGGCATTGATGCTATTTGAGCTTTGAGCAATTCAGTTTGAGATCCCCCTTTATAGGCATGGGGCATTGCATTTTGCGATGACAAATTCCAACCCTCAACCGCACCATCTATAAAATCAATGCCTGGTGATAAGATTAATTTGTCATATGGCACCGAACTACCACTAGCTAATGAAACAGTCTTGGAATCGCGGTCTACACCGACAGCCCAATCATGAACAACATTTACGCCCCCAGCGGCAATTTTACCATATGAATGACCAAGATCATCGATAGATTTAACACCACCTAAATATAAATTAGAGAAAAAGCACGTGTAATACATGCGAGATGGCTCTACTAACGTGACATCAATTTTACCTTTACTATCCTTAGCTATATAGCGGGCAGCCGTGGCACCGCCAGCACCACCTCCAATAACAACAACTCTAGGCTTAGCATGACCATCAGCAAATACAGTTGGTGCAGCCAAAGTGGATGCAGCTATAACACTATTACCCATAAAAATTCGTCTATTTATTTTCATATTTCCTTCTCCCTAAGTTTGGCCTCTTAATTGAGGTCTTTAAAATATGCAGCAAGTGCTGCAATTTCTTCGTTAGTTAATCGTCCTGCCATCATTTGCATGACAGGATGTGGCCTTTGCTTTTTCTTGTAAGCATGCATCGCAATAACAAAATCTTCAGTTTGCCATGCATTAATTCCAGGAATTCCATCGTCTAAACCACTACTTTGGTGGCAAGTCATACATTCACTAGCTAAATATTCACCATATTCTGGGTCGCCTACAATTGATAAGATTGTTGGATCGACATTCTGGTTTTTATTTTTTGTAAAATTTTCTAAATCTTTTACTTTTGTAGCGTCTTTAGAAAATTCAGATAAGTATAATAATAGATTTTTCCTATCATCTTCTTTTCTCAGCCCACTAAAACTCATCCGGGTTTTCACAATTAATTTTTTTGGATTTTCAATGAATGAATTTAAAGTTTCATTGTTCCAGACCAAGCCCTCTTCACCAGCCTGAACCATACTCTTAGAGTATTTAACGCCAGGCAAACCACCTGCAGTGCGACCAAAAATATTATTTAGCTGGGGTCCCACGCGGTTTTTAGCGCCCTCACCAATTTGGTGGCAGTTTTGGCACTTTTTAAATAATTTTGCACCACTAGAAATGGAATAGGCACTTTCAGCATAAGCACTCCCATGAAAGAGTGTAACCAATAGTAATAAGACCAATTTGCAGTACAAATATATTCCTTTTCATGATGATTCGGACATAAAGCTATCATGAAAAGCGCAAAACAGCCTAATCGACTCAAATATATGAATTTATAAGAGCTAATTCTAATTCGTCACAGCATGAAATTTATGACTCACAAAGAGCCAGAGTTTAATACCTAAAAGGCTTCTCTAGCTCGTCTGATTGTGAGTATAAATTTGGGATAGTTTACAGCATTAAAATTGAAGTAGGGAAGGCTCTGAGCCCATCCTAATTTATTAATCAGACAAACTATATTTTTTAATCTGGTTTGTAACCACCTTTAATCCAAGACTTGATAAGCTGAGTAAACTCAAAACACTTATCTTGATAAAAAAAGTGCCCACAATCTTTAAATATAGTCAGACTGCTATTTGGCAATCGCGAATGTAACTGTTCTCCATTATCTGCTTTTAAAAACGCATCTTGCTCACCCCACAAAATATGAACAGGAATATTTATGTCATCTAAATGCGGATGTATGTCTTTACACCCAATGGGGTATCCTTTGAACCATTTCGTAACCTGCCCAATTCTGCCAGAATAAGAAGCTGCGTAATCACTCACCTCTTCTGCAGAGGGACTGTAATTCAAATAACCTAACTGGTTCGCACCAGCTATAAAAGCTGGTGCACCAGTCATTTTAAATACAAAACGCCAAAATCGTGAATGAATCATCTTTCTAACGAGACTTCCATCAGCAGATGGCAGAACACTTGGACCAGCACCTATTAAAATACTCTTGGCTTTATGATCTCGATGTAAAACATAATGTAGTGCGACAGGCATCCCAACATCTGGCGCCACAATATGAATATCAGACATATCAAGCTCTTTAATGAATTTTTGTAAAAAAGCACTTTGTGCTTTGAATGTCATATAGCTCACACCACCTTCACTTTTACCAAAACCAGGTAAATCCAAGGCAATCATATTGGCGGTAGCGGACAATGCTGACCATGTTTTGTCATAACAAAGAATGCTCTGAGGCAATGGACTAAGAAATAAAACTGTTGGTCCATCTACATTGCCACCAGTCGCGTATCGGATTTTTACACCATCTAAACTCATATACTTGGGTTTCATCATGAAATTTGCAGGATCATAATTGACCTTGCCAGCTTCCTTTGAACGTCTGGACCAAAGTTTATAAAATTCCGGTGTAATCATCATTAAGCTGGCGGCATTTAAACGTCCAAGAACGCCTATAGGATCTTTTTGCATAGTTTTTCTTTCAGGGCTGGTATCTACTTAATTTTTTCCGTAACTTAAGGTACGAAAATATGATGTCAAGAATAAATACCTATAGGTACGATAATGAGCCAAAACCAAACGCCACTTCGTGGTCGCCCAAAAAAACTTGATCGTAATTTAATATTACAATCTGCTTTGATGGAATATTGGACTAAGGGACCTTCAAATGTTTCTATTAATGATATCTGCAAATTAACTGGCGCATCTAAACCTGGAGTATACCGGGAATTTAGCAACGACGACGGATTAAAAAAAAGTGCTCTAGAAACTTATCAGACACTCGCAGTTCAACCCCTATTAGATATCCTTTATTCAGATAAGCCTATTTCAGAAACTATAGATGCAGCTATCAGTTTTATTACGCAAGATCGCAAATCTATGGGTGTCCCTAATGGTTGCTTATTAGTCATGATGACAGCACAATCTGAACAATTAGGCAGCTCTACTCTTGAAGAACTTAACAGAATTAGAGCAAATCTCTTTACTGCATATTTCTCATGGGTAAAACGCGCCAAGTTAGAGGGTGAGCTTTCAGACCTTGAGACAAATGAAACAGCTCTCTATCTCGAAAATCAACATATCGGCGCAATGCGTATGCAAAGGGAAGGCATTTCAAATGAAACTATTGCAAATGTTTTAAATTTTGCTTTTAAAATGGCATTTTCCAAAAAGCCTAAGCTACTTTTAAATTAACAATTTCTAGTAATGTTCCGACATTCAATAACTTAAATTTATTGGGCAAGATTTCCACCTGAGTAGAAAAGCCAACCCAAACCACTTGCGAAAATAGCTATGCCTGCGATGCTGTGTAGCGCAATAGTTTGCATAAAACCATTTGGCCTTAGATATGCGTAAGAAAAAATAAAACTACCAATAAAAGTCATAAACCAAACAACAATATGCCAATACATGAGATGGCCAAATGAGAACAATAACGCATTAATAAAAATTGCTTGCCGCTGACTTGAGAAAAGGTGACCATACCGTTCAAAAAATAAAGCCCGGTATATTAATTCCTGGGGTATTACTAAAAAAATAGGATATAAAATTGCTATTGCAACCATGACATATGGTGCATTGATAATAATAAACCAAAAACGTTCTGGTAAAATTATCCAGCATATCAAACTAGCACAGATAAACGTGATTACACCAAGGATAATTATTGGCTTAATCTTTATACTTCCAGTTAAACTTCTCCAAAAAAATCCTTTGGTAAAATATAATAATATTACACCAGCAAATGCACTCATAGACAACACTGGGTACAAAGCATTTGGAGGAAGAAAAATTGCTAAAACAAAAGGTATAAAAATAAAAAATAGAATTAACTCAGTAATATGAATTATTTTTGAAATTTTCACACAAGCATCATTCCGTTTAGTAACACCCAATAAAATGAGGTGTTTGTCATTCGCGTTTCATCACTGGTGTAACTTCTAGGTGCCCCATCTCCAGAATTGGGTCAAATGCAGCATCTAATGCCTCAAACGTATCTGCCTCACAAACGATAAACAAAGTATGTTCTAATCTGTTTGAATACTGTGCATGAACTTTCACACCATGGTTTCCAAGATTAGCTAAAGTTTCTTTAAAAAGCGGACCTTTCTCAGGGTCATGTGTTTGGCAAGTTGAATAATCGTGTGAAGACTGAATCATAAATAACATTATTTGTTCCTTTTCATTAATATGCTTTAGTAACAAATTGAGCTTAATAATGGAAGGCATTCAGCTAGTGCAGACGTAAAGATAAGTATATATTTCCTTTTTCACCAATCAGAATTTCACCAAAAAAGTAAAATTATCTATTGATTTTCTATGGAGCAAATTAGAACTAGTAGATAAAATTAGTTTATTAGTAGTATAATCAAATAAACTTTTTGATCACTTCAGATATCTCCCTTTTGCCTTACCACGATAAAAATCTGCAGCTAAGTCTGGGACATCTGCATCATCATAAACACCCAGCATTATTCCAACGTCGCTGTCCATTTCAAACTTTTTATGAATGTTTTTATCTTCAATAGTAGTACGTTGAGCCATACGGCGACCCCATTGTGCCAAACGTTGATACATCATTTCAATGATGTCTTTATGTGTGCTTTGTCCACCTAAATCGTTTAATTCATTTGGATCGTTTTCCAAATCAAATAACATCGGACGGAATCCACCTTCAGCGTGCATAAATTTCCAGCGTTTGTCCGCCACCATAAATAGGCGTGCATCTCTGATGCTAACACCTAATGTCTTCGCCATTTGCTGCTGTGAATAATCATATTCTGAGACAACGAAGTCACGCGGTTGCTCAACAACCTGACCATGAATAATTGGCCACAGGGATTTTCCTTCAAGTATATGATCAGGCACTTCGCCCGATGCATGTTCAACAAAGCTGGCTGTTAAATCGATTGCCTCAACCAGTGCATTGCAAACTGTACCGCGTGTTGCATCTGCTTCGCTGGAGGGGTCATAAACGACCAGAGGAACCTTGACTGATGGTGCATGGAAAAGATCCTTTTCACCAAGCCAATGATCACCCAAATAATCGCCATGATCAGAGGTAAGCACTATAATCGTATTTTCCATTTGGCCGCTGTCTTCAAGGTATTTAAACAACCGACCCATCTGATCATCACATTGTTTGATTAAGCCCATGTAGGCAGGAATTACAGTTTCGCGCACTTCATCGCGCGAAAAGCTCTGACCAATCGCATTTTCCATGAATGCTTTATAAACAGGGTGTGGATCATCACGTTCATCCTCTGCACGAATGGCATCAGGCACATCAGCTGCCGTGTACATATCGTTATAAGGCGCAGGAACAATGTAAGGCCAATGTGGTTTAAT
Source organism: Rhodobacterales bacterium HTCC2255 (assembly GCA_000153745.1). GTDB lineage: Bacteria > Pseudomonadota > Alphaproteobacteria > Rhodobacterales > Rhodobacteraceae > Amylibacter. The sequence continues at coordinate 577,027 of DS022282.1, forward strand.
ATAACTTAGGTGACACAGCCATGGCTTATCATCTTGTGCATCAATAAATTTCATGGCTTCCGACGTTAGCCACGGCGTTTCACTGTCTTCCTCACGAATATTTGCAGCAGTTCCTGCATATTTCATGAACCAGCCAGAAGTCATCTGATCATCTTCATCCAATCCAGCGTTTGCAAAATCTGCCCAAGGATTTTCGCCTTCATAACCCTGTGACTTTAAGAAAGTATTATATGGCGATACTTTGTCATCATAAAATCCATCTGGCCCATAAGCCCACAATCCATCATCTCGCAACCAAACGTCAAATCCTGCCTCTGAAACTCGTGCCCCAATGACACTGTCGGGAGCAAGCCCTAAGCGTTTCATACCATCAGCGTCAACCTTCATATGTGTCTTACCAATCAGCCAGCAATCCATTCCAGCCTTACGCAAGTGGTCACCTAAAGTCAGCTCTCCAACTTTAAGTGGTACATTATTCCATGCTGCACCGTGCGAACTAACATACCTTCCAGTATACGTAGACATACGCGATGCACCACATACTGGAGACTGCACATAACAGTTCGAAAACCTAACCCCCATTGATGCCAAGCGATCTATATTTGGCGTTTCAAGCGTTTTGTGGCCTGCACAAGAAAGATAATCGAAGCGCAATTGGTCGAACATAATAAATAAGATATTCTTGGTCATATCTTTATTATAAATTCTAATAATTATAGTTTGTCCAGCTTGATCTGTTATTTCATTGTGGGTAGAGCTACTAGTGTAAAATTTTGTTGATACATACTACCAACTATTTATTAAAAATTAGGCTTCATTGCGTGGGTTAATAACGCATTGGACGGCTATCTTTTTATCAACTTTTACTTCAATATAATCCCCTGGCTGTACTCTATGCAAACCCAGTGCTGTTCCTCCCAATATGATATTACTTTCTGTTGTTTTTAAACCATGATTGCCCAAATGATTTTCAAGCCAATTTAATGAAGATTTTGGGCCACCTTCCATTGGCCACAATTCACCAGAATCTATTACTGAACCATTAATTTCTAAAGAAAGAAGAGATGTTTTATCATATATTTCAGGTAAAGTTCGCCAAGTTTTATTTGATAAAACTATACCCCTATTGAGACCATTGTTTGCAATTAATTCAGACAATGATTTCTTTGGTGCACGGAAAATAAAATTATGTAGTTCAATTATTGGAAAGACTGAAACTATATTACCATTTTCCCCTACTTCGATTGCCATCTCTGCTTCAACAGCCAGATTTAAGAAATGATCAGAGTTCAATTTTACACCACTTTCATGTATCTCTGTATCAAACAAAGTTCCGCGAATAGGTCCCTGCATACCAAAAAGTTTTGTTGTTCCTGGGCCTGTGCATCCTACTTTATAACCTATTACTTTTTCACCTGCCTCCAACCTAAAGCTGACTACTGCATCTTGAACAGCGTAGGCTTCTTCAATTGTCAGGGCAAAATTTTCTTCACCAAAACAAGTGCCAGGATTTACATGCTTGTAATCTATTAGCTGTCGGCGGGCTAATTCGTCTAAATTGTATATCATTTTTCTATCAATATTATTTTGTACAGCGATGACTTACTCATTTTGAACTCTCAGCTTCCTAAATGCAATATGTAGACGCTAGCTTAAGCCCCTTTTAAAGGTTTAATTCACTCAATCTCATATCATGTTACAAAAATCACAACCCATAATCAGTGCGTTCAACGCGGCCTATATCGAGGAACAAAAACTAAAGTGTGCCTGTAAAGGTGGTGAATGCAAAGTTTCATTGGTTTAGTATCGCTTTTGGAGAATTGAATGATGATAAGTATGGTGATTTGATGCTCTCAAAGTTGTTATAAAAAACGTTTGACTCTCCACTAACTGGAAGGTTTAGACATTAAAAAACAACTATAGGATCAGCACATTTCATGAAATTTGTTATCGCAATTGCAGCAGTTCTGGTTGCGGGTGGCATTGGCTACACGATGTGGCCCTCACCCCCCCAAACAAACACGACTGACAATGCTATCAGTATGGAAGGCAGACTCCTTGCCAATGTTATTTTGCCCAAAACACTGTCTCAGAACGCTCAAAACGGGAAGCGTAGCTTTGAAGCTAAATGCGCCACATGCCATGGAGTGAATGCAGCTGGTCAAGATGGCGTAGCGCCACCTCTTGTGCACAAAATTTACGAACCTAGCCATCACGGAGATGAAAGCTTTCAACGTGCAGTATCCATGGGCGTTCAAGCCCATCACTGGCGATTTGGGAATATGCCCCCTGTTGAAGGATTGACACGAGGTGATGTCAAAATGATAATCTCCTATATTCGCGAACTGCAACGATCAAATGGAATCAACTAATTTTCAATAAAATAGGAAAAAAAATGAAGAATTTTCTGCTTTCTGGATTGATAGCTTTTTGGGCAACGGGTGCTATTGCGCACTCCCCGCTCGATGAAACAACACCTGCCAATGAAGCGATTGTGTCAGAGATGCCAACTGAAGTTTTGATGGAGTTCAAAGGCGATATTCGTCTGGTACGAGTTGCCATCACTCATGCTTCTTCAGGCAGCATGGACATGGATCTCGGGGGTCAAACTGCGTTCACAAAGGCATTTAGATTGCCGATGCACGACATGGGTGCGGGTGTTTATGTTATTAAATGGCGTGGACTTGGTGCTGATGGTCATGCCCTAAACGGTACTTTTAGTTTCACTGTAGAATAAATATGCCCGATCTTTTTGGACTGGCAGCAATTATCACAAAATTCTTACTTTACCTTGGTGTAATAACTGCAACAGGAACGGTTATTGCCGCCCTAGTGTTTAAGCTTGATCGCACGCGTGGTCTGGCAGTCATTTTTGCGGCTCTCGGTTTATTTGCAACGATCCTAAGTTTTTCTTTGCGCGGTGCCAATCTAACCGGTGACTTGAGTGGTATGACTGACCCCATAATGCTGAACCTGTTATGGAGCACACCTGTTGGAACTGCATTGGCGCTTCGCCTTGTTGGTCTCAGTCTACTACTAGTGGGTCTCTTCTTGGGCCATATCGGGGCGTTGGCGTCAGTTCTGGGTGGTCTTATCGCATTATTTTCGTTTACTCAAATTGGACACATTTCTGACAGTAAGGCTGCTTTCATGGAAGTTACATTGATGTTGCATCTGGTGGCAATTGCCCTTTGGATTGGAGTTCTAACACCATTGAATCGCTTGGCTTCGTCGTCCAAAACACATGTATCTGCAGCGGATGTCGGGCATCAATTTGGCCTAGTTGCGTCCTTTACCGTTCCCCTGTTGATTGTCGTAGGTACTTACATGGGCTACCAACTTGTAGGGTCATTCAATGCACTTGTAGAAACTAGTTATGGGCAGGCTTTAATCATAAAGGTACTTATGGTCGGTGGTCTTTTAGGACTTGCTGCTGCCAACAAACTTCGGTTCATTCCAGCTCTGCGTTTAGGTGATCCAATCGCCGCAAGTCATCTCTCCAAATCTATATACTTAGAATGGTTTGTCATCCTCACCATATTGGGAACAACCGCCGTTCTCACGACAAATCTCACTTTACCAAAATAAGACACCACATGAACAGATGACATTTCTTGGCAAGCGTCTCAGCCACAGTGATCTCAGCAATACCGACATTTGCAGTCAAAACCCTCCGCACTGGTGGCACGGTTTAACTGTTTGTGTATTTCTAAATTTTCAAAGTTCAATTTCATTCCAACTAGATTAAGCATTCCTCATGCTTATCTTTCAAACTTTGACATCAAATGATGTAGCAATTTGTCAAAATCAATCCGTGTACTAGATATCATTGATATAATAATAGGAGTTTAACATGGCGGGATGTGGATGTGGGCGTAGCCCAAATGGTAACTGTGTAGGATGGCATAACTTGACAGAGGAGCAGTATTTGGAAAAAAAAGCTGCTTACGAAGAAAAGCAATCTGCAAAATAAATTTTATTAAATGGGGTTACTAAGATAAAACTTTAGTAGCCTCATGCATCACTAACTAATAATATAATCATTATTAACATGATCAACCATCTCCTAAATAAGGTGGACGTGTAGGCTTCAGAAAAAAATATTTAATAGTCTAGTTTACATAAAAAAAATATACTACTTTTAAGAAATATTAGCACTCCAAATATACATTTTCTTAGTTGGATGCCATTCAGCTAGTTATATGATTGTGAGATACTTCAATGAGCAAAGACCCACTACTTCAAACTTATCAACTCAAACATCTTACATTGAAAAACCGGATCATGACGACAAGCCATGAACCTGCATATCCTGAAGACGGCATGCCAAAAGACCGGTATCGAGCCTACCACGAAGAACGTGCAAAAGCAGGTGTTGCGCTGACGATGACTGCGGGGTCTGCGGCCGTTTCAAAAGATAGCCCACCGGTCTTTAATAATATTCTTGCCTACAAGGACGAGGTAGTCCCATGGATACAAAACCTAACTGACGGGTGCCATGAACATGGCTGTGCTGTGATGATCCAGCTGACCCATCTGGGGCGGCGAACAACCTGGAACAAGGGCGATTGGCTGCCTTCTGTATCATCATCCAAACATAGAGAACCCGCGCACCGCGCCTTCCCCAAGCTAATTGAAGATTGGGATATTGAGCGGATTATTACAGATTTTGCAGATGCCGCAGAACGGATGAAGGCGGGTGGAATGGATGGCATTGAGTTGCAAGTTTACGGCCATCTGTTGGATCAGTTCTGGTCGCCTCTAACCAATGATTTGGTCGGACCATACGGAGCTGATACACTAGAAAACAGAATGCGTTTCCCAATGGATGTACTTGGCGCAATCCGCAAGCGAGTGGGTTCAGAATTCATTGTGGGGTTTCGTTATACCGCTGATGAAGCACAGAAAGGTGGTATAACAGCGGAAGACGGATTGAAAATCTCTAAAACGCTTGCTGACACAGGGCAGCTGGATTTTTTAAATGTCGTGCGTGGGCGTATTCATACCGATCCAGCAATGACTGAACTTATCCCAATCCAAGGCATGAAAAACGCCCCCCATCTGGATTTCGCAGGACAGGTTAAAAAACTGACAGGCATGCCCACTTTTCATGCCGCAAAAATCCCTGATGTCGCCACCGCCCGTCATGCTGTTGAGGCAGGACTATTAGATATGGTTGGCATGACCCGCGCGCACATGGCCGACCCCCATGTAGTCAAAAAGATCATAGAGGGTCGCGAGGATGACATCCGCCCCTGTGTTGGCGCAACCTATTGCCTTGATCGTATCTACGAGGCAGGCGACGCACTTTGTATTCATAACGCAGCTACAGGGCGTGAATTAACCATGCCACACACAATTCAGCCTGCTGAAAAGAAACGTAAAGTTGTTATTGTCGGCGCAGGCCCCGCCGGCCTTGAAGCTGCCCGTGTGGCCGCCGAACGAGGCCATAATGTTGTTGTGTTTGAGGCTCAACCAGATCCAGGTGGGCAAATTCGCTTAACAGCACAAAGCCCGCGTCGCCGTGAGATGATCTCAATTATCGATTGGCGAATGGCACAATGTGCAGCGCGTGATGTTGAATTTAATTTTAACAGATGGGCTGAAGCCGGTGATGTCATTGACCAGAAGCCAGACGTTGTAATTATCGCAACGGGAGGCATGCCAAATACGGAACTGTTTGAAACTGGCAAAGACAGCACTCACGTCGTGACCTCATGGGATATAATCGCGGGAGATGTAAAACCAGCAGATAGCATATTGATTTATGACGAAAGTGGCGATCACGCTGCGCTGCAAGCCGCTGAGGTTGCCGCAAATGCTGGTGCCAAAGTGGAGATAATGACACCTGACCGTACATTTTCAGCAGGTGTTATGGCGATGAACTTGGTGCCTTATATGCGCTCGCTGCAGGACAAAGATACGACTTTCACCGTTGCTCGTCGCCTGTTAGGAGTAGAGCGCCGTGGCAATAAACTGGAAGCACAGATTGGGACAGATTACAGTGATCATTCCGACATTCAAGAGTATGATCAGGTTGTTGTTAACTACGGAACTTTGCCTCTGGACAAACTATATTTTGATCTCAAGGATTTGAGCTCGAATGGTGGCTCTGTAGACCATGACGCTCTGATAAACGGTCACCCGCAAAATATTGTGAAAAACTCAGGCGGTGAATTTCAGTTATTCCGGATTGGCGATGCGGTATCTGCACGAAACACCCATGCAGCGATTTATGATGCGCTGCGCTTACTTAAGGACATTTAGGCCAAAGCATCACACAAAACATAAGTCTGTGTTTAAATGAAATATCCAAGGAAAAAGTGCTTACTCTCTCGCTAATCACATATTTTCACATAGATATTTTATCAAAAATTTATGATTAAATTGACAGTATCGCTGTAACTCCCCGCACGAACGTTCTGGCGCGGTGGTATGCGTCCGTAAACCACATGATTTATATTCATTCCTGTACCACTTCCACTTACTTTAGCTCCACTAGTAGTAGCATCTTCCCAAACAAATTCGCGGTTAGCGGCTGTATAGAGATTATAGTTGAGCGTGTGAGTGCCGTTACTCATGCCACGCTGTTCATAACTTCCATTGCCTGCACTTAGTCCTATGGTATAGCCAACGCCGCTGGGGCAGTTCACATCAATATTGCCTGTGCTATCAGATGCAGCATTGCTGAACAAATCATAACTGCCAAAGTTCACACTTGTAATATTTATTGTGCATGCACGGCTCTGATACCCCATAAACGTAAAGAATAATGTTATGATCCAAGGCAATAGCCAATTGCGTTTACTTGTGCATGCAAGGTTAATTATCCCACTCATGCAAGCTCTTTGACAAGTTTGGTATAAGCAGAACTTTAAGCAGATAAATACATTCATGGCTCTACCCCTACGCATATATAAGTCCCAAGGTGCGGCAGAGGGTCAGTTGTTTCCGGGAAAGGCAACGCGAACTCGCAACTTTGCTCTCTCCAGATGGCTCTCAAGCGATTGTTCATCGCCAGCCCAGTTAGATAAACCTCACCCCTCATACCGGTGGGAAACAATTCGTTTTCTAAAATGTTCTCATTAATAATTTCTACCTGTGCGCCTACTGGCAAAGGCTCACCGTTATCGAGAACAACACTTAGAAGCGCCCCACGAGAGCGCTTAACCGGAAACTTCAGCACTAAACCGCTACGAAAATATGGTACAGCGTCGAGCTGTAGTGTATCGATTTGAGCATCAAGTGGTATATCAGACTGTTCAATGCGCACCGAGTTTTTTTGATACGGGCGTAGACTTGTTAGTAGCGCATTGCCCTTAGCGTTAGTATGTGTTGACAATTGATTTTCGGCATAGATACCCACGTTAGGATAGCCCGGCACCTGTACCACCGCAAAACTGTCGGTAATACTCCTGCTGAAAAAAGAACTGCCCCCGAGGAAGGCCACACCTCCACTTGCGCTACCCCGAAAGGCTGTCTGACCTTGGGACTGAGCTGCAGCCAGACTATAGTTACCAACCCCATTTTGCAAACTGACCTCTGCCTCACGGCGATCTGAATCTCCCAGCCCAGGAACAAGACGATAACCAAACCCGCCTCTTGCTGGCATTCTCTGATTTAGCTGTAAATTTACATTTTTGTGGCTTTTATTTGCTGACATATTTATGTTGGCGTTCGTGCGATTGCCAAGTTCTAGGTTCATTGAGAAGTTGAGACCTAATATCGTCTTTGCCTCACCGTTCAGATACCTAGTCACGCTGGCTCTCAGGTTACCTAGGCTTCCTACTTTTCTGGCGTAAGTGCCACTTATTGACCTATGCTCCTCCAATTCACGAAAGACCTGCTGCGTGTAATTTAATGCAAAGGCGCCATTCACGCTTGACGCCATCTTAACAATCATTTGGCTAATATGTCGGGGCGCAATTTTCTCAGGTTGCAATCCTAATTTCGCGAAGTTCTGGCTGGCTAACTGGGTGTTAGCGCCGATACTAAAACTACCACTCTGGCGCTGAAATCCGAGCCCAAGCAATCCGCCTATCCCTTTTTTACTGTGACTCATCGCGAGGGAGCCTGCCAACACACCGGCTACAGGCGACAACAATACGCCACCCAGCCCCACAGACTGCTGATTGCCGAGCAGCTCACCATGAATCTCGCCTGTAAAGTGTTTGGTGAAACCAAGACGGTGCGTGCCAACAGCCATAGGTCGGCCATAATTGTTGCTATCAACACCAAAATTCCGACGCACAAAACCTAACTCGTAAGAATAATCTTGCAAACCCTGCTTCAACACTCTGGAGGAAGTAATGAAGGGCTGGGTTATAACCTGCTCGTTCCCCATGATGTCGCGAACCACCAAAATTGCATCCCCTTGACCATTTATTACTGGCAAATCCTGAATGCTGAACGGCCCACTAGGCACTTCACGCCTCATACGCAAGAGATTATCGACATAAAGTTCTACAGTGGAGGGCAGCGCAGCTTCGCCAGAAATCCCTGGCAGTGGGAAAGTCACAAAACCAGGCTGGAGAGAAAAATCAGTCGCCCACTGGATGCCTCCAAAACGCACCACACCGCCCCAGCTGCTCGCACCACTGATTGTGTCACCAAAACGAAGCCTGGTGAGTTGCATTGGCTCATCACGTGTCCAAGTACTTTCAAGACGGATAGCACGAGCTTGTTTATTGAGATCTAAGCCCAAAATACGAGTTTGGGCTGAGCCCCAGCCACCAAATCCAACTAAGTCCAGCATGCCAGTACTATTGGTTAGCCCCTTCGCATGATTAGCAGACACCCTGTAATTTATAAATCCACCAGGAGATGGAGGGGAAAGAGCGCTAAAATTAATCTCCTGCGCGTTTAGAAACGTCGCTTCAAATAAGCGTGGAGGCACTTGCAACGCCAGCATTTGCGTGGATGGATCAAATTTGAATGTCAGGCCTGCTAGCGCATCAAGTGCGTAGTAGTCTTCGCCATAGAACGTTAGAGGGTTAGTATTAGGTAGGCGCAAGCGCCAAAGTTGAAGATCTCGAGCCCCCACGAACAGACGATCATCTTTACGCAAAATTATGACAGTGCCCTTACGCTGCTCATTGATAAGCACATCCAAAAAAACTTCTTCTGCAGTAAGCGTCGCGTCTTCCGCCAAAGACGTAGACGGAGTAAACATCAGCATAATTAACAGAAGTAAGAGTGTATTTAGAAATATTCGAGTATTAACTCTGTGACCGAAAGTCCACGTTTGGTACATTTCAAGGTGCAATCAAGACTTTAGCCTCAATATCACCGGTATCCGTCTGCGCAATAAGTTGTAAGGTGGTGCCCGGTGGCGGTGTTGGGCTTTCCGTGTTGTACGGCAGGATCACGTCGCGGCTCTGGCCAGGCAGAACGTAGAAAGAGGTCTGATGAGATATCCAAGGTTGCGATTTACCAAGCAACGACAGATTGAGGTTACCGATTTGGATATGAGTATTACCACTGTTTGTAATACTGATTTTAAGAGCACCAGTAGATGTGAGTTCAGCCTGCCAGCGTAGCATTGTTTTAGCGGTGAGCTCAGGCAATACAAACACTGGAATGCTAACGCGCATCAACATCCTTGTCCCATTAAAACCTATGCTGGGCGGCGGCGGCAATTCCTGCAGAATAATGCGATAAGTCAGCTCACGCTTTGCGTCGGGTGCACGCCTTAGCCCAATCCGGACCAATTGCGAACCACCGGCTGGTATAGTGAAAATAGGTGGATTTGCCAGCATTTCACGAGTTGGCGTTAAAACATCTTCGCCCTCCGCTTGTGACCAGTTCAGCACTTCCAGTTGCATCGACACCGGCTCAGTGCCAGCGTTACGCAATGTGATTGCGCCCATCTTCTGATTATCAGATAGCTCCACACGCACTGGGCTTACCCCAATATCTGTAGCTTTAACAACGCCAACACTGGCTATGAAAAGAAACAGGCCGTATGCGGCCATTATCGTTACCCGTTTTAGCATTAGTAAATAACTTTTATATTGATTGTGTCAGTATAACTTCCTGCCACAGCGTCTTGCTGATTCTTAAAAACCTTACCAAAAACAGTTAAATTTTCAGAGACACCACTACCAACAATGAATTGACGATAAGATGAGTGCCATACGGTTGTATGGTTATCATTCGTATAAAGCTCATACTGAAGCTTACTATCACTTCCTGCATTTGACATGTGGCGATGGTCCGTATAAAAAATCATTCTCCCACTAATGCGCTGTTCTCTAATTGAGTGGAGCCCATTATCCATTATAACATACGCACTTGCACCTGAAGTGCAGGTAGTTGATATCGTGGCAAAAGCCGTAAGATCTTGTGTTGCGTTGGCGGCAATTACCTCATATGCGCCAAAGTTTAAGTCTGTGTTACTTATAATGCAGGATCCGCTGGTGTTGGCAGAAACATTAATGTCTGATGTAGATGAATTAGCGTAAACCGGTAGGCTAAGTCCCGCAGCATCTAATAGCACAGCCGATAGGGCCACAATTTTAAACAATCTTTGGTTTATACTCGATTTCACACTATTTTTCATGTCTTCTTTTTCAAAAAAAATACTGGCCGCAGGCGGCCAATATTATTATAATTGTAGCTACTAATAAGTGATTGTTACAAGTATTTTGTCTTCATAGTCATCTTGACTAACTCCGGTTTGCCCTGCAAATACCTGAGCAAAAATTTCTACTGTATCTGAAGTTCCTTTACCTGTGTAACTTACACCAGATGTAGGGTCGAATAGTGTCGAGTAACTGTCATCGGAATAAAGTTCATAAGCTAAGTAATTTGTTTCATCGTTAGCAGCTTCCATTCGGCGCGTAGCCGAACCACCAGCACCTAATGTACCACCATGGCTATCACCAACAGACATTGTTATGCTGTTTATTGACGCCATAGTACATGTTAAGTCTATTCCACCCTTTTTTGTCAATGGGGAGGTCGCATTTGTGACGATAGGATCATATTCTCCAAAATTTATTGTATTCGTAGATATTTTACAGTGGTCGCCGACATGAGCTTGAACCAGCATATCTCCAGATTTGGTTAATGGGGTAGCATAGGCAGGCATGCTTAGAGTTACAGTGCTGAGCGCAATACCTGCTGCTATTGCAAGTTTTATATTATTTCGTTTAAATTTTATATTCATACTTTTTTCCTTTTTTTAAAATACAGTTTTCTGCAATGGATAGGAGCAACCATCCACATGAGTTCATTTCTATCATTACGGGCAGTCTCTAGCTTGAGGTAGTGGGATAGAATTCAAAAAAAAAGTACAGACATAAGCATACTTTAGTATATACTCCTATACTTAAGTAGAGTGAAATAAAGGCTAATAATCCCGAAGTCCTGTAACTAAATATAGGTCATACAGCGGCAAAACACGATGTTTTTGAACGACCCTTACCTATCAATTTAAGGGAAAACTTTTATTGCATCCAACAAAAGCAGACAGTCAAACGGATCACTTCCAGTGGTAGTCTAGAGATAATTTTGTTAAAGAAAATGAACGAGTTATGAAAACGAACTTCAACCAAAGCCCTCTGAAACGAGCGATCGTATCAGCTATATCACTCGGCTTCACTATTCTTGGCACCCAATCCCACGCTGACACGGGCACTTCAATCATGAACGTTAGCGCAACAGTTAGACATTCCTGCTCAATAGACACCACCCCAATGGCGTTTGGAACCTATGATGGTGTTGTCGCCAACGCATCGACCACGCTTAATGCCACGGCTACGATAATTTCAACCTGCACCTCTGGCGCAGCAGCCCAGATCACAATGAATGCGGGTGCTTACGAAGGATCAGGTTCGACTGATGTGCCAGTTCGCCGAATGACTACTGGAGCAAGTGAGTATCTAGTCTATCAAGTTTATTCAGATGTCTCTCGGAAAACAATTTGGGGAAATTCTGACCCCACAGGTGTTTCATTTACTGGAACTGGCGCCCCTCAAACCCTTACAGTTTATGGTAGCATTCCTTCAGCGCAAATAGTGCCCGAGGGGGAGTACAGTGACCAGATTATCGTCACAATTACTTACTAATGCTGTTACGAGCATTCCGGCTATTTACTTCTGGGTGAACTAGACAGATACGGACACACGCCTTCATTGGTATCTAGATGCTAGATATATCCAAAGTATTGGCGAAAATTTTTTAAAACTATAAAAAATATTATTGGTTATTAAATCTTATACTTTTTTAATCGATTTTTTCTTATCTTTATGGATTATAAAAACCCAAAACAGCGCAATAATAAACAAGGGCCTAGTTACACTAAATGCAGAAAAGTATGGCCTGTCAGTTAAGTGCATGAATCCAGAAAATAGTACTGCATTATCAATTGCGCTATTGAGCATATAAACTAACATAATTAAACAGACATACTTAAATCCAGAATTAAAATAAGCCGTGATATTTAGGGATATAAGAAGTATAAAAAGCAATATAGCTCTGGTGTTTAAGACAGATAAAAATCCTGTATCGAGGAAATTATTATTAATACCTTCAACGAGATTACCTTTTACAATAAAAAACAATACAATAAGTATTAGAGCGTATAAGTTGATAAAACTGAATGTCAGTCTAAAAGTAGAGGATTGAACAACATAGTTTTTATCAATTGAGTGCTCATCTGATGCTTGCCCCAGTATGGTTGAGAATTCAAGATCGTCTGTATTTTTATTTTTCATACTATCAATCCTCTGTCATAGGGCGGAATACGAGCTCAATACTCATCCAAAACAAACTGGCAATCATGATTGGACGAAGTGACTGTATCAGTGAAATTAACTGACTTTCCGGGTATTTAATAATTTCTGATAAAACAAAATAATCATCAATATATATGGCAACAGCCCATGCAGTTAATGCAACAGTAAAATACTTTGCATATTTAAAAAATCTAAATAGGATTATGGGATATGCCACCAAAGCTAATGCTATAATTGCCAAGCGAACAGATGCAAGCTTCATAGTCAAGTTAACCTGTATAGTATTATCAAGTTCGAGCAAATATTCTGGAATAGTTGAATATATATACAATGCAGAAAAACAAAAGGAGTAGGCTATGCTCATTGAAAACCAGAATATTTTAGATACTTGAAAATTTTCAAACATATGTTTTTACTCTTAATACAATATTAATTTATAATACCTTGGTATATATGGCTATTCTTTTTCGTAATTATTCACAATATAAAAAATGTACAAATAATGTACAGATTTTCAAAATAGTCGAAATACTCTAAAGGAATCCCACAAAACAAAAAACAATAACTTAAAGAAATGGCCACACATTCTGACTAAATCTATTTTATAATCAAAGACACATAATTACTAAATATTGCCTCCGAGTGTTTCGCAATACCTTCAAGGCTTCGAATGCGATCAGTCAAATCCTTGGTAGCATATTTTCGGGCATCAAATTCTAGTTGAGCAAGTTGCTTCTCTAACAAGTCTTGACCAAACATAGCTGAGGCACCTTTTAATTTATGAGCAGCCTCCGCTAGTGCATTATTATCTTTTCCAAAAAAATCCTGATCATACTGCTTAATAAACTGTTCAAGTTCTTCAAAAAATACCCAACCAACTCCCAAGGCTTTCTCTCGACCAAGGGTTTCAAATAATTCCATTAACACTGGTGAGAGTTCACCAATAGTTTCAAATGAAGAATCAGAAATAACATCTGAAATAATCTTTCGTAAAGCAGCTAAACGGATAGGCTTTGTAATATAACAATCCATACCAGCTTCTTTTGCTTCCACTCCAAACTCATCACTACCGTGCGCTGTTAGACCAGCGATATATGTTTTTGAATTCAATCCTCCACCTGAGCGAATTTTGTGTGTGGCCTCAATCCCACCGATGATTGGCATGTTTATATCCATGAAAATGATATCAAATATTTGTTTTTTAGCCAGGTCTAAAGTTTCCAATCCATTTGTTGCACTACTCACATTATGCCCCATCCCTTCAAGCATATCGCAAAGAACTTCTCTATTTGTAGTACTATCTTCAACGACAAGTACGTTAATTTTTTTAAAGTTCTCAATAGGAATATCTAATGCTTTAGGTTCAACAACATCAGTCTTAGCAACTTGCTTCAGCGGTAAGTTCAGAATAAACGTAGCTCCTTCATTGATATTACTTTCCACAATAATATCTCCACCCATTTGACGTGCAATCTTGCGAGAAATAGAAAGTCCCAATCCATCACCCCTGGATTGACGCTCATCACCAGATGAAATAGCCACAAAATCCTCAAAAATCTTTTCATGGTTTTCTGGTGCAATACCCAAACCAGTGTCAGTTATTGTGAATTTAAGTCTGGAAACATCTGCTTCATGACTACAGCTAATTACAAATTGGATACTTCCTTCATCCGTAAACTTGATCGAATTTCCCAATAGATTAGTCAAAATCTGTCTAATCCGATGACTGTCTCCCAAAAAATAAGCCTTAATGTTGTCATCAATTTGAAGTTCTAAACTTAACTCTTTTTCATTAGCAAGTGGCTTTAAAACCTCCACCAAAGATCTAGCCAAATCAGGTAAATTAAATTCTTGAGGGGATAATTCAAAAGCACCACCTTCAATTCGCGTTATATCAAGTGCTTCGTTGATATGTTCTAACATCACTTCACCAGAAGACGTTGCAATCTGAACATAATGATCCTGCTTTTTTGAAAGGTTGGTTGCCTTAAGCAAATCCATCACGCCTATAATACCTGCTAAAGGGGTTCGCATTTCGTGACTCATAACAGCCAGAAATTGCGACTTTGCTTTATCTGTGCGTTCAGCTCGATCACGGGCTTCAATCAAAATTTTCTCAGCAACCTTTCGATCACTGATATCGCGTATGTACGCCATGTATATGGCATCATCATTACGTTCAACATACGTCATATTTAATTCAACTTCAAATTCTTCACCATTTTTCCTCCAAGCAGTTAACTCAACTCGGACACCATCAACGGCATTTGTATTAGTTACCTCTGAGGATTGGGCCATTGCATTTTTATAAGCGTCTCTCAGGCCTTTGGGGAAAAGAATTTCCTCCATTGTTCTTCCAATAATTTCCTTGCGAGACCATCCAAAGACACCTTCCGCAGAAGTGTTATATTCAATAATTTTACTGTATCCATCTGCTATAATGATTGCGTCCATTGAGCCGGCTACGGTTAAAGCTAATTGCCTAGAAGAGGCAGTAAGTTCATCTGCACGCCGAATTGCAGATCTCAACATACGATCTAACAAAAGCAAAAGGCCAGCAAGCATTATCAAAAATGAAACAGCCGAACCACCAGTCCACATAAGCTGTTTTGAAAAATTTACCCGCTGCTCTTGCGATCGAATAACGGCTAATCGGTAAACAAGAAACGCATTTTTACTAATTTTAGGCCTGACCTTTTTAACCATTTCATGCAGAACTAATATATCATCAAATAATATTTCATCATTCTTTTCTAAAATTGAAATTGTTTTACCAACAAATTGATCGATTGGTTTCATTAAGACCCGCACTTCTTCATTATAACCTAAAATTACCCCAGATTGACTGCTTTCCAGAACATAAAGTTTATTCAAGACAGTATCGACCTTCAGTAAAAGCTCATCTTTTGATATATTCTTATTTGTTATCTGTTCGCGTAAAGTTATATCTAAGTCTGCTAATTGGGCATCAAGCTGATAGTAATCCTGTCCTGTAAAAATCGTATCTTCAACAATTGATAAATTTTCATATTCAGAAAGTAATTTACTTATCATCAACCCAAGCAAGAGCGCCAGCAGACCTAGGCCAACCAAAATTAGACTTCGATACCCTTTTAATTCAACATTCATTCGCTAACTTATACTTATATAAACATGTGAAACAAACAGCTTTTAATTTACAACGACTGGATTTGGTCTAAGATAAAAAGCTCTACTAAATGCAACTGTAAAGTTTTCTACGGTGGAAAAGATACTTCCAATGCATTGATTTCTTGCACTTATACTGAACCTGTAAAATTGAAAAGAAGTGCAAAAAATACCACAAAAGTTGATAAACAATGCATTCTAAAAGTTAATGTTATCCCCAAGTTTGTTTGAGAATAAAATAACCTAGACGGAAGTATGACGAAATAAGGCATCGGGATAGTATAGTATACTTAAGTATAGGTTTATAATTAATTTCGAATTTTTTTTCTATTAATTGGGATAGAATCCTAGTATTAAATAACCATGACAAACATACTTATAGCCGACGATCATGATTTAGTTCGTGACACCATCGCTGCATATTTGGAAACAGTTGATAGCTTTAAAGTCTTTACAGCTCACGACTTGGCTTCCGCTTTAGAGGTGATGAGCGGGGTAGACTCCATAGATCTCTTAATACTGGACTACAATATGCCTGGTATGAATGGGCTTCAAGGATTAGAGCGTGCTTGCACATCCTATCCGGCTACCAAAGTTGCGCTGATGTCTGGTGTTGCCAATCGTGAAATAGCGAATAATGCAATGGAGCGCCATGCAAGAGGATTTATCCCAAAATCACTATCAGCCACCTCTTTCATTAACGCAATTAAATTCATTTTATCAGGAGAGCGATACTTACCTTTTGACTTAGTATCATCTGCACCAGCAAGTAAAAATCATGATGACTTTACCAATGTCTCTGCACGTGAAATGCAAACACTCGAGCAGTTATGCATCGGACTATCAAACAAAGAGATAGCAAGGAACCTTGATATCCAAGAAGTTACGGTAAAACTTCACGTTAAGAATATATTTTCCAAGTTAGGAGTGTCAAATAGGACACAAGCAGCTTTGTTTGCAAAAGAACGCTATCTTTTTTAATCTTAACAATGTGAACTAGATCTTGCGGCGCAAAACCACAATATAATTGAAACTTATTGATCTAATTTCTAATTACTTATCAAAATAATAATTAATAAATATTCCTGAATAATTACAGGAATTTTATATTTTATATGCTTAAACAATTATTTCGGAAAATTCCAATTTTTCTGATATGAATTTCTTGCCTACCATGTCTTTGTGACCAATCGTTGCGTATTCACCCGGGAATAAATGGCATTCAATGCCAGATTCAACTGCACAGGATTGATTGACTGTAGTATCTTCAATAGCAACTGCGTCATTTGCTGAAATTCCTAATTCTTTTAGAGCATATTTATAAACTTCGGGATTAGGTTTATCGAATGTCACTTTTTGATTTGAAGTGATTAAGTCAAAATCTTCAAAATCAAGAAAATTCGATAAACCTTCTTTTATTATATTTATGGTTTTAGGCGTCGTAGTAGTTATAAAACCTACTTTAATACCTAACTCCTTACATTTTTTTAAAGTTTGGAGGCATCCAGGCCTTAGCTCAATGCCATCCTTCACTAAATCTTCAAAAATTTGTTGTTTATCAATATGAATTTTTTCAATTTGTTCATCTGAAAGAATTTTACCGCCAAATGAAGATAAACGTTTTTTTCCACCAGGCTTTTTTAACAATTCACAATATGTTCCAATATTCCAGGTATATTCAATATCATTTAATTTAAGTGCCATATTATAGGCTCTTCTTTGTAATTCTGATGTTTCTGTAAGTACACCTATAGACCCAAATAAAAGAGCTTTTTTCAATGACTTTCCTCACTATTAATAAATATTTAACATCGCGCATATTGCGTCAATGTTAAGTAATGCAACAGAAACATAAGACAAGCCTAGGAAGCGAGAACTATGTCAAAAGGCGAGGACAAAATACAGAAATCCGGTTTATGCATAATTTATGGAAGTTTTTAAAGAGCAGTGAGCTAAGGTATAGACGCGTTTCACGTTTAATATCTGCGCCTTCCACAACCCATCCTCTCGAAATAAACTTATCCTCGATAAAGGTCTTCAGCTAGCATAATAGCATAAACAAACTGGCTGATTTGACATAATACATATTTATTATACGTTAATTACTATGACAAATCGAAATCATTCATTAATTAAGCAAGTAATTTATGTATCTACCCCAGTTGGCTTCAGTGATAAAATTCTAGATAGTATTCTAATACAGTCTCAAGTTAACAATAAAAAAAACGAGATCACTGGAGCTTTAATTTGTAGATCAGACCTATACTTGCAGTACTTAGAGGGTCCAGCTCATAAAATCGATTTTGTTTACTCAAAGATAAAACTCGATAATCGGCATACTGACGTAATACTTTTGGAAGATGGCAGATCAAAGCGGCGATTATTCTCAAATTGGGCAATGAAAGATGATCCAGTTAAAGACTGGATGTGGTCAAAGGACGAAGTGGCTGATGGCGCTATAAGGCAGTTATCAGAAGGCGATGCGATGAAGATTTTTATACAACATTCCAGAGAAGTAGATCAGTTTTTATCCTAATGCTATTATTACAAACTAATTATAGCCTTAAGCATCATATAAGTTTTACTTAATAATTTATATATATTTATTATCGGATTTAAAAAGTAAGAGTAATGCCAAAGGAACAATCACGCACCTCCGATCTTGTATCGCGATATATGGTTTTGACAAAAGAAACCATGCCACATCTTGCACGAACGTCACACAGGCACTGGCCAGTTCGAAATGATCACTGCTTTCAGCGTATTGTGCTTGACGCTGTTTGCGAAGGCGTATGGTACGATTATCTGCTTCGACCCGCATATAAAAACCTAACCCATGATCAGGCTGCAAATGCTGTCGACTTGTGTAATGATATAATTTCAGGTGACACTGATTTAATAACCTTAAACAGGCAATCATTGAAATGGCGCGGCAAGTTATTGCCTTAAATAAACAAGAATATCAGTTATTTAACCAAACCAGATGATTTAAGCGAAATCTTGAAATATTTGAATGGATTTTTGTTGTCACTCATAAAAATTAGGTGCGAACTAAAATACCGTCAAGTTTGTCCAAGAATATCGTAGCGTGGGTCAAATTTTATCACTTCACAGTTATTAGGTTTAATTCCAGTCATCGCACGAATAAAGTTGCCATGAGAGACAATTGCTGTGGAATGAATGGCTTCACGTTTGAGAAAGTCAGCGAACTTGTTCGCCCTTTCCAGTAAAACCTCTTCTGGTTCAACTGAAATCCCTCGGTGGTCCTTTTCTCCTTCATGCCACCAGCAATCATCTAGATGATCAAAGTTAAGATGTGGGTAATTTCTAGCAAGTTCTTCTGGCAGACTTCCTACATCACAGCTATTGCAAAGTTGCTCTCGCACTTCAGAATTAATCTGAAACGGTAACCTATTTCCAAAAATGATTTGGGCCGTTTGTAATGTCCTAGTGAACGGCGAAACAATGACGTTTGTAAGATCAAGTTGTTTGACTTCGCTACGAGCTTGCTGAGCCTGAGTTTCTCCAAGAGCAGTGATAGGTGCATCAAATATCATGGGATCTGGCTTTTTAGGATCATAAACCGCATTGAAGGCTGATTGAGCGTGTCGAATAAAATAAATAGTCACTTTGGATATTCCCAATTACTGATAAAAATGTATTTACCTTCAAGTATTTGGCCAATCTTTGCCATTCTCAAAAGAGGCCCTATTATGAACTATTCGGTGAGACAATCAATAGTGCAGCTGATGTTGCTCTTCGATCTTCGAAAACTCATATCTGAATATTAGGGCGCTTTTTAATGACAATCAGTGTTACCAAGCGTCGTCTAGAAAAGCATTTAGATCGTTTGCATTATTAATAACCAGTCATCTCTAAATATCCATGCCCTAAATGGCTGCCTGAAACGTTAACTGGTCCCTCCCAGTAGGGGATTGATAGTTCCATCCAAGCATCAGGGTTATGAGCAATTACAACTACATCAACATTTTTATCTGGCAAAGTTACACGCCACTTAATAGGCATATTATGATCTTTTATTGACTTTATATTTAGTGGAAAAGCTGAGAATGCACCATTTGGATAGGATGAAGTGCTGCCATCAGGTGAGATCCAAGTCGAAGAGCTGTAAAGTGATCCATCTTTTTGGCGTAGTTGAAAACCCATCAACTTTGCACCATCCACGAACGATAACGAGAACCAGTCCCAGCCCAATTGATCATCTGATAATGGCTGTGACGACCATTCGTGATCAAGCCAGGCATTCCCTTCCACTTCAATGTTACCAGCAGGTAATTTTAGCGTTCCATCAATTTTAAAAAATGGCTGTGAATAATAATAACTGGCTTGGCCCTGTTCCGATTTAACCGAATAACCTTTATCACCATGAAAAACTAATGGGCCATTTGCTTGAAGTGACATGTCATATCCAAAATTAGGCCCATTTGCAGTGAGGGTCATCTTTTGAAAGTCTTCACCATCTAACATCCATTCATCGATCCAAGCACGAAACGGGGTTGTCTCCACTCCCGCCTGCCCTATCCCACCACGAGCAAAACGTTCAGTGGCAAAGTGTTGATCAGGTGTGGTGACTGCAGCATGCGCAAACCATACTTGTGGCGATCGCCAGCCTTCAGCCTCTCCTGGTGTGAGCCCAGTTCTAAAGAGGGTCCATTGTAAACCGTACTTTTTACCATCTGAACCATTCAAGTTCGCAGTTAAGTACCACCACTCAATCCTATATTCAGGGTGTGCACCGTGATCACTAGGAAAGCTAAAAGTTGAATTCAGCTCTGGGATTGCAAACCCATCAGCCCTGGAGCCAAGATCGGAAAACCCTTGCGCAACAGCGCTAAAAGGCAACCAAAATATAAAAAATAATATTTTAACGTTCACTAGCAAAGACCCTCAATAAAGTTGATGGTGGCGTACGCATAAGGCGAACAGCAGGCCACATTGCAGCTAAAAACGCAGCAATTAAAGCATAACCTCCTAATTCTAAATATTTAAGCGGAAACAAATACATTGGTAATTGCCATCCAAATGCCTCAACATTGATAATTGTCAGTAATATCCATGCAAGTGCAAGGCCCATAGGAATAGCACAAACAAAGACTATTCCAGCCAGCAAGACTGCACGCAATAACTCTAACCACGCCAAACGGCGACGTGTGAGCCCTAATGCCCAAACAGGGGCAAGCTGTGGTACACGCAAATCAGCCAATGTCAGAAGACTCATCAAAATAGCAAAGCCAGCAACGCCTAGTGTTAAAACATTTAAAGCCGATGTGACTACAAACGTTCTCTCAAAAACCTCAAGTGATAGTGCCTTTATTCCCACTTGGTTAATAATTGCGTTATTTTTAATGCCAATCGTATTTACAATTTGGCTACGTAATTGAGCTGCATCTTTAGTGCGCACCCCAAAATTTGATGCGTAGAGATTTGGATATAAATCTTTAAATATTCGTTCAATTATAATAATCTGCCCTTTCGGATTACCATAATCACCAACTACTCCTGCAATAGGTAGTATTAAATCACGGCTCACTTGTACTAGACTTCCAACCCAGAGGTCAGCACGTCGTGCAAATTGTTCATTGACAACAACTGCCTTACCTCTCTCAATAACATCCCATGCATTGAGAGTATTATCTAAAAAAATCCAGTTATTTCGATAAGTTTGGCCAACACGGATACCATATAGATCTACAGGTAAATCGGCTATTACGACTTGCGTTGTAAGTAAGGGCAAAACCTCAATTTGGCGGTTCATTAAAAACATTTCCAATGCAGCACTTTGGTCAGCTGTATCTACCTCCACGAAGAGTTCTGGTGCTAGCCTTTGATCAAGAAACGCTATGAAGGTTTGTCGAAAGCTTGACACCATAGTTGAAACGCCAATATTGGCTGAGACTGCTAATAAAAGAGCTATAAGCGCAAGGCTAAGCCCTGACAGTTGCTGTCTAGTATCAGCCCAAAACCATTCCCAAACTGGCGCAACAGTATACTTTTGAACCAAAGTTAGAAGGCCGCCCAGCAAGGGGGGTAAAGCCAATGCTGCACCAATTAGTAAACACCCCAACAAAATAAATCCAGCCAGCAAACCTTCCAAGGTCATGGCTAATGGCACTGTAGAAAATAACAATGTAATTGCTATAATTAATTGCAATCGAAAACGTGATGCGGTGGCAACAACCCATGCGCGAGGTTTGGCACTTGCTAAAAGTGGCATTTGTACAATCTGCCAAATCCTTGATGAAAGTGCTACAGCTGTACCAATTAATGCAAGCACCATGCCTGATACCCACCAAGAGGCACGTAATTCAAGTGTGCCTGAGATTTGCGCACCATAGAGACCCCTCAATGTTGCAGCAACATCTGGTAGCAAAAAAGCTGCAATAAAATAACCCAAAATAATACCAAGCCCCGCCCCGATCACAGCTAAAGTCATCATCTCAAAAGTAATTAGCGCAATAAGAGTGCGCATTGGCACGCCAAGCGAGCGAACAGTGCGGATCATACCCCGCCTTTGTTCAAATGCTAAACCAATAGTACTGTTTACTATAAACAAACCAACAACAAAGCTTAACAAACCAAAGGCAGTTAAGTTTAAATGAAAGCTACCCGTAAGTTCCGTAACGTTTGCAACTGCATGTGCAGATTGAATCCGTAAATTGGGAGCAACCATACCTAGGCTTAGCTGTTTAATAGGTTGATTTGGCAATAAAATGAGGCGGGTCAAATCATCCCGCTTTAGGATCCTTTGAACAAGACCAATGTCACCTATGGCTATGCCCGGTGCAATACTTTTATCCACGGTAACATTAGCCAACATAGAAACTTTAAGCGCAGTTTCTTCATTTGCAAATAAGGTATCGTAAGTAATCGCAGATTGCCCACTAGCTAAATTAGGTAACCCTGTAGCAGAAGTCACAACATCAATGCCTAAAAGACGCACATCATTAATACGCGCCTCAATTACAGGTGAGACTAGCCAACCTGATTTTCTAAGCAAAACATAAATATCTTGAGGAATGCGGCTCCCCTGCTTTGGGATCAACAGATCATACTGTCCCTCACCTAATGTTTTGGCCGCAGCATCGTAGCTTGCACGAGCTTCAGAGTTAATAGCCTGTACCCCAGACCAAAGTGCGGTAGCTAAAGCAAGCCCTGCTAAATATGCAAATAATTGAACTGGATTACGCCACCAATGCGATAAAAGCGCCTTCAGGCACCAAGCAATCATTCCAAAAGCCCATTACGAAGTTGCAATTGACGATTCATGCGGGCAGCTATGTTTGTGGAATGAGTTACAATCATCAATGCAGTACCTGTTTGTGCAACTAGTTTTAGCATTTGATCCAACACACTTTGGGCAGTTATTTCATCAAGATTACCGGTAGGCTCGTCTGCGAGCAACAACTTCGGCTTTGCTGCAATTGCCCGTGCGATGGCAACGCGCTGTTGTTGCCCACCAGATAGAGCCTCTGGATATTTTTGCATTTGTTCTTCTAAGCCTAAAGCGGAAGCAATATGTTTTATATGAACCAAGTCTGGCGTTCCTGATAACGCAGATTGGAATGCAATATTAGCAGCAACCGTCAGGGAAGGAATTAAATTAAACTGTTGGAAAATTAAGGCGATGTCTGTTCTACGTAATTGAGCACGCTGACCATCGTTGAGCTGTGTTAGTTCCTTACCAGAAACCCAAACTCGACCTGCATCTGCAGCCTCTAAAGCGCCTGCTATATGAAGTAACGTACTTTTTCCACTACCAGATTCTCCACGCAATGCCAAAGTATCACTAGCCTCGAGCTCAAAACTGACCCCTTGTAAAACTGGAACAAGCTCTTCGTTATTACGAAAAGATTTTTTAACCCCTTCTAATCTGAGAACCATTATAAACTCCTTACATCGATTGATGTATATCGCACCTTCACTTTTGACAAGTTTATGATGGGATATAGATAATGGTTAAACACCTGCAAATCATATCATTACCAATCAATAATGGAATCCACAGGTAATGAATTTTTTACTATGCTTACCCATTTTAAGGCTCGCGCACGATTAACACCAAAATCAAGCTGTCCAAATACTGAAGTTGCATAAATAATCAAATTTCCATCTTGAATGTCTATGGCTGTAATATCAGGAAATCCTAAAAATTTTGACCGGGTTATAAATTGTAATGGGTCATTAGAAAGTAATAATGTACGGGGTGTCCCTAATGCTACTTTTGTTATTTCTTTATACAATTCATCTTTGCTCCCTGTATAGGCTTTTATGAATACAAAACCTTTACTTGAAAGTTGGTTAGAAATTGAATTTGGGATGTTGTTAATTGGATGAACCTGCACAAGACGCACGTAGGCTAAAATTGAAAATAAAATAATAATTATGACAAATAAGTATCTGATATTCTTATCCTTTTCTACGCTGTAGCTCTAAAAAACTTAAATCATATAGCCTAACAGTACACATATGCTATGTACCTCCTAGAACTGTTATAACCTTCATTTCGTTTAATATTTTAGCAATACTCTTATTTTACTGAGGAGCAAGTCTCGCGATTTAAATGACGCCTATACGCAGGCGCGTGCAACTATCCAAAGATATAGCTCAAGTTAATTACATGGGCACTAGTATAGAAATTAAATATATATGATATAATTATATTGATCCAAAACAATTACTTAAAGTCAGTAAGTGGCGACGCTTTCAGTCGTACAATATTAATTATAGTTAAGCGTTGATCGTTCTTAATGTTACACAAAACCATTGAACCTAAAGATAAACAGAATATTCTCTATTCTACTACTAATACTGTTTTGAATAGTTTGATAGAATTACAGTGAATAGGGAAAGTAATTAATGCGTACAGTTATTATAATATTGCTAATTAATTTTGCTTCAAATGCTTGGGCCAATAATGTTGTTTCTGGAAGTGAGGGTAGCAAATTAGAAGGAAAAGTTGTTTCCGAATTCAACAGCCCTTGGGCGATGTCTTTTGTTAATAGTGACAACCTAATTATCACTACAAAAGCTGGAAAGCTTTGGCTCGTAAATAGGAGTGGTAAAAAGTCTTTAGTATCTGGAGTTCCAAAGGTTTTTGCAGGTGGTCAAGGAGGTTTAGGTGATGTCGTTCTTCATCCAAATTTTACAGAGAATAAACTAGTTTATATTTCTTACATAAATTCAGACAATGCAGGAAAAACACGATATGCGACCATAATACGGGGCACGCTAGAGAGGTTAGATAAACCTCAGCTGAACAATATTGAAACCATTTGGAAGCAAACGCCCGCTCGATCAGGAAAAGGGCATTTTTCCCACAGAATTGTATTTGGCCTTGAAGGAACACAACACTCCAGAAAAATTTTTATTACGTCGGGCGATCGGCAAGAGCAATCTCCTGCACAAAGATGGGACATGGCATTAGGGAAAATTATCCGCCTTAATGAAGATGGAACCATACCTACAGACAACCCATTTCAGGACAAAGGTGACCTCGCAAAGACTTTTTGGACACTCGGTCATAGAAATGCCCTTGGAATTGCATTTGCCAAAAATGGTCAACTGTGGGCGCACGAAATGGGTCCAAGGCACGGAGATGAGCTTAATTTAATAGTTGCAGGTAAAAATTATGGGTGGCCAGTAGTATCAGAAGGCAATCACTACAGTGGAGCAAAAATTCCAGTTCATGAAACAAGGCCAGAATTTATGGCGCCAAAACTTTATTGGGTGCCTACGGTAGCTCCATCAGGATTAATTTTTTATGAAGGAGATGAATTTTCTGAGTGGAAAGGAAATGCATTTATTGGAGGATTAAAAAGTAAGGCACTGGTTAGAATTGACTTTAATAATGGAGAGCCGTTTGAGGCTGAACGCTTCAGTTGGTCTAAAAGAGTTAGAGAAGTCGAAATAGACGATAAAGGTGCGATTTGGGTGTTAGAGGATGGTCAATCTGGTAGATTAATAAAATTCACAAAACCAAACAAATAGATTGAGTATAAGCCTGCCTTGGCGTTGAATTAGTTTTGCTACAGTTATAGCAATCGCAAAAGATGGAAAACTTAAATCGAATTTTTCTGAGCAAATTGCGACTAATCTTCACTGGAAACTTTTAACCGTAGAGAATTGGGAAAACTGGCGCTAGACTGTGCTTGGTCTCAATTAGCATATGAAGACAAGATTATAGAGCTAGCGAAAGCAGTTCTTCTAAAAAATTAGAAAATTTGAATGTCAGAATCTGAAGATTTTTCAATTACATAGCGTGCGTTTGGTAAATCATTACTTAACGTGCGCTTCTTTGCATCTTGTGTATCCAACCCATGCCTAAGCCATCTATTCAGCAAACGCTGCTCTAAGGTATCTATACCAGGATTTATGAAAATTGTTTGGTCCCAAGTTTTTTTTAATTTAGTCCATGGTTCTTCTTCAATGAGCAAATAATTTCCTTCAACAATCAACACCTTGTCTTTTGTTGATATGATGCTCGATCCAGCAATAGATAAATCTTTATTTCTATCAAATTCTGGAATAACTACATCATCTTCAAAATTACTTAGCCTGTTCATCAAGTGAATAAATCCTGCAGTATCAAAAGTAGCTGGTGCACCTTTGCGATCTAATAGATTTCGGTCCACCAAGATTGAATTGTCCAAATGAAATCCGTCCATAGAAATAATTTTTGCTTGAATAGATTTTTCTTTTAACAATAAAAGAAGCGCCTGAGCAAATGTAGACTTACCCGCTCCTGGTGGCCCCGCAATAGCCACGATATAGCGTTTTCGACCTTCAGAATTTTCAATAATATAATCGCTGAGAGCCTCTGGTTTCATTTTGCAGCCAAAGCTTCAGGTGGTGGCTCCATTGCTCCTGTCATCATGGCCACAGCATCAGACATCGAAATTATTTTTGGATCAACTGTGCAAAGGCGTCTACCCAAGCGATGAATGTGAATACGATCACAAACCTCAAAAATGTGAGGCATATTATGCGAAATTAGTACAATGGGAATACCTTTAGATTTTACATCTTGAATCAAATCTAAAACTCGGCGAGATTCTTTTACACCTAAAGCTGCTGTAGGCTCATCCATAATTACAACTTTAGAACCAAAGGCAGCAGCTCTTGCTACTGCTACTCCCTGACGCTGCCCACCAGATAAAGTTTCGACTGCCTGGTTAATATTTTGAATTGTAAGCAGTCCCAACTCTGAAAGTTTATCACGTGCAAATGTTTCCATTTGTTTATGATCTAATTTGCGAAATAGCTTGCCCATTATCCCTTTTTCACGAATCTCGCGGCCAAGAAACATATTATCTGCAATTGATAAGGCTGGCGACAAAGCCAAGTTTTGGTATACTGTTTCAATACCAGCATTCCGAGCGTCATCTGGAGTATGAAAATTTACAAGTTTTCCGTCGAGCTCTATAACCCCATGGTCAGGTGCAGTAGCACCAGAAATGGCACGGATCAGAGTAGTTTTACCTGCACCATTGTCACCTATAACTCCTAAAACTTCATTTGGATAAAGATCAAAGTCTGCACCATTCATCGCGACAACCGTGCCATATCTTTTCATCAAACCTTTAGCTTGAAGTACGGGCTCTAAATTATGAGTAATATTCTTCATTGTGTAGCCCTCCGCAGCCATTGATCTAAGGCAACAGCGATTAAAACAAGATTACCCACGGCAAACATTTGCCAGTAATCATCCACACCAGCTAGCGATAATCCTGTAGTGAATACTCCCACAATTAATGCACCTAGCACGGAGCCAGGTATAGATCCTCGTCCTCCAAACAATGATGTGCCACCAATTACAACGGCAGTAATGGTAGCCAAATTAATTTCTTCAAATGAGATTGGAGAAATTGAACCAACGCGTCCAATAGCAACCCAGGCTCCAAAACCACAAATTAGTCCAGCTACAGCATAAACAGAAATTAATGTTCTATCAGTTTTAATACCTGATAGGGCAGCAGCTTCTGGGTCGTCTCCAATTGCATAAACATGACGGCCCCAAGCGGTGTGTTGCAGAATGAACCAAAAGACTGCGGCTAATAAAATTAATGCAATTCCACCATATGTAATAGTAGCCCCAAAAGGACGTGCTGCTGCTTCACCAAACCAAAGAAGTGAAGGTGCATTTGCTTCAATGTCAGAATTTCGAATAGATTCTGATCCAGAATACCACAATTTTAGTGCTGTAAATACAGATAGCGTTCCCAGCGTTACGATGAACGGAGGTAGTTTAATCTTAGCTACAAGGAAGCCATTAAAAGCACCCATCAGTGTGCCAATTGCCATACCAGCGGCAATCGCAATTGGAAGTGGGACCCCATATGACACAGAAAGCCGACCCATCACAAATGTTGAAAGAACCAAAATTGCACCAACTGAAAGGTCTATCCCTGCAGTTAGTATTATCAACGTTTGTGCGATTGCAACAATGCCAATAACAGTTACCTGTTGAAGGACTAAAGACAAAACACCAGGACTTAAGAATCTAGGTGCAATGATACCAAAAATTAGAATGCTAACGATTAAAACTAATGCGGGGACAAGTGTTGGATAATTTCTTACAGCATTTCTCACATTCGATAGAAACGTCCGATCATCGCGCTCAAATACAGCAACTGCGCTATCTGCACTGTTTAAGTTTGTTTCAAATTCAGATTGACTCACTACACCCGAGCTCCCCAGCATATATTTTATTTATAAACTTTGAACATAAAGGGCGGCAAATGCACCGCCCTTTAATTTTACTTTAATCATATATTTTAAATTATTCAAATTAACCCCAGCAGAGTTCGGTGCCTTTTGTAGAGTCAATTGACGGAACACCATCAGCTGGTGAATCTGTTACAAGATTTACGCCAGTATTGAAGAATGTTAATCCATCAGAAGCAGCAGGTTTGGTGCCATCTTTTGCGAATGCTGCAATAGCTTCGATACCTTTAGATGCCATAAGTAGCGGATATTGCTGAGAAGTTGCACCAATTACGCCTGACTTAACACTGGCAACACCTGGGCAACCACCATCAACAGAAACAATTAAGACATCTTTTTCTTTTCCTGCTTTTTTCAATGCTTGGAACGCGCCTTCAGCAGCCGGTTCATTAATTGTATAAACAACGTTCATATCAGGTTCTTTTGCAAGTAGATTTTCTACAGAAGTAACTCCACCTTCAGGGTTTGCGCCTGATGATTCATGACCGATCACGCGTGAATCTGTCTCAGATCCCATTACATTTAGATTTGGCACATCGATACCAAAACCTACTAAAAAGCCAGTATCGCGAGCAACATCAACAGAAATATTGTCTTTATTAATATCTAGCATACCAATTTTTGCATCTTTTGCAGCGTCGCCCATCTTTGCTCTTGCCCACTTGCCAATTAACAAGCCTGCTTCAAAATTATCAGTTGCAAAAGTCATATCTTGTGCTTCAGGGTCAGCTATTGGAGTATCAAGTGCTATAACAAGAATTCCTGCCGCACGTGCTTTTTTCAAAGCTGGTATTACAGCGTCGTTTGATGCAGTAATTAAAATCCCTTTTGCACCAGATGCCATGCAATTTTCTATTGCAGTAATCTGTGGTCCAGCATCTCCGTCAACTTTTCCTGCATATGAGCTGAGGTCTATACCAGATTCATTTGCTTTTGCTTCAGCGCCTTCTTTCATTTTCACAAAGAAGGGGTTCGTATTATTCTTAGTAATCAAGCAAGCTGCGGTGCCTGCTGCAAAAGCACTTGTCGAAAGTGTTGTTACAGCAATTGCGCTTATTACTGATTTGATAATAGTTTTTTTCATAAGTCGTTCTCCCATTTAGGTAAAAGCATAGATTTGCTTCTCACCAAATATACAAATCATAATGACATACATCCTGTCAATAGATAAATCACTTTGATTTATTAATTAATTTAGTATATTTATATTGATTAAATGCGCTTCTTAAGCCATCATAAATGAACATTAATCTCAGAATACTATCATGTATGAGGTTAAAAATTCTAAAAAGTGATTTTTTATATGTTGAATGAACCTTCTGAAAAAAAGAATGATCCAAGTGGAGGAGCCAATCAAAGTCGTGTTCGAGATTATAATGAACGACTTGTCTTATCTCTTGTTCGGCGACATGGTTACCTTGCAAAATCTCAAATTGCGCGTAGATCAGGCCTATCTGCACAAACTGTTTCAGTAATTATGCGGTCATTAGAGAAAGATGGACTTTTACTAAGAGGTAAGCCACAACGTGGGCAAGTTGGGCAACCCTCTATTCCGATGAGCCTAAATCCAAATGGAGTATTTTCATTTGGATTGAAAATTGGTCGCAGAAGTGCTGATTTAGTTTTGGTAGATTTTCTAGGCCAAGAGTTAGGATCTATTAGCAAAGTTTTTGACTATCCTATCCCATCAGAAGTTATAGTTTTTGTTGAAACTGGCATTGCTACTCTCCGAGAACAATTATCGCCATCTCAACAAAAGCGCATTGCAGGACTAGGTGTTTCGATCCCATCAGAATTATGGAACTGGGCTGAAAAAATTAACGCACCTCAAGATTTAATGAATGTTTGGAAAAATAACGACTTTGAATCTAAATTAGAAACTATAAGTAATTTGCCGGTTAGTATGCAAAATGATGCTACTGCTGCTTGTGGCGCAGAGCTTGTTTTTGGCCATGGTAAAGAATTGGCTGATTTTATATATTTTTTCATTGGCACTTTTATAGGTGGTGGTGTTGTATTAAATCATGGATTATATTCTGGGCGAACCGGTAACGCCGGAGCTATTGGGCCAATGCCTATAATGAATAGTGATGGAGAAGTTACCACACTTATCGACAATGCATCTATTTATACACTTGAAATGCGCTTGAGAGCAAACGGGTTTACCCTATCACACCAGTGGTCTGAACCTGAAGATTGGCATTCAATTGGGCCACTTCTCGATGAATGGATTGAAGATACAGCGAGACATCTAGCTTGGGCTATTGTTGCGTCTTCTTCAGTTATTGATTTTCAGGCAGCTGTAATTGATGGGGCATTTCCAAGTGACATAAGGCAAAAGATAGTAGATGCCATTCGCCTTGAAATTGAAAAGTTAGACACACGTGGAATCACTGAAATAAGTATTCTTGAAGGTATGGTAGGTCGCGGCGCCCGAGCACTTGGCGGCGCAAGCTTACCACTTTTTGCGCTTTACCTTCTTGACCAAAATGTTTTGTTTAAAGGAGCCTAATTTTGCTAAAAGGTATCAACCCAATACTAAGCCCTGAACTCCTCGCTATTTTGCGAGCCATGGGTCATGGAGATGAAATTGCTATTGTTGATGGCAATTACCCTGCATTGGAAAATGCTCGTAGACTTATTCGTCTGGATGGAATGAATTTAGTACCTGTTATAGATGCTATATTAAGTGTTCTGCCTCTTGATGATTTTACGGATCAAGCTTTGTTTCGATCAACAGTTGGCGAAAACCCAGAAGAATTGCATGACATACATCAAGAAATGCTCATGACTTGTAATAAATATGCACCAAACAAACCTCTTACAGCATTGGTTGGAAATAAGTTTTATGATCGTGTAAAAAAGTGTCATGCAATTGTTTCAACAAGTGAACCTTGTCTTTATGCAAACCTCATTATCCGCAAGGGTGTCATTTACCCAAGTAAAATGGAATAAAATATGAAACGCTCAATTATTAATAAGATTATACAAGAATCCGATGAATTTATAAAGTCATATGGATTTAGGTTGCCACCATTTGCTTATTTTCAACCTAGTGAACTCGTCGCACGAAAGCTTGAGTTTCAAGCAATTTTTGATGCACGTTTAGGGTGGGATATAACAGACTATGGCGAAGGTCGTTTTAATGAAAAGGGATTATTCCTATTTACTGTTCGAAACGGCTCAATGTCTGATCTAAGAAGTGGTAAAGGAATGTGCTATGCTGAAAAGATAATGATATCACGTCAAGATCAGGTATCTCCATCACACCGCCATATAATTAAAACTGAAGATATAATAAATCGAGGTGGAGCAACCTTAGCCATAGAGATGTTTGAAAGTAATGCAAATGGTGAGATTGACTTAAAAGCTCCAGTACCAGTATTTTGTGATGGAGTTGCAAAGATGTTTAATGCTGGGGATATTCTTCGGCTTGCACCAGGAGAAAGTGTAACTCTTGCTCCAGGTAATTGGCATAAGTTTTGGGGCGAAAATGGGGACGTACTGATTGGTGAAGTCTCAACGGTAAACGATGATTTAACAGATAACGTTTTTGCAGAACCTATTGGAAGGTTTTCAGAAATTGAAGAAGATGTGGATGCAATACATTTGTTGGTGTCTGATTATGAGAAATGGAACTTACTTTAGTTTTTTGGCACTGTATGATTTTGGTAAGGTTTCCACACAATAACACGCATTGGAGATTTTGATATGAAAACTGCTCGATTAAACCGACTATTCGGAACATCAGGAAACTGTTTTGATGTGGCCATAGATCACGGGATGTTTAACGAAAAGACATTTCTTGGTGGTATCGAAAATATGCAAACTGCTATCGATATTGTGGCTAAGGCAGCACCTGATGCCATCCAATTACCACCAGGTACGGCACCCCTGCTCCAACAACGCGCTGGGAAGGATCGCCCAGCCTTAGTGTTGCGCACAGATATAGCGAACGTTTATGGTACTCCACTACCTCGATTACTTTTTTCCGAAACAATCGATCAACCTGTACAACAAGCAATCCGTCTAGATGCAACTTGTGTAGTCGTGAACTTACTTAGTCTTCCAGACGAACCTGATGTCTATCGCCAGTGTATTCGCAACATAAATGCATTAAAACATGCCTGTGATTTAGTATCGATGCCCTTGATGGTTGAACCACTGGTAATGCAAGATAACACCAATGGTGGCTACATGGTGGATGGGGATTTGGATAAAATCCTACCACTTGTTCGTCAAGCGGTCGAATTGGGAGCTGATATCATCAAGGCTGATCCTTGTGTCGATATAAACCAATATCATAAAGTTATCGAAATAGCGCAGGGCATTCCAGTATTGGTGCGCGGCGGCGGGAAAGTGTCCGATTTTGAAATCCTTACACGCACCAAAGAGCTAATGGATCAAGGTGCCCGTGGTATCGTTTATGGCCGCAACGTTATTCACCATGACAATCCCGGTGCAATGACCCGCGCCTTGATGGCTGTGGTCCACGACGGCTCATCAGTCGATGCTGCTATATCGATATTAGGTTAGGCTCATGAAAACTATTCGCTTTGGAATTATTGGCTGTGGCTTGATGGGGCGAGAATTTGCCTCCGCTGCTGCGCGCTGGTTACACCTAACTGAAAGCCGAGCGCGTCCCAAAATCGTAGGCGTTTGCGACACAAATGAAGCGTTGATGGGGTGGTTTAAAGCCCATTTGCCAAGCGTTAAACAAACAACAACAGATTTTCGCGAATTACTGAGTAATCCAGATATTGACGCAATTTATTGTGCCGTTCCCCATCTGTTGCACGGAGATATCTATCCACAAATATTGGCAGCTGGCAAACATCTTTTTGGTGAAAAACCATTTGGTATGGATATGGCCCAAAATAAAATCATCTCGCAGGCAATTTATGATCACCCTGATATTTTGGTTAGATGTTCCTCTGAGATGCCGTTCTTTCCAGGCGCACAACGGGTTATTGAATTTGTTAAATCTGGTGAAGTAGGTGATATCATTGAGGTGGAGTCTGCATTCCTGCATTCATCTGACATCAATCCAGACAAAATCATCAACTGGAAACGGATGATTGACATTAATGGCGAATACGGCTGCATGGGCGACTTGGGAATGCATGTTTGCCATGTACCGCTTCGTTTGGGCTGGAAGCCAGAAACAGTCCACGCAAGCCTTTTGAAGCGTGTAGCAAATCGGCCAGATGGCAAAGGTAATATTGTTCCATGCGAAACCTGGGACAATGCCACAATCACCGGACACGTCGCAGCGCAAGATGGAGATTTCCCTTTGGTCTTTAAAACATGGCGCATTGCACCAGGCGAATCCAACACATGGTCCCTGCGGATTTTAGGTATGAAAGGGTCAGCCTTTTTCACTACTAAATCACCACGCCAGTGGCAGTTCATGAAATATGAACGAGGTGGCAAACAAACATGGCAAACCGAAGACCTTGGTTATCAGTCGCTTTTTCCAGCAATTACAGGCGGTATTTTTGAATTCGGTTTTGCCGATGCAATTCAACAAATGTGGGCGGCCTATGTGGATGAGCTTGCTGGGGGGGATGGGAATGGTTTTCATTGTGCTACACCATCCGAGGCTAGCGATCATCATGCTATCCTGACGGCAGCACTCGCAGCAGGCAAATCTGGTCAGGTTAAAGACGTGGAATACTTGGCGTGAAAAAGTCACATATCAACTGCACATTGATAGTTGCCAAAAAAACGCCCATCGAAAACGTATGGGCTCAGCCAAGATGGGCAAAGTGGGATATTGTGTGCCAAGAAACCCCATTTCATACCAATAAAACCAAGCTAAAAAATATCATTATGCGCAGTTATGTTTTAATTGAAAAATACTTTCTAAAACCTCTGGGGCAGTTCACAATTATCACTGAAGATGCCACGGCCCTACGCAAGCTATCTAAAGAGGTGCTGTAATGACTGCGCAACGCGGCATTGTATGCGCAGGAAACTGGATTGTAGATATTATTCATGATATTTCACAGTGGCCTGAGAAATCTGATCTTGTAAGCATCACGAGCCAAACGGTCGGCGTTGGCGGTGGTGCAGCAAATGTTGCATTCAACCTGGCAGCATTGCAAGTTGATTATCCGATCTGGCCTGCAGGTTTGCTGGGCTGTGATAATCACAGTGATTTAGTTCGTCGCGCATGCCACGACGTTGGTTTGCCAGTTGAGCAGTTAGGATCAATTACTAATGTTTGTACGGCACATACCCATGTAATGAATGTGCCAGGTGACAGCCGAACATTTTTCTACAACGCCGGTGCCAATGCACATTTTGATGAACACACTTTATCAATGGAGGCCATTGCAGCAAATCGTCCTAGCATATTCTATTTAGGGTATCTGAACCTTTTACCACTTTTAGATGCCATAGACGGCCAAGGCCGAACAGGTGCCGCCAAGCTTTTGGCACAAGCACGAGCAGTGGGAATGATGACTTGCGTTGATCTCGTGTCATCTCTAAGCGACACCTACGCCAAAACGGTTATGGGCACGTTGGCGGACATCGATTGGCTATTTTTGAATGAAGTTGAGGCGTCCCGAGCTACTGGAGTTATTTTAAACGGTGAAGAAGATCGTCCCAATATGGCCAAAGCCGCTACACATTTGATGTCGAAAGGGTTAAGTCGGGGATGTGTAATTCATACACCTAAGCTATCACTTTGGAAGACAGTTGATGATGAGCTTTGGTTCGAAGTACCTCAAATTCCAAAGAATGATATATTAAGCCCCGTAGGCGCCGGTGACGCCTTTGCTGCAGGTATACTTCACGGATTGCACGAAAGCTGGAATGCGCACGATTGCATTGTTTTGGGCAACAAGATGGCAGCTGCTTGTTTACGCGCACCAACTGCGACGGGAGGGACACTAGCTTTGAAAGAGCTGTAGTTCTAATGTGAATGATAAGGATGTGGTGGCAAATCTTTATTGCAAAGTTCTCAATTTGGCAGCAATTCCAACATCTCAGCTCTCCTTATCTATCTTGGGATAAAACCAGTCAAAAACCCCTAGCACTCATAGGTTTGGCCACTCCTCGATATCATTTAATTCTGGCCGAAAATAAGCAATCATGCGGCCTTCGCTTGGGGCATAGGCACCTGCTTGCCATGGGGCAACCCCATGTAAAGCCAGCCTATGGATCGCATAAGCTTGGCCCGGCTCGGCATGAACAGCCACGCGCCTGCAGTTTTCAAAAGCCTCTCGGCGTGCTGCATGATACACATCGCTCAGATCAATATCGGACCATTGCGCTGCAGGATAAGGGTTGAGTGCGGCCTGAAACGCTTTGTGCATAATCAGATGCGAGCCCTCCCAGACAACCATCGGGCTAGCTTTAATATCGCATGTGTTCAAGGGTAATCCAAGCACATAGGCATGGGGTTCTCGCAACATACGGCGTCTCTCTGCACCAACGGGCAAAAGCCCGTCCACATGCGCCGCGTCCCTCGTCAGCCGATAAGCAAACCCAGCCTTGGTTTCGCCCTGCCGTGGTTTTGGATATCCCGGATAAAGAATTGAAACCTGCGCAGGGTGCAAGGGCTTTGTGACCACACTTCGAATTAGCTCAGAGACAGGCCCAGCCAGCTCAAAACCGTCAAAGCATCCGTCTTCATCCGAAGGCAAGACGTCTACGCCAACATACCAAGTGCCTTCGCATTGCAACCATTTTTCTTTCAAGGCGGGGTTTTGCGCGGCGCCACTGGCAAATTTTTGCGCCGCGGTCGCCCATTTTTTTATTTCATCATTGGCTTTGAACCGAAGCCAACCTGTTGTTCCAAACATGCCTATCCCAATAGTTTTTTGTATTCGTATCTTGACGCATCAGAGAATAAAAAACAACAAGCATCCAATTTTTCCGAAGCTACATTTGCCTGGACTTTGGACTTTTGGGGAGATGAAGTTCGTAGGCCTTGGACTACTCTTGGATGGCTATAATATTTATTCATTAGTCCTAGATTAATATTATTTCAAGCTCGGAGTGCTAATTACAAAGCCCATTCATTAGTTTTCAAAAAGAAGGCACTTTAATTTACTACTTTTAATAGTGTTTCAGCAGCTAGCCTACCAAGTTTGTTAGAAGCGTATGGACTAGCACCTGTTATAAGGTTTCTATCAATATGACAGGTATCATCAGCTTTCTTGTTAATAATATGCATACCAAGTTCTTGCAACTTCTCACCTAATTCAAAAGGCATTTGTCCTGGCAAATAACCAATCATTGGAGTTTGTTTATCAACCGCGTCAGGAAACAAAGCAATTTCATAACCATTAAAAATAAATTCATTATCAATTTTTGCAGACATCAATGTTCCTGGACCATGACAAAGTGTAATTATATGTATATTTTTTTTCTGCGCCCAACGTAAAATTTTTCCAAGATTTGGATCACTTGGCAAGCCAAGCATCGCACCGTGGCCCCCTGGAATAAACACACCAACATACGGTGAGTTATCTATTAATAAGTTGTTTGCAAAATCAATAAGGCTATTGGGCT
This sequence comes from Rhodobacterales bacterium HTCC2255, assembly GCA_000153745.1. Taxonomy (GTDB): domain Bacteria; phylum Pseudomonadota; class Alphaproteobacteria; order Rhodobacterales; family Rhodobacteraceae; genus Amylibacter. Next base: position 614,184 of record DS022282.1, read on the forward strand.
TAGCCAGTGCATCATCATATTTAGCAAACAGTTTAGCGACTGATTTATCATTATTAGGCATTGCCCACTGTTCAATAATTGCTGGAGCACCAGTGGGTGTAACAAGATCTAATTCAAAACCTGCATTAATAAGATGTAGCATTGGTAACGCCATCTCAACAGGATGGTTTCCAGTTGAAAATTTCTTACCGTTTGCCATCATCATGTTACGTTCTTCTGTAAGCACCACAAGTACACGAGCTTTTCCACCCGTGTAAGGATTTTGGTAAACTCCTCCATCATAATTAGTTTTGGCAGATGTCGCCAATTTCAAAGAAAGCCGTGAAGGGCTAAATGCGCCGTCTTCAGTTTGATTTGGTGCGATACCTAATAGTTTCTTAAACATAATATTTTCATTCCTATAAAATACATTAGCAAATTTATCTAAAATTTTTGTTATTATATAATTTTAACTTTTTATTTTATTGTAATAACGATTTTACCTTTAGCTCGTCCCTTTGCTAATACCTCAAAGGCTTTTGGTGCCTGCTTCATCGGGTATGTGCTATCAATGACAGTTTTAACAATGCCCTGACTTATTAATGTGGCAAGTTCTGTTAACATGTCTCCATCAGGAGACATGAAAAACCATTCAAAATTTATACCATAATCTTTAGCAAGGTTTTCAGTATCCTGCCCTTTAATAGAAATTAATCTCCCACCTTTTTTTAAAACTTTAAAAGACTTGGTTAATGTATCACCACCAATCGCATCTATAACTAAATCATAGTCAGATAACTCATTTTCAAATGACTGGGTTGTATAATCGATTACTAGATCAGCTCCCAAACTTTTTACTAAGTTGCTATTTTTTGAACTTGTAGTTGTGGTCACCATTGCTCCAAAATACTTAGCAATCTGGATAGCAAACGTACCTACTCCACCAGAACCTGCATGGATCAAGACTTTATCACCTTTTTTAAGCTCACCTTTTGTGACTAAGGCCTGCCAAGCTGTAAGTCCGGCAAGTGGGACAGAAGCTGCATCTATATGGCTCATATTTTTAGGTTTAATTGCAAGCTCATTTTCATGGACACGCGCAAACTCAGCAATTGAGCCAGCATCTTCTTGATTTGGCCGAGCAAATACCTCATCACCAACTTTGACACTTCGAACGCCCTTACCAACTTCAACCACAGTACCTGATACATCATAGCCCATAATATGTGGAAAGCTGAGCTCCAACATTTGGTGCAAATACCCTGCATGAAGAATATTATCGATTGGATTGATGCTTGCAGCATGCACTTCAATTAGGACAGATCTATCTTTAAGTTCTGGCTTTGCGGCTTCAATAATTTCAATATTTGAGTTATAATTTTGATAAGCTACGGCTTTCATGAGGCTTTCCCTAGAATTTTGATAATTGTTATACAAACATAAATTTATAAATAAATATGGACAATACATCATTTTTTAATAATACTATTGCCATATAGACAATAATAAAAGCTTTGCATTATGGATCAACTGCGCGCACTTCGCTACTTTTCAAAATTAGCAGAAACACTAAGTTTTAGCGAAACTGCTGACTATTTCCGCGTACCTTCATCCTCAGTATCGCGACGGATAAAAGATTTAGAAGAAACCCTTGGAGTTGAATTATTTTTGCGAACAACACGATCTGTCAGCCTAACTGATCTAGGAATACTTTATTTAGCTGAAATAAAAACTGCACTTCAAACTATCGAGATCGCTGACGAAATGTGTAAAGCACAGTCTGTATCACCATCTGGTACTGTTAGAATTACTGCAATGCCAGGTTATGCTGAGCTTTATGTGCTTCCCGCAATAGATCGAATGAGAGCTCTATATCCAGATTTGGAATTTGATTTAAACGTTACAGATCAGATGCTAAACCTATCTAACAACGACGCAGACATAGCAATCAGAGCTACATCAGATTTGCCTGACCAAGTCGTTGCTCGCCAATTAAATAAACACAACTTCATTTTGGTAGCTGCACCTGATTTTATAAATAAAAATGGAAGTCCACAAACGTCTGATGATCTAAACAAATTTCCTGTTTTTATGTACCGTACGCCTCGCGGTGTATTAAATTGGCAGGCACAAAAAAACCAAATATGGAAAGATATAGAGCTGACACCAAAATATGTCACTAATCATGGTCCATCACTTTTAGAAAGCGTTGTCGAGGGACGAGGAATAGCTCTTCTACCAAGCTGGGGAGTTGCAAAAGAAATAGCCGCAGGAGAATTGCAAAAAGTTGCGCTTCAAGATGGTAGGCTATCAACTAATGGTGATGTAGAGATGAGCATATATCTACTTTATCACCCTCCAAAATTTCAGTTAAAAAAAATAAAATTAACTGTTGATTTTCTTTATAGAGAATTAAAACTGCAAGATGAAATTATTGCCTGATTAGACCGCACTTCACTTTCAATATCTCGCTCCCTCCAAAAGCCACCTTCGCCAAATTAGCATTTGAGTAAAGGCTATAGAAACGGTGATATCAAAGCCTCAGCCCATGCATCACACAAAACGCACGCCTGTATCTCACTGAAACAAGGCGGTTATTCACGCAATTATGGGCTAGTTTGCAATCTGGGGAAGCAGATGGCGGTGTCGTCAGCCATATGAGATCGCGTATCTGAGCAAAAAATATTAGATGCTGATTATCATTAGTAATATATTAAATTCTTGAGTAATTAACGCATAACACCTGCAAATTTTATTCCGCTTAATTCCGCCATCTCGCGCTTCCAAGTAGTAATATCTTTATAGTTAAAATCTGATAAATTTTTATGTCCACATGCACGAGCTAAAACCTGCATTAATTCAACGCTGGCTTCAAAGTAACGTGCCAATTTCTCTGAGCCTATTTGAACATCCAACATTTTGCGAAGTTCTGGCTTTTGTGTTGCAACTCCAACGGGACAATTATTTGAATTACACATTCTAGCTGCAATGCAACCAACTGCTTGCATTGCAGAGTTTGAAACTGCAATCGCATCAGCCCCTAATGCCATAGCTTTTGAAAAATCTTCTGCCACACGCAAACCACCTGTTATGATTAAAGTGACATCATTTCCAACTCTATTATTTAAATGCTTTCTAGCTCTCGCAAGAGCTGGAATGGTTGGAACCGAAATATGATCTCGAAATATTAATGGAGCAGCGCCGGTACCCCCTCCACGACCATCTAAAATTATATAATCTGCACTGGCTTCTAAAGCAAAATCAATATCATCTTCGATATGATTAGCAGAAAGTTTAAATCCAATTGGGATGCCACCTGAACGTTCTCGCACTTCATCCGCTACTCTTTTAAAATCGGTAGGTGTATTAAGGTCAATAAATGACGCAGGTGAAATTGCGTCTTGCCCCTCTACTAGACCACGTACTTGAGCAATTTTACCTTGAACCTTTTCACCTGGCAAATGCCCACCTGTGCCAGTTTTGGCACCCTGCCCTCCCTTAAAATGAAATGCCTGAACCTTTTCAACCAGTTCTGGATTCCACCCAAATTGCGCTGAAGCAAGTTCATAGAAATATTTTGAGTTTTCATTTTGTTCTTCAGGAAGCATTCCACCTTCACCTGAACAAATACCAGTACCGGCTAATTCTGCTCCTCGTGCTAATGCAATTTTTGCTTCTTCAGATAATGCTCCATAACTCATATCAGATACAAAAAGTGGAATGTCTAATTTCAATGGTTTGATTGCTTTAGGCCCAATAACTACTTTTGTTTCTACTCGGATATCATCTTGAAGAGGTTTACGTGCCATTTGAGCTGGTAAAATTTGAATATCATCCCAATGTGGTAAATCTTTACGAGGCACGCCCATTGAACCCATTTCCCCATGGTGACCAACTTTGGAAAGCCCATTTTTTGCCAGCTCATGAATTCGAGCAACAGTAGGTTCTTCTGGGGTTGGAGATGCTACGGGAATATCAGTTTTTATCGTTGGAGTTTGATCGCCAACATTGAGATTACCCAAACCAGCATGTGCCCCGTCACAAAAAGGTGCATTTGCACTAGCTTTGCATTGACATAGTGCTTTTGCGCCCGTCTCTTCGACTGAGAACTTCATTGGAGAAATGTCAGTTCCAATATGAGATCCATCACAAAATGGTTGCTTTTGTGATTTTCCACAACGGCACCAAAAATAATTTTTACCAGACTCCAAGTCTACTTTAATTGGTTTCTTATCTGCAATTATGGGAATTGATTTAGACATATCTTTAATCATTATAATTTAGCTTGAGAAAAATTTGCAAGTCCCAAAATTTCTGGAATTTCGGCGCGGTAAATATATAAAACTGCTGAACACAAGAGGCCTAGTACCATAGCGGGGACTGCGGATGGACCAAGAATAAACCAATGGGTCAGGACGGCACCTAGCATAGTGCCCCCTAGAACTGCTGCACCGATGACCTGACGCCGTGGCAGCCACAGCAGTGCAACTCCTATTACCTCAATAGTCCCTGTCAGATAACGGAAGCCTTGCCCCCAGCCTATTTGATCAAACGTCATCACCATCATATCGACACCGGCGAGCTTTGCACCTCCTGCACCCAAAAAGGCAATTGAAAGTAAAATTCGAAGTCCAACTGAGATATAAGTCATTATTTTCCTATCTTAAATTTCTATCTTATTTGTTAAATGCTTTGCATGATTAGTTTCTTGCGTTCGTCCAAGCCAAATTAATCGCTAACGTTTGAAGCTCGAGACTATTCGAAGCATTGGCTGGGTGGCTGCCATTGCACAGTCACCCAGCAATTATTCATTTTCAAGATTTTTGAGCCTGACGCGCTTCATAGGCAGTTTTCTTTTCTTGATACTCTTCCTCAGAGAGAGCATGCCACCCAATACAGTTGCCTGTTGGGGAACGGCCACATCCACATTTTGGTGATTCAGTCATTTTTATAACTCCTTTTTTTGCTTGCCCCTAACTATGCATTGCATCATTACTAGACACAATGAGCGTATATGCACATAAAGTGCGCGTAAAATAGGTATAACTAATATGGACAAATGGGCTGAGCTTCGAACAGCATACCAAGTGGCAAAGCTTGGCACTGTAAGTGCAGCGGCAACTGCACTTGGTTTCCACCGCGCGACTGTGAACCGTCACATCGACGTGCTTGAGGAAGAGATGGGGGCCCGTATCTTTATCCGGCATGCACGGGGTTATACGCTTACAGAGTTAGGTGAAGATGTACTTCGGGTTGCACAAAAGACGGAAGAACTTATTGAAGATTTAGCGGGCCGCGTGGAGGGAGGAAAAGATACGCTCGAAGGTGAGCTAAAGCTGACAATTCTAGCAGGTTTTGCCGAGCTAATTATGAAACCAATCTTAAATTTTAGAGCAGAAAATCCAAATTGTATTGTACATCTTGATGCTGGTGAAAACCTCGCGCGACTTGAATATGGTGAAGCACATATTGCATTGCGTGCTGGTCCAAAACCAGATCATCCTGATTACGTTGTTAGTAAATTTGCGCAGATCAACTTTAACCTTTACGCCCACCAAAGCTATATCCAAAGGTTTGGGATGCCAAAAGATACTGATGACTTTGATAACCATCAGTTTGTCCTACCACCAAAATTTGGAGGAAATCTCTCAGTCCGAGAATGGATACAAAACATTATACGCCCTGATATGATTGCGTTGTCGACCCAACACGTAAATGTCAACTTTAAGGCCGTTTTAGCCGGAATAGGTATTGGTTTTATAGAAGATTATAAAGCAAAAATGTTTGGTGGGTTTCACCGTGTTCTTGCCCCAAATCAGGAGTGGTCAGTACCAATCTGGCTGGTCACACATGTTGACCTCCACCGTACAGCAAAAGTTCAAGCGATGCTAAGGTGCATAAAGTCTGCTCGTCAGGAAGAATGACCTGGATATTTAACCAGGCATAAGAGATAAAGTATAGACATCTTTCATTTTTAATACCTAGCCGTTACCAAAACCCACCCTCGCCAAATGAGCGTCTGAGTAAAGGCTATAGAATCGGTGATATCAAGGCCTCAGCCCATGCATCACACAAAACGTACGCCTGTATCTCGCTGAAACAACGCGGTTATTCACGCAATTATGGGCTAGTTTGCAATCTGGGGAAGCAGATGGCGAAGTTGGTAGACTTTTGAGATAAGGTATTACTTGAACTAAATTTGTTTGAAATCGACATGCGCTGTCGCATTCGGGAAAGACCGGCTAAATCAGAAAAAGAATATTGTTAGTATAGACATGTGCGAGGTAATGATGACAAACAAAATCAACCCAGAAGCGATTAGCAGGGAATGGAATTATCATCCCGAGCTACCGCTTGCTGACCCATCATTATTCAAATGGCCACCAGACCCTCGCTTTTTGAGCCGTTGGGTCGTCCGTAACTGGCTTACAATGAGCGAGCGCGTAATGATGGTTTTGCTGGCAACGCTATGTTGGTGGTTGTTCTACCCAGCCTTGGAGTCGGTGAAGACCTTTGCATTCGGATGGGTCCTTCAGGTCTGGCTCGTCAATCTATGCTTGATGATCGGGATCGCGGGAGGGCTCCACTATTTTTTCTATATACGTAAGGAACAAGGCAAAAGGCTGAAGTTCGATCATCGAGACCTGGCACGCGGCAACAAACTCTGGAATTTCTCAAACCAAATACATGACAATATGTTTTGGTCTCTGGGCAGCGGTGTACTGCAACTTACGATGTACCAAGTCGTCATTATGTGGCTGATGGCGAACGAATACGTTCCAACGATCAATTTAGCCTCTAATCCTATCCTGTTTGTTGCTGGATTGGTTTTACTACCGATCTGGTCGGCGTTTCATTTTTACTGGATGCATCGGCTTTTGCATTTGCCATTCATCTATAAGCATGTCCATTCACTGCACCACCGCAATGTCAATATCGGGCCGTGGTCCGGGCTCTCCATGCATCCCGTTGAGCACCTGCTCTACCTGTCTTCACTTTTGATCCATTTCGTTTTCCCCAGCCATCCGATCCTTGTGTATTTTCATGTGATCTATCTTGGACCGGGGGCGGCGATGACCCATACTGGCTACGAAGATTTGCTTGTTAGAGATAAACGCAGATTGGCGTTGGGAACGTTTTATCACCAGCTGCATCATCGCTATTACGAGTGCAACTATGGTAATCAAGAAATGCCTTGGGACCGTTGGTTTGGAACATTTCATGACGGCAGCGACGATGGAACTCAAGATACTCGAACACGCAAGAAGACAATGCACCGCAATATTTGATCATGGCTATCTATCATTTAAGAAGACTGTCACATTAACATGACACCTGCGCGCAGGCGCGTGCGCATGTCTACATATATCACTTTAGTCAATACTGTGGGGGCTAACGTGGGGGCTAATTCTATAATATCATATTTTATTTATAGATAACAATTACTTAAAGCCAGTAAGTGGCGGTGTCGACTGACTTAGTAGATCAAGCATCAGGTTTTGCAAATGGGCGAAGATTAGATTCTATCAGCTTTATTAATGAAATTGCGCATGTAACCATTCATTAAAAATAAGGGCAGTTGTTTGTTTTTCTTTTCTTACATCTTTCTTAACTAGGTAATGTGATTGTCCAAGGGGAACCCGATCACCTACAATACTTATGTTCTGCCCTGAACTGAGAGCCCTTAATGCAAATCGTTCAATAACTACAGCGCGACCAAGATCGTTAGCTACCAATTCACAAGCTGCAACCGATGTATCAACTATTAAACGCGTAGATTTTACTTCATGTTTTAAGTCAAATTCTGCCATATAACGTGTCCAATGATCATCAAAGCCCAAGATATGTATTGGATTTATTTTTTCCAAATCAGCAATAGAATGAATATTTTCTTTTGTTTTCAAACTACAAATTGGTACAATAAATTCATCTGCAAGTTTTTCTAAATTTGCAATCGTATGGGTGTTTGGCGCCAGAATAATGTCTATATCTATATTTTGACTATCAACATTTTCTTTCCAGATAGCGGTAATAAACTTAAGCCCAATTTCTGGATGAAGCATTTTAAACTCACCCAACTTAGGCGCAAGCCAAATAATTAATGCCATTGAAGCTCGAACAACAATAGTATTCCTTAAATCTGGACCAAATAGTCCATAAGTTGAAATTGTTAATGTCTCAAGGGTATTGCGGACAGATGGCAAATATGCCTTTCCAATTTCAGTAAGCTGAATACTTTTTGCTCTTCGAATGAATAATTCATTGCCAAGCTTCGTCTCCAATGCCTTTATTTGTAAACTTACAGCTGTTTGCGTTAAGCCCAATTCTTGGCTAGCTGCGGTAAACCCTGATAGTCGTGCTACCGCCTCAAATGTTCGAAGCCAATTTAAATTTAGATTTAACATTTGTTAATTTATCCATATAATTTTTATGTTCATGAGGCATTAAGAATATGTTTTTCTTTTCCATATTTTTTGTCATATCATTCATATACTGTCAATTTGGTATCTAAAGTAAACGTTTAGCAAAGCTTTTAAATGGGGTGAAAATGGATAATTCTTTTACAACACATGGCGACATGGCACTTAATTTGGTTGATTTAGAAAAATATCCAATCGAGAATTTAGAATTTGGTGATGGTGCAAAATTTTTAAAAGATTGCCAGCAAAAAATGGATGAAAATGGTTGGTGTAACTTTGATGGATTTATCAAGCCCAATGCACTCAATGCATTAGAAGATGAAGCAACTGCCCTTCAATCAATTGCAGAAACACTTACAATAAAGCGAAATATCTATCAGGGAAAAGTCGATACAAGTGTACCGAAAGATGATCCAAGGCGCCGTGAGTACATTCATGTTGCATCACAACTTGCAGATGATCAAATTTCTGAAAGCACATTGATTAAACAACTTTATAAATCTGAAAAATTAACCGATTTCATTCGTCGCGTTCAAAGAAAATCTGCGCTTTACCGTTGTGCAGATGAATTTCAAGCTCTTAATATTGTGGCGTTGCATCCAGGCAGCTGGCATGCATGGCATTATGATACAACTGAATGCACAGTCACTTTACTTCTTAAAGCTGCAGAAAAAGGTGGTGAGTTCGCTTTTCTACCCAATTCACGAACAGATGAAACTGAAGATCGTGAAACTGTCGACCAATTACTTGCAGGAGATATGTCCAAAGCTAAAACATTTAGCCGAGGCGCAGGCACCTTCACATTGTTTCGTGGTGGTTATTCTCTCCATGGAGTTACTCAAGTTGAAGGTACAAATCCCCGTATTACCTCGATCATGACTTATAGCGAAGACCCAAATACCATCCTGAGTGACGAAGTGAATGTACGTATTTATGGGAAAAGAGTTGAAAAGATTTTGGCAGCAAGGAAACTAGCAAGAACAATTACATAGAGATATAATAAATAAAATATCAATACTCTAAAATGGAAAGTAGAAGAATGAAAACTGCATTAGTTGTAATCGACGTACAAATGGCACTAGCGCATGATGATGCAAATGGTGCAGAACGGTCCTGCCCTCAAGCTGAAAAAAATATCACAGCACTCTTGTCTAAGTTTCGTGAGCGAGGAGATACAGTTGTTCATGTTCATCACCACGGGCGCGATCCAGAAGATCCATTTTATGAAAATGCTGAGGGCTCACTCGTACAGCCTTATGCAAAACCAACAGATATTGAAACCCGATATATCAAATATGCAAGCAGCGCATTTACAGGCACATCTCTTGAAGCAGATTTACGCGCTCAAAACATTGAACGTCTTGTGATGTGTGGCGCAACAGCCAACCATTGTGTGGAGTCTGCTACACGTGCAGCAGCTGACCTAGGCTTTGAAACGATTTATGCGGCTGATGCCGTATGGGCCTATGCTATCACTGGCCCTGATGGTGCAGAGCATTCTGCGGAAGAAGTGCATTCGATATCCCTCAGTACAATACAGGGTGAATTTGCCGAAGTATTAAAAACTGAACAAATTCTTTTGAATTAGCTTGAAAATAATAATAAGGAAGTTGAAATGCGTATAGGATTTATTGGTCTTGGGACAATGGGCGGGGCTGCATCACTAAACTTAATACGTGGTGGTCATCAATTGACGGTTTGTGACTTAGACCTCAAGCGAGCTACTAAACATTTAGAACTTGGAGCAAAATGGGCAGACACACCAAGTGAGGCTGCAAAGGATGTAGACATTGTTTTCACTATGGTCTTTGGCCCAAAACAAATTGAACAAATAATACGCGGTGAAAATGGATTATTGCATTCGATGGGGCCGGGGCAAGTCTGGGTTGATTTAACGACTAATCAACCAGAATTAGCACGTGAGCTTGCACAAGAGATAATAGATACTGGAGCAATAGCCATTGATGCCCCAGTAACTGGTGCAGTTGATGGCGCTCGAAATGGAAATATGACACAATTTGCAGGAGGTGACAAAGAAACAATCGAGCGCATTAGACCCGTTATGGAATTGATGGGTCCAGTTCATTACATGGGTTCAAATGGGAGTGGCTCAATCACAAAGCTAGCTAGCAATCAACTATGGGCTATTCACGCCACTGCAATGGGCGAAGCATTGGTCATGGCAGTAAAATCTGGTGTAGAACTGTCACGCGCTTGGGAAGCCCTGAAAATAGGAGCAAGTGAAAGTTGGTGTATGCACCATGATGCACCTTCAGTGTTTGCAGGGCATTATGACCCCTCATTCACCCTTGATTTATGTCAGAAAGATCTAAACCTGATTGTTCAAGCATGTGATGATGCAGGAACAGAAGCCCCCACAACACGCCTTGTGTGTGATCGCTTTGAAATGGCCAAAAAGAAGTATGGAGGTGATAAAGGTGAACTTCACGTAGTGAAGCTTGAAGAAGATGCCGCTGACGTTAGTCTGCAAATGGATGGAAATTGGACACCTCATTGGGAAAAATAATCATAAAATAATCAAAATCCATTTCAAAATTAGTGTTGTTTAAAATACGAGATAAGGTTTAGACCCCACCTCGTGGGAACATCTCACTTATACCTTCCATTACTTCATTGTGGGTAGTGTTGTGGGTAAGCATATGTAAATTATATTTTATTGATATATAACAATTACTTAAAGCCAGTAAGTGGCGGTGTCGACTGACCTAGTAGATCAAGCATCAGGTTTTGCAAATGGGCGAAAACGCTTTCCATTCATGCTATAATGCACAACGCCACCAAACCTTTTTACCACTGCTTGAACTCATTACAGTGTCGGCTTGACGGGCATGTCACAGAAATTAATTCCCAAGATTCTGTCAAGCAAGATGGTTTAATCTGACAAAGCCGTAGAAAAGGCACATCCTGATGTGTTCAACGTACTCTTACAAGTGTTAGATGATGGTCAATTGACTGATGGACAAGGTCGCGTTGTTGATTTCAAACAAACATTGATTATTCTGACATCCAACTTAGGTGCTCAGGCCTTGAGCCAATTATCAGATGGTGAAAATGTAGACGAAGCAAAAGGTCAAGTGATGTCTGCTGTTCAGGCTCATTTTCGTCCTGAATTTCTGAATCGTTTGGACGAGATTATTCTTTTTGATCGCTTAAGCCGTTAAAATATGGATGGGATCGTTGATATCCAGTTAGATATTTTGAACAAACGGTTGGCAGGGCGCAAAATTTTGCTAAAAGTCGACAAAACCGCAAAAACATGGTTAGCGGATCAGGGTTATGATACTGTTTATGGTGCACGCCCATTGAAACGTGTAATTCAAAAAGCGTTACAGGATGAGTTGGCAGAGGTGCTGTTGTCAGGTGAGTTGTTGGATGGCGCAGAGGTAAAGGTCAGTGCGAATGATGCTGGTCTGACTATCAATGACAAAGGTCGCAAACCACGAAGGCCAAAAGGAGCGAGCATTCATTAAAAATGGCAATGCCAGAGTTGATGTTCAAGCTTTTTACTGTGTCGAAAAATATACAAAACAAGGTATATGCTCTAAGTTTTAGAAATTATCTGCCTAAATTTTTGTGTTTATATTGAATTAGCTTCAATTGCTGTTCCATATTTTGGAAGCTCAGCCAAAGTTTTTCCATGTGCTGCCATCAAAGTATCTCTAACGTATGCAATATGCGCTGTTTCCTCGATAATTTCTGCTAAATACTGTGCTTTCATTAAATTTTCTCCAACACCAATAGTCCCATGGTTCGCTAAAACAGCTGCGTGAATCTTTCTATTAGTGAAAACTGGACTTATATCTTTGGCAGTTTGCGGGCCACCCTGAGTTGATAGTGGAATAAGGGGCATTTTACCGATTTTTTCAATTGTTTGAACTGTAAGACAAGGTATTTCAATACCTGCACTGGCATATCCTGTTGCCCAAGGACTGTGGCAGTGAACAATGGCACGAATATCATCTCTAATACGATATAAATCTAGATGAAATCCAAGATCTTTTGATGGTTTCTGAGCTGATTTCTCAATTGATCCGTCTAAATTAACTATCTGTAGATTATCATGGGTACATTCATTAAATCCTATCCCAGATGGCTTAATGATTATAGCGTCTTGTTTTTCTAAGCGGACAGAAAGGTTACCTCCTGCATTAGTTTGCAAACGTAAATCAAAACACCTTTTGGCAGTAGCAATCAATTCTTCTTTTTTTTCATAAATTTCAGACATCAATATTCCTTGTTAGTTGATGAGTATTCTTCGAGTGTATTTAATATTGAAACTGTTATTTCAGGATCGCTAATATGAACATTATGAGTTACTAACTTAATGTGACTTTTTAAATTTTGGTTAACCGTTTGAAGGAAGATATTTCTTAGATTTTCATCTTCAATGGCCCCACCAGAAATGTCCTGATGAGAAAAGCCACCCATTGGAACGATTAATTTTGTCGGACCTTTTGTCAAATTCAAACTATCACAAAGTGCCTTTGCAACAATAATCATCTCAGTTTCAGAAACTTTAACATGAGTAAAAAAACCAGAATGTTCATAGTGATCACGTTTAAGATATTTTTCTGGAATAAGTAATTTTTCACCTAGACCAATAAAGTTTAATCCCCCGGGTAAAACAATTCTTGGCAAATCCATAGAAACGCTAAATCTCGTTGGCATAGGCGCATGTGCACCTGCAATATGAAGGCGTGTAAGTTCATGAGGAGTTAAATCAATTATTGTATGAAATGCATTTCGTTCAGCAAAACGCGCAAATGCAGCTCCACCATATCCATTAGCATGAAATACAGTGGTTTCTTTATTCTTTTGACGCAATGCCGCCACAAGAGGAACAATTGCAGACTCTGTAGCTCCAAGAGCTGTAATCCCAATAGAAGATCCTGAACTGAAAGTATTTTCAACATTTTTTTTCATACACAATCCAGCAGTTATAGCCGCAGCATTATTCAAAACTTCACGTAGGGTTGTATTTAATCCACAAATATCTGCCAATGTTGGAACTAATATAATAGATGTATCAGACATCGCTGTTCTTGGATCAAATGGTAATGTTGTGACTAGTATCTTGGGGAAAGTAATGGGTAATGCTCTCATAATCTGCAAGATTATTTCACCACCTGTCCCTCCACCTAACCCAACAATTGCGCTGACACCATTTTCAATGGCATTCTCCACCTCGAGTATTGCTTTGTTACTAGTCAATGCCATTGCATTTATTTTTTGCACACCACTTAATACTTTTGAATCTGATATTAAGGACACATCTAATATTCGAACATCAATTTTATGTTCAATCAATTGTGTTCTGAGATATTCTGCTTCTTCTAATTTTGTATTTAATGTACATAAAAGAAGAACACTGGAAGATTTCATAATCTTAACCTTTTACCGCTCCGGCTGTCATACCTGATATAATCTGACGTGAAGCAAATAATGTAAAAATTATTGGTGGGATTGCAAGCAACATTCCAGTTGCCATTATAACACCCCATTCAATATTAAATTCTGACATATTATTCACAATTAAAATAGGAACTGTTTTCGTTCCCCTATCCGATAAAGCTGATGCCAATAGGTACTCATTCCACGCTATTCTAAATGTAAAAATTGCTGCAGCTGCTAAACCTGGTTTTATCAACGGCAAAACTACAAGAAAAAATACTTGAAAAGGACCTGCCCCATCAACTCGAGCTGCTTCTTCTAATGACCGAGGGACTTGAATTATAAAGCTTTGTAGTATCCATATAACGAATGGTAAGTTCATTGCTACATATATTAATATGATACCTGAATGTGTTCCTGCCAAACAAACATCACCACGACCACCGAAGACATCACGAATTATTTCTCCAAAATAAGAATTTTTTGAAATGCAGAATTCATTATTCCACAGCCCAAAAACAGGCACAAGTAATACTGCGGGAGGAACCATTCTAACCATTAATGTAGTCAAAGATGCAGTATCTCGTCCCATAAACTTAAATCGAACTAGAGCATAAGCTGCCATACAACCTATCACCAATGTGAGTAATGTTGAAATCAAAGCAATAATAATAGAATTTATGAATGCTCCACCAAATTTTAAAGAACAAAAATCTAAATGATCAAGCTCGTACCATAAAACATCACATAACGCCGTTTCGTAATTCTGGATTGTAGGAAGAAATAGCAAACCAGATGTTCCACCAATTATATCAACATCAAGTTTAAACGAATTTGCAAGCATCAATACAATTGGACCCACAGCCATAAATATTAGGGTAATTAATAATGCGTAAAAAGCTGGGTTTTGGCGTTCATAATTCATTAGCTTTAATACTCTTCCTGGATTTGGCGTGCTAGTCGAGCCGCACGATTTTCTTGAATACGAGTTATTGCATACATGCTAACAGTTAGTATGAGCAGTATTATTAAAAGATAATTGGACATTGCTGCGGCAACACCCAGTTCACGAAATTCTGTTGCAGTACGTGAAATACGTAGAGCAAGAATTTCAGTGGAAAGGCCAGGTCCACCTTCTGTCATTACTAAAATTACCTCGAGAACTTTAAAAGCATCAATCAACCTTAATAGCGCCGTTACTATCAAAACTGGCATCATTAATGGTAATTTTATATGTATAATTTGTTGCCAAGATGTTGCACCATCAATTTTTGCAGCTTCAATTGCAGATCTTGGAAGAGACTGTAGTGCAGCCAATGAAAGTATAAAAATGAAAGGTGTCCATTGCCATACATCAGCGATAATTACTGATAAAAGAGCATTTTGCCCTAACCAATCAATTCCATCCAACCCAAATGATTTTAGTGTTTTATTAAAAGTTCCAACTGTTGGATGGTACATGTATCGCCACATCAAACCAACAACTACAGGTGCTATCATCATTGGAAGTATGAATAATGTTCGAAGTACAGACATTCCACGAATATTTCTATCTAACATTAATGCTAAACCTACACCAATTACCAATTCCGAAAACACTACACAGACCGCAAATGTCAGTGTTACGACAAGACTTTCACGAAATGCAGGATCATAAAAAAGTGTTATGTAGTTTTTCAAACCAACAAATTCAGATTCTGATATATTTTGACTTGGATCCCATGCCCTAAATGAACCATAAACCATATATCCAAGAGGATACAATAAAGCGAGTATTATGATTATTATAGCCGGAGCCATGAAAGTGTATGGCGTGAATCTATTTAATTTCTGCTTAATCACCGTTAGCTCCAAAAAGCATAAAAAAGATGCGACCCAATCTTCAGATTGGATCGCAATAGAGTATTTAAATTATTGCCAAGTATAGTATCCTGCTTCGTCCATAATACCTTTTGCACGCTCGGCAACTCCATCAAGTGCAGTTTGTATGTCAAGGTCCTCTGTCAACACTTTAGATAATGTTGTTCCAAGATCAGCGTTTATTTTACCCCAAACTGGAATAATTGGGCGCCAATCAGGATCTGCATGTTTTAATGCTTCACCAAATATTGACATATGTGGAAATTTAGCATTCACATCAGCATCAGCATGTGTGGAAAAGCGAGAAGGATTACCACCAGCTAGTGCTGTAAGTTTATCGCCTGTTTTTGATGTTAACCATTGCATTAGTAAAAATGCTGCATCTTTATTTTCCGCATTTTTTGGAATACCAATACCAAAACCGCCAGTTTGCGATCCACGACGAACACCCATTGGGTGCATTGCCCATCCAACTTTTCCTACTACTTTTGACTTCTTAGGATCATCAATTTGACCCGCTACAACTGTAGTATCTAGGAACATTGCTGTATCACCGTTTAGGAATGAACCAAGCGCTTCGCCAAATCCAAAACTTGCTGCCCCTTCAGGGCCACAATCTACGATTGTTTTTAGTGCATTTGCTGCTTCAACACCTGCAGCATTATTAACAATAGGATTCCAACTGTTATCAAATACACGCCCACCAAGAGGAGCTAGATGCAGTAGAAATGCATGCGCTGCGTGATGTCCAGATGCTGCGCGAGAAGATAACCCCCCCATACCGGGTTCAAGCTGTGGGATTTTACATGCGATATCTAACATTTCTTCGTAAGTTTCAGGAACTGCTAGATTATGCTTTTCAAAGATATCTTTTCGGTAACCAAGCACAGAAGTTTCGGAGCCATATGGAACTCCAAATAACGATCCAGTTTTACCAGCTAGATAACCTTTATTACCACCAGCAAAGCCAATATTATATACATACCCATCGATCAAATCATCAGGATCATAAGATGGATCTGCTAATTTTGGGTTCATGAAATATCGAGCAAGATTTTCTAATTGATCTGCATATACATAATCAGCTTTTGAAAACACAACATAAGCAACTAAATCGTAGTCGCCTTCATCTTGTCCAAGTTCCAATGTTTGGCGTTCTCGCATTTTCATGTATGGCAATTGATCAACTTCAACTTCAATGCCAGTTTCTTTTGTAAATTCAGGTAATACCTTCATTACAGCATTATAATGTGGATGCGCAGGAAAGTTAACAACAAGTGTTGTACCCGCAAATTCATCATATGGGCCAGCAAAAGCAGCTGTTGCCAACGCAATTGCTGTTGATGCCCCAAGGGATATTCTCTTAAGTGTTTTTAGCATATGTTTCCTCCATTTTGCTAAGTTAAGACGTCAAAGCGCCAGTTCTGTTTTGCTGTCAAAAAGATGTATTCCCTCTGATCTGACCGCAAACCTTAATGTTTCACCAAGTGCTATTGGTGTTTCAGACTTCAATTCAACTGTGATATCGGAGTCTCCGCACGCGCACATCAACACAGATTGTGCACCGACGTATTCAGAGACCACAATTCGAAGATCTAATGCCCTGTCTGATGTGGCTTTAGGATCATATATTAAATCACTTGGACGAATTCCGATAATTACTCGCCCCTTGTATTTTTTGAGTGATTTTGCTTTCTTTTTGGGAATTGCAATTTTAAATTCTTTACCCTCGGCAAAAAGAACATCATTCTCTTCAACTATTCTTGCGTCCATAAAGTTCATGGGCGGTGAACCAAGAAAGCCTGCAACAAATTTATTTGCAGGCTTCTTGAACAACATCTCAGGCGTTCCTTGTTGCTGAATATGACCATCATTCATAACAACAATTCGATCAGCCAGTGTCATAGCCTCGATTTGATCATGTGTTACATAAATCATATTCTTCTTAACACTTTGACGCATGACGGCAAGTTCTGCACGCATTTGCCCTCTTAATTTGGCATCAAGATTAGATAAAGGTTCATCAAATAAAAAAACCTCACTGTCTTTTGCCAATGCTCGCGCCATGGCAACCCTTTGACGCTGTCCCCCTGATAATGCACCAGGTTTTCGACTTAAAAAATTTGTTAAGCCCACTGTTTCTGCTACTTGTTTTACTTTATTTTCAATTTCAGCTTTGGGTAATTTTTGTAATCTAAGAGCAAATGATATGTTACGAGCAACATCCATATGAGGGTAAAGCGCATAATCTTGGAAAACCATTGCAAGATTTCGATCTTTCGGTTCAAGATGACTTATAGGATTATTATCAAAATAAATTTCGCCACTTGTCACAGTTTCTAGTCCAGCTATCATTCGAAGCGTTGTAGATTTTCCACATCCAGATGGCCCTACTAAAACTGTAAATTCGTTTTCTTCAATTTCAAGATTGATCCCATGCAATACCTTAAAGGTGCCATAACTCTTGGTTAATTTTTCCAAACGGATTTTAGGCATGAATAATCTCCAATTATGATAATCATTATTTTGTATACAAAAGCAAATGTAAATATACAAAATTGCAAAAGGCTATAAATAATGCTAAACATTGAGTTAAGCAGTATACAATGAGGTGAAACAATGGCAGTAACGAGCTCTAAAACTAATATCCCGCCTAAAAGATCAACAGCTCAACGAATCGAACGTGCTCTAGTTGAAGAAATTAGTGCAGGTGAATTAACCCCTGGCCAAAGACTTGATGAAGCTGGACTTGCCATTAGATTTGGCGCTTCTCGAACTCCTGTTAGAGAAGCATTATCAAGATTAACGGCCCAGGGCGTTTTAATAGCAGGACAAAAAAGAGGTGCATTTGTAGCAGAATACACACGCGAACAACTTAGCCAAATCTTTGAAACAATGCACGAAATTGAGTCTGCATGTGCAAGAATAGTTTCTCAGAGGCTGGACTTATTAGCTAGAACAGAAATTGAAACCGCACAATCAGAATGTTTAAGTGCTGCAGAATTAGGTGATAAAAAAGCTTACCTAAGAGCAAACGAAGCATTCCATATGGCAATATATAAAGCTACTGGAAATCCTTACATAACTGAAATTGCGAGCGAGTTTCGGCGTCGCACGGGACCATTTCGAGCCAAAAAATTCTTATCACATCAGGATTTACTTGATTCTGCAAATAGCCACCAAGCTTTAATTAATGATATATTTTCCCAAGATTCGGCAACTGCTTCACAAGGTATGAGAGCCCATATGACAGAAAGTTTCATGCAAGCACTAAAAGCAAATTAAAAAAAACATCATCTTAGGCTTGTATATGTGTTCAATATAATGTTTTTGTATACATTATCGATTCTTATTACTTGGAGGACACATGGGCATCACAGAAACAAAGATTTATCCGATTAATACTGGATGGCTTGAAGCTGATCTTGGTACTTATATATTTTGGAAAGGTCCTGCAGGAAAAAAATACTGGAATCCGGTTTATTGTTATTATGTAGATACTGGCAAACATAAGATACTTGTTGACACTGGATTATGCGATGAAGAGCGAGCAACAAAATATCACCACAAATGTGAAAAACGTGGATGCTTAGAAGTTCATGATCATTTAGAACAAAAACTCGGTGTTCATCCTGACGAAATAGATGCAATAGTCTTCACTCATTTACACTGGGACCATGTGCAAAATATGAAAAAATTCAAAAATGCACGTTACATAGCTCCAAAAGGTGAAATTGAAATGGCATATAATCCACTGCCATTATATTATAGAACTTATGAATGCGGTATCTTAGATATTGAACCACCTTATGCCGGATGTGTTTTTGAAGCCGTTGAAGAGGAATGTGAAGTTTTACCAGGAATTACAATGTTCCATACACCTGGCCATTCTGTTGGACACATGGGCGTTACTGTAACAACATCAATGGGAGATATAGTTATTGCAGGAGATGCAATCTTCTGTGAACGTAATTTAGATCCTAATCCATCCGAAAAATGGCGCCATTGGGTTCCTGCACGTTTTGTAAATTCTTTTGAAGGGTGGAAATCAGTTGAAGAAATTGATAAACGCGCTGATTACGTATTACCTTGTCATGATGAACCAGCAAATGCTCGCTCTACTGTCTATCCGTATGAGGGTATGCCAATTCGTAAACGGCGACAACCAATTCCTGGATATAAATTTTATTTTGGTGATATGCCCGCTGGAATGGCTAATAAAGCTGCACCTGCAATGTCAAAGAAAGAGGCAGATGAATTTATTGCAAGTCTAGTAGATCCAAAAGATATGGCTGAATACTAAAAGTGACAACTCACATAAAATCTCTAAAAACAATAGCATCAAATTATGATGCTATTGTTTTTGATCAATGGGGAGTACTTCATAATGGAAGTGCACCATATAAAAATGCTGTTGGACTTCTCAAAGAACTTTACAAAGATGGAACACGACTTGCAGTACTCTCAAATTCCGGCAAAAGAAGTGAATTAAATGCAAAACGTATTTCAGAAATGGGATTTTCTAAAAAGTTATTTGAACAAATTATGACTTCTGGAGAGGCATTATGGAACGATATTTCGACTAAAGTGATAACAGAAAAGTGCTTTTTCCCAATTGAGCGTAACAAAGGCGATGCTTCAAATTGGGTTGGCGATTTATCTATAAAAATTACTTATAATCTCAACTTAGCTGATGCAATAATTTTAATGGGGCTACCTGATGAGCCACAAAATGATGATTGGAAAAATTTGATTAAGAAGGCTTTAGTAAAAAAGTTGCCTTTATACTGCTCAAATCCAGACTTAATGTCGCCACGAGCAGATGGAAAAATTGTTACATCACCAGGTACAATAGCGAATTATTATGAAAATAATGGTGGTAAAGTATTTTTTTATGGTAAACCACACCGTCCAATATTTGATGCACTACAGCTTAAACTTGGTGTCAATAATATATTGATGGTCGGCGACAGCTTAAAGCACGATATACAGGGTGCGCAATCTATCGGCTGGGATAGTTTATTTGTACTTAACGGATTGTATTCAACAGATTTTAGAAATGGTGAAATTGATATGACTTTAAATAAATTGATAACAGAGAATGATTGCCAAAGACCCACATACTTGATTGAAGAGTTGCAATGAAACTTAGCACTGAACTAATTACATCCAATTTTCTTTCAATGTCTGCAAGACTTGGCAATGACCCACTTCAAGTCCAAGGTCCAGGTGGAAATACATCAATAAAAGATGAAAAAATAATGTGGATCAAAGCCTCAGGCACTGAGCTTGCAAATGCAGAAACGGAAAGTATTTTTGTAGCCGTAGATCGAATTGCAGCAAACGCTCAGGCGAATGGATATGGGGATGGAACCTGCATAGATACTGTTATAGATCCAGAAATTAACTTACGCCCATCAATTGAAACAACTTTTCACGCTGCCCTAAATCACAAAGTTGTTGTACATACCCATTCCATATCTACACTTACTCATGTCATAAGCAATGAAGGCCGGGATGTTGCTAAAAATAAATTAAAAGATATGCCATTTATAATGGTTCCATATGCAAAGCCTGGTGTTCCTTTGACTAATGAAATTCTTGCCCGCGTAAATAGTGATACAAAAATTATTTTACTGCAAAATCACGGGCTAATATGTTGTGGTGAAACGGTCGAAGAGGTTTCAAATCTGATAAAAGAAGTAGAAACTAGGCTTTATTTACCACCAAAAAATATTTCTCACACTCCTCCAAATAAAATTATTGATAAAGCTTTTTCATGGACGAGTGAAAGCTGGATGGCACAAGATAAAATAGTAAATTCCTATATTACTAGTGGCTCATTTTATCCTGATCATGTTGTATTTCTTGGATCTGGCTTACCGGTCTCTGACGCAAACGGCAAAACACCAGTTGTACTCCATGAAGGTGAGGGCGTGGCTATAAGATCCGATACCACAAATAGCCAAAAAGCCATGCTAAAATGTTTATCTGATATCATGTGCCGTTTACCAAAATCATGGATACCACTAACAATTGGAGTAAATGCAGAAGCTGAACTTTTAAATTGGGACGCCGAAAAATACCGCCAAAAATTAGCAGCTGAAAAATGAGACTAAGTTTAGGAATTGATATTGGCACATCTGGAATTCGTACAGCGATAATAGATATGAGTGGTGAGCCAATTTCGATGATGCGGGTGAATCATAGAAAACAAAACCCTGATTTTATTAAAGCATCTTACTGGTGGTCTTCTGTACGTGACTGTATCAGAATGCAATTAGAACATTTAGAAAAAATTAATATTTCGCCCAAAAAAATAAGCCACATAGCCGTAGATGGTACATCAGGATCAATGGTTTTGACTGATAGTAATCTCACTCCTGTTACACGGGCTTTAATGTATAATTCAAAAGGGTTTGAAGCTGAGGCAAGCATTATAGAAAAATTTGCACCTTCTACGCATATTACACGCGGGTCATCTTCTGCTCTTGGCCGAGCAATGCGACTGATATCAGAGGATAAATTGAATAGATCTAATTATTTATTACATCAAGCAGATTTTATAGCATGTAATTTACTTGGACGTGGTGGTTTTTCGGATCATAACAATGCGCTAAAGTTAGGATATGATCCAGAATTAAATTCTTGGCCAAATTGGATTCAAAATGTAATTGATAAATCACTTTTGCCAGACGTAAGGCCTGTAGGCTCCTTACTTGGTAAAATTTCATTGGAAGTAGCAGATTCATTAGGCTTACCCAAAACAGCACAAATTTATGCCGGAACTACAGACAGTATTGCTGCATTTTTTGCTACAGCCCCTCTGAAAAGTGGTAATGCAGTGACATCTTTGGGATCAACACTTGCAATAAAAGTGTTAAGTAAAACTCGCATCGATGATCCTGAAATTGGTCTTTACTCTCATCGAATTGGTGATGCTTGGCTAGTGGGAGGTGCCTCAAATACTGGAGGAGCTGTGCTTGCGAATTTTTTTACTCAAGATGAACTAAAAAATCTCAGCAACAACATAGATACATCAACTCATACTGGCTTAAACTATTATCCCCTTTTGAACAAAGGGGAACGTTTTCCAATAAACAATCCAAACCTAGAACCTCAAATGAGCCCACGGCCAACTTCAAAAACAGTTTTCCTTAAGGCAATATTTGAGGGTATCGCAGATATAGAAGCAAAGTGTTACGAGTCCATAAAATTACGTGGCGGGCAATTCCCAGATAAGATTTATACAGCAGGTGGTGGTGCAAAAAACCAAACATTTACTAACATAAGGGCAAATTGCCTCGGAGTAAAACTCTCTCAAGCTCAACACAGCGAAGCGGCTATTGGAGTAGCACGTATTGCGTTGTTGGAGTAGCTAGAATTTAACCACGATAGATTTATTATTTTATGAATACTATTTTAAATATTTCTGGTTTCATAAGAGGTGTTCTCAGACATGCTAGATAGGGCATGGACGCGTTTCACTTTTAATATCTGGGCTCTCCAAAGCCCAAACTGTCGAAATGAACTTATCCTCGATGAAGTTCCTCAGCCAAATAGTCATAAACCCTTCTAATGCGACGACTCGTAGTGAGCTCTCGATGTGAAACAAGCCAAATAGGAAAGATGAGCGGTTGAAAGTTAGGGAGGACGCGTCGCACGATTGGGTCCGCATCGCCAATATGAGCGTCCAGAATACCGATGGCCACTCCTTGGCGAACAAGTTCCCACATGACGAGATAGCTTTCTGTCAAAAGTGGAAAGTTTTCCTCGGTCAAACCAAGGCCAAGTTTATTGAGTGCTTTGATCATCATGCCGGCATGATCCAAATTAACAAAATGTGCATGCCGCAAATCTTGGGGCATTGTTGGGTTGCCAATTTTTTCGATATAATCAGGTGTTGCGTAAAGAACCGCATCAGCTTCACCTACCTTCTTAGCAATCAGATCGGGTTCAGTCGGTCGAAAGTTACGGATTGCGATATCGGCTTCGCGGCGGCGTAAATCGCTTGCTTGATTAGAAACGACAATTTCAACGTGTATATCTGGCTCCAAAATGCGCAACTTGGCTATAATAGGAGGTAACAACATAGCGGCATAAGTCTCGCTCGCTGAAATACAGACTCTTCCTTCTAAAGTTTGCGATTGGCCTAGAGCATTCATTGAAACACGGCCTGCAGCATTTCCCATAACGCGAACATGATCTAATAGCTCTAAACCACCAGGTGTAAGTTGTAGTCCTCGACCAACACGTTCAAACAAAACGATGCCCAGTTCTTGCTCCAAGCCATCAACTTGACGACCAAGCGTTGGTTGTGCCATTCCCAAGGCCCGTGCTGCAGCAGACAATGAGCCTTCCTCCGCAGTCACTAAGAAAGCTCGCGCTTTATTCCAATCAAATTTAACCGACCGCCAATCCATGCATATATGCATATCATAATACAAAAATTGGTCAATTTGCATAGTTGGGTTCATGCCCTAAAAATGTAGAAAAATACTAGAAACCAGTAGATTGGAACGAATATGAGCACTCTCATCGTAGGAGCAAATGGAGCCACAGGACGTTTACTTGTGGAGGAACTTCTAAACCGCGGCCAAAGAGTTAAGATCGTTGTGCGATCACTAAATAGCCTACCTGAAAAATTGAAAGGCCACGCGAACCTGTCCATGATTGAAGAGAGCATTCTAGATATGAGTCATGCTGACATGGCAACTCTTGTGAGAGGATGTCATGCAGTAGTCTCTTGCTTGGGACATAACCTAACCTTCCGTGGAATATACGGAAGGCCACGTAGACTAGTAACTGATGCGACTAATCGATTGTGCAATGCCATTCGGAAAAATGAAGCAACTGAGCCAATCAAGTTCATACTTATGAACACAACTGGAAACAGAAATCACGATTTGGATGAGAGGATTTCAATAGGTCAGAAATGCGTTATTGGCTTGCTTCGTTTGTTACTGCCACCTCACGTTGACAACGAAAAAGCCGCTAACTACTTGCGTACAAAAATTGGCCAGAACGATCCTCATATTCGATGGGTCGCTGTTCGTCCTGACGGACTAATCGATGATGCTGAAGTGACAAACTACAAGATTTTCAAGTCACCAACCCGAAGCGCGATTTTTGATGCCGGAGTGACAAGTCGTATAAACGTTGCATTTTTTATGGCCGAGCTAATCAATACCAAAAAAACATGGGATATGTGGAAGGGCAAGATGCCAGTGATTTATAACTCTGTGTAATCTTGAGTTGGAGGTGTCGTCAGACATGCAAGATAAGGCATTGACGCGTTCCACTTTTAATATCTGGGCTCTCCAAAACCCACCCTCGGCAAATGACCACCTGAGGTTTAGCGGTAATTATCGCTGAAATGAGAGCTGATGTCGGGCATCAGTCGCACAACGCTGTTGTAAACCCCTGAAATTGCGCAGGAATATCGACAGAAATATCGGTAACAGAGATAGTAAGGATATGGTGGCGGACAGACAGGGATTCGAACCCTGGAGACGGTCACCCGCCTACACACTTTCCAGGCGTGCGCCTTCGACCACTCGGCCACCTGTCCGTATCGGGCGTTTACACCGCTCACCTTGGCTGAGCAAGTAAAAAACTCTAGGATTTTTTGCTTGATTTACTTTGGAACACCTTACCCAATTCAGCGGCATTTTTAATAGTGATATCACGCTGCCCAAATGGTATTTCAATTCCTTCTTGTGCAAATCTACGAAGGATCTCAAAGTTCATATCTGACCGAGTTGAAGTAATTGAATTCACATCACGCAAAATGCCTCGTATTTCAAAATCAATACTGTCTGGGCCAAATCCAAGTAAAAATACTGACGGTCCAGGTGATTTTAAAATATTTGCATTTGATGAAACAATATCCATTAGAATTTCTTTAACAAAAACTGGATCACTATCATAAGCTACACCTACAGGAACTTTAACACGTCCCCTCTTACTAAGATGTGTCATGTTCGTTACGGTACCAGATATAAAATCAGCATTTGGAATAATTACATTTGCTTGATCGAATGTATCGATAGTTGTCGCTCTAACAGCAATTTTACTTACATATCCGGAGTAAGCCCCTACTTGTATCCAATCACCAACTTTAATTGGCCGCTCAACTAATAGTATAATTCCTGAAAGGAAATTAGAAACTATAGCTTGCAGGCCGAAACCAATACCCACAGAGAGCGCCCCTGCAACAATTGCTAAACTTGATAGATCTAATCCCATTGATGTAATCGCAATCAATGCTGCAAAGAAAATTCCTATGTAGCCAACACCGGTTACCAAAGCATTTTGTGCACCAGTATCAATTTTAGTATTTGGTAGAACAGAAAGTCTCAGTGCAGACTGCAATAGTCTTGTTAAAGTATAACCAATAGAGAAAATGATAATAAAAGTAATAAAGTCAGAGATTGATACACGGGTATCGCCTAACACAACGCCATCTTTTAAACTTAGCCAAACATCTTGAATATCTACTACTCGCGCACCCCAAATGAGAGCTAATAAAGGTATCGCACAGCAAGCTAAAATAAATGCTAAAAAGACACGAAATAAACTACCCTTAGGTGTGCTTTCCTGAACATCTTTATTTTGATTTTTTATGATTATTTCTGAAAACAAATAGGCAATCATTGTAAATACAACAAATAGAGCGAACAAAACTGCTAATGTTAAAATTGTTGCAAATACAAGTTTTGATCCAATGTTAGAATATCCAATAGCCGCAGAAATAGGGCCCGCTAACCCTGTAGCCATAGTTAACATTAAAATAGAAGACGATAGCCTGTCAGAAATTGGAGTAATTTTCTTCTCTAAAATTAATCGTGCGCGGTACATCTTCACTCTTTGAGAAAAAGTGATCAATCCATAACTTCCAATTAAGAGTAATGGAAATTCCATAACAGCAATCGATGTCTCAGATAAATCTGCTAATTGTTTCAAGTCACCTATCAACCAATATAGCCCGAGAACTACGCCCATTAAAATTGTGACCGTATAAGCTCCAACTAATCTGTTACTTTCAATTCCAAGCAATTCTCTTGTCAGTCCAGTTTCTTTAAAAAGGTTATGTGCAAGCCAATAAGACCCCACAACCGCAATACTCATTGCCATTATTGCTTGTGTTAAAGCCCCTCCACGATACCCAAAGATATCTAACATTTCTGTTGACCGTATTAGGAAACAAATTCCCAAAAGAGGCAGAATGAATACTAAGCATGAAAAAGCTAAATATGTAATTTTTTTCAATTTTGCATCATGCCTTTGATTAGCAACCGACATATTTTGCGAAACCCACTTTGTAGCAGGAAATATTAGAGCCAAGCCCAGAATAGCGAAGAAAATAATACCTGGTAAATTGTTTGATCTAATTACTTTTGAGCTTGGGTTATTTAGGGATTGAGCAACTTCTGAACTCACCTGTCCAAAATATTTTTTGATATCAGAAATCATAGGGCCCCAAGTATTTGGGCTTAAGGGCGACACTCCAAGCTTCAAAAAGACGGATGCTGATCTCTCTCTTATAGTCTTATCAATTTCGGATATTAAGCCATTAGCTCTTCGAAAAGCTTCTTCAGCTACAATTAAAGGCGCCCTCGCAACTGCAAGCTGTTTGGATAATGATAATCGCAATTCAGAAATATCTTTTGCTTCAGTTTCTGAATCTTCTGGAATTGGGCCTAATGCATCAATTTGATCAGATATTATTTTTGATCTACCAGTTCTTGAGCTTTGCGCTTCAAGGGCATCTGAACGAGCTGATGATAAGGACGATCTAAGTTTTTCTAAAGCCTCATTTGATGTTTGGCCACCGTATACAGCCTTTTCTGCTCTGGCTGCTAATGCATTAAATGCATCAATATCAAAAATTGTTTGTGTTTGCGCACTCACCGGCGCAGATAAAAACATCAATGCTAGAATTACATGTATAAATCTATTTTTTAGAAGCATGACTTTTCCTATTCAAAAACTGCAGGTATGTTTTGCGAACCATTTTTCAACCAATCTGGGATTGGCAGGCCTTTTGCCTCCAAAAAGGCGGGATTATACAATTTGGACTGATATCTATTTCCCACATCACACAATATCGTCACAATTGTTTTACCAGGACCCATATCTTTAGCCATTCGAATAGCTCCAGCAATATTTATGCCAGTTGAGCTTCCCATACATAGTCCCTCTTCTTTCAAAAGATCAAATACGATTGGTAATGCCTCATTATCAGAGATATTATAAGCTTTATCAACAGATAATCCTTCAAGGTTTGCAGTAATACGACCTTGGCCAATACCTTCAGATATTGAAGAACCTTCAGATTTCAATTCGCCGTTAGTGTAAAAATTATAAAGTGCAGCGCCATCTGGGTCAGCCAAACCAATGGTTACGTCTTTATTTTTCTCACGAAGACCCGCTGCTACACCAGCCAAAGTACCTCCAGATCCAACGGCACATATGAATCCATCCACTTTGCCATCAGTTTGTTCCCAAATTTCAGGCGCAGTTGATATTATGTGGGCATCTCTATTGGCTACGTTGTCAAACTGATTTGCCCAGATAGCGCCATGAGGCTCAGTTTTTGAAAGCTTCTCAGCCAACCGAGCAGAATATTTTACGTAATTATTTGGATCTCGGTATGGTTTTGCAGGAACTTCAACTAACTCCGCACCTACAAGGCGCAGCATGTCTTTTTTCTCTTGGCTTTGTGTATCAGGTATAACAATAACTGTTTTGAAACCCATTGCATTTCCAACTAAAGCCAAACCAATACCGGTATTTCCTGCAGTGCCCTCAACAATTGTTCCACCAGGTTGTAGCGCCCCACTTTTAATAGCATTTTTTATAATATTTAATGCAGCACGATCTTTCACAGATTGCCCTGGATTTAAAAACTCAGCTTTGCCATAAATATCACATCCTGTGATTTCAGAAGCCTTTTTTAAACGAATTAGAGGTGTATTACCAACAGCATGAGGTAAATCAGAGTAACGGTTCATTAAATATTCCTAGTAAATTAATTAACGCTCAAAAACGTTTTTTTGCATATTGAAAAGAATTCGGCTCGTTATAGCAATTAATAAAATACTATACCAGCAATACTAATCTAACATTTTCTAAGTTTTTATTTTGGCTTATTCATAGTAATTTGAATTAGACCTGTTCGATCAAATTCAAAAGCAGAGGCACAGCTGGTCAAATAGATATTCCACATCCTTCTGAACCGGTCATCAAACCCCATCTCAGAAATATCTTCCCATTTGGCATTAAAGCAATCAAACCACTGCCTTAGAGTTTCAGAGTAACTTTTACCAAACTCGATTGAGTTGCTGTACTCTAATCCTACTCTTTTAATCTCACTTTTTAATCTGCTTTCTGTTGGCAACATGCCACCTGGGAAAATATACTTTTGTATAAAATCTACAGAATTTCTATAATCACTAAATCTATCGCCTGGAATTGTAATTATCTGCAATGTAGCCTTTGCAGCTGGTTTTAAGCATGAGTTAACTTTATCAAAGTAAATAGGCCAATACTTTTCACCAACTGCTTCAAACATTTCTATCGATGCAATACCGTCATATTGATCTACTTCATCGCGGTAATCTTGCATTACAATTTGAACTTTATCACTTAAGCCAGCTTTATTTATCCGTTCAACTGCAAAATCATGCTGTTCTTGAGAAATTGTTAAACCTTTTACATTTGCGCCTCTATTACCGGCAGCATATTCTGCAAAACCACCCCATCCACAGCCAATTTCAAGAATATGATCACCTTCTTTAACACCAATTTCGTCACACATTTGGGCGTATTTATTTATCTGCGCATTACTTAGTGTCTCTTTTTTTTCTTTAAACAATGCGGATGAATATGTCATTGTTTCATCTAACCAGAGTTTATAAAAATCATTCCCAAGATCATAATGATAGGAAATATTTTTTTTAGCCTGGCGTTTACTATTTGAGTTCAGCCAATGCCTGAGCTTTTCATATAGTTTGATTAATCCTGCACCTGGAAAACTTGTGGCTAATTGATGAAAATTTTGAAAAGTAACATCCATAAAATTTTGCAGATCAGGAGATGACCATTGGCCATCCATATAAGCTTCCATGAAACCTATATCGCCATCCCTCACCAAACGTGCAAAACAATCTGGATCAATAATATCTACACGAGCATCGATGCCATTATTTTCACCATATACTTTAAAAATTCTCTCATCAGGTAATTTTACCTCGATAGAGCCCACTTTCAAATTGAGTAATATTTTGAATATGCGCCTAAAATATCTTGGCAAATTAGCCTGATCCTTAATTGAGGTGTAAATATTTGTATTCTCAACTTTATTCATATTTATTCACTACCTTAATCAAAATCATGCTTTAGTACTTAAAGCGATCTTTTTAAAATTCTACTGTTTCTTAAAAATTGCATATGCATCTAAAGCAATTTTACGGCCAAGAGACAAATCAATAATTTCATTTTGATTTATTTTATCAGCGCTTAATTTCCATGCAACTGGAATTGCATCAAAAAATGCCTTTGCATGTAATTCTTTATCAGCTTCAAGCCATTTTTTTCGATATTGTCCGTCACTATCAAATTTCTCAGCCTGTAAATTTGGATTAAAAATTCTAAAATATGGAGCCGCATCAGCTCCACAACCCGCTATCCATTGCCAACCCATTGCATTAGATGCTGGATCCCAATCAATTAAGCAATCTTCAAACCATTTGAGTCCAATACGCCAATCTGTTTGCAAATGTTTGGTAAGATATGATCCTACAATCATTCTCAATCTGTTATGCATTGTTCCAGTTGTATACAGCTCACGCATTCCCGCATCTACAAAACTTTGGCCAGTCCTGCCCTGCATCCATGCCTTTGCATTTTTATTTATACCTTTCCATGGAAAATCATTCCATTCGCCTCTCCAACATTGTGTATCAAGTTTTGGAAAGTGCCACAAAAGGTGATATGCAAACTCTCGCCAAACAAGCTCTTTTAAAAAATGTTCAGCTCCTAAATCATTTTTATCAAAAGTGTTTCGCAAACTATTAAAAATTAATCTTGGTGAAATTTCACCATAGGTTAAATTTTCAGATAAACCAGATGTTGCATGCCGCATTGGAAAATCTCGATCAATTTTATACCCATTAACTTTAGATACAATAAAGTTTTCTAATTTATTTAATGCGACCTCTTCACCCACATTAATGTATTTTGAAACAACATTTCTTCCTCTGTTCATTTCCTCACCTAATCCCCAATTTGATAATAGGTCAGATTTTGGCCAAACATGCGGTGAATGTAGTTTTGATATTTTAGACAAAGTAGAATTAACAGTCAGTTGTGAGCTAACGTGACGCCAAAACGGAGTATAAACTTTAAAATTTTCACCTGATTTAGTTTTTGGCACCCATGGCTCAAAAAGAACATGTCCTTTAAAACTTGTTCCATTTAATAGCGATTTAACTTTTGTGTCTCGATGAATTGACACCGGATCATAAGCACGTGACCAATATACGTCCAATGCACCCGTTTCATTCACAAGCTCTTGAAGAATTTCACAGGCATTCCCACGGCGTAAAATGAGATTACTACCCATACGCTCCAATTTTTTCTTGAAACATTCGATTGCCAGACCCAAACGCCACTTTGGCGCTGCGCCTAATGCCTCAAATACTTCGTCAAAAATAAATATTGGTATAATTGGCCGACCTGATGAATGAGCAGCACTTAATGCTTCGTGATCACTAAATCTAAAATCACGCCGAAACCAGATAATTATTGGAGCTTGTGTCACCATACACCGCCCCTAATTATACAAAATAAATAAGCTTCTGAATTACAGCACATTGTCCAAAGCAGTTATTAATTTATCAATTTCAGATTTATTTGTATAATGGACAAAACTTAAGCGTAATACTCCATGAGTGGGATCAATCCCTTGCGCTTCTATACAGCGAACAGCATAGAAGTCCCCACCACCTGCCATAATGCCATGCTTAGAGAGCTCATCTGCAACAGCCTCTGGATTATTTTTCAGAGCGATAGCAACTGTTGGGGCCTTTTTCGAAGCATCGGATGGTCCCAACAGTCTTACAGAATTCTTTACACTGAGATAATCCAAAAGAGGTTGAAGTAACATTTCTTCATGATCTCTAAAAAGATCATGTACAAATTCGCCACGACCAAGCGCATCATCATTACCCTTTGAATGATGTTTATAAACATCATCTATATAATCGGCCATTCCAGCACTTGCAGCAATTTGCGCATGATCTGGGCCTGCAGGTGTAAACCTTTTATAAAGACTATTTTCATTAAAATAATGCCCCTGATTTGGGAGCTTCATTCCAAGTTCACGACTTATAGTCATTATTCCTTGGTGTGGGCCAAATGTTTTGTATGCTGAGAATAAATAAATGTCTGAACCTAGTTTGCCAACATTAGGTATTCCATGAGGTGCATAACTTACGCCATCAACGCAACTATAAGCACCAGCAGATCTAATAACTCCACAAATTTTCTGCACGTCATTTATTTCGCCAACTATATTTGAGCAATGTGGGAAGCATACAAGTTTTACTTTTTCGTCTAACATTGAATTCAAATCTTGAACATCAAGATGACCTGTTTCACTGTCTATTTGCCACTCACGAACTTCTATTCCTCGATCGGCAAGACGGCGCCACGGCCCTGTATTTGCTTCATGATCCTGATTAGTAACAATGATTGCATCGCCTTCTTTCAAATATTGGCCAAAGGCTTGAGCTAAGACGTAAGTATTTTGTGTTGTTGAAGGGCCAAAACTTACCTCATCAGTAGCAACACCTAAAACTAAAGCTAAACGTTCTCGAGCCTCATCCATTTCCTCACCCGCCAGCTTTGAAGCTTCATAGGGCGCATAAGGTTGAACCTTCCGCTCATTATAATATCGCGTCAAACGATCAATTACGGGTTTACATGTATATGAACCACCAGCGTTTTCAAAAAAAGCTTGACCCATAAGTGCTTTTTGATCGAACGCAGGAAACTGTTTGCGAATATATTCGATATCAAGTTTCATTATTTTTCCAATTTTCGTATTAATTCAATTCATGAGAATAAATTATATTTCTTTATTTTAAAGCAAACTTATTAAACTTTATGCATTCACATCAACAACAACTCGGCCTTGTACTTGTCCTTTAAGGATATCTTTTCCTAATTTTGGCAAATCTTCTAATTTCGCATTAACAATCATACTTTCAAGTTTATCAAAGGGAAGTTCGCTTTCAATTCTTGACCATGCTTCTACTCGGTTATCATATGGCCTAAGTACACTATCTATTCCTAGTAAATTTATTCCACGCAATAAAAATGGAATTACAGTTGCTGGCAATCCAGCACCTCCTGCCAATCCAACAGATGCAATAGATGCCCCATATTTCATTTGACCAAGCACCCTCGCCAGCATTGCTCCACCAACGGCATCAATACAGCCCGCCCAAGTTTCAGATTCTAAAGGCCTTTTAACAGTTTCGTTAATATCTTCCCTTGCAACAATTTGAGAAACCCCAAGAGATTTCAAGTAAGCCTCACTCTCTGGCCTTCCAGTTACACCAGCGACTTCATAGCCAATATTAGACAAAATGGCACTTGCCACAGATCCTACTCCACCTGCTGCACCTGTCACTAAAACAGGCCCATTATCAGGAGTTAAGCCGTGTGCTTCCAATGACATCACTGAAAACATTGCTGTAATACCAGCCGTTCCAACTGCCATAGCTTGTTTTGTAGATATTCCATCAGGCAACCCAACTAGCCAATCTGCATTCACTCTAGTCTTTTGTGAGTATCCTCCCCAATGAACTTCACCATAACGCCATCCCGTCAGAACAACCCTGTCTCCTGCTTTGTATCGAGGGTCGTCAGATGCTTCGACTACACCTGCCATATCTATTCCAGGGATATGAGGATAGTTTCTAACCATTCCACCACCAGATCCTAAGCAAAGACCATCTTTGTAGTTTACTGTAGAGTATTCTACCGCAACCGTAACATTTCCTTCAGGAAGTCGATCAATGGTAATATTTTCAATAGCAGCAGAGGTTTTGCCTTCATCGTCTTTGCGAACAATAAGCGAATTAAATGACATTAGATTCTCCAAATAGATTGAGTTACAAAAGACACAATTTTATGAGTTATGTCATCAAAAAAATAGATATATAATAAATTATTTATTTAGTAATTTACTTTGTAGATTCATCTATAAATGCATCTTTGAAAATAAAATTTTCTGAACTTTTTTAGATAATGCAAAGCAATGCAGGTTGACCAAAATAATAAATTACAAATCAGAATATGGCATAAGCCATTTTGGAATTTCATTATCTACACAACCATTTATTGAAGCATTTACACATGCTTCTAAGCTTCCAAAACGCACGTTTCGCCCTGTTAATCCTTTGCCGTAGTGCGCATATTTTCCAGAATTAGTTATCAATGCCTCCGTTTTTGATGGAAAAATTGGCTCTGTTATAGAACACCAACAAATATCTGGAACAACTTGAACACTTAATTTAGAAAATTGTGATAGATAGCCCTGATCTTCTAATTTGCTAAGTGTTTCTCGACCAACAGTTAAAATAGTTGGAACAATTACTTTTTCATTTTTATGCATTAATAAGTCCAAAAATTGCATACATTCAGTTGTTGATGCGTGCGGACTTCCAATTGCTACCAAATCTATTTTGTTGCTTCCGGTATTAAAATTTTGCCATAAATCATATAAATCACTCGGCATAATTATTTTAGATTTTGCATCTTCAGTAGTCGATAATTCACCTTCAGGCGTATGACCTTTAATATGTAGCATTGGAGCAGCAGATGTAGTGCCAAATGCAGCACATAAAGCTTTCAAAGCATCATTATTAATTGAGATATTTTCGAGACCGTTTAATACCGGTATACCATTTGGTGATTTATGGCCTGCCAACCAACCTATCATTGGCC
Organism: Rhodobacterales bacterium HTCC2255; assembly: GCA_000153745.1. Lineage (GTDB taxonomy): Bacteria > Pseudomonadota > Alphaproteobacteria > Rhodobacterales > Rhodobacteraceae > Amylibacter. The sequence goes on from DS022282.1 coordinate 648,875, forward strand.
AAATAGCATCATCAAAATTTAAAGGTAAAGTGACTTGAATTTCACATACTGGTTTCCGGTTTTCTTCTAGATAAACACCTGTATTAGGAGTGCGACCTGTCATTGCAATGAATAAATCCAAATAATCTGGATGTTTTTGAGTGCGTGCTCCAATTACAGAGTTTGCATAAATAACTGCGTTTGATTCAGACCATCCAATTGCTTCACCTTTTACTGGTATTGAATTTAGAAGATACGGTGCACATGTGAATGTAGGATAAGCACCCATTTTAACATATGCATCTGCAAGTCTGCTAGCTTTCCCACCGAGATCAGGAGCTACACCTTGTGATTTCCAGTTTTCTCTATCTACTGAGATTGCGTTAATTGTAGTGGGGATAATTACACTTGCGCCCATATCAAGCATTTTTTCTGCAAAGTGGAGATTAGCATCATGCGCTAAAATACAGCCATCAATATGCCCCCTGGACACATCAATCAATTTATCTGCATTTTGAGCAGCCGCCATTAAGCATAACACTTCCATAGCAATCTTTACCGCTTTACCATTGTCTCCTGCTAACATTTTTTTATCTGAATTGCTTAAATATATTTCATCTAAAGCAGGCTGAAATAAATCAATTAAAGTATTTGAAAAATGCAATTTACAATTATCAATTTTTGCAAATTTCTCTTCAGATAATAAATTATATAGTTTTGGCACTAAACGTAGGACGGCAATATTCTTATCAAAAAGTCTTTCAGCTATCATTGCCCCAAGAGTTAATATATCTTCAGTTTCTCTGAATATTAGTGCAGCTGGAGCGTTTCCATTTTGTGCGAGCTGCAACAATACACCACTTCCACTACAAGAACCCCGCGATGTTGGCATTAATACAATTTTACCAGAAAGTTTTTCCCCACAATTGGGATGATGAATGTCAATTATAACACCAGTATCAGGATCAACTCCTCCCCAGAAACTCAAGCCCTCATCGCAAACAACAATATCAGAATCTACATCATTTTGCACATATATAATGGCATCATTATTTGAAATATTTTCCATTGATAAGCTCCAAAAGACTACATAATCCGTTTAATCACTACCCAGTTGTGACACACTACATAAAATCATTTAATAGAATAAAGTATTAAATCTTATTTGAACAAATTTCTTCATTTTTTTAATTTTAGAACTACATGATCGTAAAATTTAATTACTTAATTTATTAACAAGGCGCTTTTTAAATGAATTTATCAAATAAATCCCCATCAGATCATATCGATAAATTTAATGAAGCATTCATTCCAACTCGTGAGGCAGGGTTGAAACGTCTAAAAGAATTTGCCCCATTAGCTGGTGAAATTTATTCAAATAAGAGAAACTTTGATTTTTCTTCTATTGAAAAAAATTCTGTTTCAGCACTCTCTCCATGGATCAAACACCGGCTAATTACTGAAGAAGAGGTCATAATTGAAATCCTTAAGTACCATAATCAACATTCAGCCATGAAATTCATTCAGGAAGTATTTTGGAGAGGTTATTTCAAAGGTTGGCTAGAACAGCATCCAACAGTCTGGTCTCATCACAATGACAAGTTAATTAAAGAATATGCTAAATTAGAAAATAATAGGTTTGTAAAAGAAAGTTACATGTCTGCCGTAAACGGGGAAACAGGAATAGAATGTTTTGATTTTTGGTGTGAACAATTAAAATCAACAGGATATTTACATAATCACGTTAGAATGTGGTTCGCGTCAATATGGGTTTTCACCCTCAAATTACCAATGGAGTTAGGCGCAGATTTCTTCATGCTACACTTAATAGACGCTGATGCTGCATCAAACACTCTTAGTTGGAGATGGGTAAGTGGCCTACACACAAAAGGCAAAGCATATGCAGCAAGGGCATCAAACATAGAAAAATTTACGAATGGGCAATTCAATCCATCAGGACAGTTAGTAGAAAATATAGAGCCATTAATTGAGAATATTGATCACCCTCTAGTTTCGCTTCCCCAATTACACCAATCTATTGAAAAAGATGCAATTCTACTTCTTACTGAGGAAGATTGTAGTCCAGAAACGTCTCTTACTGACAACAATCTAGAAGTAGAAATATTACCACTATACCTTGATAAGAAATACCCACAATGGATTAAACCTAGTAAATCAGTAAGATCATTTTCTGACACTGCCATTCAAAATACGTGTCAGAGATTAGGCAAACCAAACGCAGAAGAAAGAAATAATACAAATTGGACAGACACAATTTTGGAAACATCTGATAGGTTAGGTACAAAGAATATCATTATACCAAAAGTTCCAGTAGGCGCGGCTAAAAGCAAACTAAGGAAAATCAAAAAAACTCTTGCAGAGCATGATATCTATATCAATGAGCACTATAAAAACTACGATATGCATACATGGCAATATGCTTCAAAAGGGTTTTTCAAATTGAAAAAACAAATACCCAATATACTTCATCAACTCGGCTTATCTTAACAAAGCTTTGAACTTTGATTAGATTTCTAGCCAGCCATTTTTTCTATATTGTGTAGCAATAATATTTTTCGCAAAAAATGGATAAATGAACCATGAGACACCAAATGTGAATAAACCAATTGCCAAGCTTAAAACAAAATGGCGCCAGATTCCTTTATAAGCAAAATAAAGTGACCCGAATACTAAACACCACAAAATAGAAAAGTTTGTAATGGTTTCTTGGTAACCATTATTAGGGTGCTCAAAAGTCACTTTAATTCTACTCCATAAAGGTAAATATTTATTTTAGCTTTTCTCTAACATTACTTAAGGCATTATCGGTTGCTTTAGCAAGTAGATCACTATCAACAGCACTGGCTACAAAAGTAAAACCTTCATTTAAAAGCTCAGCAGCAAAATCTGTATCTAGAACTAACGTTCCTACAGGTATACCTTTTGAAATTAGTTTTTGAGCTACTGGTTTTATTAATTTCCAAACATCTTCATGCATTGGCTGTCCTAAAAGCCCAATATCAGCGGCAATATCAGATGGTCCAAAAAATATCCCACTCACACCTTCAACTGATCCGATTTCTACCGCTTTACTAATCGCCGCAGCAGACTCTATTTGAAGAATTATTGTAGTTTCATCTTCAATTTTTGACATATAATCAGAAATTCTACCAAATTTTGTTGCCCTAGATGAGCCAGACACTCCTCTAATTCCTTTTGGTGGGTATCTAGTTGCCGAAACAGCTTTTTGAGCTTCTTCAACACTCTCGATCATTGGGAATACAAAACCTGGAGTCCCTAAATCAAGTAATCTTTTCACAATAACTGGATCATTCCATTCTGGTCGAACAAGTGCGGTAGTCCCACTCGAACTAAATGCTTGCAACTGACCCAGCACACTAAAATAATCGTTGGGTGAATGTTCCATATCAATGACTGTCCAATCATATCCTGAATGTGCAGTTACTTCAGCGACAAACGGATTAGCAAGTGTCACCCAAAGGCCTATTTGCTTCTCACCAGCAGCAATTGCATGAGTAAATTTATTTTTTGCTAATTCCATGAGTGCCCTTCTTGTTAAATTATTTTATTATATGATTAAAAATCTTCGCCGTTTTCAATGGCTTTTTGAACTTCATCAACATCTTCTTTGTTAAGTCCATAATACTCAGCAGCAGTTTCTATAGATATATACCCTCGTAGAAGATCTCTTTTGACTTGATCAAGCGACCTGTCTTTAGCCTCTCCATAACCAGCTCCTCCTGGAAATGCCATTATGACTTTTCTACCATTAGGTATAAATTGCTTTCCTTTTCCATTCATTTGAGTGCCATCATCTTGCTGAATTGTAGTTGGCGCACCAGCACCTCCCCCAGCACGGCCATTTGCAGGATGATTTACTCTATCAAACATTGCCTGAAAATCGAACTCATGACCGGCTTGAGCACCTACTTCCATATACTGCCCCAGTCCTCCACGTTGTTTACCATTTCCACCTGAGTCTGGACGTAATTCTTTTCTCCATATTATAACTGGTCCTGCATGCTCTGTAGCTTCTATTGGCATTGTCATGACACCTGATGGAAATGCTGTTGCACTTAATCCGTCAAGCTCAGGTCTTGCTCCAGAACCACCCGAATTAAATGTTAAAACTTCAGAACGCTTTGCATTTTTACTTAGCGTACTATCACTTGCTGGTCGAAGAGAAACTTGAAAATTACACAAGCATCCAGCACCCTCTGCTGGAACTATAGATGGCACAATTTTATCAAACGCATTGAAAACTGCATCAGGAACAAAATGTCCAATAATGTGCCTCAAAGCAACTGGGGCAGGATGAACAGCATTCACTATTGTATCAACAGGTGCAATTATTTCAAAAGGAGCTAGGGAAGCTGCATTGTTTGGTATTTCTGGTGCTATTGCTACTTTCAGTGCATAACATGCATAAGCCTTGGTATAAACAAGAGGACAGTTAATGCCTTTCTTATCAAGCCCAGAAGATCCAGTAAAATCCGAAATAATTTTATCATTTTGAATACTTATTTTTACTTTTAAATTAATTGGATGCTCAAAGCCATCAATCGTTAATTCTCCACTTGCAGATTTCTTTGGTAGTGATGCAATACGTTCAATTGTAGCCCTTCTAGAATTTTCAAAAATAAATTCGGCAATTTTGATTAAATCAGAAATGCCAAACTCTTTCATCATATCAGTTAGACGACGATGACCTATCTCATTGCATGTTGAAAGCGCGAATATATCACCAACTAATTGATCAGGTTCGCGTACGTTTCCCCGCACAATTTTCAATAAAGTTTGATCAACTTGTCCACGGTCAGCAAATTTCATTATTGGCAGGTATAAACCCTCTTCATAGATACTGGCCGCATCAGCTCCAAATCCCCTTCCCCCAATATCAACAATATGAGCGGTACAGGCAAAAAAACCAACAAGTTCTTTTTTATAAAATGATGGTGTTACCATTGTTATATCATGCAGATGGCCTGTGCCTTCCCATGGGTCATTAGTAATATAAATATCACCTTCAAATATTTTATCTGTTCCAATTCGCCTTATAAAATGAGCAACTGCATCTGCCATAGCATTTACATGTCCGGGTGTCCCTGTAACTGCTTGCGCAAGCATCTGACCTTTCACATCATAAACACCCGCGGATAAATCCCCTGCTTCGCGAACAGAAGTTGAAAATGCTGTGCGAACAAGTGCTTGAGCTTGCTCTTCTACAACCGAAATAAGCCGGTTCCACATTACTTGATAAGCTACATTAGAATGTTTCATTTAAGAACCTTTAATCGCATATCTATAGAGCCATCTGATTGGCAAATTGCTGTTCGGTTTGCTGGAACGATTATTGTTGTTTCATCTTCAGTAATGATAATTGGCCCATCAACACTCGATCCTGCAATCATATTATTTCTTAATACTACATCAACAACTTTAAAATCTTCTGTTTGATGATCATATAATTTACGCTGACCATCAGATGGCGTATTTTTAGTGTGTGAATTTTCCATTATTGATTTGACTTCTTCATGCGGTGTTGTTGCATTTACTGACCAAACTGTGATTTCTATATCCATTCCGTCAACAGCACGGCCAAACAACTTAACGTAATCTTCAATAAAACGTGATTTGAATATATCAACATCGGGTATCATTGCTTGATCCTTTGTTAATACAATTGGGATTTCCCACCCTTGACCAGAATAACGCATATAGACTTTAAATTCTGAAAGTATTTCACTTATAGGATCACAATCCTTTACAAATTTTGTAGCTTCTAATTGAAGTTCTGTAAAAATATTTTTAATTTTTTTATCATTAAAATTAGAAAGTGACATGTAAACAGATCGATTAGCTTCAAAGCTGAAAGGTGCTCGTAAAAACCCTATTGCAGATCCTACACCCGCTCCTTGAGGAACTAGCAATCTATCTACCCCAAGCTTTTCACACAAACGACCAGCATGCAGAGGTGCAGCACCACCAAATGCAATCATAGTGTATTGTGAAAGATCTTCACCATTTTCAACAGCATGAACACGAGCAGCATTTGCCATATTTTCATCTACGACCTCAACCAATCCAAAAGCCGAAGTTATTGCATCCATATCAAGAGAATTACCCAAAACATTTTGCAATACAGTTTCTGAGGAGGATTTTTTGAGTTTAATTGATCCTCCAGCAAAATTTTCAGGATCTAATTTTCCTAAAACAAGATCTGCATCAGTTACAGCAGGCTTATCACCGCCCTTATTATAACAAGCCGGCCCCGGCTCTGATCCCGCACTTTCTGGCCCAACTCGTATTTGCCTCATAGCATCCACTTGTGCAAGGGACCCCCCACCAGCACCTATTTCCACCATATCAATTACTGGTATTGAAATTGGCATGCCTGAACCTTTTTTGAAGCGATATGTTCTTGCAACCTCAAATACCCTCGAAGTTTTTGGTGTAAAATCTTTTATAAGACAAATTTTTGCGGTGGTTCCGCCCATATCAAAAGATAAAACCTTATCTAAATTATATTTTTCTGCGATATTTGCTGCAAATACTGCACCACCAGCCGGACCAGATTCAACTAACCTCACAGGAAAATTTGCCGCACTTTCGATTGAAATAATACCACCACCTGAATGCATTAAGAAAATATTGCAATCTGCACCAGCTTCATTCATTTTTCCTTTCAATCGATCCAAATAAGACTTCATTAAAGGCTTGATATAAGCATTGGCGACAACAGTATTAAATCGTTCATATTCACGCATCTGAGGACTAACCTCAGAGGATAATGAAATCATAGTCTGTGGCATTAGCTCACAAACAACATCACGTACTAGTTTCTCGTGTGTGTCATTAGCGTATGAATGGATCAAACCAATCGCAACACTTTCATATCCTGCAACTGCGATTTTGTGGACAACTTTTTCAATATCTGCACGATCCAACGGAACCAATTCATTACCATTTGCATCTATTCTTCCAGGTACTGTATATCGCATTTGGCGAGGTAGTAATGGCTCAGGCAAACTTAGATTTAGATCATATTGTTCAAATCTAGATTCAGTTCGCATTTCTATTACATCCCTAAAACCTTCAGTTGTGATCAAAGCTGTTTTTGCACCCCGCCTTTCAATCAATGCATTCGTAGCTAATGTTGTTCCATGAACGATTTGCTTTATGACAGAAGGGGATACTCTTGCTTTACTGCAAACCTGCGCCATTCCCTCAATAATTGCATTTTCTGGAGCGATATAAGTCGTCAAAACTTTTGCAGAATAGGAACCTCCTGAAATCTCCAATACAACATCTGTAAAAGTACCACCAATATCAACACCAAGGCGTGCAGTTTTTTTCGGCATATATGAAACCTCAATTGATTATAAAAATATCAGTTTCTTTAATTTAAAACTCAATATAAAGTTAAATTCTTATATTATTTTACATAAACATAAATATTGTATCAATTAATATTTTAATATAATTTTATATATAAATACAATTGGTTTATTGCAGAATGTCATTTTCAGTTCAAAAAATTTTATTGAAGGCAGATCAGCATATAAAAAATAAAGAATTTAAAAAAGCAGAAGCTTTATACATAAAAATCTTATCAAAATTCCCAAAAAATTTAAAAGCTTTAACCGCCATTCGAATGCTTAATTTGGAAAATAAAGATAACCTTTTAGAAGTTACAAAAAATGAACATCTTAAAAAATTAATTCAATATTACAATATGAAGCAATTTTCAAAAGTTTTTATTAAAACTAAAGATCTAATTAAAATATACCCGAATGAAATTAATTTTTATAATATCTTAGGTGCATCAAACGCAGCAATTTTTGACTATGATAATGCAATCAAAAATTATGAAAAAATAACTAAAATAAATCCAAAATTTGCAAATGCTTACTTTAATTTAGGAGTCATGTTTCAAGCTAAAAATTATTTCCAAAAATCAATTGCGAATTATGAGAAGGCAATATTCCTTAACCCAAATTATGCTGATGCATATAACAACATGGGAAATACTTTGAAAGAATTAGGAAAACTTGATGAAGCTTTGAAGGCATACGAAAAAACATTATCTTTAGTACCTAATCATGCTTTTGCGTATAATAATATTGGAAATATACTAGCAGAGCTGGGAAACCGCAAAGAGTCTATTAATGCTTTTGAAAAAGCATTATCAATTAATCCAAATTATCCCAGCGCTTTGGCTGCTAAATTGCATCAATTATCTCATGTGTGTGCCTGGAAAGAAATTGAAAAGTATAATTCAAAAATTTCTGATATCGGTATCGATAATGATATTGTAACACCACATTTTATGCTATCATTGGAAGACTCGCCAGAGAGACATAGGCTACGTTCTGAAAATTTTATTAAGGATAAATATAATCAAAATTACTTACCAAAACGCAACATTCCACAAACAAAACCTAAACGTATACGAATAGGATATGTTTCCTCAGACTTTAAAGAACATCCTGTTTCTTATCTAATTGCAAAGGTACTTGAGTCCCATAATAAAAATGAATTCGAAGTTTATGGATATTCAATAAGTCAAATTCAAAACGATAATATACACAAAAGATTAGTTAAATCATTCGAAGTATTTAAAGTTTTAAATAAAAAGAACGACGAAGATGCTGCATTAACCATACAAAAAGACAAGATTGACATTTTAATAGACCTAAATGGCTATACGGAGAACTCTCGTCCTGGTATATTTGCTTACAGGCCATCAAATATACAGATTAATTATCTCGGTTATCCCGGAACAATGGGATCAAATTTTATAGATTACATTATTGCAGATCCTGTGTTGATTCCCAATGATTTCAATCACTTTTATACCGAATCTATTATCAGAATGCCAAATTCTTATATGCCAACAGACGATACTCGTATAATATCAAATGAAAATTTATCGCGAAGTGAGTTTGGGTTACCAGAAAATGAAATTGTTTTTTGTTGCTTCAACAATAACTATAAAATAACCGCAGATGAGTTTAATATCTGGATGCGTATTTTAATAAAAAATAAAAAAAGTGTCCTTTGGCTTAAAAAAAGTAACAAATGGTCAAAAGAAAATATTCAACTTGCGGCCAAAGAACGAGGGGTGAATCCTAAAAGGATAATTTTTGCTGAAAAATTACCAATTGAGAAACATCTTGCAAGTTATAAGCTGGCTGACATCTTCATCGATACGTTTTCTTATAATGCACACACAACTGCTACTGAAGCTCTTTGGGCAGGCTTACCAGTAATAACCAAAATAGGAAAAGGATTTGCAGCAAGAGTTGCTGGTAGCTTACTTTCAGCATTAGACTTAAAAGAGCTAATAACAGCCTCAGAGATAGAATACGAAAATTTAATCAAAAAACTAGCCTCAGATCCTATTGAACTTAATAAGATCAAACAAAAACTAGATAGAAATAAATTATCTTCACCACTATTTAACAGTACCGAATATACATTACACTTAGAAAAAGCGTTTGTGAAAATTTACAAAAACTATTTTAAAGGAGAAAATCCAAAAAATATTGATGTAATATCAAATGAGGCCAATGATGTTTGATCATATAGATATTATATATCTTTTAATAATGTTACTTATCGTATATTTTTCTGGCATCATTCGTGGTTATACTGGATTTGGATCAGCTTTATTAACGGTTCCAGCTTTGGCTATTCTTTTTGGACCAGTCCAGGCGGTAGCAATCGAAATTCTAATCGAAATACCAGTATCGATTGGTCTCTTACCAAAAGCAATGAAGAGCTTTGAGAAAAAAACTGTTCTACCAATATTGTTAACATTTGTAATATTTGTTCCTTTAGGTACTTTTTTATTGATATTGATAGATCAAAATATAGTAAAAATTGTTATTTCATTATTTGTTTTATTTTCTGTATATTTGTTGTCTCAACAGTCACAAATAAAAAGTTTAATATCAACCAAAGCAAATCTTATTATTGGCGCACTATCAGGTTTTTCGCAGGGCTTAACAGGTATGGCAGGCCCTTTTTTTGCTACTGCATTACTTGCAAGAGGCGATAGTAGCTCAATCACTCGTGCCAATATTGTAATGCTTTCTGCAGCAATTATAGGTCTTTCAGTTGCCAGTTTTTTTATATTTGGGCTTATTACTAATCAAACTATTTTCTATGCCTTAATGGCTAGTCCCGCAATATTATTAGGGGCTTGGACTGGATCGGTATTGTTTGAAAAATATTCTAGTAAAAATTTTAAAACAGTAATGCTCTGCGTTCTAATAGTGTCAGCATTATTTACACTTTTTGATAGTTTGTATTTTAGATGAGCGCTCAAAATACAGAAATATTCTAGGAAAAGCACTCTACAGTTAAGGCTATTCCCATTCCACCACCAATACACAAAGTTACCAATCCTTTAGAAGAGTTTCGACGTTTCATTTCATGTAAAAGAGTTACAAGAACGCGACAACCAGATGCGCCAACTGGATGACCAATTGCAATTGCTCCACCATTAACATTAACATTTTTGGGGTTCCATCCCATTTCCTGATTGACTGAAATGGCTTGCGCAGCAAAAGCCTCATTTGCCTCAATCAAATCAAGATCATTCACATTCCAACCCGCTTTGCTAAGAGCTTTTTTTGATGCTGGGATAGGTCCAGTCCCCATTACTTTTGGATCAACACCTGCTGTTGCCCACGACGCAATTCGTGCAAGCGGTGTCAGCCCTCGCCTGATTGCATCTTTCTCTCTCATCAATAGTACAACTGCAGCTCCATCATTTAAGCCAGAAGAATTTGCCGCAGTAACAGTCCCCAAATCATCGAATGCAGGCTGTAACTTTTCTATTGCCTGCAAATTTATATTAGTTCGAATATATTCATCATTTTCAAATATTTTATTTTCTTTTTTAGATTGAATATTTATCGGAGTTATTTCATCTATAAACTTTCCATTAAGTTGAGATTTTGATGCTTTAAGTTGTGAATTTAATGCAAATGCGTCTTGTTTTTTTCGGGATATTTTAAATTTTTTAGATATATTTTCAGCCGTGACACCCATATGATATCCAAATAAGGCATCGTTTAAACCATCTTTAATCATCGTATCTTCTATATGCATACTACCCATTTTTTTGCCCAACCTTAAAAATGCGCTGTGATGTGATTGCGACATACTTTCTTGCCCTCCAGCAATAATAATATTTGCATCACCCAAGATTAATTGCTGAGCACCAAGAGCAACAGCTCTGAGCCCAGATCCACATAATTGATTGACTAAAAAAGCAGTTTTTTCTTCAGGCACACCGGCCTTCATTGCTGCTTGTCGTGCAGGATTTTGGCCTTGTCCAGCAGTAAGAATTTGACCCAAAATTACTTCATCAATTTCACTCAAATCAATTTTAGCACTCTCAGCAACTTTTTTTATTAACACTGCACCAAGATCATGGGCTGGAATTGTAGCAAGCCCACCACAAAATGAACCAACTGCAGTGCGGGTAGCACTTACTATAACAACAGATTCATTTCCGTTTTTCATGAAATAACATTCAATTCTTTGATATTCTTAAAATATTCTATTGCTTCTGGGTTTGCCAGTGAAGCCATATTTTTTATATTATGACCATGCACAGTATCCCGAACAGCAATTTCTGCAATTTTTCCAGACTTTGTTCTTGGAATATCTTCAACTTTTAAAATTACTGCTGGTACATGTCGCGGTGTTGCTTTCGCTCTGATTTCTAGTTTTATTTTCTTAACAAGAGCTTCATTAAATAATACATTTTCTTTTATTCTTAAGAATAATACGACACGTTGATCACCATCAATATTTTGTCCAATGACGACACCTTCGATTACTTCCTCCATTGCCTCAACAACTCGGTAAATCTCTGCTGTCCCAATTCTTACTCCGCCGGGATTCAAAACAGCATCAGAGCGTCCAAAAAATCTCAATCCTTTGTTAGGCGTCAACTCAACAAAATCACCTTGGTGCCAAACATTTTCAAACTTTTCAAAATAAGCTGATTTATACCTCACATTATCTTTATCATTCCAAAATCCAATGGGCATAGACGGATGTGGACTTTCACATACTAATTCACCTCGGGTATTTTGTATTTCTTTGCCATCATCATTATAAACTTTAACATTCATGGCCAAATGGCGTTTTTGACATTCACCTTTAAAAACTGGACTTGTTGGACTACCACCAACAAAACATCCTAAAATATCTGTCCCTCCGGCTATCGAAGATAAACAAACATCTTTTTTCCAATTCTTATATACATAATCAAAGCCAACTTCAGATAAAGGCGAACCTGTCGACAGGATTGTTCTTAATTTAGTCAAATCATGAGTTTTCATTGGCTTAACATCTGCTTTTGAGCATGCATCTAAATATTTAGCTGATGTCCCAAAGTGCGTTACTTTTTCTTCAGAAATAATATTGGCTAATCTATTACCATCTGGAAAAAAGGGCGATCCATCAAATAAAACCAAAGTTGCACCTGAAGCTAATCCAGAGACCATCCAGTTCCACATCATCCAACCACAGGTTGTAAAATATAATAACCTATCATTCATTTTTATATCTGACTGAAGTTGGTGTTCTTTTACGTGTTGAAGTAAAGTTCCACCAACAGAATGGAGTATACACTTGGGCAATCCCGTAGTTCCAGATGAAAACATGATAAACAATGGGTCGTTGAAGTTTACTCTTTCATAATGAATTTTTTGAACAGCAAAAGGTGCAAGATAATCGCTCCACAAAATACCCTTTTCGCCGATTGGTGATATATCTGCTTCAACATGATTTAATGGAAAAATAATAGTTTTCTGAATACTAGGAACTCTAGAAGTTAAATCTGCCGCAATCTTTATGTTAGATATTTCTTTCCCATTGTATTGATATCCATCGGCACAGAATAAAACTTTTGGCTCTATCTGACTAATCCTGTCAAGTGCAGCACTGAGACCAAAATCTGGAGAGCACGAGCTCCAAACTGCCCCAATGGATGAGACGGCCAATAACGCAACTATGGTATAAGGTGAGTTTGGTACTATACCTGCAACTCTATCACCTTTTTGGACTCCACTTTCACGTAATGATTGTTGAAGTAAAGATACTGAGTTATACAATTCTTTCCAAGACCACTCAGTACGTGCTCCACCTTCATCATGAAAAATAATTGCAGGGCCATTATTTGAAGCATTTAAAACATTTTCTGCATAATTTATTTTTCCATTTGGAAAAAACTTCGCATTTATTATCTCTTTACAAGGAGTTAAAACAACATCCCCCTTTGAGCCTTGTATATTGCCATAATCCCAAAAAGCAGACCAAAAATTTTCAATATTTGTAACAGACCAATCCCATAATGCGTCATAGTCTTCAAAATTTCCCAATTCAGATTTTTGTAAATATTCACAAAAACTTGTTACATTCGCTTTTTTGACTCTTTGAGTGCTAGGACGCCAAATTGGTTCTTGTTTATCAATGCACATTTTTAAAAAAGATTCCCCAATTTATTCTGCACAATACATATGGATAGCGTAATCTTGTGTCCATAATGAAATTTAAAGCCATAATTAACATTCATAACAAAATAAGGTCAAAATTTAGTATAGACTGAGAACTTGATCAGTGATTATGGTTATTCTCAAAGATTGGGGGCTTTTATGTTTTTAAAAAATGCATGGTATGTTGCAGCATGGGCAGATGAAGTGACCCATAATTTACAACAAATTACAGTTTTAAATCAAAAAATATGCATTTTTAAATCTCAATCTGGAGATTTTGTTGCATTAGAAGATGCTTGCCCACATCGCAAATTACCACTTTCAAAAGGTCGAATTAAAGGTGACACAGTAGAATGTGGCTATCATGGCCTTACATTTGATTGTTCTGGAAAGTGCGTATGGGCACCTGGGCAAGGTAATATTCCTTCAAATGCAAAAGTTCATTCATACCCACTACATGAAAAATACGGTTTAATTTGGATATGGATGGGCAATAGTGCCTTAGCTGATCATCACGACATATTTGAGATAAAAAATTATAATGATCCATCATGGGGAATAAACCGTGGTGATGCCATGGAACTTGAATGTAATTATCTACTCATGTGCGATAATCTATTGGATCCAACCCATGTTGCATGGGTACATGCTGGTAGCTTTGGACAAGCAGCCACTAAAAGTGCTCCACTACGCGTAAAGAAAACTGATGATGGTGTGATTGTTCACCGTTGGATGTTGGATGTGGAACCAGCCCCTTTTTACAAAAAAGTAGTAGGATTTAAAGGAAATTGCGACCGATTACAGCATTATGAAGTTAGATATCCATCAAATGCACTTATTAAAGCCATTTTCACACCCGCAGGAACAGGTGGCTCAGAGGGAAAACTTCATGAAGATGTATTTATAATGGATAGCTATAATTTCATGACACCAGTTACGGAAAGTAAAACGCGTTATTATTGGTTTCAATTACGAAATATACGTCCTGATGATCCTGAATTATCCCAGTTAATGACTGATGATGTTCAACACGCATTTGAAGAGGATCAAAATGTTCTCAACGAAGTGCAAAAAGGTATGACCAATAAAACATCGCCACATATTGATTTGCCAATAGACGCAGGTCAACTTCGTTTTAGACGCCAATTACAAGCAATGATCAATGAGGAAGTGCAAGTAGATAAACAGATGGCTCAATAAACTTTAGCAACGGCAATTAATCATATGTACACAAATCAATTATTAGCAGAACCAAAAAAAAGTACCTACGATGTAATAATCATTGGTGGAGCGATGCTTGGATCATCAGTTGCTTGGTTTTTGGCAAAGAATGCTGACTTTGATGGATCAATATTAGTCATAGAAAAAGATCCAAGCTATGAATTTACGTCCACATCACACACCAACAGCTGCATGCGCCAACAATTCAGTGCTGAAATTAACATAAAAATTTCTCAATTCGGGGCAAATTTTGTAAAAAACTTTCAGGAATATATGGGAGGTGATGAGCGTGTGCCTCAAATACCGTTTCATCAATATGGATATATGTATTTGGCTGATAATCCAATATTTGCACAAACATTAAAAGAAGCTCAAATTATACAAGAAAAATGCGGTGCTGGCACAAAACATATGTCAGTTGATCAAATAGAAAATGATTATCCGTTTTATATGCTAGATGACATAATCGCAGCAAATCACAATTTGATTGATGAAGGTTACTTCGATGGTAATACAATTTTCGATTGGTGGAAAAGATCTGCAAAAGAAAACGGTGTTGAATATGTAAACAACGAAGTTGTCTCAATAGAAAAAAACTCTACGGGTAACTATGTCGAAACTATAACATTAAAATCTGGTGAAAAAATCAATGCGGGGCAAGTTGTCAATGCTACCGGACCTCGGGCTAGCTTAACTGCACGAATGTTAGGCATTCAATTACCAGTTGAACCGCGTAAAAGATATACATTCATTTTTGATGCTGAAAAGCCCCTTGACCGAGACTTACCACTTACCATTGACCCGTCTGGAGTTCACATGAGGTCAGAAGGTCAGTACTATTTAGCTGGGTGTCCTCCTGATGTAGATCCAGCAGTTGAATATGATGATTTTACACAAGACCATAACATTTGGCAGGAAAAAGTTTGGCCAATACTGGCAAACAGAATTCCACAATTTGAATCCATCAAATTACTAAATTCTTGGGCAGGTCATTACGCTTTCAATACTCTTGATCAGAACGCAATTGTTGGACCCCATTCGTATGTAAAGAATTTTTTGTTTGTAAACGGATTTTCTGGGCATGGATTTCAACAATCTCCTGCAATGGGTAGAGGTATAGCAGAAATGATTACTTATGGTGAATATAGAACTCTCGATCTTTCTCCATTTGGCTTTGCACGAATAGAAAATAATGAACCATTTATAGAAAAAGCTGTGATTTAAAGGATTTAAAAAATGAAAAAAATTGTACTCACTGGAGCCGCTGGAAGACTTGGTTCGTATCTTCGAGAACCATTATTAAGACTAGCACAGGAGCTTGTATCATCAGACATTATTGAAAGTATTGGAACACTTCACCCAAATGAAACATATGTAAGAGCCGATCTATCAGATTTATCAGCAATGATTGATCTACTCAAAGGTGCCGACATGGTAGTTCATTTTGGTGCAATAGGCGACGAAGCACCCTTTGACGCAATATTACAGGCAAATATTGTTGGAGCATATAATATTTGGGAAGCGGCTCATCAAAACGGAGTGAAGCGTGTCGTTTATGCAAGCTCAATTCATGCCGTAGGAATGCATAAAAAAACAGATTTTATTGGTACTGACGTTCCACATAGGCCTGACACTTATTATGGACTAGCAAAGTGTTTTGCCGAAGACCTCGCTTCTCTTTATTGGGATAAACGCGGATTAGAATCTGTTTGTATGCGTATTCTATCGTGTGCTCAGGTATCTAATCCTAGAGCTGTTGGTTCTTGGTTATCGTATGATGATTTAATTCAGCTTGTTGAAAAATCTATCACTACACAAATAACTGGTTTCTCAATTGTTTATGGTGTTTCGAATAATGACCGTGCAACTGTTGATAATAGTATGGCTAGCCATCTTGGGTTTAAACCAAAAGATAACGCTGAACAATTTGCAGAAAAAATTTATTCTGAAGAAGAAAAGCTAGATCCATACGATCAAGGTGCAGTTTGCCAGGGAGGGCCTTTTGCATCAGTCGAGTTAGGTCATAGTGGTGTTGCCACAATGAAAATAGCAAATGATAAAAAAGTAATTTAATAAATTTAAAACATAAAGATCTGGAACATTAGGTTTTGAAAAACCGAAAGTTTTAAAAACCTCTATGCCTTATTAAAATTATAAGCCAATATTACGCAAAATTTACCATAAAGGATAACCCATGGCTCGTGTATATTTAAAGAAAGCAGAAAAGACTGCAAAAACTGATGCAGGCTCAACTCAGGATATTGTACGTGGCATTCTTTCGGATATCGAAGAAGGTCGTGAAAAAGTTGCATTAGAGATTTCTGCTAAATTTGATAAATACTCAGGCAATGCAATATTATCACGTGATGAAATTGATGAAGCTAAAGAAAAAATTCCCCAAAAATTACGTGATGATATGCATTATGCACATGACAATATCATGCGTTTTGCACTTGCTCAAAAGGGCACAATGTCAAACATGGAAATGGAACTTCATCCAGGCTTAATAACAGGTCAAAAGTTAATCCCTGTTAATGCAGCAGGTTGTTATGTGCCAGGTGGTCGATATGCACACATAGCTTCAGCCATGATGACAGTTACAACTGCTAAAGCCGCTGGAGTTGGACATATTACAGCATGTTCTCCACCAAATGGAGATGAAGGTATAAATCCTGCAATTATATATGCTGCTGATTTAGCTGGAGCAGATAAAATATTATCTCTTGGCGGTGTTCAGGGTGTTGCATCAATGACATATGGTTTATTTGATCTGCCTGAAGCTGATATTATTGTGGGTCCAGGAAATCAATTTGTAGCTGAAGCAAAGCGCCAACTATTTGGACGTGTTGGCATAGACATGATTGCAGGACCGACAGACAGCCTTATATTAGCTGATGCTGATGCAGATCCAGAAATAGTAGCATGTGATTTGGTTGGACAAGCAGAACATGGCTATAATTCTCCTGTTTGGTTAGTTACTGACAGCAAAGAACTTGCTGAGAAAGTAATTGAACTAGTTCCAGGATATATTGAGAGCTTACCTGGCACAAACCGTGAGAATGCTACTGCAGCTTGGCGTGATTATGCAGAAGTAATTGTATGCTCTGACAGAGAAGAAATGGCAGCTACATCTGATGATTATGCACCAGAACACCTCACGGTTCAGGCTTCAGATCTTGATTGGTGGTTAGATCGCTTAACATGTTATGGGTCACTATTCCTAGGCGAAGAAACTACGGTTGCTTATGGTGACAAATCATCAGGGCCAAACCATGTTTTACCTACATCGAGGTCTGCACGCTACACTGGTGGCCTATCGGTGCACAAATATATGAAAGTCGTTACTTATCAAAGGTCAACTCGTGAAGGAGCTAAGCGCGTTGCTGAATCCTGTGCACGCATATCACGTCTTGAAGGCATGGAAGGTCACGCTCGCACTGCAGATATTCGTTTAGCGAAATATTTTCCTGGTGAGAATTTCGACCTGACACCTGAAGGTTAATTAATGTTTGAAGTTAGTGGAAAAATCATTGCAGTAACAGGTGCATCCTCTGGGATTGGCCAGGCAATGGCTAGCCATTTAGCCAAAAGTGGCGCAAAGGTAATTGCTATAGCACGTAGAACTGAGGCTTTATCAAAATGGGCTGAAAATACTGACGGCAGTGTAGGCTTCGTTGCAGCTGATCTTGGTGATATAGATTCATTGGCAAATGTATCTCAAAAAATAAAATCCCATTTTGGCAATGTTGACATACTTATAAACGCCGCTGGATTAAACCCTCGCATTCATGCAGATGAAGTTACAAAAAAAATCTGGAACGAAACCTTAGATATTAATTTAAACGCACCGTTTTTTCTTGCCCAACAGATGGTTCCCGCAATGAAAGAATCCAAATGGGGTCGTATTATAAACTTTGCATCACTTCAGTCAGAACGTGCTTTCGAAAATGGCATTTCATATGGCACAGCAAAAGGTGGCGTAATGCAAATGACGCGGGCAATGGCGCAGGCTTGGTCCAAAGATGGTATAACGGTTAATGCAATAGCTCCTGGCTTTTTTCCAACAGAATTAACAGCTTCTGTTTTTGCCAACGAAGCATTAGCAAATCAAAATGCAAACCAGACATGTATAGGCAGAAATGGAACCATGGATGACCTAACCGGTCCAGTCCAGTTTTTATGCTCCAACGCAAGTGCATATATAACTGGCCAAACACTTTATGTTGATGGGGGTTTCACTGCAAAATGAAAGCATTAGTATATACGGGACTTAAAACACTAGAATATCGTGATGTTCCAAACCCAGATTTAAAAGATGATGAAAACCTAATATCCATACGATCAGTTGGTATCTGTGGATCGGATATGCACGCATTCCTGGGACATGATGATCGTCGCCCTGCCCCATTAATCCTTGGCCACGAAGCTGCTGGTGACGTTATAGAAGGTCCACTCAAGGGCACTCGAGTAACCATAAATCCATTAGTTACCTGTCAAAAATGTAAAGAATGTAAATCTAATCGGTCTAACCTTTGTGGTAAAAGACAGATTATTTCAATGCAGCCAAGAGAGGGAGCATTTGCAGAAATGGTTGCAATGCCCAGCCGAAACTTAGTAGTGGTACCTGATAATATATCATTTAATGACGCTGCCCTTACAGAACCTTTGGCAGTTTGTTGGCACGCAGTAAGACTTGGAATTAACGCGCTTGATACGGAAATTCAGACTGCAAATACTCTTGTTATAGGTGGCGGTGCAATTGGACTTGGTTCGGCACTTTCATTAATGGCAAAAGGTGTCAAAAAAATTAAAATTGCAGAACCAAATGCAAAAAGAAGAGCATTTCTTCAAGCAAATACATGGTTTGATATTTATGACCCTACCGAAGGGCATGGCGAATTATCTAATTACGATATTGTCATTGATGCAGTAGGGTTTGCCTCGAGTAGAACAGACGCTTGCGCATTAGCAAAACCAGGTAGTGTAATTTTACATATTGGTTTAGGCGATAGTGATGGTGGCTTAGACATTCGCAGGCTTACTCTACAAGAAATTCGCTTCATAGGCACTTATACTTATACTGAACAAGACTTTATAGATACTGCACATGCAATATTTGATGGAAGTTTTGGATCCTTAGATTGGTACCAAACACGCCCACTTTCAGAAGGTAACGATGCTTTTGAGCAAATATTAAATGGTGAGATCGCTGCACCTAAGATCGTTCTAAATCCTTAAGACAACAGCCCCTGTTCGAGGGTTTTTGAACCATTAAATAAAACTTCCCGGTGTTCTACTAAATATTCTATAGACAACCTCTGTGAGGGGCCATGGAATGCCAAGGCTGCTACAAATCTCCCACTATTATCAGTCACTGGTACTGCAATAGCCCGCATTCCATCCATAAATTCTTCATCATCTATTGAATAACCTTGCTTAGAGATTTTATCTAGCTCCTCCATCAACTTATCAACATCTACAAACGTTTTATCAGTAAGTTTTTCTAAATTTAGAGCAGAAACAAACTTTCTACGCGCAAATTTTGATAAGCTTGCCAAAAAACATTTTCCACTCGCTGTACAATGAAATGGAACATTTGTACCAACCGGAAGCTGTACACGAAAAGCCCAGTTTGTATCTATTCTATCTAAATAATGCATCCCCGACTCCTCTGGAACCACATAATTTACAGCCTCGTGTACTGCTGATGCTACAGTCTGAAGAACTTGATGGCGGGTTATATAAAAGCGGGACGCATGTAAGAGCCCTGCACCCATCAATCTTAATCTACGGCTTGGACGGTACCTTTTGCCTCCTGGTTCACGATTTAAAAAGCCTTCCTTTTCAAGTGTTGATACTAATCTATGAACGGTTTGCTTTGGTAGACCAATCTCATCGTTTATTTCCGTAGCAGTCATGGCACGATCTGATCTTCCAATAACTTCCAGTATTAAAAGTGTCCTAAGATTACTTGGAATTCTGTTTTCTTCTAGTTCTTTTGACATTTATTAAAATCTCTTGTTGCACGAATCACTTTAAACCATTTAAATGCTTATATAGCAAAAACGGGACTAAAAGTCTCATTTTTTAATATTTCGAGGTTTTTTATTGGAATTTGACTATATTATTGTTGGAGCAGGCTCTGCTGGGTGCGCTATTGCCAACCGTTTGTCAGAAAACGGGAGATATTCTGTTGCCTTATTAGAAGCTGGTGGCAAAGACACTAATCCATGGATACATATACCAGTTGGCTATTTTAAAACTATGGGTAATCCCAAAACTGATTGGTGCTATAGTACTGAAGCTGACAAAGGAATTAATGATAGATCAATTCCGTGGCCACGTGGAAGAGTTTTAGGTGGATGTAGCTCTATAAATGGATTGTTATACGTAAGAGGTCAATCACAAGACTTTGATAATTGGCGTGATTTGGGTAATGTAGGATGGGGATGGGATGATGTCCTTCCACTATTCAAAAAAGCTGAATCCTGGAAAGGTGACACAAAGAGTAATTTGAGAGGCCATGATGGTCCCCTCTCAGTATCACCAACTCGCTTAAGTCGGGACGTAGTAGATAGATGGGTCGATGCAGCTGTCGAAAGTGGTTATAAGCGAAATTACGATTATAACGCAGAAGACCAAGAAGGCGTTGGATATTTCCAATTAACAGCAGACAAAGGCCGTAGATGCTCAACTGCAGTTGCCTATCTTAACCCAGCAAAAAAAAGAAAAAACCTACATATACTTACAAATACTCAAGTAGAAAAAATTATAATAGAAAATGGCCGAGCATCGGCTGTGAGTGTGATTCAAAACTTTACGCCAAAAATTATTAATGCGCGAAAAGAAATAATATTATCTGCCGGAGCAATTGGATCACCTCAAATACTAATGTTATCTGGAATTGGTGATCCTAAAGAATTAAAGAAACATAATATTAATGTAGTCAAAAACCTTCCCGGTGTAGGTAAGAATCTCCAAGATCATCTTCAGGCTCGGCCAATATTTAAAACAGACTTATCTACAATAAATATAGAAACAAATAACATTTTTAAACAAGGTATGATTGCATTGCAATACGCCATGAGCAGAACCGGTCCTATGACAATGGCTGCAAGTTTAGGGACTGCTTTTTTAAAGACTGATGATAAATTAAAAACGCCAGACATTCAGTTTCATATCCAACCATTTAGTGCAAACAACGCTGTAGAAGGTACTCATAAATTTTCCGCATTCACAGCATCAGTTCTTCAAATGAGACCTGAAAGTACTGGCCACCTGGAGCTTGTCTCAGCAAATCACAAAGATCATCCTAAAATTCATCCAAATTATTTAGACAAAGATATTGATAAAAAGACCATAGTAAAAGGTATTCAAATTGCCCGCAAAATTGCACAATTTGAACCCCTTAAGTCTCACATTATTGAAGAGTTCCAGCCTGGCACTGAAGTGAAATTCGATGATTATGAAGCTACTTTAAATTGGGCAAGACAAACTTCTGTTACGATTTACCATCCTACTGGTACTTGCAAGATGGGAAATGACAAAATGGCAGTTGTGGATGAGCGATTGCGTGTGTATGGAGTCGACGGCCTAAGAGTGGCCGATTGTTCAATAATGCCTGTAATAACATCAGGCAATACAAACGCACCAGCAATTATGATTGGTGAGAAAGTTTCACAAATGACATTAGAGGATGCAGTGTAATGTTAGACACAGTTGTTGGTTTTGGCCAAATAATAATAGCCGACTTAATTCTTTCAGGTGACAATGCACTTGTTATTGGAATGGCAGCTGCTGGCTTGCCTACTGAGCAACGTAAAAAAGCAATATTTTATGGTATGGTCATAGCTGCAGTCTTACGAATTGTTTTTGCATTAATTGCTACATATTTATTAGGTGTAAAAGGACTGTTATTTTTTGGGTCAGTGCTTCTATTTTGGGTTTGCTGGTCTTTATTCAAAGAAATAAGGAGTGGGAGTCATTCCGATGGTGCTATTTCAAGTGATGGCACAATCGATTCACTATCAGATAGTAATGTACCTCAAAAAACTATGTTTGCGGCACTATTATCAATTACCATTGCTGATATTACCATGTCTTTAGACAATGTATTGGCTGTTGCTGGCATAGCGAATGGTGACACTCAAATGTTAGTATTTGGTCTTGGGTTAGCTATCGTGCTTATGGCATTTGCTGCCACTTTAATAATGAAATTACTAGCTAAGTATCCTTGGATATCTTGGCTAGGATTAGTTGTATTGGTTTATGTTGCGGGTGAAATGATGTATCGTGGTTTTTACGATATCTCAACCGGAATAGGTCCAATGTTAGGATTGGTCGAGGGCATGGATATGTCCAAACACCACTAAAGACGGTTTGCCATGCATAATGCATGGCAAATTGAAACACCGCCCCTTTTAAGTCTTCGAAATGGGGGGGAATAAGTAAAGAGGACAAAACTTAAGGGAGGATAAAACATATGTTTAATCTCAAAACTGCAACAGCCGTAGCTGTTGCACTTTCCATAACGGCTACTTCAGCCTTTGCGGAAAAAGTTCTACGCATCCAGTCAGTTCTATCAAACACATCTGATGAAGCTGTAATGCTAGGAAAATTTGGTGAGGACGTAGCAGCTTTAACAGGCGGGTCTTTGAAAATAGAAATACTACCAGCTGGTGCTATTGTTGGCCCACGTGATATCATGGACGCAGTTGATGCGGGTCTTGTTGAAGGTGGTTTCGCTTGGACTCACTACTGGGGTGGTAAGCACGTAGCTGCCAACCTATTTGGTGCACCAGTAGCGGGTGCTGGTGTTGGCATGGACAACATCGCATTTCTTTCATGGTTCCAATACGGTGGTGGTAAAGAGCTTTACGATCGTCTTTGGACAGAAATGGGCGTGAATGTTAAAGGTTTCATGCTACAGCCAGTTGGTCCAGAAGCTTTAGGTTGGTTCCCAGAGCCAATTACTTCTATGGATGACTTCCGTAAAATGCGTTTCCGTGCCCCTCCAGGAATGGTTGGAGCTGCTTACGCTGAAATCGGCGTTCCTGCTGTTGCTATGGGCGGTGGTGACATTCTTCCAGCGCTTGAAAAAGGTACAATTGACGCAGCTGAATGGTGCTGTCCTAAGCCTGACTCAGTATTTGGTTTCCAAAAAGTACTTAAGCACTACTACCTACAAGGTTTACACCAAGTTGTTGTGAATGCTGACATGTATGTAAATGGTGATTTCTACAATGGCTTGTCTGATACAGAGAAAAAAGCATTAGAAGTTGCTGCAAACGCATCTTTGTCTAAGTCAATGTCATA
Source organism: Rhodobacterales bacterium HTCC2255 (assembly GCA_000153745.1). Lineage (GTDB taxonomy): Bacteria > Pseudomonadota > Alphaproteobacteria > Rhodobacterales > Rhodobacteraceae > Amylibacter. The sequence goes on from DS022282.1 coordinate 672,931, forward strand.
CCGTATCTATGAAAATGGTAAGGCGCTGAAAGATCTTACAGATAACCACGGTGTTATCTTAGAAGATACTCCAGCTGACTATTTCACAGAGTACATGGCTGCTGCGAAGAAATCTTTGCAAGCTGCGGCTGATGAAAATGCATTCTTTGCTGAAGTATGGCAGTCACAAAAAGATTTTGCTGACATAGCTGTACCTTTCTGGGCTGGTGCTCAAGCATCAAATGCAAGCTTAGGTAAAGCACACGCAGACACATTGAAGTAAGAACTTCCTACAGTGCGGGGCCTACGGGCCCCGCATTTCTTTTTCGATAAGGGTCTTTGCGATAACAAGATCTTTTTCAAAAAAGAAGCCGTAATAAACGGTATTTTAAAGGGAGAGAAGACATGGCTGCAGAAGAACCAATTCCAGAGGACTTGGAAATTGCCGATGAGCTGATTGCTGAACGACGCGCGGAAGCCCCTGGAGAAACACCAGAGGATATGACACCTTGGCAGCGCCCAATCACAGCAGTCATTGACGTTGTCAACTATCGTGCAGGTCAAATGATTGCTCTTTTGATGATACCACTTATTGCCGTTGTTGTTTACGAAGTTATATCACGTAATCTTGATACAGTTCTCATTGATGCAGGCTTTGGAAATTTAGCAAAAGCTCTTGGACTAGGCCCAACATTATGGGTATATGATATGAGCCGTATGATTGCAGGTGTCCTTTGGATGGCGGCTGCAGGATATGGACTTATGCGCGGTGTACACATACGCGCAGATTTTTTATACCGCAACTGGACAGCGAAAACTCAGGCAACAGTAGACGCTTCTCTATACTTGCTTTTCTTTATTCCAGCTATGATCTTTTTCACATGGGTATCTGCTGAATTTTGGTGGAAAGCCTTTTCAACTGGAGAGACCAACCAAGTAGACAGTGCATGGGGCCCATTATTATGGCCTGCAAGAACAGCCATGCCAGTTGGTGGGTTTTTATTGTTAATCCAAGGCATTCCAGAGGTTTTCCGCGCTTTCCATAAAATGGGTAAAGAGCGTGAACGTAAGTTTGTTATGGCACTTCCAATTTATTTAATTGCACTCACATGGCTTGTATTGGCAATTTTCTTACCAGATTTAGTTCCAGGTGGGGCTGCATTTACTGAAATGATGAAAGCAAGCCCATCACTGGATAAAGCAACAATTGGCCTAATTATGATGGGAGCAATGTTGTTTGTGATCTTTATTGGTTTCCCAATTTCATTCACCTTGATCTTCTTGGCATTTATTTTTGGTATTTGGGGTTATAACTTTTTCTTCTCAACCTTTTTAATGACGCTTGGTACCAACTCCACTATGCTAAATGATCAGTTAATGGCGGTACCGTTATTTGTTTTGATGGGCATAGTTATGGAGTCTGCCGGTTTAATGGAACGCTTATTTTCGTCAATCCAAATGATCATGTCACGTGTTCGTGGAGCTTTGTTTATAGCTGTTTTGATCGTATCTACTATTTTTGCAGCGGCAACAGGTATAGTTGGAGCGTCGGTGACCATGCTGGGCATTATGGCCGGTGCAACAATGACCCGTGCTGGTTATGATACAAAATTAGCCGCAGGTACAATTACAGCGGGTGGTACACTTGGAATCTTGATACCACCATCTATTATGTTGATTGTTATGGGCCCAGTATTGGAAGTATCAACACTTGATCTATTCCGAGGTGCATTTATTCCAGGTGCCCTTCTCGCATCTCTATACTTACTATATACGCTTGGACGTTGCTGGATAAACCCAGATTTAGGTCCAATCCTATCAGATGAGGATCAACCTGATACATCACGTTTCTATGGAGCAGAAGTCGCATTAATCTGTCTTGGTGTTCTTACTGTTTGCCGTGTATTCGGCCTTGGATTAGGTGGAACATTTGGTGGGGTTATTCCATTTGGTGGACTTTTTGCGTTAATAGTAGTTGGAACGATTGCATATAAAGCATACCGAAACTTATCAATTCTTCGAATAGCTTTACCAATCGCAATTCTGTTTCATCTGTATATGGTTTTCGCAAATATTGGTGAAGATGGTAGTTTGCCAATTATGTCAATTGTAATGGGCGCATTTATTTTACTCTTAGCTTACTTAGGTCGTATTATTTATAGTTCAGAAGCAGATAAAGATTTTTACTTCTCCAATCTATGGGATGAATTCTTTGCAGGTTTAATGCCTCCGACAATCCTCATCTCTTTTGCTTTAGGTTCAATTCTGCTTGGTTTTGCAACACCTGCGGAAGCAGCTGCAATGGGTGCATTTGGATCGATTTTGTTGGCTATCGGATATCGTAAATTCACCTTCTCAAGTTTCTTTGATAACTTAATGAAAGCACTTGAAATTACAGTTCTGATTATGTTCTTAGTTGCAGCTTCAAACTTCTTTGGAGCCGAGTTTAGTGCCCTAGGAACCCCTAAGTTAATGACAGAAATGTTGCTTGGCCTTGAAATGTCACCATACTTAATATTGCTAATGGTAATGGCGCTAATATTCTTACTAGGTTGGCCACTTGAATGGGTGCCAATCGTATTGATCGTTGTCCCTATTCTATTGCCAACAGTTCAATCGTTGGAACTTCATGGTTTGAGCAGTTATGATACGATGGTTTGGTTTGGTATTCTTGTTGCTGTTAATTTACAGACTGCGTGGCTTAGTCCACCTGTGGCCTTGTCCGCTTACTTCTTAAAAGGTGTCGTTCCTAATTGGGATCTAAAGGATATTTACATTGGTATGATGCAATTTATGTTGGTTCAGTTATTAGGTCTGGCATTAATATTCATCTTCCCACAACTCGTTCTTTGGTTGCCAAGAGTTATGGCGGGATAAATAAACATATAGTCAAAAAGCCCACCTTTATTTAAAGGTGGGCTTTTTTTTATTCTTTAACCATTCATGAATTATAATCTATCACGCATTGAGAACCACAACATTGCCAATACCAATAATGGTGATCTCAACATAGCACCACCAGGGAAACGGGGTGATGGAACAGAAGCCATGAAATCAAATTGTTCAGCTTGCCCACGAATTGCATCAGCGGCCATTTTTCCACCCATAGTAGCCATTGCCACACCGTGACCTGAATATCCTGAAGCAGACAGAATATTACCACCTATGCGTTCAAAGTGTGGCATACGATTCATCGTAATACCTAATGTTCCACCCCATGCATAATCAATGCGAGTATTCTTTAATTGGGGATAAATTTCTAACATTGGCTTTCGTACCGCCGCTGCAATATCATTAGGAAATTTATATCCATAACTTTCAGATCCACCAAACAATAAACGGCGATCAGGACTAAAACGAAAATAATTCACAACAAATTTACTGTCTGCCACAGCATGATTATTTTTAATTAGTGCCTCTTGCGCCTCCTCACTCATAGGTTCGGTTGCGATTATAAAATTATTAATTGGCATAACTCGTGCGGCAACCCGACTGTTTAAACGCCCCAAGTACCCATTACATGCAAGTACAACAAATTTTGCACTTACAGATCCATGTTCTGTTTTAATCTTTGCTGGATCACCCGGTTTCAAATCTATGACTTTAGATTGTTCATAAAGCATAACACCTAAGTCAACGCATTTTCGAGCTAGCCCCAAAGCGTATCGCAAAGGATCAATATGGCCAGCTCCCATATCAAGTGTGCCGCCAAAATATGCTGGGCTATTAATTAGATCACGAGTTTCTTCACAGCTAAGATTGCGAATTTTATCATAGCCGTATTTGTTACGTAGATGATCAGTATATGCATGTTCCTCATTTACATAACGTTTGCGGTGTGCTGTATGAATAATACCATCAACAACACCACAATCATCCATATCTGCAGATAAATTACGTACCAAATCAACTGACTGCTGCGAAATACCCCACAATGCTTTGGCGTGTTCATTACCCAACATTGCTTCTAATCCCTCTTGATCCATACGTTGGCCTCCAGAGACTTGGCCACCATTTCTCCCCGAAGCTCCAAAGCCAAGACGTTGCGCCTCAAGAAGAGCAACTTTATAACCTGATTGAGCCAAATGTAATGCAGTAGAAAGGCCCGTAAAACCGCCGCCTACTATGCAAACATCAGCTTGTATTTCATTTTTAAGGCATGGAAATTTTTCAAGTTGAGTTGCATGCTCTGCATAATATGATGGCGGGTATTTCCCTTGCTTATCGTTTGCCGTCAACAAATCCATCTTTTAAGCATTCAACAATAAATGTTCGCGTTCCCAAGGTGAAATTTCGCGTTGGTATTCCATAAGTTCCGCATGTTTGATTTGACGGTATAAATTACAAAATTCAGTTCCTAATACCTCTTGAAGACCTTTATCTGCCTCAAATAATGTAAGTGCAGCAAACAGAGAATGCGGCAATCCAGTATCGGTTTCAAAGATTTCTTCATTAACAGCACCACGTGGTTCTATACTGTTAACCATACCCAAATATCCCGCAGCTAAACTAGCAGCAATTGCGAGATAAGGGTTCGCATCACTACCTGTTACGCGGTTTTCCACCCTACGTGCATTCGGGCCAGAATTTGGAATGCGTAGTCCTGTAGTGCGATTATCAGCAGCCCACTCTAAATTTGAAGGCGCAGAATAGGCACCTGCCAAGCGACGGTATGAATTCACATATGGCGCGAGCAAAGGTACTGCATTTTGTAAATGCTTTTGTGAGCCACCTATAAAATTATAAAATAAATCTGTTGGTGTACCATCAGCCTTTGAAAAAATATTTTGGCCTGTTTTTATATCCACAATTGATTGGTGAATATGCATTGCTGAACCCGGCTGATCCCGCATTGGTTTTGCCATAAAGGTAGCAAATACACCATGTTTTAATGCTGCCTCTCGTATTGTACGCTTAAAATAAAACACTTGATCTGCTAATGCCAGTGGGTCTCCATGCATCAAATTAATCTCGATCTGCCCTGCACCACCTTCTTGTATAATTGTATCAATCTCTAAGCCCTGTGCCTCGGTATAATCGTAAATTGTATCAATCACATCTCCAAACTCATCCACTGCAACCATGGAAAATGCTTGCTGGCGTGCTCCAATGCGCCCTGTCCGTCCAACAGGTGGCTGTATTTCTTCTGATGGATTAGTATTAGGTTTAGTTAAGTAAAATTCTAATTCAGGAGCGACTACAGCGCGCCAACCTTTTATCTCATAAAGGCTTATTATTCTTCTTAAAACATTACGTGGTGCTATTTGTAGATCTTCACCTTCTCGAGTTTCGATATTATTGATTATCTGAACAGATGCATCTTCAGACCACGGGACAGCAGCCGCCGTAGACATATCAGGACGCAATACAATATCTTTCTCTGTCCATTGATTTTCAATATCATCCATATCTACATACTCTCCTGATATGGTTTGATAAAATAATGATACAGGTAAGAAAGTAGTCCCTGTAGATGAAAACTTATGTGCCGGCATAGTTTTACCCCGAGACATCCCAGCTATATCTGGAATAATACTTTCAACTTCTTCTAATTTACGTGTGCCCTTGTGAGCAATAAATGCTTTTGGAAGTTCTTTTACCCAACTTTTTTCATCATTATTAGCCATAAAGCCCCATCATCAATAAGTTATAAAAATGCTATCATACTTTTCATTTTTCGTCAGAAAATTTTATAGATAAAAAAACCACTCAAAGGAAATATTATATTCGGCCGATAATATTTCCTTTTGCGCCTTTCTTTTTTGCTAATAAACACAAAAAGTCATGGCCAATGGTTGCAGCAGCAATAGCTGTAATTTCACTGACATCATAAGCTGGAGAAACTTCTACGATGTCCATACCAATCAAGTCCAAACCTTCTAGGCCACGTAATAATTCTAACCCTTGCCACGTTGCAAGCCCACCAACAACTGGAGTGCCTGTTCCTGGAGCATATGATGGGTCAAATCCATCAATATCCCAAGAAATATATACTGGACTATCACCTGCACGATTCTTAATGATCTCAAGTGCAGCATCAATACCATTCCTATGAACCCAAGGAGATGTTAATATTTCAAACCCATGATCAGAATTATTATATGTTCTCAATCCAATCTGAGTTGATTTAGAAGCATCTATTACACCTTCTGAAACTGCTCTAGCAAACATTGAACCATGATCCATTCCACCAGTATCTTCCCAAGTATCACAGTGAGCATCAAATTGTATTAATGTAACAGGTCCATATTTTTCTGCATGTGATTTTATTAATGGGTATGAAACAAAATGGTCACCCCCAAAAGTTAACATTTTGGTATCCTGAGAAATTATTTTTGATGCATGATCTTGGATGGCCTTCACAATAGTTTCTGGGTGGTGTGGATCTAGATGACAATCGCCATAATCTACGATTGATAGATTTTCAAATAAATTAAACCCAAATGGGAATGCATCTAATTCTGCTAATTGAACTGATGCCTGTCTTATAGCTCTTGGACCTAACCTGCAGCCTGGGCGGTAAGTAACAGCGTTGTCAAAAGGTACTCCACTGACAGCTACATCAACACCATTTAAATCTTGACTATATTTTCGCCTTAAAAAAGATAGGGCTCCTCCATAAGTCATTTCATGATACATTCCCATAGTATCCTTCGATTTAAATGCAAAATCCCCTTTTTTATCTGACATATCTGTTCCTACAATCTACTTAAATAAGTTTTATATTCTATGGGTGGAATTTCAGTTGTAATCTGTGAAATTTCGTTTCGTCTTAATACGGAGTAAATATTACAATAATTTTCACCCAAAAGCGCTTTTGCAAATTCTGAATTTTCAAAATTATCTAGGCTTTGGTTCCAGTTAGTAGTTAGTGGCATTGCTGGAGACGAATTTGCATCTTCAAGTGGCAAAGGTGGTTCTTCTTCTGTTTCAATGCCATGCAAAATTCCAGCTAATATGGCCGCAAATGCTAAATATGGATTTATATCTGCACCGGATATTCGATGCTCTAGTCGTGAAGCTGGCCCTTTAGTTACAGGCAACCTAATACCAGCGTTGCGATTATCAAGACCCCAATCTGGGGCACAGGGTGCGAATCCGCCTGGGAAAAACCTACGGTATGAATTCATATGAGGTGCGAAAATAGCTTGAAAATCTTCCATTGTATTCAAAACACCAGCAACCGCATATCTAAGTGCAGGCGCAATCTCTTCATTTGAACATTCAAATATATTTACACCTTCATTATCAAGAACTGAAGTATGTAAATGCATTCCATTTCCTGGATGGTCTGCGTATGGTTTAGCCATGAATGTGGCTTCCATATCGTATTCATCTGCAACCCCTCGAACAAGACGTCGGAAAATTACAGCTGTATCAGCCGCTGACAAAACGTCGCCAGTGTGATGGAAGTTAATTTCGAATTGACCAGGACCAAATTCTGCAATTATTGAATCAATTGGAAGACCTAAAACTTTAGATGCTTTTTGAATTGCACGTAGCATTTCTTCAGATCGAGATAACACTTCAAGATCGTAGTTCTGTGCATCAGGAGTTCTTTCAGGTGGTGTTGGTGGGTCAGAAACGTTTTTTCGTTTATTAATTATATAAAATTCTAATTCACAAGCTACGACAGGATTTAATCCTTTGTTCTTAAACTTATCAACAATCCTTTGAAGAATTAATCTTGGTGATAATTCAGATATTTCACCATTCATCTCATGCATCTCAACCATCAACTGAGCAACATTACCTTTCGCCCAAGGAACAGGCTTTAAAGTTCCTAGAATTGGCTTTAAAATACCATCAGGATCACCTTGGATCATACCTAGACCTGTTTCAGGAATTTCAAATCCAAATATATTTGGTGCATAAGTCGAAAGTGGAATCCGAACTTGATTATCTAAAAGCTTTGATACTTCTGATGACGGTAACCATTTACCTCTAAGGACTGCATTTATATCACATAACATTAAATCTATTCGTTCTGGCACCCCATGTTGAGTACAATACAAATCATATTCAGTCATAAAATCAGTCATTATTTTCACCGTTTAGCTGCATAAATAAGTGCACCTTAAAAATGCACCCATGAATATAACAACTATTTATATAGCCCTTGGTCTTTTATATCCGCTAGAGTTTCATCTAAAGACTTTGATGCCAAATTAATTAAAGTATCTATTTCAGAACGACTTATTGTAATTGGTGGTGAAATAATCATGCGATCTCCTACATGCCTCATGATAAGCCCATTTCCAAAACTATGCCCACGCGCAATTAAACCAACTGTTCCAACATCTGCAGCAAACTTAGCCCTAGAGGACTTGTCAGGTGTCATCACAAGCGAACCCATAAATCCAACCATATTTGCCTCACCAATCAAAGGATGGTTGCTTAAATCATGCCATTTTTCTGCAAGATATGGCATTGTATCAGAAGCTGCCTTTTCTATCAAATTTTCTTCTTGAATTATACGCAGATTTTCCAATGCAACTGCCGCTCCAACGGGATGTCCTCCATATGTATAACCATGAGCAAAATCACCCGCACTATTAATTACTGATGCAACTTCATCGCAAACCATAGAACCACCAATTGGTGCATAGCCAGAGGATAATCCTTTCGCAATTGTCATTATATGTGGGCGGATACCGTAATAGTCAGTACCAAACCAATGCCCTGTTCGACCAAATCCACAAATAACTTCATCCGCGATTAATAGTATATCATATTCATCACAAATCCTTTGAATTTCTGGCCAATAAGATTCTGGGGGGACTATTACACCACCAGCGCCTTGAACTGGCTCAGCAATAAATGCCGCGACGTTTTCTTCACCCAATTCATGAATTTTCTCTTCTAACTCTTTGGCTCTTAAAAGACCGAATTCTAGTGGAGATAGGTCTCCAGCCTCATTATACCAATCCGGTTGACCAATATAAGTAATGTTTGCAATTGGTAACCCACCTTGAGCATGCATGCCTTTCATGCCGCCAAGTGATGCTCCACCCATAGTTGAACCATGATATCCATTTATTCGGCTGATAATTGTCTTTTTGTTAGGCTTATCTTTTGCAGCCCAATAATGTCTGACCATTCTAATATTTGTATCATTCGCTTCAGAGCCCCCAGTGGCAAAAAAGGTATGATTAAATCCTTCAGGAGATATTTCTGCTAATTTTGCTGAAAGCGATATTGCAGGTACATGGCTAGTCTGAAAAAAAGTATTATAATATGGTAGTTGTTGCATTTGAGCATAAGCAACATCGGCTAGTTCTTTTCTACCATAACCGATATTTACACACCAAAGTCCTGCCATCCCATCTAAGATTTGATTGCCATCTGAATCAGTAAGCATAACACCATCAGCGGCAGTAATAATTTTCACACCTTTTTTTGCTAATTCAGCATTTTCTGTAAACGGATGCATATGATGTGCTGCATCTAAAGCTTGCAAATCTTTTGTTGGTAAATGATTAACTATTTTATTCATGTAAGCACTCCTCTTTGGTCGGCTCCCAAAAAAACTCTAGCCACCATTCATGAAATTATATCCTAAATATATTAAGTGATAATAATGCAAAACGTGCGTTATTATCACCTAATTTGTCAATTAGTTTTTAAACAAGTAAAATTTTTAACTGCTGAAAAATTAAGTATTAAACAAGAAGTGAAGAACATCACCTTCAGAAACTATGTAAGTTTTTCCTTCTGCTCTCATTTTTCCTTTTTCTTTTGCGCCCTGCTCACCATTACATTCTACGTAATCATTAAAAGCAATTGTTTCAGCTCTGATAAATCCACGCTCAAAATCACCATGTATAACGCCTGCTGCTTGCGGTGCAGAAGTATTTTTACGAATAGTCCAAGCACGCGCTTCTTTTGGCCCAACAGTGAAATAAGTTTGAAGTCCAAGCAATTCATATCCAGCGGCAATCAATCTATCCAAACCCGCCTCTTTCAGGCCAAGTTCATTCAAAAACATTTCCGCTTCATCACTATCTAGCTGACTAATTTCTTCTTCAATTGCAGCCGATATTACGACTGATGCCGCACCTTGATCAGCAGCCATTTTTGCAACCGCATCCGAATGTGTATTACCTTTACCCGCATTATCTTCTTCTACATTACATACATATAAAACTGGTTTTGCTGTTAGCAGTGTTAATTGCTTCCATTGTTTTTCTTCATCACTATCAATAACGCAAGTTCTTGCAGGCATTCCCGCTTCTAATGCTTCTTTAGCACGGCTTAATAAATCATTCTGCATAACTGCATCTTTATCACCACCTTTGATTTTACGAACCAAACCCTGCATACGCTTCTCAATATTTTCCAAATCAGCCAACATTAATTCAGTTTCAATAGTTTCAGCATCTTCTATTGGATTAACCCGGCCATCAACATGGGTAACATCATCATCATCAAAACATCTTAATACATGCGCAATTGCATCACATTCACGAATATTTGCAAGAAATTGATTTCCTAATCCTTCACCTTTCGAAGCACCCTTAACAAGACCTGCTATATCAACAAATGTCATACGAGCAGGAATAATTGTTTTAGAGCTAGCAATTTGTGATAACAGATCTAACCGCTCATCTGGAACAGATACTTCACCTGTATTTGGCTCTATAGTACAGAATGGAAAATTAGCTGCTTGAGCAGCAGCAGTTCGGGTTAGCGCGTTAAAGAGTGTTGATTTACCAACATTCGGCATTCCGACTATACCAGTTTTAAAACCCATGATTTTCAACCTTTAAATTAATGTTTGTGGCATCTATCGTTTGATTGGGGCAAAGGTCAAGTAATCCAGGACTTGAAATTACTCCATTTTTACAGCAAAGGTTTTTTTAAACTAAGAAAGAGTATTATAATGTCACGAATTGCCAAAAAATTTGCAGATTTAAAATCAAAAGGACAGTCAGCTTTTGTATCATATATCATGGCAGGTGACCCAAATTATGATACCACATTAGAAATCATGAAAGGCCTTCCTGATGCAGGGGTAGATATAATAGAAATTGGGGCGCCATTTACTGATCCAATGGCAGACGGCACAACGATACAATTAGCTGGACAACGTGCATTGGCAGGTGGAATGACCCTAAAGAAAACTTTGAAAATGGTTTCAAGCTTTCGAGGAACCGACAATGTTACGCCTGTTGTTTTAATGGGATACTATAATCCAATCTATAGCCATGGCGTTGAGGTTTTTATCTCAGATGCTAAAAATGCAGGTGTTGATGGTCTTATAGTAGTTGACTTACCCCCAGAAGAAGATGACGAATTATGCATTCCAGCAAAAAATTTAGGTTTGGATTTTATAAGGCTTGCAACTCCTACTACTGATACTCAGCGTTTGCCTAAGCTTCTTCCCAACACGAGTGGCTTTATTTATTATGTAGCTGTAACAGGCGTTACAGGGGCTGGCTCCGCAAATGCTGCAAAGGTGGGTGCAGAAATTAAACGCATTAAAGAAAGCACTGATTTACCTATTGTTGTTGGATTTGGGATAAATACCCCTCAAGCAGCACATGATATGGCTTTGCATGCTGACGGAGCGGTGGTTGGGTCTGCAATAGTATCAAAAATAGCTGCAGGTGAAACAGTTACAAATGTATTAAAATTTGTAAAAAGCTTATCTGATGGTGCCCATAGTGCAAAAAAATAACTTAATTGACGAAAACACGCCACCCTGCTAAATTGGTAAAGTAATATTACCAATAGAGATTTTTTATGAAAATCATAACTTCAATTGATGACTTTAAGCCAATCTACAAACGTCGAGTTCCAAAGATGTTTTATGATTATGCTGAAAGTGGATCTTGGTCAGAGCAAACATTTAGAGAAAATGTAAGTGATTTTAATAAACTTTACTTCAAACAAAAAGTTGCAGTAGATATTTCAAATCGCACAACCAGCACAAAAATGCTTGGAAAGAATGTTAAAATGCCAGTTGCACTGGCCCCAGTTGGATTGACTGGACTTCAACACCCTGACGGAGAAATTAAAGCTGCAAGAGCCGCCGAAAAATTTGGCATTCCATTTACTTTGTCAACAATGTCTATTTGCTCAATTGAAGATGTCGCAAAACATACTTCAACACCATTTTGGTTTCAGCTTTACTGCATGAATGATAGGCCATTTATAGAAAACCTTATTGATCGTGCAAAAAGTGCAAATTGTTCTGCACTCGTTATAACACTTGATTTACAAATTTTAGGTCAACGCCACAAAGATATAAAAAATCAGATGACAGCACCACCAAGACTTACGATTAAAAACATGTTAAATATGGCAACAAAACCTCGTTGGTGCTTAGGAATGCTTCAGACAAAACGGCATGGATTTTCTAACATCATTGGTCACGCGACGGGCGTTGAAAACTTAACTAGTTTATCAGATTGGTCAGCAAAAACACTTATGCGTACCCTAAACTGGGATGATTTGGATTGGATCATAAAAAGATGGGGGGGCAAAGTTATTTTAAAGGGCATTCAAGATGTCGAAGATGCAAAAATGGCTGTAAAAACAGGTGCAGATGCTATCATTGTTTCAAATCATGGAGGACGCCAACTTGATGGTGCACTTTCATCGATAAGGTCACTCCCCTCTATAATAGATGCAGTTGGTGATCAAATTGAAGTTTGGATGGATGGTGGGATTAGATCAGGTCAAGACGTAGCAAAAGCTGTTTCACTAGGAGCCAAAGGGGTTATGATTGGCAGGCCATTTATTTATGGTTTGGGGGCAATGGGCCAAAAGGGTGTTTCAAAAGCATTAGACATTATACACAAAGAATTAGATACAACCATGGCTCTATGTGGCGAACGAAATATAACAAATATGTCCCGTGACAATTTATTAATCCCAAAGGACTTTAGAGGTGACTGGGAAAAGTAAAAGATTTTACCCATTAATAAAGTATAAAACACAGGCAAAAAATTAAACATTTTATTGTATTTAGAACAATAAATCTCTTCACATCAGCATAAAACTGTCCTATACGGCGTTTTCAATGGCCATACACCCTGGAGGATGGCCCTAATTTATGGAGAATTATCATGGCAGGAAAAATTCCTGATCTAGAATTAACGCCGCGCGCGGGGACAGGCAAGGGAGCCGCCCGTCAAGCTCGACGTGATGGCTTAGTACCTGGAGTTGTATATGGTGGTGGTGAAGAACCACAAGCTATTACAATACCTTTCAATATATTATTTAAGAAGCTAAAAGATGGCGGATTCATGTCAACACTATTCAATTTAAAAGTTGAAGGTTCAGATGATGTGCGTGCAGTTTGCCGTGGCGTTCAACGACATGTGGTTAAAGACCTACCAACACATATCGATTTCCTAAGATTGAAACGTGACAGTAGGATTAACATGAATATCCCAGTTCATTTCTTGAACGAAGAAACAAGTGCTGGTCTGAAAAAAGGTGGCACATTAACTATCGTTCGTGCAGAAGTAGAATTAATGGTAACTGCTGGAAACATTCCTGACTATATTGAAGCTGATTTAGAAAATCTTGAAATAGGTGAAACTATAAATATTTCAGACATAACTTTACCAGAAGATACACGTCCAGTAATTGCAGATCGTGATTTCGTAATTGCTAATATTGCCGCACCGGGTGGCGCAGCTGATGACGAAGATGAAGATATAGCAGAAGATGCAGCAGAAGGCGAAACACCAGAAGGTGAAGCACCAGAAGCTGACTCAGAAGCATAAGTATTCTCACTAAAAGAATATTTGAGCCCGCGCAATTTGCGCGGGCTTTTTTATTGATGTATGTTACATTTAAATTCATTTAAACATCTTGATTAATTGCAACTTATTATTGGGTGTATTAAATTCAATTCAATTTTAAAAAGTGGTAAACTATGAAATTGTTCGTTGGCCTAGGCAACCCAGGCAAAAAATATACTAATAACAGACATAATATTGGGTTTATGGCATTAAACCAAATCGCAAATGATCATTCATTTTCACCATGGAAAAATAAATTTCAAGGCCAGATAACTGATGGGAAATTAGGTGATGAAAAAGTTATACTACTAAAACCTGAGACATTTATGAACTTATCCGGCCAGTCGGTTAGCGAAACTATAAAATTTTACAAAATTAAAATAGAAGACATAATAGTTTTTCACGATGAACTAGACCTTGCAACAGCTAAACTACGTGTAAAAATATCAGGGGGTCACGCTGGGCATAACGGACTAAGATCTATTCACCAACATATAGGCGCAGACTACCACAGAGTTCGAATGGGCATAGGTCACCCTGGCCATAAAGACAGAGTTGCTAATTATGTTTTAAGTGATTTTGCTAAAAATGATCAAAATTGGCTTCAAGATTTATTATTTGGAATAAGTGATGGCGCTATATATCTTGCAAACAATGATGCAGGTAAGTTTATGAACGCTGTGGCAATGAGGACTGTACCACAACGTGAAAAACCTACAAAACCCAATAAAGAACGAATTATAAAAGAAGATATACCCGAACTTGATAGCCGCTCGGCAATTCAAAAATTGATGGATAAATTTACAAATTAATCTTTAATTAAATGAATATGGTGTAATTTAGAATTATTCTAAACGTTGACTTTATTATATAAAAAAGTAAATAATGTATAACTTAAACGAGGATGTGTCTTTATGTTTATTCAAACCGAATCTACTCCAAATCCAGCAACATTAAAATTCCTCCCCGGTCAAACTGTGATGAATATGGGCACAGCTGACTTCCCATCACCTCAAGCTGGGTCATCTTCTCCGTTGGCCAAAAGAATTTTCGCAGTGGATGGTGCAACTGCAGTTTTTCTAGGTCCTGATTTTGTAACAATTACAAAAACTGAAGATGCTGATTGGGATCATATAAAACCCGCATTGCTTGGCGCAATCATGGAGCACTTTCAATCTGGGCAGCCAGTTATTGAAGGTGAAGATAATTCTGGTGGTCATGCAGAACATACTGGTGAAGACTCTGACATTGTAAACCAAATTAAAGATCTATTAGATACAAGAGTTCGCCCAGCTGTCGCTCAAGACGGTGGAGACATTACATTTCATGGCTTCGAAAGGGGCATAGTATACTTGCATATGCAAGGTGCTTGCGCTGGATGCCCATCTTCAACAATTACTTTAAAAATGGGTATAGAAAATTTACTACGCCATTACATACCTGAAGTAACAGAGGTTCGTCCTGTTGCCGCCTAATCAGTTTGTATTAGCATTTGATACATCGGCCGCGCACTGCGCGGTCTCTTTATTTATAGATGGCAAATGTTTTGATCAACGCATTGAACCCATGAATAAAGGTCAAGCAGAGAGATTGTTTCCATTGTGTGAAGAAATTTTGAATTTAGCAGGCATAAATTGGCAAAATTTAGATGCAATCGGAGTTTGTGTAGGACCTGGGAACTTTACAGGTGTTCGCGTTGGGGTTTCTGCAGCTAGAGGTCTTTCATTATCACTCAAAAAACCTGCTATTGGTATTTCAAGATTAGAGGCAATGGCGTTAGACTCAAAGGGTAAAGTATCAGTTATAATGGATGCAAGGCGGGGAAATGTATATCTCCAAGATTTCTTAGATGGAACTGCTTTAACTAAACCCAGTATCATAAATATTAAAAGTATAGATCATTCTATAAATACGATTATGAGTGAAGATGATAAAAATATTGATTTATTCAAAAATTCTAAGTCTCCAATATGTATCCTTCCAAGCGCAGTAGCGCGTTTAGCTATAGATAAAATTGGTTTGAATAATTCACGCCCAGCACCATTGTATTTACAAGAACCAAATGCCGATTTACCTAAAGAACAGCCACCAAAAATAATACCATGAAATCAAATGCTCTAGCAGACATACATGGCAGATCATTCATTACCCCTCGACCATGGTCAGAAGCAGAATTTGATGAATTGTTACTTAAAGATTCTACATTTTTAATATCAAGTGAGAATTCGTTTTTACTTGGAATGCTAACAGATTATGAAGCTGAAATTCTAACATTAGCAGTGGATCCAATGAAACGAAGACTAGGTATTGCAAAAAAAATGTTGGATGAATTTGAAGATAGATGTTTGGAAAAAAAAATAAATAAAATTATTCTCGAAGTTGCAAAAAATAATAATCCAGCGTTAAAATTATATGAAAGCTGTAATTTTGAAATTACGGGTAAACGTAGAGATTATTATTCATCACCCGAAGGCAAAAAAATCGATGCCATTATAATGACCAAATCTATTTAACCCCTACCAACAAATGGCATCTTATTTGCCATTATAGTCATTGTCAGAATGTTAGTGCTTAGTGGGAGTTGAGCCATATTCCAAACAGCCTCTGCTGCATCTGAAACTGCCATAGTTTCAACAACTCCATTTGCATGACTAAGATTTGCAACCATCTCTGTATGTGCGTTTCCTATATCTATCTGTCCACAACATATGTTAAGATCCCGACCATCTAAAGCTATGGTTTTTGTTAGACCTGTAATTGCGTGTTTTGTTGAAGTGTAAGGCGCAGATCCTTCACGAGGTGTATGTGCTGAGATGGAACCATTGTTAATTATGCGGCCACCGGTTTTAGTCATATGCCTAAAAGCTTCGCGTGCAGCGAGAAACATACCCGTCAGATTCACATCAATAGACTTCTGCCAATCATTAATATCAATTTGATCAATACGTGCTTGTGGGGTGAAAATTCCAGCATTATTGAACAAAACATCCACTGCACCAAAATGATCAACCATCAGCTGAAAAGCATTTTTAACCTGATTTTCTTGGCAAACATCGCACTTTACACACAAAGAGTTTCCATGATCATTAGCAATTATTGCAAGTTTGTCTTCTCTTCGGGCAATTAACCCAACATTCCAGCCACGGCTTAAAAATAGTTTTGCTGTAGAAGCGCCTATACCACTACTTGCACCGGTAATTAGAATTGTTTTGGCCATAGTTTTTCCTAATAGATATGATTAAAATACTGGCGTAGTTTTTGAAAAAATGCAAACATTCTTGCAATCAAGGAGAATACAAATGAGTGCACCAAAAAATAAATTTTTCCAACCAGTAGATGGAATGGAGTTACCTCGCTTTGCTGGAATTCCAAGCTTTATGCGCCTACCCCATCTAGAATTAAACGATGAGAATATAAAAGATGTTGATTTTGGATTAATTGGAGTGCCGTGGGATGCTGGAACAACAAACAGGCCCGGCCCACGCCATGGCCCTCGCCAAATGCGAGATCTATCAACAATGATAAGAGCTATGAATGGAGCAACACGCATAAAACCTTTTGAATTAGCAAACTTTGCAGATTTAGGAGATGCTCCTGTCAATCCAGCAGATATCCAAGATTGTATGAATCGTATTACAGAGTTTTACAACAAAGTTAAATCAAAAGGGATTATCCCAATGACGGTCGGTGGTGATCATTTAACAAGCTTACCAGTTTTGAGATCACTTGCTTCTGAAGAGCCCGTTGGAATGATACATTTTGATGCCCACACTGATCTTTTTGAAAGTTACTTTGATGGTTACAAATATACACATGGCACCCCATTTAGACGCGCCATTGAAGAAGGGTTACTTGACCCTGAACGCGTCATACAAATTGGCATAAGAGGAAGTATGTATGATGGAGAAGATATTGAGTGGGGCAGAAAGCAAGGTGTTACAATAATTCAAATTGAAGAATTATTTGATCGTGGGATAAAAGATATCATGCAGCAAGCACGTAGTATTGTTGGCAATGAAAAGACTTACTGCTCATACGATATTGATTTTATTGACCCAACCTTTGCACCTGGCACAGGAACCCCTGAAGTTGGTGGACCAAACAGCTTCCAAGCACTTCAGGTAGTTCGAGAGTTAAATGGTGTAAATTTAATTGGAATGGATTTAGTTGAAGTTTCACCTCCATTTGATCAGTCAGGAGCAACCTCCTGGCTTGGAATTTCAGTTGTATTCGAGATGATGTGCATATTGGCACAATTAAATAGATGAATAAGAAAAGCGTAAAATATTTTTAAAATTTTACGCTTTTGTGATGCTAAGCCTAACAACTTTCGATAAGGCATAATAATACGATAAAAGCCTCTTGGAGAAATCAATGGATTTAATAGTACTTAACATTGAAATGATTGCTGTATTATGCCTTTTGGCTTTCACTATATTTTTATTTGTTTCAGAAATTGTACGAGTTGATTTAGCAGCGCTTCTAGTGATGGTTCTATTGGGTGCACTAAGCTATATTCCTGCATTAAATGGCCTTGCAGATGTAAACCATTTATTTGATGGTTTTGCTTCTAATGCTGTTATTTCGATAATCGCAGTTATGATAATTGGAGCTGGGCTAGATAAAACAGGACTAATGAATACAGTTGCAGCACGTATTTTAAAATTTGGCGGCACAACTGAAAAACGCATCATTCCTGTTGTATCAGGTACAGTCGGCTTTATTTCAAGTTTTTTACAAAATGTTGGCGCAGCTGCATTATTTCTGCCTGTCGTTAGTCGTATATCTGCAAGAACTGAAATACCAATGTCTAGATTATTAATGCCTATGGGCTTTTGTGCTATTTTAGGTGGAACAATGACTATGGTTGGATCATCGCCTTTAATCTTACTAAATGATTTAATTATTACTTCTAATGCAAAATTACCTACAGACCTAAAAATGGAAACATTTAGCTTATTTTCTGTTACACCAATTGGACTGGCATTAGTTATTACAGGTATATTATATTTTGTGCTTTTGGGGCGGTGGGTATTACCTGGATCAGGAGGCAGATCAGCCGGTTCTGCAGGTCAATCAGTGAAAGATTACCTAAAGAGAATATATGGATTAAAAGCCGATATTGTCGAAGTAGTTGTCCCAGAGGGTTCTATATTAATGGGTGAAACATTAGGTGACCTAATGGATGCTCACCACATTTATGTAATCGGCACATATCATAATGCCAAGAGATGGGTTGGTCCAACATTAGATACTAAAATCACACCACCATGCAGGTTGGCAATTCTAGGTCGGAAAAAAGTTATCCAAGAAATGTGTGAAGATTATGGTTTGGAAGTTAAACCTCAATTAGATATTTTTGCTGAAGAGTTTGTTCCAACTAAAGCTGGTGTTGCTGAAGTTGTAATTCCTCCAAATTCATCTGTTATAGGAAAAACGGCTAGAGAAATGCAATTTCGTAAAGTATATGGCATGGCACTTTTGGCTATCTATAGAAGCGAAGAAACATACAGTCATGTAGAAACTGAAGAGCACCAACCAAGTAGAATAGGTGTAATGGAGTTACATGCTGGAGATACGCTTGTTGTTCAAACTCAATGGGAGTCCTTAACACGTTTAAAATCAGATAAAGATTTTGTAATTGTAACATCTGATTATCCTCAAGAAGAACTTCGGCCTCAAAAAGTTGGATGGGCTGTTTTGTTTTTCAGCATAGCACTTGCATTAATATTATTCTCACCGTTACGCTTATCTTTGTGCCTTTTAGTGGGTGCTGTTGGAATGATTCTATCTAGAGTAATAAGTATTGATGAAGCGTATAAAGCAGTTGGATGGAATACAGTATTCTTGTTGGCTGGATTAATTCCATTAGGCCATGCAGTCCAAAGTACTGGTACCGCAGAATGGATTGCCCAAGGTGTACTTACAATTTTAGACGGCTGGCCAATTTGGGCACTTCAAGTAGGAATTGCTATTTTAGCTACTGTATTTACTTTGATAATGTCTAATGTAGGCGCTACTGTATTATTAGTACCATTGGCCGTATCAATCGCGGTAGCATCTGGTGGTGACCCCGCAATATTTGCAATGACAGTTGCGATATCAACATCAAATTCTTTCTTGATACCTACTCATCAAGTAAATGCTTTAATAATGGGACCAGCCGGCTATAGAGTTGCTGATTTTGTGAAGACTGGCGGAATTATGACAATCTTATTTTTAATAGTTTCTATGGTCATGATGAACCTTATTTTTTAATTAATGCATTCTCTAAATATATAGATTTTTAGAAGCAAATTATTCTAAGGGCTCTAAAGTTAATTCATTAGATACTTGGCTTCTCAAATCATCTGTATGTAGAGGTGTTGTTGGGCGTGCTAGTTTATATGCTTTAACCCAATACAATCTATCAATAGCTCTTGTGATTGCTACATAAGCTAATCTTTTCCACAATGGAATTCCAGCTTCCTCTCGCCCCATTTTAGCAGCCACAAACAGATCAGGCGCAAATACTTGAACATCTTTCCATTGAGAGCCTTGAGCTTTATGAATTGTACAAGCTGATCCATGTACAAATGCAGCACCCATATGAGCCGCAAAAGGTATGAAAGGTTCTTCCTGATCTGGCGCCTCTATCTTTATAATGCTTGCAGCAGATACTTGTGGATCTTCAGCACCAATCACATGTAATCTAGAAAAACCTGGTTTTCTCCCATCTCCAAGGTATACACATTGCGCTCCTTTAATTAATCCGCGGGCCTCCAAATCTATGCGCTTTTTTCTGTGTTTCATCGGTAATTCTATGCCATCACAAATCAAAGGTTCACCGGATAACAACCGATCAACTGGTGCATCATATGCATTACGAAATGCTTGAATTAAACGGATTCTTGTAGCATTTCGCCAAACTAAAACTGGAGATCTCGCCATTAAATCACATTGCACTGATTGAGATAAAACAACTCTATCATCTTTTAAAGAAATAGCCTCAATTTGACGTTCAAATTCTTGGAAAGATAATTTAGGATCTGATAATGAATGAGCCAAATCTAATATAGGACTATCACCTGCTTGACGATGTACTCTCGTTAAGTGGCATTGACGTGATTTTGGTACGTTCTCAAATGCCATTGCACCTGATTGGCCAACAGGAGCCAACTGTGCTGGATCCCCAAATAAGACGAGGGTTGAAAATATTTCTTTTAAATCTTCAAATTGCCTATCATCTAACATTGAACTTTCATCAATAAATCCAATATCCAATGGTTCTTCACGTCTTTTCCATCCAATTATGAAATCTGAACCACGCAAGCCAGCTGCTGCTAAAGCTCCGGGAATAGATTTATTATTCTTAAAAAATAATGCTGCTCTATCTAGAGCAATTTCGTTTAGACCCTCAATTACTGGACGGTCATCATTTCCATTGAGCCATTCCGAAAACTTTTCATATTCAGGATCATACATAGGCGTATATAAAATTCGATGAATAGTGGTCGCCTGGACACCTCGATTGCGCAAAACACTAGCTGCTTTATTAGTAGGTGCAAGAATTGCAAGAGTTCTTCTGTCTTTCCTTGGCTTACCTTCATAATCGCCAGAAATTAACTCTACCCCCGCATTAATAAGAGATTCAGCTAAGTTTGCTAACAATAAGGTTTTTCCAGATCCAGCTTTTCCTAAGATTGCTAAAATTTTATTTTTATTATCACTTTGTGGTAACAAACTGTCGTTTTTTAAGTCAATGCCAGCTGACAATAAAGCTTCAGCTACAGCGTCAAAGGCTACAGCTTGATCATCTGAATATTCCACTAGAAAGCCTTAAATATTTTTATAAAAATAATCATCTTAAAATAACTATCAGTAAAACGTTCATAGAATACCAGCTAAATAAAAGTATCTATTTTAATAATATATATTTTAAATCACTAAATTAGGAATAATTTGCTTCTTACGAGAGACTATCCCCGGCAGAACAATAACGTCGCTCTCCACAGTCACCTTGAATGATTTTTCTGCGATTTGTTTTACTTGGCCATTTGGCACTAAAAGGGTTGCTTGCTCATTAAGAATATCAACAACAAAAAGTAACACTTGGTCAACATTGTCTTCTTTTGCAACATGTTCCATTTTATTCATTAAACTATCTTTTCGTGATAAAATAAGTGCAGGACTTGTAGTTTCGAGTACTGAAATACGCATCTTTACGTTATTTACTTCATATTCCTTTGAATCCATTCGCAATAGTTCTTGATCAGAGAACTGAGATACATTTGATTTAGCTTCAAACATTTTTTGTGCATATTCAGAAATACTTAAGTTCAATTCATTGGATAAGTTTTTAGCTAAATTAATATCAATTTCAGTTGTTGTTGGACTCCTGAATTCTAAAGTATCAGATAGTATGCAAGAAAGAATTAGTCCTTTAATTTCTTTAGGTGCATTAATTAAATCATCTCCCATCATTCCAGCCATAATTGATGCGGTAGATGCTAAAGGCTTAATGGTAACTGATATTGGATTTTTCGTTTTCAAATTTCCAACTAAGAGATGATGATCAATTATTTCAATGATATTTGCATTATTTATATTCTCAGGTAATTCCGCAGTATTGTTTGTATCAACAATTATTACATCTTGTTCATGCTCAATATCCTTGAGAATTTCGGGTGAGTCAAAACCCCAATAGTTTACAACAAATGCTGCTTCAGTATTTGGTTCACCCAATACATAAGGAATAGCAGTTTCTCCCTTTTGCTCCAAGTACCATGCCCAAATAATTGCTGAGGCTGTTGCATCTGTATCAGGTGCTTTGTGTCCAAAAACTTTTATCATTATTCTCTCTTCATATTGAAATTATGGCCTTATATCATGCAATTCGTTTGTGTAAACAATTAGGATATGTATGAATCAGAATGTTATAAACATTATATTGTAATAACTTGCACTTACAGTAATCTACACAAAAGGAGATCTCCATGAAAATTCGAAAACTTGGCAATGAGGGTTTAAATGTGAGTGCTATTGGCTTTGGCGCAATGAGTATTACTGGCTTTTTCGGACCTACAGACGACAAAACATCTCAAAAGTGCCTAGCCAGCGCATACGATAATGGGATTGATTTTTTTGATACGGCAGATGTTTATGGATCTGGGTCATCTGAAAAATTAATTGGTCAGTTTTTAAAAGAAACAAAAGCAAAAATAAAAATTGCAACTAAATCAGGAATTCAAACTGAACCTATTAGGCAATTTAACAATTCAAATGAATATTTATCTGACTCACTTGATAAATCATTGCATAGATTGGGTGTTGATTACGTAGATTTATTTTACATTCATCGCCGTGAAGCTAGCCGCCCAATTGAAGAAGTAGTAGAAACTTTAACTGGGTTTATCAAATCTGGAAAAATTGGAGGCTATGGCCTATCTGAAGTTTCTCCAACGACCCTTCGAAGAGCCCATAAGATTCATCCATGCATGGCAGTACAAAACGAATATTCGCTTTGGTCAAGACTGCCAGATCTAGGCTTGATTAGAACTTGTGCAGAATTGAATGTTTCATTTGTTCCTTTTTCTCCATTAGGTAGGGGAATGCTAACAGATCAACCTGCAAAACGAGAAAATATGGCATCACCAGATCTGCGAATTAACAATCCTCGTTTTATGGAACCAAACCTATCAGATAATTTAGCCATACTAAAAGATTTTAGATCTTGGGCATCAGATAATAAAATGACAACTGCAACTGCAGCACTAGCCTGGGTCTTAAACAGAGGACAACACCTTATCCCAATCCCTGCAACACGAACAAGTGAACATTTAATGGAATGGGTGAATGCATCAGAAATTACATTATCCCAAGATCAATTAAATGAGATTGAGACTATACTTCCAATTGGATGGGCTTATGGCGATCGATATTCAGTTAGCCAATATGTTGGGCCAGAAACATATTGTTAATTTTTTTCTATCAATTGTATCGTTATTAAATTCGTTAAGTTCTCAGATTTTGTAAGTAATTCTCCACATGCTTTTGGTCCTAATTCAGTAGAAACTTGGCAATAATTATACGCCCCCATATCTAAATTTATTACCATATCAGGATCAAGCATAGACTTAATTTCAGTTGCAGCCTCATATAAAGTTGAGGCTGTTTTAGTTTGATAGACTCCCCAAACTGATTTTTTAATAAAAAACATCCTCCTTATAAATCGTCGTGCATTATCAACATCGTATAAGTCTAGATTACCATCTAGTATTAATAAGTGAGATTGTATCATGCTCCAACCTTTTGATTGCGCAAGTTTAACAAACTTTACCCGTTCATTTTTTATAGTTAAATCAAAATTTTTATCCCATAATTTAATATTATTAGCACTAAATATATAAGGAATACCTTTTGGTGATACTAAGAAAACACCATCCCACCTTTGGAAGCGGTTACTTACAAGTCGAGCTCCATCAAAGGCGAGGCCTTCAACACCAAATCTATCTCCACTTGAATAAGCACCAGTTACCGAAAGTAAATTATTTGTATCGTAAGATAATTCTAAAGGATGAAATTCCAAAGCAATAACAGCTTGTTTATCACAACTATTAAATAAAATATTCTCAAGAGTTATTTCACAATCCTGTGCACGGATTAATGTTGGAACACTGAATATAAATAAGCATGTAATAAATGTAGATATCAAGCGAGACATAGTTTTAAAAATAAGCACTATGAACAAACAGTCAATCTTATTAAATAATGACTAATAGAGTTAATCAAAAAATTTAAAGTAATTAAACTATAACTATATAAATAATCTTATTATTTATATAGTTCTTTCAACCATCTTCTTTTTAATTTCAGCGATTGCTTTAGCAGGGTTTAATCCTTTGGGACACGTTTTTGCACAATTCATGATTGTATGACATCTATAGAGTTTGAAAGGATCCTGAAGTTCATCAAGTCTTTCGCCTGTAGCTTCGTCACGTGAATCTATAATCCATCTATATGCATGAAGTAGTGCCGCTGGCCCTAAATATCTGTCTCCGTTCCACCAATAAGATGGACAAGACGTTGAACAACATGCACACATCACACACTCATATAAACCATCTAATTTTTTACGATCTTCAATAGATTGTCGCCATTCAGTAGCAGGTTTATTCGTCTTAGTTTCTAGCCAAGGCATAATTGAAGCATGCTGTGCATAAAAATGCGTTAAATCAGGAATTAGATCTTTTATAACTTCCATATGTGGCAATGGATAAATCTTCACATCGCCTTTTATCTCATCTAAGCCATAAATACATGCAAGAGTATTGATACCATCAACGTTCATAGCACATGAGCCACAAATACCTTCACGGCACGAGCGTCTAAACGTAAGAGTTGGATCTACTTCACTTTTTATTTTAACAAGTGCATCCAATACCATTGGACCACATTTATCCATGTCTAAAAAATATGTGTCTAGAGATGGATTTTCACCTGTGTCGGGGTTCCATCTGTATATCTTAAAAGCGCGTATATTTGTTGCACCTTCCGGCTTTGGCCATGTTTTACCAACTGTCATTCTAGAATTTTTAGGGAGTGTAAGTTCAACCATTATTTTACCGTCTTATAATTAATCTAGATATTACAGTTTTTCTAGAGGCCGATTATTGGGTTTCGGCCTCTAAGAGACTTTAAATTTGTATCTTAAAGTTTGCTAGACGCTGAGTCTGTTGTTACAGCAGTATTTGCAGCTTGATCTGCCGCACATGCTGTTAATGTGAGTGCTACTGCTATGATTGCACTGATTTTCAAAACGTTCATTTTGTATCCTTCCTTGGTTACCTTCGCAAATTTATTTTGCTTGTTAATATATTATTCTTTTTTTCTGCCAATGACAGTTTTATTTATATTTTTTTATCTACCACTAGCGTTTTAATTCTTCAACTCATTTAGTTTAGTCATATATCCAGTGATTATAATCTTATATCAGGCCATGCAAAACCAAAATACTTTGAATACTAATAAACTCGCGCTTTTGGTGCAATTTTCTTCATATCAATCCCACCCTCTTCAATGCTTGTTAGTGGCTCAAGATGTACATTTCTATATGATATATCTACTTTTTCGTTGTCAACTCTACACAGCGTGTGCTTTCGCCAGTTAATATCGTCACGTTCAGCATAGTCTTCATGAGCATGTGCACCTCGACTTTCTTTGCGAGCTTCAGCACCAACAATTGTTGCTAATGCATTAGGCATCAAATTAGTTAACTCCAACGTTTCCATTAAGTCAGAATTCCATATTAACGAACGGTCTGTAACATTCAAATCTGCAACTTTTTTAGCGACTTCAACCATTTTATCAACACCTTCAGAAAGTGTTTCATTTGTGCGGAAAACTGCAGCATCAGCTTGCATATTTTTTTGCATTTCAAGTCTTAACTCTGCAGTTGGCACAGAGCCATTAGCATGCCTGATCCCATCAAAACGTGCCATTGATTTCTCAACAGATTTTTCATTCAGGGGTTCATTGGAGGTGTTAGGGTCTACTACTTTTGCTGCTCTGATAGCCGCAGCGCGACCAAATACAACTAAATCAATTAGGCTATTAGAACCAAGTCGATTTGCACCATGAACAGAAGCACAACCAGCTTCCCCAACAGCCATTAAGCCAGGTAAAATTTTATCATGATCACCATCTGTTGGATCTAAGACTTCACCCCAATAATTTGTTGGAATTCCACCCATATTATAATGGACTGTAGGCAATACAGGAATAGGTTCTTTATTAACGTCCACCCCAGCGAATATTTTTGCACTTTCTGAAATCCCAGGCAATCTTTCTGCAAGTGTTTCAGGGGGTAAATGATTTAAATGTAAATGTATATGATCTCCATCTGGTCCTATGCCCCTACCTTCTCGAATTTCCATGGTCATACAGCGTGAAACAACATCTCGAGATGCTAAATCTTTATATGTAGGAGCATAGCGCTCCATAAATCGTTCACCTTCTGAATTTGTTAAGTAACCACCTTCTCCACGTGCTCCTTCAGTTATCAAACATCCTGAGCCATAAATTCCAGTCGGATGGAATTGTACAAATTCCATATCCTGTAGTGCTAAACCTTGACGCGCAACCATACCACCACCATCTCCTGTGCAAGTATGAGCTGATGTAGCACTGAAATATGCTCTACCATATCCTCCAGTAGCCAATACAACCATTTTGGCGTTAAATCTATGGATTGTTCCATCATCTAACTTCCAAGCAATAATACCTTGGCACCTGCCATCTTCGGTCATGATTAGATCTGTAGCAAAGTATTCGATGTAAAATTCAGCGTTATGTTTTAATGATTGGCCATACAAAGTATGTAAAATTGCATGCCCAGTTCTATCTGCGGCTGCACACGTTCTTTGAACAGACGGGCCTTCACCAAATTGTGTTGTATGTCCACCGAACGGCCTTTGGTAAATCTTTCCTTCTTCTGTTCTGGAGAATGGAACTCCATAATGCTCTAATTCATAAACAGCCTTTGGTGCTTCTCTGACCAAATATTCCATTGCATCAGTATCACCCAACCAATCAGATCCTTTAACAGTGTCATACATATGCCACTGCCAATGATCATTAGGAGATGTACCTACGTCCATATTTGCTAATGAAGCAGCAATTCCACCTTGAGCAGCAACTGTGTGCGAGCGAGTTGGAAACACTTTAGACACACAGGCTGTTTTTAAACCTTGTTCTGCCATACCCAAGGTAGCCCTCAATCCAGCACCCCCAGCACCAACAACGACTACGTCATATTCATGGTCTATGTATTCATATGATGACATTCAAACTTCTCCAGTTAACCTGCAAAGGTAATTTTTAATATTGCAAAAACAGCAGCTAGACCAAACGTCCAACAAAATAATTTATTAAATATAATCAATAATAATAAGCTTCCTTTTGAGTGAACGTAATCTTCAATTACAACTTGAAGCCCCTCTTCAAGATGCTTGAATGAAACCAAAAAGAAGAGGATTAAAGAAATACTCACGAAAGGATTTTGAAATGATGAAATAACTGTTGTGTGATCTTTGCCAATAAGTGGTGCAACTATTGAAACAAAAATAATAGTAAGCGGTATTAACGCCACAGATTTCAATCGCTCACCAAACCAGTGATCCGCACCTGATTTTGCAGATCCTAAACCTAATACTTTTGCTCTATCAGTTCTAAAAGTCATAACAATAGCCCACTATAATATACTACAAAAATAGTTAGGACAAAACTTCCTATAATTACCATCCACCCCAATCGGTCTGCAATTTTTAAATCAAAGCCAAAACCCATGTCCCAAATAAGGTGCCTTATACCCCCTAAAGAATGATAACAAAGTGCCCATACTGAACCGATCAAAACTATTATACCAAACCAGCTTGTGAGAATACTGTTTATGCAGTCAAAATAGTAAACATTTGTTGAAGCTGCTAAAAGCCATGTAATTATAAGTATAAATCCTAATGCAAGCGATACACCTGTTATACGAACTAAAATTGATGAGATTGAACTCATTTGAGGTCTATAAATAGTCAAATGAGGCGATAGAGGCCGGTTGCCTTTAACTCGTTTTGACATGTTTTGCTCCCATAAAAATCAAGAATTAGTCACTCGTTATATTAATTATTTTAAATATCACAGCACAAATAGGACATTTTTTAGTTTTATTCGGAATGTGAACATATTTTTTCTTTTTGTGATCACAATTCACTTAGCTTTAATTCTCTTTTGTATTCAATATCATTCTTCTTTATTACTGCTTGTGCACATCTCATAACACACCACTTTTCATCATAAGTATATTGTGGATCACCATACAATTCCCACCCGTTAGAGATCGCTTTGGTCACCTTATGACAAAACGCTGATGTGTCTTCATGTGTTAATAATCGATATGCGATCATGATATGGACTTTCCAATTGAGATTTATATGATTCGATTAAGGTTTAATTAGAACAAATTCTGTCATATTCAACAACAAATATACTAAAATAAGACTGTATATCTAAAAAACTTAATATGTTACTTGCTCTTGATGGACTTTCCTACTAGCAGGAGGTCGAAATTTTATCAAAATGGAGATTACTAATGGCACGTTCAAAAATTGCACTTATCGGTTCAGGTATGATCGGCGGCACACTCGCTCATCTTGCGGCCTTAAAAGAACTAGGCGATGTAGTTTTATTTGATATTGCTGATGGCATACCACAAGGTAAGTCCTTAGATATTTCTGAGGCGGGCCCAGTAGATAAATATGATGCTAAAATTTCAGGTACAACGGATTATTCTGATATTGCTGGTGCAGATGTTTGCATCGTAACTGCAGGAGTTGCAAGAAAACCTGGAATGTCGCGCGATGATTTACTTGGCATAAATCTAAAAGTTATGAAATCAGTTGGCGAAGGGATCAAGGAACACGCTCCAAATGCATTTGTGATCTGTATTACTAACCCTCTTGATGCAATGGTCTGGGCGCTTCAAAAATTCAGTGGCCTTCCAACTGAAATGGTATGTGGCATGGCCGGGGTATTAGATAGTGCTCGCTTCCGTCATTTCCTTGCAGAAGAATTTAATGTCTCTGTTAAAGACGTGACTGCATT
This sequence comes from Rhodobacterales bacterium HTCC2255, assembly GCA_000153745.1. Lineage (GTDB taxonomy): Bacteria > Pseudomonadota > Alphaproteobacteria > Rhodobacterales > Rhodobacteraceae > Amylibacter. The sequence goes on from DS022282.1 coordinate 702,300, forward strand.
TGTTTTAGGTGGGCATGGAGATACAATGGTGCCTCTAACTAGATACTCAACAGTTGCCGGTATTCCTTTACCTGATTTAATTGACATGGGTTGGACTTCACAACAAAAATTAGACGAAATAGTACAACGCACACGCGATGGTGGAGCAGAAATTGTAGGATTATTAAAAACTGGATCAGCTTATTATGCGCCAGCCGCATCTGCAATTGAAATGGCAGAGGCATTTTTAAAGGATCAAAAACGATTACTTCCATGTGCAGCTCACGTTTCAAATGGTTATGGCCTGAAGGATACCTATGTGGGCGTTCCTACAGTCATTGGCGCTGGTGGTGTTGAACGAGTTGTTGAAATTAAGCTCAATAAAGAAGAGCAAGCAGGATTTGATAAATCAGTGAATGCCGTTAAGGGCCTCGTTGAGGCTTGCATTGCGATTGATGCTTCACTTGCATAAATATCAAAATATATTCTGAAAGACACGCCCTGCGAGGCGTGTTTTTTTTTGAGTAGTCTAAATATAATATAATTTCAAAGTACGATCTTGATTTTGTGATCACAGTAATTTATTATGTGATCACAAAATAGTAAAAAAACAATATATTTACCCATTATTATACATTTTAACTTTTAGAATGCACTTTTTACTGTATTAAAAAAATAAACACTTCACCGCCCTAGGGAGCTACTTGCGATGAACATTCATGAATATCAAGCTAAACAATTATTGAAGTCATACGGATGCCCAGTATCTGTGGGACGGCCAGTCTATAAGGCTTCAGAAGCAAGATCTGCAGCAAACGAACTTGGTGGCCCACTGTGGGTAGTTAAAGCGCAAATTCACGCTGGGGGTCGAGGCAAAGGATCATTTAAAGAACCAGCCGCAGGAGAAAAAGGAGGTGTTAGGTTAACATTTTCAATCGATGAAGCAGCTTCAGAAGCTGAAAAAATGCTTGGTAATACATTGGTAACACATCAAACCGGCCCAGCTGGTAAACAAGTTAATAGAATTTATATTGAAGATGGTTCAGATATTGAAACAGAACTCTATCTCGCTGTACTATTAGATCGCACCACTTCTCGGATTTCATTTGTAGCATCCACAGAAGGCGGTATGGATATTGAAGCGGTAGCAGAGAAAACTCCTGAAAAAATCATTACAGTAACAATAGACCCTTCATTTGGCTTTACAAAAGAAAACGGTATAGAAGTATCAAATGCTTTAAAATTGACAGGTAATAATATTGATGAATGCATTGAATTAACATCTAATTTGTATCGTATGTTTGTTGAAAGAGATATGGATATGCTGGAAATCAATCCCTTAATAGTCATGGAAAATGGCGGTTTAAAATGCCTTGATGCCAAAATGGCTTTTGATGGTAATGCATTATTTCGCCAACCAGATATTTTAGCATTGCGTGACGAAACAGAAGAAGATGCCAAAGAGTTAGAGGCATCAAAATATGATCTTAGCTATATTGCACTAGATGGTGAAATTGGATGTATGGTTAATGGCGCCGGATTAGCTATGGCGACAATGGATATCATAAAGTTAAAAGGTGCTGAACCTGCAAATTTCTTAGACGTTGGAGGTGGCGCTACAGCAGAAAAAGTAACAGCAGCATTTAAAATTATTACCTCAGACCCCAAGGTAAAAGGCATTCTAGTAAATATCTTTGGAGGCATAATGCGTTGTGATGTTATTGCTGAAGGAGTAGTTGAAGCCGTTAAAGAAGTGGGTTTAACCGTTCCTTTAGTTGTTCGACTAGAAGGTACAAAAGTTCAAGAAGGCAAGGATATAATCAACAACAGCCCTTTTGACGTAATTGCTGCAGATGACCTTGATGACGCAGCCGCTAAAATTGTCAAAGCCGTGAAAGGGTAACCGGATGTCTATACTCATAAACAAAGAAACAAAAATTCTTGTTCAAGGCTTAACTGGCAAAACAGGCACTTTCCATACTGAACAAGCATTATCATATTTTGACACAAAAATGGTCGGTGGAACTCATCCAAAAAAAGGTGGTACTAATTGGAAATCAACAAATGGAAAAGAATTACCAATATTTGCAAGTGTTGAAGAAGGTAGAGACGCAACAGGCGCAACCGCGTCAGTGATTTATGTTCCACCAGCAGGTGCAGCGGCCGCAATAGAAGAAGCCATTGACGCAGGAATAAATTTGATAACATGCATAACCGAAGGTATTCCTGTGATGGATATGGTGCGCGTAAAAAACAAATTAGAAAATTCAAATTCACGATTAATAGGTGGTAATTGTCCAGGACTAATGACACCTAATGAATGCAAAATTGGAATTATGCCTGGGTCGATTTTCAAAAAAGGGTCTGTAGGGGTCTTATCTCGCTCTGGGACTTTGACATATGAAGCAGTTTTTCAAACAACCAATGCTGGATTAGGCCAATCAAGCGCTGTTGGAATTGGCGGCGACCCAATAAAAGGCACAGAATTTATTGACATACTTGAATTGTTTTTGGCTGACAAAGAAACACAATCAATCATCATGATCGGAGAGATTGGTGGTAGTGCGGAAGAAGAGGCTGCCCAATTTCTAATTGATGAAGCAAAAAAAGGTCGCAAAAAACCTATTGCAGGATTTATTGCAGGTGTCACTGCACCTCCAGGTCGAAGAATGGGCCATGCGGGAGCAATCGTTGCCGGAGGCAAAGGTGATGCAGGCTCAAAAATTGAAGCAATGCGTCAAGCTGGAATTGTCGTAGCCGACAGTCCTGCTGGATTAGGTGAAGCTGTTTTAAAAGCAATTGGATGAAAATAATTTATTTGGTCCTTATGGGCCAAGTATTCAAATAGATTTTGCAGAAAATTAATTTTGGTTAGGTGAAACAAATGACTGATAGGCTGACAAACGAACAACTACATGCTTCTTCATTTCTACAAGGGCATAATGCTGAATATGTAGAAAAGCTTTATGCACAATATGTAGAAAACCCCAGTTCAGTTGATTCATCTTGGCAGGATTTCTTTTCAGAATTAGCCGATGATATTTCTGATGTAGTAGCAGAAGCATCTGGGCCCTCATGGTCACGCCCTGATTGGCCTCCAGTTCCAAATGATGACTTGACCTCAGCACTTGATGGTCAATGGGCTGAAGATCCAAACATTGCAGGAAAGAAAATTCAACAAAATGCATTAGAAAATGGAAAATCGTTTTCAAATTCTGATATCCAGCAAGCGGTTCTCGATAGTATGAGAGCCTTAATGATTATTCGTGCTTATCGTATCAGGGGGCATTTAATTGCTAATCTAGATCCATTGAGTTTACGTACAAAAGATCCTCACCCAGAGCTAGATCCCAGATTTTATGGATTCAATGAAATTGACATGGATCGGCCTATTTATTTAGATAATGTTTTAGGTCTTGAATCTGCTACAATGCGTCAAATAGTTGACAAATTGCTTGCGACTTACTGCGGTACATTTGCATTACAATATATGCACCTATCGAATCCAGATGAAGCTACATGGCTAAAAGAGAGAATAGAGTCTTGGGATAAAGAGCATTTTTTCTCAAAAGAAGGCAGAAAAGCAATATTAAATAAAATGGTTGAAGCTGAAGGTTTTGAAAAGTTTTGTCATGTTAAATACTCAGGAACAAAACGCTTTGGTCTAGATGGAGCTGAATCTTTAATTCCAGCAATGGAACAAATTATCAAAAAAGGTGGTGCATTAGGCGTAAAGGATATCATCGTTGGAATGCCACATCGTGGCCGTTTAAATGTTTTGGTTAATGTTATGTCAAAACCATATCGCGCTATATTTAACGAGTTCTTAGGTGGGTCATACAAACCTGACGATGTAGAAGGTTCCGGAGATGTAAAATATCATCTTGGCGCTTCATCAGATAGAGAATTTGATGGAAATTCAGTTCACCTCTCGCTTACTGCGAACCCATCACATTTAGAAGCTGTTAATCCTGTAGTTCTGGGCAAAGCTAGAGCTAAAGGTGATCAACATGGCCGAGATCGTGGAGCAGTAATGCCTGTACTACTTCACGGTGACGCAGCTTTTTCTGGTCAAGGTGTAATAGCAGAATGTTTTGGCTTATCAGGTCTGAAAGGTCATATAACTGGGGGAACCATGCATATTGTTGTAAATAACCAGATAGGTTTTACAACTTCTCCACATGATAGTCGATCATCACCATACCCAACAGATATTTCATTGATGGTTGAAGCTCCAATTTTCCATGTTAATGGTGACGATCCAGAGGCTGTGGTTCACGCTGCAAAAGTTGCAACAGAATTTAGGCAAAAATTTCGCAAAGATGTTGTACTAGATATATTTTGCTACAGAAGATTTGGGCATAACGAAGGTGATGAGCCTATGTTTACTCAACCTCAAATGTATAAAAAAATCAAAACTCACAAAACATCATTATCAATATACACAGAACGTCTCGTAAAAGATGGTTTAATTCCTGAAGGTGAAATTGAGGATATGAAAGCAGCATTCCAAATGCGCTTGAATGAAGAATTTGAAGCGGGGAAAGTATATAAACCTAATAAAGCTGACTGGTTGGATGGACGATGGAAACATTTACAATCTAAAGACCCTGAGTATCAACGTGGTAAAACAGCAATTACGAAAAAACGTTTTAATGAAATTGGATCAGCCTTAACTCGCTTACCAAATAGTTGGAACACACACAGGACAATTTCAAGAATTCTAGATGCAAAATCTAAAATGATTTCATCTGGAGAAAATATTGATTGGTCAACTGGTGAAGCTTTGGCCTTCGGTTCACTACAGATTGAAGGATTCCCAATTCGTTTGTCTGGACAAGACTGCACACGTGGAACATTCAGCCATCGACACTCAGGCATTTTAGATCAAAATACAGGTGAAAAATTCTATCCATTAAATAATATACGCAGTGATCAAGAAGGAAGTTATGAAGTCATTGACAGCATGCTCTCAGAATATGCTGTACTAGGTTATGAATACGGATATTCCCTAGCAGAACCTAATGCACTGACACTTTGGGAAGCACAATTTGGTGACTTTGCAAATGGCGCTCAAATTATGTTTGATCAATTTATTGGCACTGGTGAGTCAAAATGGTTACGAATGTCAGGCTTAGTTATGTTGCTTCCTCATGGTATGGAGGGTCAGGGTCCAGAGCACTCATCTGCACGCCCTGAACGTTTCTTGCAAAATTGCGCAGAAGACAATTGGGTAATTGCAAACGTGACAACACCTGCAAACTACTTTCATATTTTACGGCGCCAAATGCATCGTACATACAGAAAACCACTTGTTTTAATGACTCCTAAATCTCTTTTACGACACAAGCATGCAGTTTCAAAAATTAACGATTTTGTAGGAAAATCTAGTTTTCACCGCGTATTATGGGATGATGCAGAAGAAGGAAATTCAAAAACTAAACTACAAGCAGACAAAAATATAAAACGTGTAGTGATTTGTTCAGGCAAAGTTTATTATGACCTTTTATCTGAACGGGACGATCGCAATATTAATGACATATATTTAATGAGGTTGGAACAGCTATATCCAGTGGCAAATATTGCATTACAAAAAGAATTAAAACGTTTTAAAAATGCTGAAATAATATGGTGCCAAGAAGAACCTGAGAACCAAGGTGCGTGGTCATTTATTAACCCACATATCGAGCGCAACCTTATAGAAGTAGGTTCAAAACAAACTAGGCCAAAATATGTTGGCCGTAAAGCTGCTGCAGCACCTGCGACTGGATTAGCCAGCACTCACAAAAAAGAACAAATGACGCTGATTAATCAAGCGTTAACATTGAAAGGATAATTCGATGACTGAAGTACGCGTACCGACATTAGGTGAAAGTGTGACAGAAGCGACACTAGCCACTTGGTTTAAAAAAGCTGGGGATCTGGTAGTTCAAGACGAAATGATATGTGAATTAGAGACAGATAAAGTCACTGTTGAAGTTGCAGCTCCTGTAAGTGGCACGCTTTCAGAGATCGTAGCTGGTGAAGGCGTAACCGTAGGTGTTGACGCTCTCCTTGCACAAATTTCAGAAGGGGCAACGTCTAATGCAGAAACTAAAAAAACACCTGTTGAACAAAATGTAAAAGCTCCTTCTTTGGAAGAAAAAAGTGGCGTCAAAAATGCACCATCCGCTGAAAAATTGATGGAAGAGAATAATATTACAAACGTTTCTGGCACTGGAAGAGATGGCAGAATAATGAAGGGTGATGTTTTAAATGCAATCGCCAACCCTATTCCTTTACAAAACATTGGCGCTCCAGCTAAGCCTCGCAAAGATGATCCACGTGAAGAGCGCGTAACCATGACACGCTTGCGCCAAACCATTGCTCGCAGGTTAAAAGAAAGTCAAAATACTGCCGCCATGTTAACCACATATAATGAAGTTGATATGTCCGCGGTGATGGATCTCAGATCAGAATATAAAGATATGTTTTTAAAAAAACATGGTGTGAAGCTTGGCTTTATGTCATTTTTTACAAAAGCATGTTGTCATGCCCTCAACGAAATTCCTGAAGTAAACTCAGAAATTGATGGGAATGATGTCGTATACAAGAATTATGTAAATATGGGGATTGCTGCTGGCACTCCAACTGGGCTTGTTGTTCCGGTAATTAATGATGTTGATCAAATGTCTTTTGCAGATATTGAAAAATCAATCGCAGAAAAAGGGGCAAGGGCGAGAAGTGGAAAGTTATCTATGGCAGAAATGCAGGGTGGTACATTCACAATATCAAATGGAGGTGTTTATGGTTCCCTCATGTCCTCTCCAATTCTTAATCCACCTCAGTCAGGCATATTAGGCATGCACACTATTCAAAAACGACCAATAGTAATCAACGATGAGATCGTTATAAGACCAATGATGTATTTAGCATTATCATACGATCATCGTGTTGTAGACGGTAAAGGTGCAGTTACTTTCCTAGTTCGCGTGAAAGAAGCGTTAGAAGATCCACGCAGATTATTGATGGACCTTTAAATAAGTAACTATATTCAAATAAATAATTTTAAATAACTCAAAGTTGTATTCAAAATGCGAAAGGTTAACCCTCAATGACAAACTATGATGTAATAGTGATTGGTAGTGGACCAGGAGGCTATGTTAGCGCCATTCGATGTGCGCAATTAGGCCTTAAAACTGCAATTGTAGAGGGTAGAGATACTTTAGGAGGAACATGTTTGAACGTGGGTTGCATTCCTTCAAAGGCTCTATTGCACGCTTCTCATTCATATCATGAAGCTACTCATAATTTTGATAAAATGGGATTAATTATAAATAATCCAAAAATTGATTTTGATAAAATGCAAAATTACAAAAATGATGTAATATCTCAAAATACAAAAGGTATTGAATTCTTATTAAAGAAAAATAAAATTGATTGGCTCAAAGGATGGGCCAAGATAGTTAACAAAAATCAAGTAACTGTTGGTGAAAACACCCACGACACAAAAAATATTATAATTGCAAGTGGATCAGAGCCTTCTACTATTCCTAATGTGAAAATTGATGAAAATCGCATTGTTAGTTCAACTGGTGCTTTATCATTGTCAAAAATACCAAAATCTATGATTGTAATAGGTGCAGGTGTAATCGGACTTGAAATGGGAAGCATTTATTCCCGTTTAGGCACAGACGTTACCGTAATTGAATATATGGACCATATTACTCCCGGAATGGATTTGGAAATTTCAAAGAATTTTCAAAGAACATTGAAAAAACAAGGCCTGAAATTCATAATGGGTGCAGCAGTTAAATCCGCTAAAAGCACTAAAACCAAAGCAAATGTTATTTATAAAAAAGCTGATGCAGAAATAAAAATAGACGCTGAAATAGTATTAGTTTCAACTGGGCGTAAGCCATTTACTAATGGGTTAAACTTTCTAGAAATTGGTGGTGAATTGACAGAAAGAGGTCAGATTAAGACAAACAATAAATGGCAGACATCTGTTGAAGGTATTTATGCAATCGGTGATGCAATTGCTGGCCCTATGTTAGCACACAAAGCCGAAGACGAAGGCATGGCAGTAGCTGAAGTAATTGCTGGCAAACATGGTCATGTAAATTATGACGTAATTCCTGGAGTAATTTACACAACACCAGAAGTTGCCAATGTTGGTAAAACTGAAGAAGAGTTAAAAGACGCTGGTATAGATTACAAAGTTGGCAAATTTAGCTTTATGGGCAACGGTAGAGCAAAAGCAGTTTTTCAGGGTGAAGGTTTTGTTAAATTATTAGCAGATGCTACTACAGATCGTATATTGGGCTGTCATTTAATTGGTCCTGCAGCAGGTGATTTAATCCATGAAATCTGTGTTGCAATGGAATTTGGTGCCTCTGCTCAAGATATAGCAATGACATGCCATGCACATCCAACATTTTCAGAAGCTATGCGAGAAGCTGCTCTTGCCTGTGGAGATGGTGCAATTCATGCTTAAATATAAGCTAGTGTTATCTAATGTATATTGGTCTATTCATTTGTGAGCATTCTTAATCCTTGAGTTACATCTGCCCTGATTGCTAATTTTAAACTTGGTTCATCACCTACCTTTAATGCAGCAATAGCCAAGCGATGGTTATGAGACGCTTCTCGCCTTTGTAACTGTGAATATAAAGAGCGCATCGTAGGACCTAATTGCAACCATACGGTTTCAACTAAAGCTAACATTGCAGGGGCTTGAGCGCGCAAATACAATGTTCGATGAAATTCTAGATTGCGCCTTATGTAATCAACAGCATCATCTTTAACAATTGCTTGATCAATTAAGCTATTAATATTGCTAAGTCTTTCCAACAAGTTTAAGTGAGCTCGAGGCAATGCTCGTGAAGCAAGCTCAGGCTCTAAGAGTGCGCGGATTGAAGCTAACTCTTCAATACGTTCGTTTGATAGCTCAGGAGTTGCAACTCTTCCAGTAGACGAAATACTTAATGCTCCTTCAGCACTTAAACGACGAACTGCTTCTCTTGCGGGCGTCATAGACACACCAAAATTTGATGCTAATCCACGAATAGTGACTGATTGGCCTGGCTCTAGCTCTCCATGCATAATAGACACTCTGAGAGCTCTATAAACAGCTTCGTGACTAGCTAATGATAGATCAAGTTCATTCATACTTCATGTGATCACAAATCTGACAAAGTTTAAAGCTTATATTGGTGTAATAAATTACCATTTAGTTTCAACCATGATCTATCTGCTTTATAAGTTGGAACAACGCTTTCAACTAATTTCCAATAATTAGGCGAATGATTCATCTCTATTAAATGACAGACTTCATGAGCTGCAACATAATTTTGCACTTTACGAGGAGCCATCATTAATCTCCAAGAATACATTAAACTACCATTAGTAGTGCAAGATCCCCAGCGCGTAGTTGTATCTCGTAATGTAATGGATTTAATTTTACACCCTAATAACTTTGCAAAATAATCTGAAGAGGTCATCAATCTTTCACGAGCTAAAGTTTTATAAAAAGCTCTTAATTTTCCAGATAACTCATCTTCACTTCCCGAAACAAATAACTCACCATTTATAACACTTACAGCTTTTTCACTTCCATGTTGAATAAGAATTTTTTTTCCATCCAATAATATATGCTGTCCATAATGCACGATAATTGGCTTTAATTGTTGAGCCAAATGTTTTCGCATCCATCCCTCTTGGCTTTGGGCAAATTCTCTTGCTTCTCTAAGGTTTGACCATCTTGGCAAAGTTAAACTAACTTTATTATCTTTATTCGAAATTCGAAGTGAATATCTCTTAGCTTGCGAATTTTTTCGCAAATATATTTCAATGGGTGGGTTCCCAATTATAAAAAAATCACTCATTTTTTTATAATATTCACTCAATTAAGCAATGCAATGCCAATTAGTTCTCTTTTTTTAATATAGACCTTTGACAAGCTTGTCCTGATGTGGCAATTCGCCGATAGAATTTCGAAAATTTTTTGAGAGGGGACATCCTATGCCCAAAGAAGAATGGGGCGTAAAACGTCTTTGCCCTGAAAGTGGTAAAAGGTTTTATGACTTAAATAAAGATCCAATAGTAAGCCCATACACTGGGACAGAGTACCCATTATCTTTTTTCACTGAAGATAAATCAAAGGCAACTCTTTCTGATAAAGCAGATAAAGCATCAATCAAAGAAGCAACTGATGACGATTTAGTTGATGACGTTGATGTATTAGATGATGACGACGTATCAGACGTAGATCTTGGTGATGATGTGTTGGATGATGATGATGATGGCGACACAGTTCCACTTGAAGAAGTCGCTGGTGTTGCATCACCTGATGACGATAGCTAATTCTTTTCCACACTTGGTAAACTAAGTGTGGGGAACTAGATGCAAACAGCTATATTTGCATGAAATGGGGCCTTAGCTCAGCTGGGAGAGCGCTTCGCTGGCAGCGAAGAGGTCAGGAGTTCGATCCTCCTAGGCTCCACCAATATCATAATAAACAATTAAAATTAATTATAGATCTTCCAATTCAAATTCTAGCTTCGAAGGCAAAACACCTATGCCATTCACAGGCGTCATATCCTGAGGACAAGCTGACATAACAACTATGCAATCCTCATGTGCTGCAAGCTTTATAAAATCACCTTTACGTGAAACTGGGGCTTCCCATGTATATTCCCCTTGTTTCCCTGAAACAGGAATATTCATCCAAATATTAAATGGGCTTGGTACATGTTTTATTGGAACATTAATTGCCATCAAGCTCATCCGGAAATTATCAGCGCAATTGTCGTGATAACTAGATGCGCCAAGTTGCTGGTATCGTGCATGGTCACAGCAGGCTATTAAAATATCATGTACCCCTGGGGACGTATCTTCTACTATTTCGATAAGTGGTCGGCGGCGATTGGTTACTAGTATATCTCCTTTTTTAACATAGATACGGCCCAAAGCAGTTCGAGTATGTTCCATTGAGAGAAACTCTGACTCTGCCCCATCTATAATTGCAAAAAAATCACATACTTGATTGCCTTCTGGGTTATATATCAGAATACTTTGGTCCTTCTTAAGGCGTACTGCCCGCCCTTGTCTTGCTGGAATTAAATAACGATTCCCAATTTTTCCAATACCATCATACGATATTGGTTCTTTAATTGTATTATTTTGGCCATCAGGATGGGATGGATTATAAACTTCTTCTTTTTTCATTACAGATACCAATCATTATTATTTGTGATAATAATTAAGTTAGCCTATCTTTGTAAGCAATATACTGAAAAAATAAATTAAACCTTAACACCATCACTTCTAGTGCCGCATACAATTCATCGATTTTAAATCAATTTAAATTATGGTAGTTAAAAGTAAACGACCAACGGAACAGTTCTATGACAATAAAATCAACATTTAAAGACTGTTTGTTAACAGGTACGAATGCGATGGTTACGTTAACTGATAGCTTGAAAGATGAAAAATTTGTCAAGCAAGTTGAGGCTGCAGTAAATGTAATATGCACGACAAGTGGAAGATTAGTTATTTCCGGAATGGGAAAGAGCGGTATCATAGGCAAGAAATTAGTTGCTACATTTGCATCCACAGGCACACCATCTCTATTTCTTCATCCTGCTGAAGCAAGCCATGGAGATTTAGGTATGTTATGCAAAGATGACGTATTGTTACTTATGTCATTTTCAGGAGAAAGTCGGGAATTAATTGATATAATAAGGTATAGTAAGAGATTTGATGTTCCAATTATTGCATTCACTGCAAATGCTAATAGCACTCTAGGAAAAGCTGCTGATATTTTATTACAACTGCCAAAAGTAAAAGAAAGCTGTCCACATAATTTAGCCCCTACATCATCAACACTTATACAATTGGCACTTGGAGATGCTTTGGCAATAACGTTGCTGAAAGAAAAAGGATTTTCAGAGGAGGATTTTTTCAATTTTCACCCTGGGGGTAAATTAGGCGCCGCATTGATGCCTATTAAAGATCTAATGCATACTGATGATAAATTACCACTCATATCTCAAGATGCTCCTTTTTCAGATATTTTGAATATAATCAGTTCAAAAGGTTATGGTATTGTAGGCCTCAAGAATGACATAGGTGAAATGTCTGGCGTAATTACTGATGGAGATGTACGTAGATATATTACCAAAAATACTGATGGCTCCATGAAAGAAGTAATGTTTGGAACCTCTGGAAAAGAAATAATGACTAAATGTTTTGTTTCATTTGAAGAAAATCAATCATGTGCAAAAATTTTGAGTGTTTTAGAACAGAAAAATATTTCTTCAGCCTTTGTATTAAAAAATGGAAAACCACTTGGCTTGATAAGCATGCTAATGCTAATTCAAGCAGGAGTTGCTTGAGACAGTTTTTTTTCTGCAAATATAGGCAAATAAACTGCAAATATACTGCCCTTTCCTAACTGAGAAGAGATTTTTAACCATCCACGATGTCTGATTAAAATATGCTTTACAATAGCAAGTCCTAATCCAGTTCCACCTTGTGCCCGAGACCTACCTTTATCTACCCTATAAAATCTTTCAGTAAGTCTTGGAATTTGAGTTGGGTCTATGCCTTCACCTGTATCTTCAATAGAAATACAAAGATGGCTTTTCCCTTCTTTTGGTGGTTTGAAAGAAACTGAAACAACAGAACCATTGCCACTATATTTAATAGCATTTTCTATCAAATTTTGAAAAACTTGTGTTAGTTCATCAGCATTACCTGTAACTAATGGCATAAAATTTGAAAAATTTAATTTTAATTTTATCGAATTTCGCTCAGCTAAACCGCTCAATGATGATGATACACTTGATAATATTTTAAACAAATCTACTTGCTCTGTAGGCGCAACTCGTTCGCTTGCTTGTAGTTTGGATAATGATAATAAATCACCAATTAACCGGGCCATACGGTCAGCTTCATTTGACATCATTTCCAAAAAACGTTCTCTTGCTTCTTTATCGTTCGCGGCATTACCTTGAAGCGTTTCAACAAAGCCAGACAAAGCAGTCAGGGGAGAACGTAATTCATGGCTTACGTTCGCAACAAAATCATGGCGCATTTGCTCAGCTTCTTGAATATGTGAAACATCTTCAAAACTTAGCACACAACTTGGCAAGGGCTCACTATCTGCATCTAATCTAGATAAAGATACCCTAAATGATGTAGGAACCACCTCTTGCAGAATGACATTTGCAGTAGCATTTGGTTCACCATTTAAGACTGTTTCTAACGCATCAATGCATTTTTTTGAGGATATCAATTCACTAAATAATTGACCGCTATATGCTTCAGTGTATCTCATTTTGGCAGATTTATTTATGAAACTAATTTTACGATTAGGGTCAACGACAAACACAGGTAAAGTGAGTCCATTTAGGATATATCTTACTGATTTTTTCATAGGAACTGCTCTTGGAAACTTACCAACTTCCAGTATTTTGCATACTCACCCATGGCTCCTGAGGTAGTAGAGATTCATTTTTTTGAATTAGTTCAATGGAAATATTGTCAGGTGATTTAATAAATGCCATGTGGCCATCATGTGGGGGACGGTTAATAATAACACCTTTGTCCATCAGATTTTGGCAAGTTTCGTAAATATTATCTACCTTATAGGCCAAATGTCCCCAACTACGCCCAGTTTCCAAAGCTTCATCACCATCCCAATTGTAAGTTAATTCTAATTCAGGAGACTTTGTTTCGTTAGAACTCTCTTGATCATCTGAAGCCGCCAAAAATATTAGCGTAAACCTACCCTTCTCAAAATCTTTTCGCCTTGTCTCTATGAGACCCAGTTTATTGCACCAAAAATCTAAGCTTTCTTCAATATTTCTGACACGGACCATTGTATGTAAAAATTTCATAATAATTCCTTAGTATTATATTAATTTAGCTATTTGTAACATCAATTTAAACTTTTCACATCCGAAATTTTGATTTTAAAAATAATATTCACCAAATTATCATAATAAATTTATTCCATATTCTAAGGTGGAAACAATAAATTTCTTATAATCATATTGGATAAATAGTAAAATAATTTAAGATTAAAAAAAACGGAGTTCAATCATGTCAATTCGCGCTGTAAAATCAATAAGAGAAGCAGTTCAAACCATGGAAGGCGCTGGTGTGGAGTTGTATCGAGCTTTTGGATTTACAGATCCATCAGAGCTAGATCCTTTTTTACTATTTGATGATTTTCGCAATGATAATCCAAAGTCTTTCGAAAAAGGTTTTCCTTGGCACCCACACAGAGGCATAGAAACTATTACATATGTTCTCGAGGGCAATGTAGATCATGCAGACTCTTTGGGCAATTCTGGCTCATTGGGAGCAGGAGACATTCAATGGATGACATCTGGTTCAGGTATTCTTCATCAAGAGATGCCAAAAGGGAATTCGAAAGGTCAAATGCACGGCTTCCAATTATGGGCTAATTTACCCAGTGAGTTAAAAATGACTGATCCACGTTATCAAGATGTTAACGGTACTGAAATTCCAAATATAGTTGAAGACGATGGTACTATAGTTAAAGTAATTGTTGGTTCTTTTTGGGGAAAGACTGGGCCTGTCGATGGTATAGCAGCAGACCCCCAATATTTAGATATCTATGTTCCACCTGGTGTTAAAAAAACTTTTCCGGTCGATACTTACCGAAAAACGTTTGCGTACATTTTTGATGGATCTGGAGCATTTGACTCTGCATCAATACCAAAAGGAATATTATTGGAAAAAGAAGTTAGAGGTGAAGAGCTCAACATTCGCGATATGTCGGGAAATAGAACTTTAGTAAGTTTTGATACTGGTGATTTTGTTACTGTCCAAGCTGGTGAAAAAGGTATTCGTTTTTTGTTAATATCTGGCAAACCGATTCAAGAACCAGTTGCTTGGCATGGCCCGGTTGTAATGAATACTCGTGAAGAATTAATTCAGGCTTTTGATGAATTGAAAAATGGAACCTTTATTAAACCAACACATTAATAAATTTAACTATCCATTTTCAATGCAGATATAAAAGCTTCTTGTGGGATATCTACACTACCAAATTGGCGCATTCTCTTTTTACCAGCCTTTTGTTTATCCAATAGTTTACGCTTACGTGAAACATCCCCACCATAACATTTTGCTGTCACATCTTTTCGCAATGCTGATAAAGTTTCACGAGCAATAATTCTTCCACCAATCGCTGCTTGAATAGGTATTTTAAATTGATGCTGTGGTATTAATTCTTTCAATTTTTCCACCATTGCTCTGCCTCGTGTATCAGCGCGATCGGTATGAACCATTGTTGATAGTGCATCTACAGGCTCTTCATTTACTAGAATTTGCATCTTTTGGAGTCTATCTTCACGATATCCTTCCATCGAGTAATCAAATGATGCGTACCCTTTGGTTACTGATTTCAATCTATCATAAAAATCAAAAACAACTTCGTTAAGTGGCAAGTCATATACAACCATTGCTCGCGTACCAGCATAAGTAAGATCAATTTGTATACCCCTTCTGTCTTGGCATAATTTTAGTACATCACCCAAATACTCATCAGGAACAAGAATTGTAGCTTTTATACGTGGCTCTTCAATATGTTCCACATGAGTAAGGTCAGGCATATCTGCAGGGTTATGCAGCTCTATCATTGAACCATCTCGCATATGGATATGATAGATAACGGATGGTGCAGTAGTTATTAAATTAATATCATATTCACGTTCCAGTCTGTCACGAATGACTTCAAGATGTAACAAACCTAAAAATCCACATCTAAAGCCAAAACCTAGAGCTGCAGATGTTTCCATCTCAGTACTAAATGAAGCATCATTTAATGATAATTTTGATATAGCCTCACGCAAATCTTCGAATTGTGCATTATCAACTGGAAACAAACCACAAAATACCACAGGTTGCGCTGGTGCAAAACCTGGCAGTGCCTTCTCGCAACCTTTTTTCTCATGAGTAATAGTATCACCTACTCTTGTATCTGAAACCTGTTTAATTGATGCTGTTAAAAACCCCATTTCACCTGCGGACAAAACATCTATGGGCGTCATTTTTGGTGTGAATACTCCAATTCTATCAACAGGGTATGTTGCATTAGTATTCATCATACGAATTTTATCACCCTTTTTCAGCTGCCCATCAATAATTCTCACTAATACAACAACACCAAGATATGCATCATACCAGCTATCAACCAACATGGCTTTAAGTGGGGCGTCTGCGGTAGTTTCAGGTGCAGGCAATCTTGTAACAATTGCCTCAAGTACGTCTGGAATACCAACTCCAGTTTTTGCAGATATGTGTATCGCATCAGTTGCATCAATTCCAATCACATCTTCAATTTGCTCTGATACTCTGTCAGGATCAGCAGCCGGCAAATCAACTTTATTTAGTACTGGAACAATTTCATGATCAGCTTCAAGAGCATGATAGACATTTGCTAAAGTTTGAGCTTCGACACCTTGAGATGCATCAACAACCAATAGAGAACCTTCAACCGCCCGCATAGAGCGAGAGACTTCATAAGCAAAATCTACATGGCCAGGCGTATCAATAAGATTCAGGATATATATTTCACCATCATTTGCTTTATATTCAATTCGAACAGAATTGGCTTTAATAGTAATGCCACGTTCACGTTCTATATCCATGGTATCAAGCAATTGAGCCGCCATGTCACGGTCAGCTACTGTACCTGTAGATTGTATCAACCGATCAGCAAGCGTTGACTTGCCATGATCGATATGTGCCACAATTGAAAAATTACGAATTTTGTTAATGTCTGTCATAATGGAGGATATGATACGGATTGAACTTGCGGTCAAGGGATTTGCTATTATCTATCACCGTCGAAACTAACAAATTCTTTATTTTGATGAGATATACAAATTTAGCCAATGATAACCATTATAATTTAAAGATTTTTTCTATAATTAACGATATTAAATTTTCATAAATAATCACTGTGCTATTGACGATATGGCTTTGCTATGGCCAAAAGAGGCATGAGCCAGTCAATTCTGAAAATAGATACAAATGCAATATACAATAATTGGCAGAGTTTAGATAAAAAATCAGCCAAAAATGTTGAAACTGCTGCAGTTATAAAAGCTGATGCATATGGATTATCAACAAAAAATATTGCTTCATATTTAGCTTTTAAAAATGTGAAGACTTTTTTTGTCGCGATCGCTGAAGAAGGAATCGGGGCTCGCAAAGCTGTAGGAAATGATGCAGACATTTTTGTATTCTCAGGACAAATGGAAAATGATGCTGCAATAATAAAAGAATATAATCTCATACCATTGCTAAATTCCGCAGACCAATATCATCAATTTCAAATAAATTCACCAAATCAAAAATTTGGCATTCAATTAGACACTGGGATGAATAGGCTAGGCATGGAAGGAATTGAATTTTCATCATTAGATGAAAATATGTCAAATGCTTGTCTTATAATGAGTCATTTAGCATGTGCTGATGAACCGAACCACTCTCAAAACCTGAAACAATTAAGAACATTCCATCATCTCACTGATGACTTAAAGATACGTAAATCATTATCAGCAACTGGTGGTATTTTATTAGGACCAGAATATCATTTTGATTTATGCCGCCCTGGAATAGGACTTTATGGTGGGTTACCTTATGATACTGCCCTCCCTGTAATAAAATTATCCATACCAGTCATTCAATCGCGCACGGTATTTGCTGGCGAAACGGTTGGTTATGGTGGTCAATGGCGTGCAAAAACTGACACTCGTGTCGCTACAATTTCTGCTGGATACGCAGACGGTTTAATTCGAGCAATAGGTAATGGACAACTTTTACTCTACCATGGTGATGTTGGATGTCCTTTAATAGGAAGAGTTTCAATGGATTTGATTACAGTCGACATAACTCAACTGGAAGATACTCCAAGATCGCTTGATTTAATTAACAAAATACAAACAGTTGATATAATAGCTAATGCAGCAAATACTATTGGATATGAAATTTTAACAAGTTTGGGTGCTCGATATGCGCGAGAATATATAAAAGGGTAAAATGAAGGTATTTAATAAACTATTAAGATCAATTGGGTCCTCTGTTTTAGCTTTTTGCTCATCAGTTGGAAGAATTGTTATTTTTGCTTTAAATGCAATATTACATCTAGTTAGGCCCCCCTTTTATGGAAGAGAAGTTTTATCACAGCTTATGCAAATTGGCTTTTATAGTTTGCCTGTTGTAGGATTAACCGCACTATTTACAGGTGCCGCTTTGGCATTACAGATTTATTCAGGTGGCGTACGGTTTAGCGCAGAAAGTGTTGTTCCTTCTATAGTTGCCATAGGAATGGTGAGAGAATTAGGGCCTGTTTTAGGTGGTTTAATGGTTGCAGGGAGAGTTTCATCTTCAATCGCAGCTGAACTAGGCACAATGCGAGTTACGGAACAGTTAGATGCATTGGTGACACTATCGACTGACCCTATGAAGTATCTTGTTGCTCCTCGAGTGTTAGCTGCAACTATCGCAATGCCAATATTAGTTGCAGTCGGAGATACTATTGGAATTTTGGGGGGTTATCTAGTAGGAACCGGAAGGTTGGGTTTCAATTCAAATAATTATCTTCAGAATACGGTTGATTTTATGGAGCTTGAAGACATCACCAGCGGGTTGGCAAAGGCTGCTGTATTTGGTTTTATTATAGCATTAATGGGTTGTTACCATGGATATAATTCTGGTCGAGGAGCACAAGGCGTAGGCAAAGCGACAATAAATGCAGTAGTATCAGCAAGTGTTATGATTTTGGCTGCTAACTATGTCTTAACAGAGGCTTTTTTCTGATGATTACAGTACAGAATTTACATAAAAAATTTGCTGCTAATACAGTATTGAATGGTATTGATATGCAAATAGAAAAAGGCCAAAGCATGGCTATAATTGGTGGTTCAGGTACAGGAAAATCAGTATTACTAAAATGTATTCTAGGACTAGAAACACATGATAGTGGCAAAATATTTATTAATGGAGAAGAGTCTAGCAAACTCGACAAAAATAAATTTTTATCAAATTTTGGAATGTTGTTTCAAAATGCTGCGTTATTTGACAGCCTCAGCGTTTGGAAGAATGTTGCATTCAGATTAACACAAGGGCCCAATAAAATTCCAGAAAAACAAGCAAAAGATATAGCAATTGAAAAATTACGGAGAGTTGGCCTAACTCCTGATGTAGGTGATAAATTCCCAGCAGAGTTATCAGGAGGCATGCAAAAACGAGTAGGATTAGCCAGAGCAATTGCAGCCAATCCAGAGATTATTTTTTTTGACGAACCCACAACAGGCCTTGATCCAATAATGTCAGGAGTAATAAATGAATTAATCCGTGAAATTGTCGTAGAGATGGGCGCAACTGCAATGACGATAACTCATGATATGAGTTCAGTAAGGGCAATAGCTGATAAAGTAATAATGTTGCACAATGGTCGAGTGCAATGGTCTGGTGACATAAAAGAATTGGAAAAATCTCAAAACCCTTATTTAAATCAATTCTTGAAGGGCAACGCAGAAGGGCCAATTGAAGCTGTTAGATAAAACAAGAATTATCTCACAAAATAAAGTAAGCAAAACTTGCTTTTAAAATATGCTTAAGGCACAAAGTTATATGGTTAAATCAACATTAAATTATACATGCACAAATTGCCATACTACTCATAAAAAATGGGCAGGAAAATGTGAGTCATGTGGAGAATGGAATTCTATAAAGGAAGAAGCTCCACTAGCATCAGGACCAAAGGGAAAAACTCTTGGCGCAAATAAAGGTCGCAAAATAATTTTAGGGGATTTAACGACTGTAGATGCCCCATTAAAAAGAAGTACTTTGGGGATAAATGAATTTGATAGAGTACTAGGCGGTGGATTAGTTCCCGCAAGTGCAATATTAGTGTCTGGGGATCCAGGCATCGGAAAATCTACTTTGTTACTTCAAGCAGCAGCTGATTTTGCTCGAACTGGCAAAAAAGTTATCTACATATCAGGGGAAGAAGCAAGCAGTCAAATTCGAATGAGGGCCCAACGCTTAAATTTAACGGACGCATCAGTAAACTTGGCTACAGAAACAAATTTACGTGATATTCTAACGACACTTGAAGAAGAAAAACCCGACCTTGCAATTATTGATTCAATACAAACAATGTGGGCAGATCATGTAGATAGTTCACCTGGTTCAGTAAGCCAAGTACGCGCAACAGCACATGAGTTAACAAATTTCGCAAAACGCAAAGGCGTTGCAATAATGTTAGTAGGCCATGTTACTAAAGAAGGTCAGATTGCAGGACCACGAGTGGTTGAACATATGGTTGATACTGTATTGCACTTTGAAGGTGAAAGGGGTCATCAGTTTAGAATACTTAGGGCAGTAAAAAATCGATTTGGACCTTCAGATGAAATCGGTGTATTTGAAATGACAGGTCGGGGCCTAGAACAAGTTAGTAATCCATCTGAGTTATTTTTATCAGAACGCGATGCAAGAACAACAGGTTCTGTAGTTTTTGCTGGCATTGAAGGAACTCGCCCTCTTCTAGTTGAGATACAAGCTTTAGTTGCTCCTTCACCTCTGGCAACTCCTAGGCGTACGGTCGTTGGATGGGATAGCTCTAGATTATCGATGGTATTAGCCGTTTTAGAAGCAAGGTGTGGAATTAGCTTTGCTGGAAAAGATGTATATTTGAATATAGCTGGTGGCCTTAGAATATCAGAACCTGCAGCCGATTTAGCTGTTGCAGCAGCATTAATATCTGCAAGACAAGATATACCTATTGCATCTGATACAGTAATTTTTGGGGAAATAAGTTTATCAGGCGCATTACGACCAATCTCTCAGGCCGAAAATAGGATGAAAGAAGCAAAAAAACTTGGGTTTTTAGCTGCTTTTGCACCATCAAGGATGAAGTTATCTTCAGAATCAAGAATGAATGTTGTAAAGTATGATACAATCGATGTATTTGTCGAAGACCATTTTGGTAGTATTGATGAAGAATAAAGGGGCGATAAATTGGATAGCTTTACATTAGTAGATGGTGGATCTGCAGCAATTCTATTGATCTCAGCCATTCTTGCTTATTCACGTGGTTTAGTGAGAGAGGTTTTATCAATTGCTGGCTGGGTTGCCGCAGCAGTATCAGCATTTATTTTTGCTCCTAGTGTTGAACCTCTTGTTAGAGAAATTCCCATTATAAGCGATATTGTTGGGGCGAGATGCGAACTATCAATTATCGCAGCATTTGCAGCAGTGTTTGCATTAACATTAGCTATTGTAGCAATTTTTACACCGTTATTTTCAGGTATAATACAAAGATCTGTTTTAAGTTCTTTCGATCAAAGTCTAGGGTTCTTATTCGGAGCAATGAGAGGATTAATTTTAATATTAGTAGCACTTGTTGTATATAACTTCATTGGTGCAGATTTGAGTATGATAGAAAACTCAAAAACCAAAACAATTTTGGCAGGCTCAGAAACTTACATACAAACTATAATTGAGCAAGATGGTGATGCAGGGCAAGCAAGTTTAACTTCTTGGATGCAAAATAGATACGAAGAATTAACAACAACTTGTAATTAAATTTTAGTTTAAAGGTTAATTAACAAATATACTTTAGAATTCTAAATTATTATTAACTTTTCAGCTACGATAGCGTGACAGATAGCATGAGCTAGGTTATATGATATACAGCTGCACAAAATCACGGAATCAACCCATGCGTCTGTCTGATACAAAGCCATTTTTAGCTCACCCATTTGACCATAATAAATTAAAAGAAGAATGCGGAATTTTTGGAGTAAATGGTGTATCAGATGCAGCTAATTTTGTTGCTTTAGGCTTACATGCGCTCCAACATCGGGGTCAAGAAGCTGGCGGTATAGTTGCTTTCGAAGAAAATCATGGTTTTAATTCTGCGCGCCGTTTTGGCTATGTACGTGATAATTTCACAAAAGAAAGTTTGATGAGTACGCTTCCTGGGCATAATGCTATAGGTCACGTAAGATATTCAACAGCTGGAAATAAAGGCCATACAGCTATTCGCGATGTTCAGCCATTTTTTGGTGAATTTGCAATGGGTGGATGCGCAATTGCTCACAATGGAAATTTAACAAACGCAGAAAGTTTAAGAAAAGAACTAATCGAAAGGGGCTCAATTTTTCAGAGTTCTTCAGATAGTGAATGTATCATTCACTTAATGGCTCGATCTATTCATAAAGATCATATAAATCGCCTAAAAGACGCATTATCACGCGTTGAAGGGGCGTTTTCCGTTGTTGCTATGACACGTACAAAACTAATTGGAATTAGGGACCCAAGGGGTGTTCGGCCATTAGTATTAGGAAAGTTAGGCGAAGGCTGGGTATTATCATCTGAAACCTGTGCCTTAGATATTGTTGGGGCTGAACATGTTAGGGAAATTGAACCAGGTGAAATGATTGTAATTGGCCCAGAAGGTTTGAAAAGCACTTTCCCATTTGAAAGAACTGCACCACGGCCATGCATTTTTGAAAAAGTATATTTTTCAAGACCAGATAGTATTTTAGGTGGACAATCAATTTACGAAACTAGACGGCAAATCGGTATTGAATTAGCTAAAGAAAGCCCTGTTGATGCAGATTTAGTTTGCCCAGTCCCTGATAGTGGGACCCCCGCAGCAATAGGATTTAGTCATGAAAGTGGAATTCCATATGGCATGGGGATTATAAGAAATTCATATATGGGGCGTACATTTATTGAGCCAACTGAACAGATACGTAATATGGGTGTTCGGTTGAAATTGAATGTAAATCGTGCATTAATTGAAGGGAAACGCGTTATTCTGGTTGATGATAGTGTCGTAAGAGGTACCACAAGTCGTAAAATCAAAGAAATGATATTAGATGCTGGTGCAGCAGAAGTGCATTTTCGTATAGCTTCACCACCAACTGCGTGGCCATGCTTCTATGGAGTAGACACGCCACAACGTGAAAAATTATTAGCAGCAACCATGAGTGCCGAAGAAATGCGTCAACACTTAAATGTAGCAAGTTTAAAGTTTATTTCCATGGACGGCTTATATAGAGCTTGTGGTATAGAATCCGGTAGAGACGACTCAAACCCTGCATATTGTGACGCCTGTTTTTCCGGAGAATATCCAGTAGCTCCGTCAGATCAATTGGCAAAAGGCTTTAAAATGGCTGCCGAGTGATCATGGAAGTTAAAAACAAAAAAATTGCTTTGGTAACTGGTGCCTCAAGAGGTCTTGGAGCTGCTGTATCTGAAGCTTTAGCAGAAAATAACTATCATGTAATTGCTATTGCTCGAACTAGTGGAGCATTAGAAGAATTAGATGATCGCATACAGTCAAAAGGCGGATCTGCTACCTTAGTTCCATTAGATATTACTGATGAAGAAGCTGTAAAACGTATGTGTATTTTAATTCATGAACGTTGGGGTGGTTTAGATTTATGGGTTCATTGTGCAATTCATGCCTCACCATTATCACCAGTTAGCCATATTTCAGAAAAAGATTGGGAAAAAACAATTGCTATAAATATAACTGCAACTGGTAGACTTATTACAAATTTAGAGAGTTTGCTCTTAGCCAATTCTGGCACAGCTATACATATTGACGACAAGGTTTCAGGTCACAAATTTTTTGGCAATTATGGGTCAAGTAAAGCTGCACAACGCGCACTTTTTGAAAGTTGGGCAAGCGAAACAGTTAAAACAGGGCCGAATATTCTAGTTTTTTCTCCAAACCCAATGCCCACAGCTTGTAGGGCTCGTTTTTTTCCTGGTGAAGACCGCTCAGCATTATTTCATCCTAGCGAAGAAGCAGCTCGCCTAATAAAGCAATTGTAATAATAAATATTAATGGCTCATTTTATGGTCATGTTTTTTTTCAGATCTTTTATTATCTACTAATACTTCTAGTTTCAAAACTTTTTTTTCAAACATCAGCTCAAGATGAATCTTATCACCATTCATAAGGCTTCTATTTAGTCCCATAATCATAACATGGTTTCCACCACGCTTGAATATTGATCGACTTTTGGGTTCTATGTTTACACCATCATTAATCTTTGCCATGGACATCACTCCATCTCCATCGACTGAGTGGGTGTGCAATTCAGCTTTTTTTGCGACATCGGCAGTAGCGCCAATTAATTTATGCTCAAGATTTGTACCATTTTCAATAATGAAAAATATTGCACCGGATTTGGCAGAAGCACTTGAAACACGTGCGTAAGGTTGTACAATTTTCAAATTCTCATGCCCAATCTGTTGACCATGAAAATGCATCTTGTGTTGTGGTTTTTCCTTTCCCAAAAAGAAGACACTTATACCAACAAAAAATGCTAAAATAATTATTAATGAATTTTTCATTTATATTTTTCCATAAGTTAATAATCTTATTAAAAAAAAGCCCCACTAAAAGTGAGGCTATTCATTCAAAAAAAAATTGATATCTAAGCAGCTGGGGCAGTAGCTTTTGCAATGTCTCTTTTAACTTTTAATGCTTTTTCAGATAACTCAGCATCTTTTGCTTTTGCCATGAATGCGTCTAATCCACCACGATGGTCAACTGTTCTAAGAGCAGCCGCAGATATTTTAAATTTAAATGCTTGGCCTAAAACATCACTTGCTAGAGTTACGTCATTTAAGTTCGGCAAGAACCGGCGGCGGGTTCTATTTTTAGCATGGCTAACGTTGTTGCCAGTCATAGGGCCTTTACCAGTAAGTTCACAGCGTCGTGACATGTTTTATTCCTTTGATTTGGGCTATCTAGTATTACTTCTAGAAAACATATGTATATCAAAGCCGGTGTTTAGGCTGGTCCCGGACAAACGTCAAGGGATTCGGTGCATCTAACAAAATTTTTCTTATTTTTTTACATAGTTTTTCTATTTTTATGTAAACACTCTTTATTTTTTACACTATCACATATTACATGAATGATTTTGCAGAAAAACTACCCATAGATGAAGTTCTAAATGAACTAATAAAAGCTATGCGTGAAAAAAATCATGCCGTCTTACAGGCTCCTCCTGGGGCTGGCAAAACTACACGAATACCGATTGCATTATTAGCGTCTGACTTATTTGAAAAAAAAATCATTATGCTTCAACCCCGACGTCTTGCTGTACGATCAGCAGCAAAAAGATTGGCACAGCATTATGGTGATCAATTGGGGCAAACAGTTGGATACAGAATGCGTGGAGAAAGCAAAGTATCAAATAAAACACGCATTGAAGTCGTTACTGAGGGTGTTTTGATAAAAATGATTCAAAATGATCCAGAATTAAACAATGTTAGCTGTATAATTTTTGACGAATTTCATGAAAGGTCATTAAGCGCAGATCTTGGTCTTACATTTTGTTTAGAAATAAGATCTGAACTACGAGAAGATCTAGGAATTCTTGTTATGTCTGCAACTTTAGATGCAGCACCGGTTGCAAAATTGATGGGGGATGCACCTGTTATAACATCTTCAGGTAAATCATATGATGTTTGTCCATACTATTTATCAAAACCATGGAAGTTTAATAAAACCTTTAAGAATGATTTTATTCAGGCAATATCAGGTTTAATCATAAAAGCGTTTGAAGAAAATGAAGGAAGTATCCTTGCATTTCTTCCAGGTGCACGTGAAATCAAACAAGTTCAAACTTTTTTAAAAGCAAAATTAGCAAATGATTTAGATATTTACCCTCTTTATGGCGCCATGTCATTTGATGAACAACAAAAAGCAATATTACCTAGTTGCAGAAGAAAATTGATTTTAGCAACTTCCATTGCAGAAACTTCACTTACCATAAAAGATATAAGAATAGTTATAGATAGTGGATTAACTAGGAGATCAAGGTTTGACCCAAGTTCAGGTATGTCTAGGTTAATTACTGAGAGAGTTACTAAAGCTGAAGCAATTCAAAGAATGGGAAGAGCTGGCAGAACTAATACTGGCGTATGCTACAAACTGTGGACTAAAGGTGAAGAAGGTGGATTAAAACCTTTCCCTGAGCCTGAAATACTCATTAGTGATTTATCTCCATTAGCAATGGAACTTGCCGCATGGGGAGTAAGTAATCCTAAGAACTTGCCTTTTTTAACACAACCAAAATCATCAGATTTTCAAACTGCTCAAGAGTTACTTAGAGATTTAGGTGCGTTAAATGATAATGGAAAAATCACAGCATTGGGCCAAAAAATATCACTTGAGCCAACACATCCAAGATTAGCACGTATTCTTATTTCTGGGGGTCAGGATGCAAATCTAGTTGTAGCTTTAATTGAATCAAAAGATATTTTAGGCCCAAATTCACCCACTGATTTTAAATTGCGCATAGATGCAATGAAAAATTCCATAAGTTTTGAAAATAATAACCCGTATGCAATCAACAAAAAAGCCAGTTCTAATGTTCTTAAACTTTCCAAAAGGCTTCATCCTAAAGGTCAGCTAGAATTAAGTAATGCACAAATGGTAGCTTTAGCTTACCCAGATAGGATTGGCTTATCAAGAAATCAAAACCGTGGACAGTTTCTATTATCAGGAGGCAAAGGTGCATTTATTAGCGCTTCAGATCAACTTGCATCAGCTAAAATGATAGTTGCCTTAAATCTTGATGGTGACAAAAGAGAAGCCAAGTTACGCATAGGAATTGAAATTCTAGAAACTGAATTTATGGAATTATTCCATGACCAAATCAAGTTTAAACGAATTTGTGAATGGTCAAAACGTGAATTAAAAGTGATAACCTCAGAAGAAAAAACCTTTCAATCATTAGTATTGAGCAAAAAGAAATGGACAAGTTGTAATCCCGAATTGATTGCTAAGGCACTTTTAATGGGGATTAATGATATTGGTTTAGATATATTACCTTGGACTTCTAAAACTAAAAATTTTCTTGCTCGCGCAAACAAATTAAATCAAACAAGTGATTTTTTACCAAACTGCTCTTTAGAGTTTTTATCAAAAAAAACACATGAATGGCTTTTGCCTCATTTAGTAGGCTTTCGGTCAAAAGGAGATTTAGAAAAATTAAACATGATAGATATTATAAAAAATTTATTTAGTTGGAAGCAGATAGAATATCTAAATAAAAATGCACCAGAATTTATACTGGCCCCCACAGGAACAAAAATGATTATCAATTATTCGGAAGAGCAACCCAAAATAAGAATACGTTTACAAGAACTTTTTGGCCTAAAAACACATCCAACGATAGGCGAGAATAACGAGCCTTTATTAGTTGAACTGTTATCACCAGCTATGAGAATTGTTCAAACTACATCTGATTTACCTAAATTTTGGTTAACTTCTTACTCAGATGTTAGAAGGGACATGCGTGGTCGCTATCCAAGGCATCCTTGGCCTGAAGATCCAATGAATGCTGAGCCTACTCGAAGAATAAAAAAGCAAAATAAAACTTAACGCCTCCTGATGGCTCGCAACATTGCCCCTACTCGCAAACCACTTCCCAATTCTCTTGATCGTGTTCGTAAGACAGGAGTATTTTCAGAATTAGAACCACTTTCACGAACAACTATGTAAAGACCACTTAAAATAATAATTGTGGCCCCAGCGATCACAGAACTACTTATTTTTTCATCAAATAAAAAATATCCAAAAATACTTGCCCATATAATCTGGGAATACTGCATGGGCGCGACTATTGCAGCCTCACCTTCTCTGTACGATGCAATCACAAATAAAGTTGCTACTAGGCCTAGGATGGCAATTAAAAAGGAAATACGCATATCTTCAATTGGCATAGGCCTGTAATTAAATTGTAATGCAAAACCCATTATGAAAAATGTTATTAACATTGGGTAAATCATTAGAACTACTAATCGTTCATCTTTCCCGATTTTCCTCATAATTACTGAAGCTGTTGCACCACTAAATGCGGCTCCAAGTGCTGCTAGGTGTCCAATTCCAAGCTGGACATCATCAGGCCTCAAAACAATCAAAACGCCAATCAGACCTGTTAACACTGCAACCCAACGGTGAAATCCAACTTTTTCGCCTAAAATAGGGATTGCCAAAACTGTAATCAACAAAGGCATTGCAAACAAAATACTATAAACTTGTGCAAGCGGTAAAACAGAGAATGAATAAAATGCCAATAAACCAGTCATCATCGTCGCGATAGTTCTAATTCCTGACCAAATAGGGTGAACAGGAAGCAAAGTTCCAGGCCTTGAATCCTGTATCATTATCAATGCTACTAATGGCATTCCAAATAAAACATTGAAAAATACAATTTGGAAAGCGGAGTATTCTGCTCCTAATATTTTTACAAAAACATCATGTGTCGCATAAATTGCAAATGCAGTTAAGGAATAAAGAGCAGCTTTTATGTTGGATTTTTTCATTAGCCAATGGCATCCATTAAAATAAATAAAGTTTTTGTTTGCTTTGAATGCAAAAACGCCTCCATAATGGAGGCGCACAACTGCTTAGTATTGGTTAAGCAGCTTCTTTAGCAGCAGCCTGCCGTTCACTCTCTTCGCGAGATAGCGCAACAGATGTACGCACACCTTTTTCTACAAAACCCATCATACCAGTCACACAACGCTCTGTTGGTTCAATTCCAGCACACATCAAAACCTCACGCCCATCTCGTGAGCGTGCCCAGCGTGCGATGGACTCTACGCCATTGCCATATTTCTTATCATCTGCAATGGCATCATCCAGTGCAGCAAGCACCACAGCGGCAAAAAGCTTTTGGGCTCTTTTGCCTTGATCGTTTGTGTAAGCCGTGTCGTCAACGAAATCAAACATCTCGTCGTCCTTTATATTGTTATAATTTATAAGGTTTTTGTAATATGACTATTCTGAAACAATTAGGTACCCCATTTTGCGCATAGCTAATATGCATTATTTGCATACCTTAACTCTTTTATAAGCATTTTAAGAGCCTTGTCGTTGCTCACATAAATTCATATAAGTCAGTTAATTATATTTTCAACCACCTAAGGTGCCAAAAAATGCCAAAAATAAACGGTAACGAAATTCGAATGGGTAATATACTGGAACATAATGGGGGTCTTTGGATCGCTGTAAAAATTGACCATGTTAAGCCAGGTAAAGGTGGTGCATTTGCACAAGTTGAAATGAAAAATTTACGTAATGGTTCAAAACTTAATGAACGTTTCAGATCAGCAGATAAAGTTGAAAAAGTACGTTTAGAGCAAAAAGATCAACAATTCCTTTATGAAAATGATGGAATGTTGGTATTCATGGACAATGACACCTTTGAACAAATTGAACTACCGTCAGATATACTTGGTGAAAGAAGACCTCTATTGCAAGATGGAATGATAATTCAAATAGAGTACTACGAAAGTGAAGCACTTAGCGCTTCATTACCCACAAAAGTAGTTTGTAAAGTGATTGAAACAGAGCCAGTAGTAAAAGGCCAAACAGCTGCAAATAGTTTTAAACCTGCGGTTCTGGATAATGGTTTACGCCTTATGGTTCCTCCATTTATTGAACAGGATACAGATATTATAGTTCACACCGAAACAATGGAATACTCTGAAAGAGCCTAATTCTTTCAATGTTTTATTTATGCAACTTTAGTAATATTTGTTGAAGTAACTTTACGGCCTAAAGCTTCACAAACTTTTTGTGTTAATTTTGGGTCATTTAAAGTATAAAAATGTAAATTATTTACTCCCTCTTGCATTAATTCGTTACACATCTCTGTGCATAGTGCCTGCGATAATAGATCATGTTCTTCGTTATTTTTACAATTTTCATAAGCCTTGCTCATCCATTGTGGTGCGTCCATGCCGCAACGCTTTGCAAATATTTTTGTTTTACTCCAATTTTCAACAGGCAAAATACCAGGTATAATATTCTGGTAAATCCCAGCAGCATTACATTTGTCTCGAAAACGTAAAAAATCTTCTTTATCAAAAAAGAATTGAGTAATAGCACTATCAGCACCAGCATCAAATTTAGCTTTTAGCACATCTAAATCAGATTTTTCTGATTGAGCATTTGGATGTACATTCGGATAAGCCGCAACATATAGTTCGAAGTTAGTGTTTTTTTTAAGAGACGCAATTAACTCAACTGATGAAGAGAAGTTATCTGTTTCATGATTCTCAGAACCTTGATCCTCTGGTGAGTCCCCTCTTAAAGCTACTATTTTTCTTGCTCCAGCTTTTCCATATTCAAGAGCGATATCCATGATTTCTTTTTTTGAGGATCCAACACATGTTAAATGACCCGCCACATCAATATTATACTCTTTCGCTATTACAGAAACAGCTGATTGTGTCAGTTCACGAGTTGAGCCATCTGCCCCATAAGTTACCGAAATAAAGTTAGGATTTAATTTTTCTAGCACTTCTATAGTACGCCAAAGTTTAAAACTTGCCTTTAAATTGCGAGGTGGAAAGATCTCAAAAGAAAGCCCAAAGTCTTTATGATTTATGTCCATAATAATACCTTTTTCTTTTTTGTACTTAAAAAATAAACTTGAATCAAATTCATATTTTTAATAAATAATATGAAAATTATTAATATAGGTATAAAATGTATTTAGAATTTCGTCATTTAAAAACAATAAAAGCTATCCACGAATATGGGGGCCTTGCCAGAGCTGCTGATATTCTTTGCATATCCCAATCTGCATTATCACATCAGGTTAAAGCATTAGAAGATCAAGTTGGAATGGAGTTGTTCCTCCGTAGATCAAAACCCTTAAAGCTTTCAAAGGCTGGGCATAAACTCCTGATATTGGCAGAGAAAATATTACCCCAAGTATCAGAACTTGAAGATGATTTTGCAGGACTAATCAGTGGCTTAGGAGGACGATTGCATATTGCAATTGAATGTCATGCTTGCTTTGAATGGCTATTTCCAGTTCTAGAGAGTTTTCGTAAAAACTGGCCTGATATTGATATTGATATTAAACCTGGGCTATCGTTCGATGCATTGCCGGCCCTACAGCGCGAAGAAGTAGATATTGTAATCTCATCTGATCCTGAAGAATTAAAAGGCGTAGTTTTCAAACCACTGTTTGAATATACTCCAACCTTTGTTTGCGCAGAAAATCATCCCTATGCGCAAAAAGAATACATAGATGCGGAAGATTTTCGTGAACAAACACTCATAACTTATCCAGTTGATAAAAATCGATTAGACATTTTTTCTCAACTACTAACTCCAGCTCATGTTGAGCCAGCAGCCATCAGGCAAGCAGAATTGACAGCAGTAATCATATTACTTGTTGCCTCTGGACGGGGTGTCTCAGTTTTACCTGATTGGGTGGTTAAGGATCAGAAATATAAACATAATTTTGTAACAAAACCTGTTACCGTAAATGGCTTAAAGCGAAAATTATATGCTGCAATAAGACAATCTGAGTCTGAAACACCATTTATGAAAGACTTTGTTAGCTTAACAACTAAGCAAAGAATTTAATTTTCCGCTTGGTATCTTCATCTCTACAGCATATAGGTTCAAAATCCGAATATTAGAGGTAATTCACATGGCACAATGGTCTGCAAATATTAATGTAATGTTGAAAGCAATTCGCGTCGCAGGTCGTGCTATGATGCGTGATTTTAAAGAGGTGGATAAATTACAAGTTTCTAAAAAAGGTCCGAATGATTTTGCTAAGCGTGCTGACCAACGTGCGGAAGAAATACTGCAAGAAATGTTATTTGAAGCCAGACCTAATTATGGATTTGTTGGCACAGGTGGACGCGAAACTAAGGGCGAAGATCCAACACGTCGCTGGATAGCTCAACCATTAGATGGTTTAGACAATTTTATTCATGGCTTACCACATTGGTCATTATCGATAGCTCTTGAATACAAAGGTTCTATAGTGGCAGCAGTGATTTTAAGCCCGGTAATTGAAGAGTTATTTTTAGCAGAAAAAGGTGCTGGGACTTGGTTAAATGAGCAACGCGTTCGTGTATCCGGGCGTACAGCTTTAGATCAAATGGTATTTGCGACCGAGTTTCCATCAGGTAACAAAGGTGATCTACCTACGCACTTAAAAGATATTGCAAGAATTGCACCTGGTGTTGGTGGTGTCCGAAGTTTGGGAGCTATTGGCCTAGACTTAGCTTACACTGCTGCAGGTCGATACGATGGCATCTGGGCTAGAGAACTGAAACATTGGGAGATGGCAGCAGGCTTACTACTAGTTCAAGAAGCTGGTGGATTATGCCAAGCTATAGTTGAGCACGAAGACCCGATGCAAACCGGAACAATTATAGCTGCAAATGGTGAGGGACATGCTAAGTTTTCTAAGTTAGTTCGTGATAAATAATTTTAGCAGTACCTGCTTTCATATCATTGGATACTCGATTAAACCTGAGATAGGCAATTGCCATTCCATTTGACTGAGTAAATATTTGTCCAACAACTTTATCATTTGATATTATATCTGTGCCAATAGGTGCTGATCCATCAATTTGAACTTTAACAAAACCTTTTTTTAGTTCAACTTTATGCTTCATTCGAGCTGTCACTTCTTGACCCACATAACACCCTTTTCGAAAATCAACTCCAGATAATTTTTCAAAATTTGCTTCTAATATGTAAGTTTCATCAATTATAAGTTCTATGCCAGTTTCAGGAATACAATTTTCAACTCTGATTTGGTCCCAATTTATTGATGAGTCTTCTGTTTGAGTAGGGTTGTAAATCCTATATCCAAGTTGGTCACTTCGAGGATCTTGGAATGCTTGTTCTGATATTGGACCTATACCTCTACCAACCTTTATATCTGTTTGTTCAATAGTTACATCTGCACGCAATTTGTATAGATTTAATCTTTGGATAAATTGATATGCGTTATTAGATGAAATATCTATTAAATATCCATCCGAGTGCGAAGTAATAAAAAAATCAAACAAATATTTGCCTTTTGGCGATAATAACGCTGTATATATTAATTCAGTTTTTGCACGTGAAACATCGTTGGTAATTAAACCTTGTAAAAAATTTTCTGAGTCATTGCCTGATACCTTTAATATGCTTCTATTTTTTATAATTTCTGGACACATCTTCTTAACTCAATCAATATTAATGTATATGATGTATATACTTAGCCACAATCAATCAGGATTACCAATATAAATGCCAGCTCTTCTATCAATTGTTATTCCTACACTTAATTCTGCTGAAACAATTAATCATACTTTATTGTCTTTATCTGAAGGCATAACATCTGGCCTCATAAAGGAACTCATCATCTCTGATGGAAATTCAAAAGATGATATAGAAAAATTATCTGCAGAAATTGGCGCAGTTTTCATTAAAGGTGAAAAAGGAAGAGGAAAACAACTTCATAGAGGCGCAGTCCAATCGAGTGCAAAATGGATATTTTTTATTCATTCTGATACAATACTACCGCTAGGATGGTCTCAAATATTCCTTGAACATATGATCAATCAAGAAAGTGCAGGCTATTGTAAATTGAGTTTTGACGACACAAATATAATGGCAAAAATAATCAGTTTCAGCGCAAATTTAAGATCAAATATATTTAAACTTCCATATGGTGATCAGGGCTTATTAATTTCAAAAAAACTTTATAACCAAGTTGGTGGCTACCCCGATTTACCCCTAATGGAGGATGTAGAAATTGCAAAATCACTCAAGAAAAAAATTCGATTAATTCCGCTAACTATAAAAACTTCAGCTTATAAATATAAAAGAGATGGTTGGTTTAAAAGAAGCATGTGTAATGTAATTTTTTTAATAAAATTTAAGTTTGGAGCTAATCCATACAAATTAGCTAAATCATATTATAAAAATTAAAGTCCTAAGAATTTAGACAACCTAAATAGTGGGTTAGACCAATTGCTTTTATTCGTTCCAGAGAAAGATCTATTTCTTTTTTCACTGGTGTTCTTTGGGCTCATATCAAACTGTAAATTAAATAATTCTGCATAAATACCACCTCGCTCAAGTAGCTCTGCATGTGTTCCTTGATCAACAATTTTACCTTGATCCATTACAATTATTTGATCAGCATCTAATATTGTGGATAATCTGTGAGCAATTATAAGTGTTGTTCTATTTTTTGAAAGTTCATCCAAGGCTTTACGGATTTGATTTTCAGACTGTGCATCAAGTGCAGACGTTGGCTCATCTAAAAGCAAGATTGGAGAGTCTCTTAGTATTGCACGAGCTATAGAAAGTCTCTGTTTTTCTCCGCCAGAAAATTTAATTTTGGAAGGGTCAATTTTAGTATCATAACCATCTTTAAGTTTTGCAATAAATGTATTAGCCGCAGCCGCTTTTGCTGCAGATATACAATCTTCCCTACTTGCACCTTCCCTGCCAAAACCAATATTATCCAAAACTGTTCCTGTAAGTAAAATACTGTCTTGGCTAACCACAGATATCTGATCCCTCAAAGTAGAAACCTTATAATCTAGAAGTGATCTGCCATCCAAACTAATCTGGCCTTTGGTCGAGTCGAATAATCTTGATAATAAATTAAATATTGTCGACTTACCCGCTCCAGATCGTCCTACAAACGCATATGATTTTCCAGCTTCAATATTTAAATTTATATTATGTAGAGCTTGGTAACCATCAGGGTATGTGAAATCTACATCGGAAAAAATTAAGTTCCCTTTGGATTTTTCATTACCACTATAACTGAAAGACCCATCATTAATTTTATTTGGCGTATCAAATAGTTCGTAAACCCGCTCTAATGCTGCAATACCTTGCAATGCAGATGCATATGCCCCACCTAGCTTCCTAGCAGGATTGGTAGCAACACCAAGTGCAGTTAGAAGCCCAATAAAACCTGCTAGATCAATAGCTCCTACCTGCATTCTAAGAGCTACAAGAAGCAAAAGAAGGCCAATAGCAATTGCGCCCAAAATCTCCATTAGTGGAGATACACTTGATTGCCATTTAACAATAGATAAGCGTAATTTAAATAAACGTTCAAATGTTGCAAATGCACTTTCAGACAATCTTTTTTCCAGACGGTAAGTTCGAACCATACGAATGCCTGCTAAGCCCTCATTTACAGTCTCAGTCATGTGAGCAATTTCTTTTTGGGTGCTAACAGAAATTTTTCTTACTTTTGCTCCAACTATACCAACTGGGCCAAAAGCTAATAAAAAGATGAAAATCAAACTTATGGTTAAAGTCCAATCGATTGAAAGCATCACGCCAAAAGTGGCAATAATTGTTAAAATTGCAGTTATTGAGCCTAAAATTGAATTCGTGGAACCTCTAATAAGTTCAATATCTGCAGAAAAGCGCGTTGCAAGGGCAGCCGGAGACTCTGCCAATAGATTGGCTAAATCCATATGTACCAACGAATTAAACATTTTATATTGAAGGTTTGCCTGCACTCGAGAAAGAATTCTGTTCTGCATCAATAACTGACTATATTGGCTCAAACCCTTTATGATTGCTAATGAAATAATTCCAACTGGACCCCACCATATAACGCTTGCTGAATTCGTTTCAAATGCAGATATTATTATTTGTATAAATTTAGCATAACCAGCAGCCGAAATTGCTACGAGAAACATAAGAACAAATGTTATGGCTAAACCGAAGGAATGCTCCTTAAGCCATTCACTCCATAGACGACTGTAAGCATCTCGTGCAGATAATACTTTTGGATTTTTTTCAGCCATCAAATCTACTTTGCAATGATTCATTCATAAACATACATGTACAGTTATACCATTCCAACGAAATAATGCCCTACAAGCCAATACCTATTCCAAACTATTGATTTCTAGCTTTTTCTAATGCCCTTGGAAATGCCTTTGCAAAATGTTCAATATCTTCTGGTATCCCAACTGATACCCTCAGGCATCTATCTTGAGGAGCAACAAATGCCATACGAACAAATATACCCATTCCAACCAATTCAGCCAAAACTTTACGGGTAAAATCGCCATCTAATCCACAATCAACAGCAACAAAATTTGTAGATGAAGCTATTGTTTTCAAACCATTTTCTCTCGCAATCTGATTAATTCTCTCACGGCCAAGTTCAATAGAATTGCGAACTTGAGAAATATATTTTTGATCTTTTAATGCCGCCAGAGCAGCTTTTTGGCCAATAGTATTAACGCCAAAATGATTCCTGATTTTATCGAATGACTTCACTAAATCTACATGTCCAATCGCATAGCCAACTCGTGCACCCGCCAAACCATAAGCTTTAGAGAATGTTCTAAGCCTTATTACATTTTTATTTAAAACATCTAATTTTGGCGCCACACCATCAGGTGCCAATTCAATATATGCTTCATCAAGAACCAATAAACTCTCTTTAGGCACAGAATCAATCATTCGCTGGATCACCTCTGCACTGTGGTGTGTTCCCATTGGATTATCAGGATTAGCTAGATAAATCATCTTGGCATTAAGAAGCTTAGCTTTTGCAATTAAAGCATTAGGATCTTCATAATCTGCCAAATATGGAACAGTTTCCAACACCCCTCCTACACCTTTGACTTGATAATTGAATGTTGGGTATGCTCCATTTGAGGTTACAACAGTATCACCCTCTTCAAGCATCAATCTGCATAATATCCCCATTAAACCATCTATGCCTTCCCCAACAATGATGTTTTGACTTGGTATTTGCAAATGTTTTTCAAGTTCTTTTTTTAAATCAAAGGCGTCAGGGTCGCCATATTTAAAAACATCAGAAGTAGATTCTGCAATAATTTTCTTAACTTTTGGCGATGGTCCAAAGCTACTTTCGTTAGCACCTAACCGTGCAATGACCGGAATTCCTGAGAGGCGCTCAGTCATTTCTGGCGCAACAAAAGGTACACTAGATGGGAGTGAATTCGCCAATGATGTTAATCTTGGATATAGATTTTTATTATTGCTCATTATTCAATCCAATATGATTTCATTTATAACTTTAAGTAAAATTAACCACATTAACTGGCTAAATGAAATTATAGAATATAAGATTTAGAACATTTCCATAACTCTTTTTAACGCAGCTTGAAGCGTAAGCAATTCTTTGCCACCAACTTCTATACGGGTTCTATTTTCAAGTATTACAGCAGCGGGTGCGTTTGAAATAAATTTATCATTTGAAAGCTTTTGGTTTATAGAATTCAATTCTTTTTCAAGCTTATCTATTGCTTTATTTAAGCGAGCTTTTTCAGCCTCTAAATCAATAATATCTGCAAGTGGTAGACAAAACTGCCCACCTTCTACAGGCAATGTCACAGCACCATTTGGTGCTTCAGATGCAAGTGTTACGCTCTCAACTCTAGCCAAACGCATTATCATTAACTTATTATTATCTAAAGCTTTTTGAGCAATGGTGTCCAAGGATAATTGGATCATTGGAATTTTTGCACCTGCATTAACACGCATTTCAGATCGTACAGATCGAATTTGTTCAATCAAAGAAATTACCCAATTCATTTCCTTATCTGCTTCTTCATTTACATAATCAAGTGAAGTATATTTTGGCCATTCAGCATGAGTTAATAGTTTTTTACGCAAGCCAGTTTCATCCCATAGACTTTCTGTAATGAAAGGCATTATCGGATGTAAGAGGATATATGATTGATCCAAAACCCAAGCTAATGTTTCTTTAGTTTCAAGCACAGCTGTAAGATCTTCGCCTTGTAATAATGGCTTTGAAAGCTCAACATACCAATCACAAACTTTGTTCCAAACAAATACGTAAAGTGCATTAGCAGCATCATTAAATCTATATTGCTCAAGAGAATTATCGACTGCTTCACGCACCAAAGCAGTTTCACCTATTATCCATTTATTTAATGTTTGCTTTACAGATTTAGGATCAAAGTCATTATTAGGAGATGCCTCATTAAACTCAGCAAATCGAGTTGCATTCCATAATTTTGTTCCGAAATTACGATATCCCTCAATACGATTTTCTGAAAGCTTTAAGTCACGGCCCATTGCAGCCATAGCAGTTAAAGTAAACCGAACAGCATCAGCACCATACTTATCTATCAAATCTAGTGGATCCATTACATTTCCAGTAGATTTTGACATCTTTTTACCATGTTCATCTCGTACTAATGGATGAACATATACTGTTTCAAAAGGAACTTTACCCATTGTCTCAATACCCATCATCATCATTCTGGCGACCCAGAAGAAAATAATATCAAAACCAGTTATTAATGTTCTGTTGAGATTGTTGGAAGTGTAATAGCGTTCAAGTTCTTTTGAATTTTCAGGCCACCCAAGTGTGCCAAAAGGCCATAAACCTGAAGAAAACCAAGTATCTAATACATCTGGATCTCTTGAAAGGACAATAGTCTTTGTCTGTCCATCATCTTCATCTAAAGAATTGTTATTTGGATTATCATCAACCAAAATTTTAATTTTGGCATTTGGATATTTGGATTGGTATTTACTTAATGCCTTCTCAATGGCCTCTTCTTCTGAAGTTGCGCAATAAGCATTACCTTCAAGATCGTTCCATACCGGCACTTGATGGCCCCACCATAATTGACGAGAAATACACCAAGGCTCAATATTTTCGAGCCAATGGAAATAAACCTTTTTATCTCCTTCAGGTAAAATTTTTGTTGTCCCATCTTTAACCGCATCAATTGCAGGCTGAACAATTTTAGCAGTATCAACAAACCATTGGTCTGTAAGTGCTGGTTCAATAACTACTTTCGATCGATCACCAAAAGGTTGCATTACTTTTTTATTTTCAATTTTGATCATTAAGCCTAAAGCATCAATATCAGCCACAACAGCTTTTCGAGCCTCAAATCGATCCATTCCTTGATATTTTAGTGGCACAAAATTATCTTCATGGTCGTCAGATCGCATTGCACCTTTTGTATCTAATAATGAATACATTGGAATGCTGTTACGTTTAGCTACTTGGTAGTCATTAAAATCATGTGCACCCGTTATTTTAACAGCACCTGATCCAAAATCAGGATCAGGATACTCATCTACAATCACAGGAATTGTTCTATTACATAAAGGTAAGTGAACACTTTTTCCTACTATAGGTGCATATCTCTCATCTTTTGTGAACACTGCTACTGCCCCGTCACCCAACATAGTTTCAGGGCGCGTTGTAGCTATAGAAATATAGTCTCTCTCTTCGCTTAATGTTATGTTGTTATCTTCATCTTTTTCAATGTAAGTATATGTTTCTCCATCGGCTAATGGATATTTAAAGTGCCACATATGGCCATCAACTTCAATATTTTCAACTTCCAAATCAGAAATTGCTGTTTCGAAATGTGGATCCCAGTTAACTAATCTTTTACCTTTGTATATTAATCCTTTGTCATAAAAATCAACAAAAGTTTTTAAAACTGCGTCATGGAAATTAGCACTATTTTCATGACCTGTTTTTGTGTCACCATGCGCACCTGCCATAGTAAATGCTGTACGAGAAAAATCACATGATGCACCTAATCGTTTAAGCTGGTTAATAATCGTACCACCAGATTGTTCTTTCCATTTCCAAACTTTTTCCAAGAATGCATCACGCCCTAATTCAGATCTTGATGGCTCATTATTTTTTGCTAATTCACGTTCAACAACCATCTGTGTAGCAATACCTGCATGGTCAGTGCCTGGTTGCCAGAGCGTATCAAATCCTCTCATTCTATGCCAACGGATTAGAATATCTTGAAGTGTATTATTAAAAGCATGACCCATATGTAAAACACCAGTAACATTTGGGGGTGGAATCATTATTGCGTAACCGCTTGCATCAGGTGAGGCATTCGCACCAGCTTTGAATGCATTTGCATCTTCCCATTTTTTCCAAATTATAGCTTCTTTAGAAGCTGCATCAAAGTTTTTTTCCATAGCCATTTGTCTTGCCTTTAAAACATTATTGTACGCTTCATACAGTGCGATCAAAGCAAGGGAAAGTCTCTTGGATCATATCTGGGAAATTATATTCAATGATAAACTTTTGGCCTTAAATATAACATGTACCCATTTACCATTAACAGTTATAAATATGAAAAATTTTATAAGTTAAATAATATTAACTAAGTCTTTTCAATAATGATGAAGTATCCCACCTACCACCACCCATTTTTTGGACATCTTTATAAAACTGGTCAACTAATGCAGTAATAGGAAGGCTTGCACCATTTTCATTTGCAGTATTCAAGCATATTCCTAGATCTTTACGCATCCAATCAACTGCAAAACCATGTTCATATTGATCATCTAACATAGTCTCAAATCTATTTGCCATTTGCCAGCTACCAGCAGCTCCTTGACTAATTACTTCAACTACATCACGCCCATCCAAACCAGCTTTTTGGGCAAAGTGAAGAGCTTCAGACAACCCTTGTACTAAACCTGCAATAGCAATCTGATTGCACATTTTTGTTAATTGACCTGCACCACTTTCGCCAATTCTTTTGCATAATTTGGCGTAAATATTCATTATTTTTTCTGCTTCGATGTAGTGATTTTCTGATCCACCACACATAATTGAAAGTTGTCCGTTTTCTGCACCAGCTTGCCCCCCAGAGACTGGTGCATCAACAAATGAAATTCCATGAGATTTTGCAATATCGTGTAATTCTTTAGTAACAGCTGCAGAAACTGTCGTATGATCTATGAATAAACTGCCAGGTTTCATAGATGAAAACGCACCATCTTCACCTAAGCATACTGACCTTAAGTCATCGTCATTTCCA
Organism: Rhodobacterales bacterium HTCC2255; assembly: GCA_000153745.1. GTDB lineage: Bacteria > Pseudomonadota > Alphaproteobacteria > Rhodobacterales > Rhodobacteraceae > Amylibacter. The sequence continues at coordinate 742,965 of DS022282.1, forward strand.
ACACAAGCAATGACAATATCCACTCCATCTGAAGCCTCTGAAGGTGTTTTCCCATGATTTCCACCATATTCTTTAGTCCATTTAACAGCCTTACTTGCCGTACGGTTATAAACTTTAACGTTATGACCTGCATTAAATAGATGCCCAGCCATCGGGTATCCCATTACTCCAAGTCCAAGAAAAGCCAGTTTTGTCATTTTATTTCCTTTTAATTATAATAAGTCCTCAGGAGTTTTTCCTGCAAAATACGAATCTAAGTTATCAAGTGCCCGAAAACCCATAGCATCTCGAGTTTTTACAGTAGCACTACCAATGTGAGGAAGCATAAAAATATTTTTAAAATTTGAAAATTTAGGGTTACCTCCAGGCTCATCTTGATAACAATCAAGTCCAACTCCCGAAATTCGTCCTGAAGTTAAAGCATCAATTAAAGCCTCTTCATCAATCAATGATCCCCTTGCTGTATTTACTAGAATAGCTCCAAATGGCATTATATTTAATCGTTTAGCATCGATTAATAATTTTGTTTCTGGCGTAGCTGGGCAGTGTAATGATAAAAAATCAGATACTTTCAGAAGGCTTTCTATATTATCATGATATGATGCACCTAAAGAAACACTATCATTTAGTTTGGTTCTATTAAAATAATGAATATCCATATCAAATCCACGGGCTTTTTTTGCGAACGCTTGCCCAACGCGCCCCATACCAATAATTCCTATCCTTGCACCCGTAAGTTGCTTTCCAACCATAAAAGAGGGTGACCAGTTTTTCCAATTTCCACTTCTGACAATTTCATCTCCTAAAACAGCATGTCTTGCTGCACCTAACATCAACAGCATCGCTATTTCTGCTGTCGCATCCGATAAAACATCTGGAGTGTTTGTTACAAGTATATTCTTTTCATTGAGAGCCGCTAAATCACAATGATCAACACCAACAGAATGATTTGCTATAATTTTTAACCTTGGCCCAAATTTGGAGACAACGTCAGAAGAAAATACTTCCGAATGGCAAGGAACAATAGCATCAAATTCAAAACTTGCAGAAATTATTTCTTCTTTAGTGCCAGGTTGATCTTCTAAATTTATTACAACATCATAATCTTTTTGAGCACGTTCTAAAGTAGCATCTGACAGTTTCCGCGTAATCCATATGCGCGGTTTATTCATTTCTTTCGAACACACTCAGACCAAAAGTCATAAACAGCAGCAGCACAAACAATAATTGCAATAATCATAAATGGTAATCCACCTGAAAACCCTGCAAATCCTGTAGAAATTGAATGTGATAAACCACCGATAAATATTATGAAGATACCAACACCTATAAATCCAACTAATAATTTAATATTATATGACATGTTATTCCCTTTTATTTGGCATCTTCACTGAGATACTGTTGTAACCAATTTGCTGTTCTTAACAAACGACCATCTTGTTCTGCTTCTCCAATTAATTGAACACCAATTGGCATTTCATTTTCTCCAACAAGTAGTGGAAGCGTAACTGTTGGAAGCCCAGCCAAAGTCCACAGTGTGCAAAAAATTGGATCACCAGTTGTCGCTTCACTGATAAATGGCGCTTCACCTATTGCTGAAGGTGCAATGATAGCATCATATTCTGTAAAAAAATCAGCAAAGAAATCTTGTGCAGATAACTTAACTGCCAGAGCATCAGAATATTCATCTGAGCTGATTTTACGTGCACGTTTAATCGCCAATTTAAGAGTATCGCTTAAACCATCCCAACTTTGGTCAAATACATCACTTTGATGTTTACAAATTTCATACTCATGTATCCTAGCTTGTACAGCAACTAAATTTGAGAGCTGATCTGCAGCAGTCATTTTAGAAACTTGTGCACCTAAAATATCATTTATTGCATTTAACCCTTCTCGTGTTTCTGAAGCTAAACGATCATAAAAAGGTAAATCTAACCAGGCTATATTCGGTGTAACAGGTGGATCAGATAATGCTCCATCATACATTTTAGGTCGCGGCCTAGAAAAACTATTTATGTCGTTCTGGTCATAAGATCCAAGAACATCACCCAGCAACCCAATATCAGCTAGAGAGCGGCCAAAACATCCAACCTGATCCAAAGTCTCAGAAGTTTGAAGTATACCTGATCTTGATATAATACCCGCAGTAGGTTTAAAGCCATATGTTCCACAAAATGAGGCAGGACGAATAACAGAACCGTTGGTTTGTGTTCCAACAGCAATTGGAATATGATTTGCGGCTACTGCTGCAGCAGAACCACTTGAAGATCCACCCGGAGTTCTCTCTAAGTTGTGTGGGTTGCGTGTCTTGCTTGGATGCAAAAATGCCAATTCAGTAGTAACAGTTTTGCCCATTATTACAGCTCCAGCCTCACGCAACCTTTCGACTAATCTTGCATCTTTTTTTGTTTGTCGTCCTTGAAAAACAGCGGTGCCAAGTTGAGTTGGCATATCAACCGTATCAATTATATCCTTCAAACCAACTGGCACACCGTGGAGTCGCCCAATTGACTTTCCTTGCCTACGTATCCGGTCACACTCTTTTGCTTGTTCAAGTGCCTTGTCACTATCAACATATTCCCAAGCTTTAATTTGATCATCTGTATTAGATATTTGATCTAAACAAGATTGCACCAAGTCCACAGAACTTAATACCCCGGATGCAATGGAGGAGGCAGCCTCCGTTGCTGTTAAAGTGTTAGGTTCTCTAATCATGGTATATATTCACCAAATAAATAGTCAGGGAACCATAAAGCAATTCCAGGGTAGATATACATTAGAACCATTGTGAATATAACAATCCCAAGATAAGGCATTATACCCTTAAATATATCTATCAATTCAATTTGATTTTTCAAAACGCCCTTCAAATAATATGCAGACATAGCCATAGGAGGTGTCAGAAAGGAGGTTTGTAGGTTGAGAGCAACCAACATGGCAAAAAAGTAAGGATTCACTCCAAAAGGCTCTAACAATGGAAGAAAAATTGGAACAAATATAATTAATATTTCTGACCACTCTAGTGGCCAACCAAGTATAAAAATAATCAATTGTGCCAAAATCAAAAACTGTATTGTGGTTAAATCCATACCAATGACCCAATGTGAAATTAAGTCATGACCACCTAAATATGAAAACACAGAAGCAAAAGTCCAAGATCCCACAAATAACCAACAGACCATCGCAGTTGCTTTAGCTGTTAAAAACACACTTTCCTTAAGTTTATCCCATGTCATCGATCTGTAACAAACTGCAAGAATCATACCACCGAGAGCACCCATAGCAGCGGCTTCAGCTGGCGTGGCTAATCCACCAAGAATTGAGCCAAGAACTACTGTAATCAATAGAGTTAGAGGCACAAAGGAAACTAACAAGTCCCAGTAAATCTGACCTTTAGGAGGCACATCGTCTAAATTAGGCTTTGGTGCTATGGATGGATTCCACCAAACTCTAGCAATAACGTAAACTATATAAAATCCAGCAAGTATCAAACCAGGAAAAACTGCTGCTGCGTAAAGGCGTAATGGTGAAAGGTTTCCAATTGCTGCGTATACTATTAACATAATTGAAGGGGGGATAAGGATTCCCAGTGTACCTCCAGCACAAATAACACCCGAAGCAAAACTTTTATTATAATTTGCATTCGCCATTGCAGGATATGCCAAAAGGCCCATTAAAGTTACAACTGCACCAACAATTCCTGAAGCCGTAGAGAAAACAGCACAAGTCAATAATGCTGCAATTGCTAAAGATCCAGGTAAATTTCTTGCCGCCATATATAGTGAAAAGAACAGTCTATTAACAATATTTGCACGCTCTACTACATAACCCATAAATAAGAACAATGGTATTGCAACAAGAGTATCATTCTCCATAACCGAATATGTATTTTGGTTGAGCAAATAGAATATATTATTATCAAATATCTCTGAAAATATTTCTGGTGGGCCATCGTAATAGGCATAATAACCGAAACCTACTCCCATTGCGATTAATGTAAATGCAATAGGAAATCCTAATAAAACTAGCATGATAAACATGCATAGCATTAAAATTGCAACTTCTGGATTTGTCATTTTAGTAACTTTCGTAAATGCTTATTTTAAGTAATTAAACTTAAGAGTTATGTAGGTTATGTATTGCTTAATCAGTTAACATATCTTCAGTTTCTCGTACGTCATCAAGTCTTTCCATCCAGACGCCTGTTCGCATAGCTGTCCAACATCTTATCAATTCAGCCACACCTTGAAGTAGCATCAAAGCACCTGCTAATGGAATTAATGTTTTAAAGAAATAGATTTGAATTCTTGCTGGACTATTCCAACTAACTTCTTGATATCTCCAACTATCTGATGCAATTTCCCAACCGTACCAGAATAAAGCTAATATTCCCGGGAAGAAAAACAAAAGGTATAATAGAAAGTCCAATCTAGCCTGCCATTTTTTTGAAAATAATCTATATAAGACGTCTCCGCGTACGTGAGTATCTTGTGCTAGCGCGTATGGTCCAGCCATAAGAAATAATGCACCATACATTTGTATCATCATATCAAAAGCCCAAACAGTGGGTGAATTTAAAACATAACGCATAAATACTTCGTAAGCCACGGATAGTGTTAAAATCAGTATACACCAACCAAATGCTCTCCCAACCCAAATACTCAGACCCTCAATTCCATGGACAATTTTGAGCAAATATCTTCTCCCTATCATAAAAAAAATGAGGGCCAATCTGGCCCCCATTAAAATACTAACTACCCAAAGTAATGCTTATAAGCTAATTTATAATCAGGTTGGTTAAGGTTTAGATAACCCATAACATTTTTCGCATAAGCTTTTTGGCTTTCGATAACTTTTGCAAAGAATGCATCTTCACCAGCAATTCTATCTGTAACAACATCCCAAGCTTCTAATTGTGCCTGCATAACACTGTCTGGTGTTCTATGTACATTTACGCCATGCTCGCTTTGTAGCTTCTCAAGATCATCAGAATATCTTTTTGTGTTATTCCAATAGAAGTTTGAATTTTCAGCTTCAGAAGCGTATTTTAGGATCGCTTTGAGCTCATCTGGAAGTTTGTTGTATTTCTTTTTATTAAACGATACCTCAAAGAACTCTTGAGATTGGTGGAAAGATGCCAAATGATAATCTTTTGAGACATCTTGCATACCAAAATCACGGTCTGATGTAGGGTTGTTGTACTCAGCAGCATCAATTAACCCAGATTTCATTGCTGGCTGTATTTCACCACCAGGCAATTGAACAACAGACATTCCCATTTCGAGTAATACGTCTGCAGCCAAGCCTACTGTTCGGTATTTTAGGCCTTCCATTTGAGCAGCGCTTTTAATCTCTTCCTTGAACCAACCTAATGGCTGCGCTGGCATTGGTGAGTTGAAAAACGAAACAAGATTTAAACCTAGGTCGCCCATTAATTCATCAAATAGCTCTTGTCCGCCACCATAGTTCACCCAGCCTAGCACTTCTTGTGATGACCAACCAAAACACGGTCCTGTGCCAAATAATGATGCTGTTTTTGACTTAGAATACCAATATGCTGGCACATAGTGACATGCATCTAGAACACCTCTATGTACTGCATCTTGCATTTGAGACGTTTTCACGACTGAATTTACTGCTAGTAAATCAATTTTCAATGAATTACCTGCCATCGCGTGGACACGATCTACGTAAGATTGTGCATTTTCAAGGAATATGCCTCCACCCCATGCTGCTTGCATTTTTAGAGTGGTTGCGTGCCCGTCAGCAATTGCCGGTGTTGCAAGAGTAGCTGCACCTGCCACTGCTGTTCCACGTAAAAATTTTCTACGATTTAATTTATCTGTCATATTCCCCTCCCAAGGATATAGTTTGATTAATGATTTTGATTTTACTCATAATCAGAAAAGTTGTTACCAAAACGTTCTATAATCAAGTAGCGATTTTTGTAAGAATTTAATAAACAGTAACCAACATATATTGAGAGTAGCATGTGTTTTAAATTGGTCAACTATATTTACCAGTTTTTTTATAAATTCATTGCAAAATATTTGCTCCGGACTTTTACAACATGCTATTGCTGATCTAGCCAAGCTGTGGCAATAAACAAAAATAACTCACATTCTAAAGAAGATATTACAAATGACTAACTTTCAAACTGCACGAGAATCTATGGTAGATTGCCAAGTAAGACCTTCTGACGTTACTAAATACCCCATTATTGACGCATTATTACAAACTCCCAAAGAAAAATTTGTGCCAATTGAAAAGCAATCTATAGCTTACATGGGAGAACATTTAACGCTTTCTGAAAACCGCATAATTTTAGATCCACGAATATTTGCAAAAATGTTAGATGCAGTATCAATAAAATCAGAAGAGTTAGTATTAGATGTAGCCTGCGGCACAGGATACTCTACTGCAGTTATAGCGAAACTTGCTCAAGCTGTAGTTGCACTTGAGTCAGATAATAAACTAGCGGAATTTGCTCAAAAAGCCCTAGAAGACGAAGGCGTTGATAATGCCATAGTTATATACGGTGAACTTCAAAATGGTGATGAGAAACATGGTCTTTATGATGTGATTATAATTGAAGGTGGCGTACAAAAACTTTCTGAAGACTTAAAAACACAACTAAAAGATGGTGGAAGAATTATTTGTATATTCACAGATGGTGCAATTGGTCAGTGTTTTCTTGGTATTAAAAGAGGTTCTGATATCACATGGCGCTCTGAATTTGATGCAACAGCACCAATCATCAAAGACTTCTCTGAAACAAAGTCGTTTTCTTTAGTTTGATTTAAAATCAAATAAAGATAAATGTACTATTAACAACGTACCAAGGTTCAAAATGTTTAGATTTTTTTCTAGCTCTGCAATAATCATACTCTTTGCTTTTCCTGTATCCGCAAAAGAAACAAATCTTAAATCAACATTAGAGGCTACTTACAATAATAATTTCTTAATCGCACAGCAGCGTGAAAAAATATTAAAGTATAATGAAAGTGTTACGCAACAGTTATCAGTTAAAAAACCTGATGTAAGCGCAAACTTGTCACAAAATCTTGACGAAAGTAATGGTAAGTATAACAACAGCGCAAACATAACTATTAAACAATTACTATATGATGGTGGTCAATCATCAAACTTAGTAGATGCGGCTAAGTATACTGTTTTAGCCGAAAGGGAACTATTAATTAAAGCTGAGCAAGACAATTTATTAAAAGCCATCACAGTTTATATGGATTTGCGTCAAGCCCAAGCAAATCTAGAATTAGCTGAAAATAATATTAAAGTTATTGAGGAACAATTGCGAGCAGCAAATAATCGTTTCGAAGTTGGTGAAGTTACCCGTACTGATGTAAGTCAAACAAAAGCAAGACTTGCTCTAGCTGTAAGTAATGTTGAAACACGTAAAGCAATTTTGACTGGAAAAAGCGCATCCTATCTTCTTGTAGTAGGCGAGAACCATGGCAATTTATCTACCCCCCCCAAACATCCCGAAATTCCAAATAGATTTTCCAAAGCAGAAAAAATTGCAATAGAAAATCACCCAAGAATTCTTGCAGCGAGACTACAGTTGAAAGTTTCCGAATACAGAATTGATGCATCACGAGGAATTTTTAACCCAACTATAATAGGTAGTATTACGTCAAAGACTGGCACATCCATTAGTTCTTCTACCGGAGCTACAATACAAGCAACAATTCCTTTATTTAATTCCGGTAATCTAAGAAGCAAAAAACGCGCTGCCATAAATGATAAAAAAATTAGCAAGCACGCATTAGATATTGCATTACTCACAACAAGATCAAATCTTCAGATATATCACTCTTCATGGTTAGCCGCTGTAGCTGCTATAAAAGCAAGCAAAGCACAAATTAAAGCATCACAAATAGCTTTTGAAGGAATGCGCGAAGAATCTAAACTGGGATCTCGAACTACACTTGATGTATTAGATGCCGAACAAGAACTCCTTTCAGCAAGGTCAAACTTAGTTACAGCTCTTAGAGATGAACAAGTTCAAGCTTACAACGTCTTGTCAGAGATGGGTCAATTAACAACTTCAAACTTGGGTTTAGAAGTTCAAACTTTCAATTCATTTAGTAATAATAATAAAATTGAGCAAACTTCACCTTTGGGCAAAGCAAGAATAGGAATTTTAGAAAAGCTTAAAAATAGATAAATTATTTTTCAGATGCGATCCTTAGTATCTGATCCAAATCGCAATTTTCTTCCATGTGGATTGCTAAATCATTTAATGTCTTTTCAACCTTAACTGAATATTCACTTTTAGCAATATTTGCACCAATTCGCTCTAAATAATTTTGTCGAAATCCATCAGAAGAAAAAAGGCCATGAATATAGCATCCTTGGATTTTACCATCTGCTGATGCAGCACCTGTCTTGTTATTATTCATTATTAGCCAATGATTATTACAATCATTACCACTTGTTTGGCCAATATGAATTTCATAGCCATCAACACTAGCCCCAGAAATCAAATCAGTGCCAGAAACTATTGCCAATCGTTTTTCAGCATGCATTTCAGTTACAACATCTAAATGCCCTAGTCCCTTATGCTTTCCAGGTGTCCCTTCTATCCCTTCAGAGTCAACTATTTCTTGACCTAGCATTTGATAGCCACCACAGATGCCAAGAACTTGCCCACCCGCTCTCACGTATGCTGCCAAATCAATATCCCAGCCTTGTTCTCTAAAAAACTTTAAATCTCCAATTGTTGATTTTGTTCCCGGTAATAACATTAAATCTGAGTCAAGTGGTAATGGTTGCCCAGGAGATATTATCTCTACAGAAATATTTGGATCTGCTGAAAGAGGATCTAAATCATCAAAGTTTGCTATACGTGAAAGTTTAGGCACTACAACTTTAAACCCTTTGCCCGTAGATTTTGGTTTTATATCTGATGCATCTTCAGCAGGCAGATACCCCGCATTATTAAACCATGGCAAAACACCCATAGACGGCCACTTTGTGTGATTAATAATATCAGCTAATCCACCATCAAATAGTGTAACATCGCCTCTAAATTTATTAATCATAAATCCTTTTATTCTTGTTAAATCTTCAGAATCTAAGATCGAATAGGTTCCTACCAACTGTGCGATTACTCCACCACGGTCAATATCACCAACTAATATAACAGGTATATTTGCAGCTTCGGCAAATCCCATATTTGCGATATCACCTGCACGAAGGTTAGTTTCTGCTGGGCTTCCTGCACCTTCAACTATTATAAGGTCTGCTTCCTTGGCTAATCTATTAAAACTTTCCATAACACGTGGCATTAAAGTAGGCTTTAATTGAGCATAATCTCTTGCCTTCACAGTTGTTAACCTCTGACCTTGCACAATAACTTGTGCACCTACTTCTGTTTCAGGTTTGAGCAGCACAGGGTTCATATCAATAATAGGATTTACTCTACATGCCATTGCTTGCATCGCCTGAGCTCTTCCTATTTCACCACCATCTGCGGTTACAGATGCATTATTTGACATATTTTGTGGTTTAAATGGTAAAACTTTTAAACCTCTAGCACTAAACGCTCGGCAAAGACCTGCTACAATCATTGACTTGCCAACATTAGAGCCAGCACCTTGTATCATAATAGATTTAACCATTTTTATTTCTCGATATTACAAAACTTACTAGCTTATAAGATAATATAATTGCAGTTAAACTAAAATTTAATTTTTGACTATTAAAAGCTTGATATAAGGCCATGTTTCATCTTGCACCACATGCATCCGATTGGTATAGCCCAGTGTACCACATCAGATGGCGAGTTGGCGGAGTGGTGACGCAGCGGATTGCAAATCCGTGTACACCGGTTCGATTCCGGTACTCGCCTCCAAATACTCGAAATTCTTTTTTTTTAAGATAGATTCTCTTTGTAATCTCAATGCAGAAACTTACAATTTAAAGAGATATATTTGACGCACTCAAGCAGTGGAGTAACTCAAGTGCGTTATCAATAGAATTGTATAATAAATCAGATTATTACAATAAATGAATTCATTCAGATGATATAAAGCGAAAACGTGCCTACTATGAGCATGGATATAACTCTTTACGAATAACAAGTAGACACGCATTATTATTATGAAGGAGTTATCTCATAAATCAAGAAACTTATAAAATTAGAACAAGATTATTTCTTAAGTGATTTTTTTTCATCTTTAGTTAGTGGATTATTCCATACGTTGTTGCTTAGGCCTAATTCATGTTTCATAGGCTTTGTTTTACCCTTTGTGACCTTTCCACCTTTTTTTAAGAATTCATCAATCAAAGCTTGATCAGTTTTTTCTTTTGGTGTTCCAGACATAGACATAATTCAATCCTTCAATATTTTAATTGATACAAACGAATAATTTTTTACTTCTACTCATTCACTAGTATTTCATAGCCAGAAACTGGGAAATGAATAGCTACATTTCCAGCTTCAACTGAATAATGATTAATTGCAATAGTTATACTGTCTAAATATCGCAAATCTCCAGAAACTATTGGATCTGATGATTCACCAGAAGGTTTTATCCTAACATTTTGCCCAATTTCTAAGTGTGAATAAACATTACTATTCACCCCTTTTGGTGATTTTGGATTCAATTTATTTGCTAATTCTAGCGCTTCACAACTGCTCATGTCTTTACAGTTCTTATAATTCAAATTGTTTATCTCTTCTTCGACTCTCAATAAGTTTTTATATTTGCTTAGAATCTTTTCCCCCTCATTCCATCTGCCCCTTATAAACCAAATCAAATAACCAACAGATATATCAGCATAAGATAGCTTACTTGAAAATATGTTACTGCCTTCTCCTAGAATATCATCAATAATTTTTAGTTTTGCATCAAGCTGCAATATTATACTAGGTAGCTTCTGGTAAAGTTTTTCTTGGCTCCAACCTTTTTCAAAATACAAATCACCACGGTCTTGAATGAATTCTTTTGGAGCTGCATTTATTGAATTAGTAATAACAATTCTTGCTGCAAGTTCAAAAACAGTATCATCTATCCATGACGAAAATACTAATGCTTTATTCATACAACCTTCAGGAAACAAACGCTCTTTGAAGCCTTCATTTCCAATCGCACATATAATATTTTGCGTATCGCAAAAAACATCCGCACCAATCTGTAATACAGGAGTCCGTCGGTAACCTGCGGTCAATGGTATAAGATTGGGCTTTGGAGGAATTCTAGGTATCTCAACAGAATTCCACTCAACTTCAGCAAGTCCAAATGCGAGTCGTATTTTATGAGCAAATGGTGATGGCCAATAGTGATGTAAAATAAATTCTGACATATCTATATCCTAGTATATTTTGTTTTTCTAAGTAAAAATTTTGTATGTACAAATAACTTACTTACGACCTTATGTATCATGATAAAAATAGTAATTATAGATTTAGGATCATTATTTACAAAATAAAAATATAATGAATTTATATTAGATATTGTTATGAAAAATTTTTATTGGCTCTTTAAAGAATGGCTTATATTATATCTTAAACTACAATAAACAAACCAACTTTTTTTTCATCTGAATGAGAAAGAAAACCCTTTTTTTCAATTGATTTTAATGCTCTGAAAAATGTTGGGCGTGACATTTTTTGTGTAAAACTGTGCTTAAGAATTTGTTTCGTTTGAACCAAACCATCCTGAGATTTTGAAGCCTGGGCAGCTAGATAAACATTTTTTTCAACTCCTGACAAAGATGATAAGCCAATATCTTGCTCCATATCATCTAGCATTTGTTTTAAAAGTATAATTTTTTTAACAAAATCTGATTTCATAATAATATCATAACTATACTATTTTTAGGTTTGATGCAAAAAAAATATTTTATCTAATATATACTAAAAAAAATATTGATATGTTCATACTTAATACATAATTAATAATAGAGCGAAAATATATTAATTATAATTCTCTTTTTATGAAAAAATAAAATATAATAGCTTCCTAGTTTTATATTGTTTTGATATCAAATATAAGTTTTCATCCAATTTAAAGACGAATTAGTATCACCTTTTGGCTTATATTCAGCACCAATAGGGTCTTCATAACCTAACTGTTGTATAATCTTAAAAATAAATTCATACGATAACTCTCCATCTCCTGGGCTTCCTCTATCCGGAACAGAAGCAAATTGTATATGTCCAATGTATGGCATTAAACTTTTGAGCTTATGCACAATATTACCTTCCATTAATTGTACATGGTAACAATCAAACATAAGTTTCAAATTTGGCTGATTTACTTTTTTTATAATTCCTAGAGCTTGGGAGGTTGTTTTTAAAAAATACCCAGGAGCATCATATTGATTCAAGGGTTCAATTAAAATCGTAATGTCATGAAGTAATGCTTTATTGCATGCATAATTTAAATTTTTTATAAATACTTTCTCTGCTTCATCTCCACTTGAGAATCCTGCCATGACATGAATATTCTTTGCTTTTATCTCAGCAGCATACAAAATTGCTTCATCTATAGCATCCTTAGCATCATCTTCTCTACCAGGTAACGCACTCAAGCCATTTTCGCCAGTGCCCAAATCTCCTCTTCGAGTATTCAAGCCTATCATTGTAAAGTTTGTGTCTTGAAGTGCACCAATGATTGCTTTTGGATCTGTATCATATGGCCAATGGCATTCAACAGCATCAAAGCCGGCAGCTTTGGCAGCTAGAATTGCACTTGGTAAGTTTAATTCAGTCCATAGAAATCCAAGATTAGCTGAAAATTTTATGAGTCCCACTCCACATCAAATTTTTTAACGATAGACTTTACTTGAGAGGCATTTAATAATCTTGCATTCATTCCTCTAGTCATCATAGCAAGTCGAGCAGTATCTTCTAGTTCCTCAATAGCATTACAAGCTGCTTCAATATCTTTTCCAGCAACTACTGGACCATGATTTGCTAGCATAATAGCTGACCGCTTACCAGCCAACCCTCGGACTGCTTTACCCATCTCAGGATCACCTGGCATATAAAATGGTAACAATTTAACACGTCCAAGTTTCATAATTGAGTAAGGTGTGAGATGCGGCAGAAAATCATCTTCATCAACATCAGGCATAAGAGACAATGCAACCGAATGACAAGAATGAAGATGAACAACAGCACCTGCAGTACTTCTGGTTTCATAGAATGCAGAATGAAGTGGCATTTCTTTTGTAGGTATGTCGCCTGAAATAAAAACTCCTTTCGAGTCAAACCTACTTAATTTATTTGGGTCAAGGCGACCAAAACTTGTTCCAGTTGGGCTTACTAGAAGTCCACCATCTGAAGTTCGTGAAGAAATATTTCCTGTACTCCCACCGGTAAGTCCACGGTCATAAATTGATTTGGCCAATAGACAAATCTGTTCACGAAGTTTATTTTCATCATTCATAAATTTTCCAATTTACTTAATGCTTCAGTAAAAAAATCCACTTTACCAAAATTACCTGATTTGAGTGATAAAGCCATTTGATTATTTTTTGTACCAAAAAATGTCCACGGCACACCTGGCGCAATTTCTATCCCTATGTCTAATTGACTAATATTTAAGGCTTTTGTAATTGCACCAGAAGTTTCTCCTCCCGCAATAATGAAGTTTTTTGCTCCTATTTCCTTAGCTTTTACTGCACATTCAGAAAGACCCTGCTCTACAATCCTACCTGCATTTTCTACACCTAGCCTGTCTTGAACTGTTCTAACAATATTTGGATCAGCAGTGGCATATATTATAATATTTTTAGTAAAATCTTGCTCAGTCAACCAATCTAAAACTTTCTTTATACCATTTTCAGCCATATCAATAGGATCCAATTGGAATGCTACCGCTCCTCGTTCTATAAAATCTTTAACTTGGAGGATAGTCATCTCTGAACAACTTCCCGACAGCACCACACTTCCAAAAGTTAATTCATGGTTTCTGTAAATGTTATTATTTTCGGATATTTTTCCTGATAACTTATAAAGTTCAGCAAGCGGCATGGCTAAAGCAGAGCCACCCGTAATAAAGTCCATATCTTCACATGCATTTGCAATTATCTCTAGGTCTTTTTCAGCTACAGCGTCAACAACGACATGTGCAACACCATCTTTCTTAAGTGCAATGAGTTTTTCTTTTAATATGTCAGCACCATTATTAACAATCATATGATCAGCCAAACCAACTGAATTAGTGACCTGCGCACTTAGGAGGCGTACCAAATTGCTGTCCTTCATGGGTGTTAGTGGATGATCTTTCATAGAGCTTTCTGATAAAAGCTTTTGACCAACAAAAAGATTTCCCATAAAAATTGATCTTCCGTTTTCTGGAAATGCTGGGCAGTATATTGTTTGGTTAATTCCTAACTGACCCATTAATGCCTCCGAAACAGGTCCAATATTTCCTTTTGATGTACTATCAAATGTTGAGCAATATTTTAAAAAAAACTTTTTTGCACCTGCCTGTTTCAACCATTTCAATGCAGATAAAGATTCTTTAACTGCATCAGATGCGGGTATGGATCTAGTTTTCAATGCTATCACCTCTATGTCTGCAGTATTTTTTGGCTCTGTCCTAGGCACACCAATTCGAAGTGAAACATTTACACCAGATCTAGCCAGCATACTTGCTAAGTCTGTAGCTCCAGTGAAGTCATCCGCAATACATCCTAAAAATGTTACCATAGCTATTTAGTCTCCGTGTCGTAAAATAAATTAGACATCATTTTTTTTAGGTAATGATAAATTAGCTGACTTCGCATAAACTTTAGCTACTGCGGCATCATCTTCAAAACCTAAACCCATATCAACTGCAGTCCTGAATTGCTCCAAAGCTGCAGTTGCTATAGGCGCATTAAATTTTGATTCTAGTGCCACATCAAGAACAATACCTAAATCTTTTGGCCAAATATTTATTGAGCTATGCGGTTTATAATCTCCATTTACAATATGGGGAGCACGATTTTCCAACATCCAACTTGTTCCAGCACATTTACTTATAACTTCAACAAATTTATCAGGCGATATTCCTTGCGAAATTCCAAAAGTTAATGCTTCAGCCATTACAGCAATATGTACACCAGCCAATAATTGATTAACAGACTTCATAGCACTTCCCGTACCTGCCTCATCCCCCAACTCAAAAACAGTTTCTGATATGCTATCCAATGTTGGCCGAGCATGTTGAAAAGCTTCTTTCACTCCAGATGCCATAATTGAAAGTTGACCATTTTTAGCTTTTAAGGCCCCACCAGAAATAGGAGCATCAAGATAGAAAATTTCAAATTCCTTACATCTTCTTTCCATGTCTATTGCAAAAGTTGGTGCAACTGTTGCACATGAAATTACAACTGTCCCAGGCTTTAAATTTTCAACAAGACCTTCCTGACCAAAAAGTACTTCCTCAGTTTGCACCGAATTTAATACTACAACAACAACAACATCAATTTTATCAATAACTGAATTTAATGTGGTGGCTTGGCCACCTTGACTACAAAATGCTTTTACTTGATCAATATTTGTATCAACTCCCCAAACTAAATGACCACTTCGCAAGCAGGATGTGGCGATACCATATCCCATCGATCCAAGCCCAATAACTGCAATATTATTCTTCATATTTTTTAATACTTTCACTTTTTTTAAATTTTATAGCATTTATTTTTTAGGTATACTTAAAGTTAAAGAAATAATTGTAAAATAAATTTACATATCCATATTATATATTTAAAGATTTTTTATATATAAAATTACAACTTCATGAGTTCTTGAATGAAAAATACTTCACTTGATGCAACAGATATTCGAATATTAAGCGCATTACAAAACTATGGAAATCTAAGTAAATCAAAATTAGCAGAAGTTGTAAATCTTTCTCCTACACCTTGCTGGGTTCGTCTAGATAAATTAAAAAAATCAGGCCTCATAGACGGTTATTCTGCTAATATCTCAATAAAAAAAATTATAAATTTTACAAGTGTTATTGTAACAGTTTCTTTGTCAAGTCATAGAAAACATGACTTTGACAACTTTGAAACATATATAAAAGATATAGATACTGTAACAGAGTGCATAGCTACTGGAGGTGGTACTGATTATATAATGAAAGTAATCACGCCAAATTTGGAAAGCTTTCAAGAGTTGATGAATGAATTAATTTCTACTGATTTAAAAATAGACAGATATATGACATATATAATAACAAAAGAGATCAAATCATCTCACCCCAATTTATCAAAATTAATACCAATAAAATAAATATTTAACAAAAATTCAATTTTTTAGTCTGATTGGACTATTTTTAAAAATAATTTAGTACAACCTATTAATAATTATTAAATATAATTTACTCATAATCTAACAATTTGTGAGAAAATAAATGAACCCTTCAGAAAACAAAAAAAATTTTGGCTTTGGGACACAAATACGAAAGTCTCCTTATTTTGACGCAACAGTTAGTTGGGGTGCTCAAGATTTCTCAGTTTATAATCATATGTACATACCGCGTGACTTTGGAGATCCAGAACAAAATTTTTGGAATTTAGTAAATGATGCAATCTTATGTGATGTTGCTGTAGAAAGACAGGTTGAAATAAATGGCCCTGATGCTGCAGAATTTGTTCAACTACTTACACCCCGTGATTTATCTAAGTTAGCTGTTGGACAATGCAAATATATTATTATTACAAATGCTGAAGGTGGTATCTTAAATGATCCAGTCTTATTGCGCCTAGAAGAAAATAAATTTTGGATTTCTTTAGCTGACAGTGACATTCTATTTTGGGCACAAGGTTTGGCTATAAATTCTGGCTTAGATGTAAGTATACACGAACCAGATGTTTCCCCATTACAATTGCAAGGACCCAAGTCTGGCAAAATAATGCAAAAACTTTTTGGGAATGGCATTAAAGAATTAAAATACTATTGGCTAGAACATCTTAACCTAAATGGAATTGATTTAGTGGTTTCAAGAACTGGCTGGTCTAGTGAGTTAGGGTATGAAATTTACTTACAAGATAGTTCACGTGGAACTGAACTTTGGGATACAATTATGTCTGCAGGCAAAGAATTTAATCTCAGCCCTGGGCATACTTCATCGATTAGACGCATTGAGGGCGGTATGCTTTCATATCATGCTGATATGGATATTTTGACAAACCCATTTGAACTTGGTTTAGATAGACTCATTGACTTAGACAGTGGTCAAAAATTTATTGGCCATGATGCTTTAAGTAAAATAAAAGCCAATGGAGTATCAAGGAAACAAGTTGGCATCATCATAGATTGTGAGCCACTTGCAGGGCCAAATACTACCTTCTGGAAAATCACGAAAAACAATAAAGTTATTGGTAAGGTTACTTCAGCAATTTATTCACCCCGTTTAGAAAAAAATATAGCATTAGCCATGATGTCAATTGAATACTCTGAAATTGATACAAGGCTAAAAATAGAAACACCTTCTGGGATCAAAGAAGCAATTGTAGTTAACAAA
Organism: Rhodobacterales bacterium HTCC2255; assembly: GCA_000153745.1. Lineage (GTDB taxonomy): Bacteria > Pseudomonadota > Alphaproteobacteria > Rhodobacterales > Rhodobacteraceae > Amylibacter. Next base: position 760,460 of record DS022282.1, read on the forward strand.
CCTTTTTACGACCCAAACAAAAAAATCACTGCATCGAATACTATCTAGGAATAAAATATGAATGAATTATCAATAAAGTTAGATTGGCAGCGAACAGAGGCTGAATTAACTCCTGGGAAATATACAAATTCTCATAGCATTATGTATAATGACGATAACAAAGTCATAGTAGATGCAGCACCAGATTGGGGGGGGAACATCGAACATACAAACCCTGAACAGGCACTTGCGGCAGCTTTATCAAGTTGTCACATGATGACATTTTTAGCTCTTTCTGCAAAAGCTAAATGGCCAGTTTTAAGCTTCGCTGATCATGCTATTGCCCACCTAGGAAAAAACTCAAAAGGACAAATGTCAGTAACACAAATTGATCTTAATCCGGAAGTAACTTTTGATGATGGGTTTTATGTAGACAAGAAAATATTACAGGAAATGCAGAAACGAGCTCATAATTATTGTTTTATTGCAAACACATTAGCTGATAGTGTTATGATAAATATAAACAGCTAAGTTTTAATTAGAGGAATAATGCTATGTATTGGGCAACTGGTGAATATGATTTTATTACAGCTGATCTCAAAGAAAATGGGGTGCTAAGAATTACACTTGATGATCAAAAAAGACGAAATGCGTTGTCTGAAAAAATGCTCTTAGCACTCAACAAAATCTTCTCAGCGGCTAATAATGATACCTCAATTAGAGTCATTGTACTAAGTTCAAACGGCCCAGCTTTCTCAGCTGGACATGATCTCAAAGAGTTAACATCAGCAAGGTCAAATTCAGATCAAGGTCAGGAATTCTTTTCACATATAATGAATATGTGTTCCACATTAATGCAAAATATAACAAACTGTTCTAAACCTGTGATAGCGGAAGTTGAAGGCGTAGCGACTGCTGCCGGATGTCAACTAGTAGCAAGTTGTGACTTAGCGATTGCAGATAATAATGCTAAATTTAGTACTCCTGGAGTAAATATTGGACTTTTCTGCTCTACTCCGATGGTAGCATTATCAAGGAACGTTTCAAAAAAGCATGCCATGAGGATGCTTTTAACTGGTGACATGATATCAGCCGATCATGCAGTGGATATTGGCTTAGTTAATCAGTCAGTAAAGAACATTATGCTTGAAGATACAGTTACTAAACTTGCCGAAAAAATTGCGTCTAAATCAAGTATAACATTAGCAACAGGAAAAGAGGCATTTTACACACAATGTGACATGAGCCTCCCAGATGCATATGAGTATGCATCTAAAATTATGGTGGAAAATATGCTAGCTCTTGACGCAAAAGAGGGGATCGGCGCATTTATAGAAAAACGAGCTCCCATTTGGAAAGATAAGTAAATAAAAATGACCAATCCATTTAATAAAGATCTTGATCAAAACCCAGCTAATTATCAACCACTCACACCCCTAACTTTTTTAGAACGAGCTGCTAGTGTTTTTCCAGATCAAATAGCTGTAATACATGGAAATTTGAGGCAAAATTATTCAGAACTCTATAGACGCTCTGTCAAATTAGCTTCTTCTTTAAATAAAATTGGTATAAAGCGTGGCGATACCATTTCAGTATTACTTCCCAATACTCCAGCAATGCTCGAAGCGCATTATGGCGTGCCAATGTCTGGTGCAATCTTGCATTCAATAAACACAAGACTTGATGCAAGTACTATTTCATTTCAACTCAATCATGCAGAAACTAAAGTATTTATTATTGATAATGAATATATGGCTTTGGCTCAAGAGGCACTTAAAAGTATAGATATTAAACCAATAATTATTGAATATGATGACCTTGAGTATTTAGGCAAAAAAGAAGAATTTGAATCTATAAATTATGAAGAATTCATAGATCAAGGTGATGATGCATTCAATTGGTTGATGCCCGAAAACGAATGGGATGCTATTTCAATTAATTATACATCTGGAACAACTGGACGCCCCAAAGGAGTTGTTACGCATCATCGTGGGGCTTATTTGTTGGCCCAAGGAAATGCATTAACTATATCAATGCCTAAACATTCAATATATCTTTGGACATTACCAATGTTTCATTGCAATGGCTGGTGCTTTCCTTGGACAATGTCGGCAATTTCTGGAACCCATGTTTGTTTAAGACAAGTCCGGGCAGATAAAATCTGGCATTTAATTTCAGAACATAAGGTTTCACATCTTTGTGGCGCACCAATAGTAATGTCAGTTATTGTTAATGCTCTTCAATCCGAAAAACGTAAATTAAACCATACTGTAGAGTTTTTAACTGCTGCAGCTCCACCACCTGAGAAAATATTAACTGGAATGAATCTATCCGGATTTAACGTTACACATTTATACGGATTAACAGAGACTTATGGTCCTGCAGTTGTGAATGACTGGCAAGAAAACTGGTCTAAACTTCCAGAAGAAGAACAGGCTAAATTAAAATCACGTCAAGGTGTTAGATATCTTCCATTAGAGGGACTGGATGTATTAGATCCAGCAACTATGAAACCAGTTCCAAGGGATGGAAAGTCTCTTGGAGAAGTTATGTTTCGAGGAAATGTCGTTATGAAAGGATATTTCAAAAACCCGAAAGCAACTAATGAGGCATTTAAAGGTGGTTGGTTTCATTCAGGCGATCTTGGTGTAATGCATCCAGACGGATACTTACAATTAAAGGATCGATCAAAAGATATAATTATATCTGGTGGTGAAAATATTTCATCTATTGAGATAGAAGAAGTTTTATATAGCCACAATTCAGTAGAAATTGCAGCCGTTGTAGCCATGCCTCACGAAAAATGGGGGGAAACGCCATGTGCATTTGTGCAAATAGCTGAAGGTCATTGTATAAATGAGAATGATTTGATGGTTTGGTGTAAAAAATTTCTTGCTTCATACAAAATTCCAAAGAAATTTATCATCAAAAATATTCCTAGAACATCAACAGGTAAAATACAAAAATTCCTATTAAGAGATGAAGCCAAAATTTTAAAATAAGATCTTATACAAGAATTCCTAGTCTTATCTAAGTTTTGCTTCTGTATTTATGCAGCTTGAAAAGAAAAGGCGCCAAAATTTTCGAATATACTAGATTTGAAATACTTTTTAATGGCCATATAGCTATAATTTTGCTGAGTACCCAATAGTAAGGTAAATTATTCCAAATTGCTTGGAATGCGTCTACTCCGTCTATTTGTTTTCCATTTAACCTGGCGTGAAGTTTTTTTGCAGCTTGATCTTCACTCAAAGACCATAATTTTGCTGTTTCATTAGAAATTGGTATAAAATTAATATTATTTTTTGATATCTTCTTGTAATGATTAATTTCTCTACTACAAATCGGGCATTCCGAATTATACAAAACCTCTAAATCAGCCATATCATCTCTCCTACGTATGATGACAACTAGCACTAATCAATGAATAAACCAGTTATTAAACTAGGCATTTTATAATAAAGACTTGAAGTTAATCTTCTGAAACGCCTGCTTGAGCAAAAGTAGCCATTCCAGAATGGCACGCAATTGCAGCTTTAAGAACACCAATTGCCAGCGCAGCTCCAGAACCCTCACCTAGTCTCATTCCTAGGGATAATAGGGGTTTCTTATCAAGTCGTTTCAATAGCTCTTTGTGTGCTTGCTCATTGGATTCATGCCCAGCAACACAATGTTCTAAAGAACCTGAGACCGTAGCTTCTAAGCAAGCAGCTGCAGCAGTACAAATAAAACCATCGAGTATTACTGGAATAGATTTTGATCTTGCACTTGCAATTGAGCCAACTATGGCGGCTAATTCCCTTCCGCCTAAACATCTTAATGCTTCAAGACCATCACCTATTGCAGAAGGATTTTTTTCTAGCCCTGCGGCTACCACAAGATATTTATTTTTTAGCCCTTGATTATCTACACCAGTACCTCGACCAACCCAGTCTGACGCAGATCCACCATACAATGCATTTGCAATAGCGGCTGCAGATGTAGTATTCCCAATGCCCATTTCACCAGCAACGAATAAATCAGAACTTTCATCAACTGCATTCCAACCTCTTCTTAAGGCATCTATACAATCAGTTTCGGACATTGCTGGCTCACAAGTAAAATCGTTTGTTGGGTTATCCAAATCAAGAGCTATGACATCAAGTTTTGCACCAAATGTTTTACACATTTGGTTTATAGCTGCACCACCATGTTCAAAATTTAAAACCATTTGCGCCGTTACTTCTTGAGGAAATGCAGAAACTCCTTGAGAGGTAACACCATGATTACCAGCAAAAACGACCACTTGAGGAGAAGAAATAATTGGTGCTTCATTTCCATTCCAGCTAGCAAACCAAACTGAAAGTTCCTCTAAACGCCCCAATGCACCAGGAGGCTTAGTCAGTTGATTATTTCTTTCTAATGCACGATCTTTTAGATTAGAGCTTGCAATAGGTAGAGACAGCAATATTTCTTTGAATTCATTAAGGCTCGTAAATTTTGCTTCATTCATAATTTTATATTTCTTTGTTGATTTTTGGATACTTTTAGCGCCATCTAACGAAAGTTAAAATCCCATTTGCGAAGTATTTATCAAATGAACGACAATCAAAAAGATACTTTAATTGAAGCACACGATATCTGGGCCGCTGTAAGCTTATTAACTCGGCTCAAAGTTCCAGTAGACCATTCTAGAGCAGGCACTAGAGCCAACAACGCAACATGGGCTTATCCCATAGTTGGAGCATTAATTGGGGCTATGTCTGGCATTATATTTATTGGGTTGAATTTAATGGGGCTTACTACTGGATTTTCTGCAGCAGTAACACTTTTGGTACTAATTGCTATTACTGGAGGAATGCATGAAGATGGTTTAGCAGATTGTGCTGATGGCTTCTGGGGAGGTCAAAACTCAATGCGCCGATTAGAAATAATGAAAGACAGTTCTATCGGAGTTTATGGAGCATGCGCATTAATATTATTCTTAATAGCAGAATGGTCATTATTCGAATTATTGATTTCAAAAAATCCAATTTTTACACTAGCTGGCATTGGGGCAATCAGCAGACTGCCTATGGTCATAGCAATGAGAATTGTACCCAATTCAAGAAATAATGGCCTATCAGCAACCGTTGGAAAACCTCAGTTAATTTCTGTTTATATAGCTATTATTACAACATTTATTATAGCGTTAATTTGTTTTGGAATATCCGGTCTTTTAATAACTTTAGTTGGTTTACTTTTTTCTCTTCCAGTTTTTTTGGTAGCAAAAGCAAAAATTGGAGGACAAACAGGAGATGTATTAGGTGCTTCTCAAAAATTTGCAGAAATAGCTGCATTATCAACAGCTTTAATTTTATAAGCTCCACCATCAAAATAAAGTAGAGCTTATATTTTTAATAATTAAGATGCTCGCGCCACAAGTATATCTGTAACTTTTTCAGCTGCTACACCTTCATCAGTTCCATCTACTGCTGCAACTTCTCGTGTTAAACGTTCAAGTGCTGCTTCGTATAGCTGTCTTTCAGAATATGACTGCTCTCTTTCCTCATCATTTCGATGTAAATCACGAACTACTTCAGCAATAGACATCAAATCTCCAGAATTTATTTTTTGTTCATATTCTTGTGCACGGCGAGACCACATAGCACGTTTAACGCGAGCACGGCCTTTAAGTGTTTTCATAGCTTTCTCAACAAGTTCCTCACTTGCCAGATTTCTCATTCCAACTGCTGTTGCTTTAGCAGTTGGCACTCTGAGCGTCATTTTGTCCTTTTCAAAAGCAATGACGAATAATTCCATCTGCGTTCCAGCGATTTCTTGAGTTTCAACTGTCATAATTTTGCCAACACCATGAGCTGGATAAACAACAAAATCATTTAATCTGAATTCGCCAAATTTTTTTCCTTTAGCCATAATAAGCTATCCTTTTATTTATGGAGCATGAACACATAAAAAATCACTAAAATTTAGCGACATTAAGTTAAATATGTGGGGATATATTGAATTAAAATTATTAATTTAAAGCAAATATTAATCCAAAAAAGCTCCTTGGTTCTTTACATATATTATATCATAAATTTCAGCCTTATGCCAGAAGGCAAAAAGCACTTATTTTTATTGTGATAAGTAAAAAAAATCGCTGTTTAATTTATTCAACAAATATGATTCTTTTACCCACCTTCACCAGGCTTTTCAGAAAAATATTTCTCAAGTTTTCCTTCTTCACCATCACGAACTTCGGCATCTGGTAACGGAGTTTTTTGACTAATTATAACAGGCCATATTTCTGAATATTTTCTATTAAACTCAACCCATTTTTCTGTATCTGGTTCTGTATCTGGCAATATAGCATCAGCTGGACATTCTGGCTCACACACACCGCAATCAATACATTCATCAGGGTGTATAACCAACATATTTTCCCCCTCATAGAAACAATCTACGGGGCAGACTTCTACACAGTCAGTATATTTACAAGCAATACAGGCGTCGTTGACGATATATGTCATTTATTATGTCCAAAAATTATAATCATCAGCCTATTAAGAGGTGTTGGCCAATCAATCAAGACCGCTATTAGAAAAAGAATGTAATGCACGTCGCCATTTACCCGTTGGGCGTCCTTTTCCCTCATATTTCGGATTTTCAGGTATTTTTTCCCGTATTGGACGGGGTTCAGAGTGGTCTAAATACAATTCCTGTGCTTCTGACGCTGGTCCTCGCCTTACCCCCATTTTCACAACTTCTATTTTTCTCATCCATTCAGATAACGAAAATACTAAATTGTCTCCTATTTCAACTTTGTGAGAGGGCTTCGAAATTTTTGACCCATTTACTCGAATCTTACCCTCTTTTATTAATTTTGCACTTAAACTCCTAGATTTTACAAATCTAGCTTGCCAGAGCCATTTATCTATTCTTTCAGGAATCAGGACTTACCTTTCAATGCAAGTAGAGCCGCAAACGGATTATCAGGATCTAATGGTTTGTCTTTTTTCACAGATGACGCTGACTGCTTTTTAAATTTAGTATTTTCTGATTTTTTATTTTTCTTTGGCTTATTATGTTCTTTTTGAGAGTGTTCTTTACGCATTGGACGAACTTTTGGCACCCACCTAAATATATAAAAAGTTTCCATAATATCTTCATCAGCTTCAGCAGACTTTACCTCATTACCGTCTTGGGGCTCAGGCTTTATTTTTTCACGTTCACTTTTTTCAACTGAAAAGCCTAAGCCTTCCATCATATTTGAAAATTGATCAAGGGTCGTTCCTGAAATTGAGAGCATATCAGAATTAGCTTCAAAACCATCTTTTACGTTTTGGGTGCGTGTTAAATCGGCTAGCCTTTCTAACATATCTATTCGAATTGCTCTATCGCCAGCTAATCTGTAGCCAGCTCTTGGATAATACCCTTTTGGTGAACCTTTTGTTTCTGGTATTGTAACTAATCCAGGTGGAGGTGCTTCAGGGAATTCATCCAAGTCTTCAAATAAAGACCAAAGTACAAGCCTTAAACGTGTCGGAGCTGGCTTTAACATTAATTGTTGAAATAATGTATATTGTCCAAATCGAACACCATGTTTGCGTAACAATCCACGCCCGTCTTGGTCTAATTCTTTCACATCTTTAGCAACAACAGATCTTGGAATAACGCCCAGACTTTCAACTAATCGAAATGCCAAACCACGAGCCATTCCATTTACAAGTTCATCATCTCTCATAGCTAGTAAGGGTTCAAATGCTGAATTGATCTTTCTGTCGATAAAGTGCCGAAGCCGCTTTTGAACTTTGGTTAAGACTTCGTTTCCAGCTTCACCATCAACAAAGGCGTCAATACGAGGAGAAAGGATGTCATCACCTTTAATAAGTTTACCAACGCCATATTCTCCCCACATAAGCCCACCTTGTTCGGTAAATTCGAATTCGGTATCTGGGGCATTGTACATTCGATCTGCCCGCAAATTGAACTCTGGCTGCAAAGCCTGAATAGATGCTGCACGTAATGTTTTACCTTCTTCAGCAGTTGCATCCTTATCCATTTGGAAACGGAAACCATTTAATTTACCAACGAATTCACCTTCGATGGTTACTTCACCTTTTGTATCAACCTCAGCCACAAGGCTCTCCTTTTGCTTCAAGCGGCGCATAAGTAATGATGTACGCCGGTCAATAAATCGTTGTGTTAATGCACCGTGAAGCGCATCAGATAGGCGATCTTCTACTGCACGAGTCTCTTCACGCCAATAGCTTTCATTCTGAACCCACCCTTTTCTTTGACAAATGTATGTCCAGGTTCGTATAAAAGCTAATCTTTTTGATATAGTATCTATATCTCCACCAGTTTTATCAATATTTGCAATCTTTTGTGCAAGCCAAATTTCACTTACTTCTCCTTTTTCATGCAAAAAATTAAAGATTTTAGAAACTAGCGATGTATGATCTGTAAAACTTACCCCTCGGAAATCTGGTATTCCACATGTTTCCCATAATAATTTAACAGAAGGCCCATCGCTTGCTCGAGCTGATACTTCTCCATCCTCAACTAAAGTAGTTAAAGTGCGAAAATCTTCAGCTGGTTGAGCTTTTATCAAAAGAATATCTTCAGAAGATTTATCCAAAGAATTTATTAATGAATTTGTCGTTCCAAACTCTAGGCGTGAGTTACGCCATTGAAGTTTTTTAAGAGGTGCAAATTTATGGTTCTCAATAGCTTCGACTACTTCTTGATCAAGTTTTGGAGCCTCACCTGTAACACCAAATGTGCCAGAGTTAAGATGTCTTCCAGCTCGCCCTGCAATTTGGGCAAGCTCATTTGGCATTAGATACCTCATACGCCTACCATCAAACTTCGTGAGACTGGAAAATGCGACGTGGTTAATGTCTAAATTTAAACCCATCCCAATCGCATCTGTTGCAACCAGGTAATCGACGTCACCATTTTGGTATAATTCAACCTGCGCATTGCGGGTTCTTGGGGACAGCGCTCCCATAACTACTGCTGCACCACCTTTTTGCCTCCGAAGTAATTCAGCAACTGCATATACATTATCAACAGAAAAACCAACGATAGCACTTCTTGAAGGCATTCGACTAGTTTTCTTTGTTCCCGTGTATTCCAAATCTGAAAATCTTGATCGAAAAATAAATTCAACGTTTGGTATCAACTGGCCAATCACTTTACGCATAGTATCAGCGCCCAAAAAGAGTGTTTCCATTGAACCACGCATATTTAGCAACCGATCAGTAAATACATGCCCCCTTTCAGGATCGCCACAAAGTTGTATTTCATCGATCGCAACAAATTCAGCACCAATATCCTGAGGCATAGCTTCAACTGTACATACCCAGTAACGTGCTTTCACTGGCACTATTCGTTCTTCCCCAGTTACTAGAGCAACTGAACTCAGCCCACGAAGGGCTACAACTTTATCATAAACTTCTCTTGCTAACAAACGAAGTGGTAACCCAATTATACCTGAATTTCGAGCCAACATGCGCTCGATAGCATAATGAGTTTTTCCCGTATTTGTTGGGCCAAGAATAGCCGCTAAACGAGATTGATAATGTGACATAATGTACCTTAAAGAGATGTGCCTTCAAGATCTTTAATTAATCTATTGACTGACGTTATTGCATTGCTTGACCTTGGATGCACTTCTAAAAGCTTTTTGTAAACCTCTAGAGCTTGTTTGGGCTGACCAGATCTCTCAAATATCATTCCTAGTCCACTTAAAGCACCAAAATGGCGTGGATTAAGCTTAAGAGTTTGCTGAATATCTGAAACCGACAGCGCATACTTTTCCATTAAAAAGAAAACAGTAGCTCTCATATTCCAAGCTTCAGCAAACATAGGCGTATAATCAATAGCAGCAGTTAAATGTTCAACTGATGCAGTGAAGTCCCCTTGAGCCATGGCGTTCATACCCCGCTTTAAAAGTAAGTCGCTTTTTAACGAACCCGACTTACGCCATTCTGACCAAATTTGCTCCTCTATAACTTCGTAGTTTTTAGTATCTTTATCTTGTAATTTAATGAATAAATCATCGATTTTAGAACTTTGCGCATATGCATGATTTCTAAACCCAAATTGGCTAGACAAAGAAAAGACACTAATTAATATCAAGCATAGTAGTGTTCGTATGAAATCGATTTTATACATAAATATTAAATAGCTCGATGTTTTATAAAATAAAGTATCAGTTCAAATCATAAAGGATTTCTAATGAGTATAATAATTGAGAATGCTTTGATTAAAATTAATGAAAAGTTGATAAACAACGAATTCAATAACTCCCTTAAGATTGAGATTATCGGAGAGGGTACAATTTTTATTACTCAAAATGGTGCATTTACAGAACCCTCAGATGTAGAGTGTACAATGACCTCAGATCTGGAAACTTTTGAAGGAATAATAAATGGCACTATTAAAGCATCAGGTGCATTCATGTCTGGAAGAGTAAAAATTACAGGAAATATTTCTACAGCAATAAATTTAGCTCAAAAATTAAATTCTAGATAGCTCAAAGATTATTTAATAACTTAATAGCTGCAGAATGAATTTTTGGGTCACCAGCTGCAATTACTTGTCCCCCCCCATCGACAGGACCACCATGCCAGTTGGTAACAACTCCACCAGCGGCTTCGACTACTGCTAAAGGGCCTTGAATATCGTAAATATTTAAATCTGCTTCAATTACCAAATCGATTTGACCCATCGCTAGCAAAGCATAAGCATAGCAATCCAAACCAAATCTTGTTAATTTGCATTTTTCTGCAACTTTATTAAATAATTCAGTCTCAGATCGGCTGCCTACCTGAGGCATAGTAGAAAATAGAATTGCATCTTCTAAATTAGAACATTCCCTTACATTTATATCGGATATTTTATCCTTTGCTTGTAGAGTTGAGTATCCAAATCCTCCAATAAATCTTTCCTCAGTATATGGTTGATCAATAACACCGAATATTGTTTTTAATCCATCATTTACGCCAATCAACATTCCCCATGTAGGAGACCCTGATATAAAACCTCTTGTTCCATCAATTGGGTCAAGGATCCAAGTAATACCAGATTGACTTGGAGTTTTTGGAAACTCTTCTCCAATAACACCATCACCGGGACGCTGTTCAGACAGAATCTTGCGAAAGATTAGTTCTATTTCCTTGTCAGCGACTGTAACCGGATCGAATCCTTTAATTAATTTATTTTCAATTTCTTGTGACTTGGTTCTAAAATATGACAATGCAATTGGCCGCGCCGCATCAGCCATATTATTCGCTGTTTCGAGTATATTTTGCTTCTCTAACTCACTCAAATCCATTGAGCTCTCCAACATGAATTAAACAGATTAAAACTTTTCATAATAAGTATCTCAGGTCAACAGGATGCTTTTTTTGGGATTTAAAAAAGAATATGGATTATTCATATCAGTTAAATGTTGATTATAATAATTTTGGCGTGTTAATCGCCAAAATTCAGTAATATTTAATTATAATTGGAATATTTAGCCTTTTGCAGATTTTGCTTGGCGTTTTCTTTCATGTGGGTCTAAGAATCTTTTTCTCATCCTGATAGCATTTGGCGTTACTTCAACTAATTCATCGTCGTCGATGTAAGCAATTGCTTCTTCTAATGAAAATTTAATAGGTGTTGTAAGACGAACAGCTTCATCAGTTCCTGAAGCCCGCACATTTGTTAATTGCTTACCTTTTAGAGGATTAACCTCTAAATCGTTCTCACGATTGTGCTCAGCTAATATCATTCCTTGATATACATCTTCTTGAGCGCCAATAAAGAAACGACCACGATCTTCTAGGTTAAAAATAGCATAGGAAACCGATTGTCCGTTTTCCATTGATATCAACACACCTGATCTACGCCCAGGCATGATACCTTTATATGGTGCCCAATCGTGGAATACTCTATTCAATACTCCTGTTCCACGTGTATCAGTTAAAAATTCACCATGGTATCCAATTAATCCTCTAGCAGGTACATGAGCAACAATTCTAGTTTTGCCAGCACCAACCTGCTTCATTTCGATTAATTCACCTTTTCTTGCACCAGTCAGTTTCTCGATAACTTTTCCCGAGTACTCATCATCAACATCAATTGTTGCCTCTTCAATCGGCTCCATTCGTTGACCATCAACTTGTTTAAACAAAACTTGGGGTCTAGATATTGATAACTCAAAACCCTCACGACGCATATTTTCAATCAAAACACCCATTTGCAGTTCACCACGACCAGCAACTTCAAATGCCTCACCACCGGGAGTGTCACTAACCTTGATTGCTACATTTGACTCTGCTTCTTTTAAAAGACGATCGCGGATGACACGAGATTGAACTTTTTTCCCGTCTCTACCTGCAAGAGGGCTATCATTTATACCAAAAGTTACAGTGATTGTTGGCGGATCAATTGGTTGAGCAGGAATAGCTTCATTAATTGAGAGATCCGATAGGGTATCAGCAACTGTTGCTTTACTCATCCCAGCTATAGAAACAATATCACCAGCTTCAGCTTCTTCTATTGCAGATTGTGATAATCCACGAAATGCCATAATTTTTGTTACTCGAAAACTTTCAATCAATTCACCATCTCGAGACATTGATTTAATTGTTTCACCAGCCTTTAAACGGCCAGTTTCAACCCTACCAGTTAATAATCGGCCTAAGAATGGGTCTCCGCCTAATGTAGTTGCAAGCATTGAAAATTTTTCATCGCGGCGATCTACTTGTGCTGGAGGTGGGACGTGATGCAAAATTAGATCAAACATAGCTGTAAGATCTTTTCTTGGTCCATCTAGATCCATATCAGCCCATCCAGATCTACCAGAGGCGTACATTGATGGGAAATCCAACTGCTCATCAGATGCTTCAAGATTGGCAAATAAATCAAAACATTCATCTAAAGCACGGTCAGGTTCTCCATCTGGTTTATCAACCTTGTTGACAACAACGATTGGTCGTAAGCCTAAAGCAAGTGCTTTTGATGTAACAAATTTTGTCTGTGGCATTGGGCCTTCTGCAGCATCGACGAGTAAGATAACTCCATCAACCATTGAAAGTATTCTCTCAACTTCGCCACCAAAATCTGCGTGGCCAGGAGTATCAACGATATTTATTCGAGTTCCCTTCCATTCAACAGATGTGGGTTTTGCAAAAATAGTTATACCACGTTCACGTTCTAGATCGTTACTATCCATAGCACGTTCAGTAGTTGTTTCGTTATCACGGTAAATACCGGACTGCTTCAGAAGTTCGTCAACTAATGTCGTTTTACCGTGGTCAACGTGTGCAATTATAGCAATATTTCTCATATCCATGATTGATGGCCTTTTAGGGAAAAGAATTTAAGCGCGCTTTAGACTACAGTGCACTTAAACACCAGCATAAAAAATCATAGTTTGGTTCTGTTAAAATTATAAAATCATATCATTTTTAAAAAAATTACTGTTAATAGTAATTAATTCAAATAAATCATCACTTAATTTACCGTTTTATCTTGAAATTTATTCAATAAAAGCCATTGTGTGCTCATGAACGCGTTTTGTAACGCTGACAACAATTTAGGAGTATAAAATGGCAGATTATCAAACAATTAATCGTGCGGGTACAACTGCATTAGAAATTGATGAGGGCCTACGCGCTCACATGAGCAGTGTTTATGGAATAATGAGTGCTGGAATGGCAACTACTGGAATAGTTGCATATTTGACTGGCCAAAATGATGCTCTTTTGGCAACATTATTTACAGGTGGCTTACGCTGGGCTGTAATGTTTGCACCACTAATAATGGTTTTTTTCCTGGGAAGTATGATCAATCGGCTATCACAAACAGGCGCTAGATTAGCTTTTATTACTTTCTCAGCATTAATGGGCTTATCAATTTCATGGATTTTTGCAGTATACACTGGCATATCAATCACTCAAACGTTTTTCACTACCGCAATCGCATTTGGTGGTCTTTCATTGTATGGGTATACTACCAAACGTGACATATCAGGTTGGGGAAGCTTCCTAATTATGGGTGTAATTGGACTAATAGTTGCTTCTATTTTGAATATTTGGATGGCTTCATCTGCAATGACTTTTGCAATTTCAGTTATAGGTCTCTTAATATTTGCCGGACTTACCGCATATGACACTCAAAAAATTAAGAACACTTACATTGCAATGGCTTCAAACGGCCAAACAGACTGGCTGGGCAAGGCTGCAATTATGGGTGCGTTGAGCCTGTATCTAGATTTTTTGAACATGTTCATGTTCTTACTTCACTTCATGGGTGGTCGGGAATAACTATAGCCTAATATAAAATTTTAAAGCCAAGGTAGATACCTTGGCTTTTTTTATGTCTTATGAATGTACAAAAAAAAACCGCATTTAAATGCGGTTGTTTTAAATCAAAAGGTATGTCAGTTTATTTGATTTTACCTTCTTTATATTCAACATGTTTACGTACTACTGGGTCATATTTTTTTACAACCATTTTTTCAGTCATTGTACGTGCATTCTTTTTAGTCACATAGAAATGACCAGTGTCCGCTGTTGAATTCAAACGGATTTTTATTGTGGTTGGCTTCGCCATGAGAATTCTCCATACGGGTCGGAATATTCCGATTAATCTTGAAGTTGCGTTCTAGCGGGCTGTGGCTCCGAGTCAAGTGTCAAAAATCTATAAAACTCAATTTTTTTAAAATAATTGTATTTTATTAATATAATGCAGCATCTCGCCTTATAAAAAGTTCTCTAAATTTACTATTTAAAGGAACTGGTTTGCCAGCAATTAAATCTGCCATTACAATCTTTGATTGCCCCTTAGCTCTGACCTTTAGTCCACTATGAACCTCATAATCTAAATCAAAACTGGTATTTCCAACTTTAGAACACCTTATAATTGTTGTGTATTCTTCATTAAGAAACATTGCTGAATTATACTCAATACTAGCAGCACGAACGACCGGCATAGGGTTTTTTTTATTTGTAAAATCAAAACCTGATTTTGTTAAATATATAATGCGTAAATTTTCGAACCAGGTATGATAAATTTTGTTATTAACATGATCATATGTATCAAGATCACTATATCTAACAAAATCATGAAGGCCCATAACCCAATCACCCTTAATTCCTGACTTCACTATTTTATTTCTATCCCAAATCATAAAATGTTACTATCGATAAGCTTTTGGGCCAAATTAAGGTAAGCTTCGGAATGTTTGCTTTCAGTTGCCGCGACTGGAGTACCTCCATCTCCAGCTTCACGTATTTCCAACTCTAGTGGTATTTCACCAAGAAATGGTAAATTAAATTTTTTGGCATCAACTTGCGCGCCCCCATGCCCAAATATATGTGCCTCGTGACCACACTTTGGGCAATGATAGCTAGACATATTTTCTATCATTCCAATTATTGGAACTTCCATACGCTCAAACATGTTAATTGCTTTTCTTGCATCTAATAATGCTACGTCTTGAGGAGTAGAAACTATTATTGCTCCAGAAACTTCCGTTTTCTGAGATAAAGTAAGCTGCACATCACCCGTGCCAGGAGGTAGATCTATCAACAAGACATCTAATTGGCCCCATTCAACTTGATTTAACATCTGTTGCAATGCACCCATTAACATTGGTCCACGCCAAATAACTGCTTCATCTTCTTTCAGCATCAATCCAAGAGACATCATTGTAACACCATGTGCTTTCAAAGGTATAATAGTTTTGCCATCTGGGCTTGCCGGTCGCTTGGATACACCCATCATTCTGGGTTGTGACGGCCCATGAATATCTGCGTCAAGGAGACCGACTTTTAAGCCTAGTTTTGATAATGCCACAGCCAAATTGCTGGAAACAGTTGATTTTCCAACTCCACCTTTTCCAGATCCAATTGCAATAATACTCTTCACTCCATCAATCGGCTGTTTATCATCCTGAGGCTTTGCGTGGCCTCCAATTTTTAAACTTGGAGGCTGCTTAGATGCACTGTGCGCTGTCATCATTACATTGCATTGATTAACACCATCCATTCGCAAAATTAATGCCTCAGCACCAGATCTAACTGGCTCCATTCGTTCACCAAGCTCGCCTGGCACTTCCAATACAAAATTCACCTTACTATCTTCAATCGTCACAGCTCGAACCATATCAGAGTCAACTATATTACTTCCATCAGGCAATTGAACTCTCTTCAACTCTTCGATAATTGCTTCTACTGTGATAGTCATATGGTATGCATCCTTCTATTTGATGTAACTAACTTTCGTAATTTAACGCCAAGAGCAAGGCCCAAGACGCCAGAAAGATACTTTTTTGAATATTTTGAATGCAACATTTCATTTAATTTCCTCTGGAGATGCTATTTTGTGGGATATAGTAGCACTATCTTTGCGAATTTCTCTATCTGCAACCTTAATTGCTGCTTTTTTTGCAATACCAATTGGAACTGCATTAGCGATGGGAAGATTTACAGGCCGGAAAGTAATTATTATGTTTTCTTCATCTTTGATGGCTTTACCACCAGTAGTGGTTGGTTTGGCAATATATTTACTTTTATCTCGATCTGGCCCACTTGGTGAATACGGGCTACTTTTCACACCAACAGCTATGATTATCGCACAATCAGTTTTAATTTTTCCAATTATTTTAGCACTAACAACAGAAGCAGTAAGCCCTTTAGAAAAAAACTATAGACGCTTACTTAATAGTGTAGATGCATCAATATGGTTTAGATTGAAAATCTTAATTGTAGATGCAAGATTTTCAATTTTTACTGCAGTTTTAGCAGGATTTGGACGAGCAATTGCAGAAGTTGGTGCTGTTATTATTGTAGGTGGCAATATAGCCGGATCAACTCGTGTTATGACAACTACGATAGCTTTAGAGACGTCAAAAGGTAATTTAGAACTTGCTTTGGCACTTGGTATTATTCTTGTTATGCTTGCTGTTGGAGTAAATTCTGTGATGCATATCTTCAAATCTCTTGGCCAAAAATATCATGGAGTATTAAGATAATGGAGCTGAATTTTAACTCTGTTTCCTTTCGTCAAAATGGCGATACCCTCCTTGGCCCAGTTGATTTCAAAATAAAATTTGAAGGGATCACCAATGTTCTTGGATATAACGGCGCAGGAAAATCATTATTTTTAGAATTGTGTCATTCTATGATACAGCCAACTTACGGAAGTGTGTATTGGAACGGTCATTCTGCAAGAGATACAAAGAATTTAAGAGGGTTTATTTTTCAACACCGAGTGACACTATATCGCTCAGTTAAGAAAAATATTGCATTGCCAATGCAAACTGCAGGATGGAATAAACAATTAATAAAAAATCGTTTAGAAGAACTTCTATTTATGGCCAATCTAGAAACAAAAAGTAACGATCCCGCATCTACCTTATCGGGTGGGGAAGTCCAGCGTATGGCTTTAGTGCGTGCATTGGCTACATATCCTAAAATGGTAATAATGGACGAACCTACTTCAAGTTTAGACCCAAGCGCCACGACACAGTTTGAAGATTTAATATCAAATAGTGCTAATTCTGGTGTAAAATTTTTATGGGCAACACACAATATTAATCAAGCAAAACGCTTTGCTAACGATATAATCTTCATATCGGATGGTAAAGTTTCTGAAATTAGTGAAGCAAAGAATTTTTTCAAAAAACCTTCATCAATAAATGCTCAAAACTACATCAAAGGTTTATAATGAGATTTATTATTTTTCTATTTATGATGCTAGCTAGCTCTGTAAATGCCGAAAGACGAGAGCTTATTTTATCATCAACAACTTCAACTCAAAATTCAGGCTTGTATGACTATATTTTACCGATGTTTACAAAAGATACTGGAATTTCAGTAAAAGTTGTCGCTGTTGGAACTGGTCAAGCAATAAGAATAGCACGTAATGGTGATGCAGATGCATTATTAGTTCACCATCGTCCATCTGAAGATCTTTTTATAAAAGATGATTTTGGCAAAGAGCGTTTTGATGTTATGTATAATGACTTTGTTCTAATTGGACCCCAAAAGAACAAAACCAAGTTTGAAACACTTTCAGATTTTTTTATTAAAGCCAAAACAACCAGTTTATTCCCATTTATTTCAAGAGGTGATGATAGTGGTACTCATAAAAAAGAAATAGAATTGTGGAATATTTTCACTAACAGTAAACCAAAAGAAAAATGGTACATTGAAATTGGATCAGGAATGGGTGCAGCTTTAAATATGGCCTCAGCAACAGATTCCTATACTTTGAGTGACCGAGGGACTTGGTTATCATTTAATAATAAAGGTAACTTAGAAATCAAATGGTCTGGTGATGATATAATGCAAAATCCATATGGTTTAATTTTAGTAAATCCTGCTATGTTTCCACACATCAAATCAAAATATGCCAAAGAGTTTGCTAATTGGATGATATCACCAAAAGGTCAAAAAGCGATAGGTGAGTTTAAAGTTGATGGTAAACAATTATTTTGTCCAAACGCAGAGAAAGAAAAGAAAAATAGATTATTAGCATGCCCAGCAAACTAATTTTGTAAGCTAGGGATATGCATTAGATGCATATCGGCTTTGCAGTATAAACACTTTTAAAATTCCAAACATTTGCTATTTTAATGACATGAGATGAAAAACTCTTTGGTCACCTCCTCCCGACCAAAAAATTTAAATGGCTTCGTATTCTCCCAAATCTGAAGCTACGAAAAAAAGAACGGTGATATGCTACCTCCTCCCAGCATGTTATCGTTTTTTTTTGCTTATCTTTAAAATTTTATTTATTTTCAATCATTTAAATGAGACACAAAACTTGCAATTACTTTTTTTGCTCCGCCGGAATCAAATACTATAGAGAGCTTATTTCCTTCAATACCAATAACAGTGCCTTCACCAAGCTTTGTATGCATTACTCTATCAGAAATTGAATACTTTTCTGTGACTTTAGCATCTATAATTACAGCTTGAGGGGTTTCTGAGCTATCTAAAAAGCGTTGCGATGTTCTAATTTGCATCCGCTTCCAACCAGGGGAATTATATGCATCAGCTTTTGCAGCACGCTCAGGTAAATCACTTTCGAATTCGATGTCTTGTCTTGAAGAATTTCCACCATACAAGCCAGGTGGAGTTAGAACCTCTATATTATCCGCAGGTAATTCATCAATAAATCTCGATGGCATTGACGACTGCCATTGACCGTATACTCTACGATTAGCCGCGAATGAAATAGTACAAACAGCTTCAGAACGTGTAATTCCTACATATGCTAAACGCCGTTCTTCTTCTAAACCCTTTTGACCAGATTCATCCATTGATCTTTGAGATGGAAATAATCCATCCTCCCAGCCAGGCAAGAAGACTATCGGAAACTCTAGGCCTTTTGCTCCATGAAGTGTCATTATAGATACTTTTTCAGTTGAGTCTGAGACATCATTTTCCATGATTAAACTCACATGTTCAAGAAAACCCTGAATATTTTCGAAGCCTTCCAGAGCTTTAACAAGTTCTTTTAAATTTTCAAGCCTACCTGCTGCTTCAGGCGTTTTGTCATTTTGCCAGAAATCTGTGTAGCCACTTTCTTCTAATATTGTTTGTGCAATTTCAACATGACTTGTTTTATCTGAAAAATTATCCAATGTTTCCAGAATTTCACTTCGTGTATTATTGGCTAAATTAGAATTAGATATCAGATTCTTCCAGCGGTCAAATCCATCTATTAATTTTCTTAACGAGTTAGACGCTTTTGAAGATAGTCCTCCTTCGTTTAACAAAATGCGAGCCCCCTCCAACATAGATACACCATGGTCACGGGCAGTTGTGTTAATTAATTGTTGCGCTTTCTCTCCAATACCACGTTTCGGTGTGTTGACTATACGTTCAAATGCCAAACCATCATCAGGACTCACGGCAACTCGGAAATAAGCCATTGCGTCTCGAATTTCCATTCGCTCATAAAATCTGGGGCCACCAATAACCCTATAAGGCAATCCAATACTCAGAAACCTGTCTTCGAATGAACGCATTTGATGAGATGCCCTGACCAAAATCGCCATACTATCTAAGCCAAAAGCAGGGAGCCCCCGCGTGCCTCTTTGATAACTCTCAAGGTCCTCTCCTACCCATCGAGCTTCTTCTTCACCATCCCAATGACCTATTAGACGTACTTTTTCACCATCCTTGCGAGCTGTCCATAGAGTTTTCCCAAGACGGTCTTTATTGCCTGCTATAATACCCGATGCTGCAGCAAGAATATCTGGCGTGGATCTATAGTTTTGCTCAAGGCGTACAACTTTTGCACCTTCAAAATCTCGTTCAAAGCGTAAAATATTTCCAACTTCAGCCCCACGCCACCCATAAATTGACTGATCATCATCACCAACACAGCATATATTTCTATGTTTTGCTGCTAAAAGACGTAACCACATATATTGTGCAACATTTGTATCTTGATACTCATCAACAAGTATATATTTAAATCCATTTTGATATTTCTCTAGAATATCCGCATTATTTTGAAAGATATTTACAACATGCAATAATAGGTCTCCAAAATCCGCTGCGTTTAAAGCTTTTAAGCGACTTTGATATTGCGTATAAAATTCAACACCTCGACCATTAAATCCATCCTCTCCTGATGGCACATGATTTGGACTCCAAGCGCGATTTTTCCAAGTATCAATAAGACCCAGTAATAAACGTGGGGGCCATCTTTTTTCATCAATATTTTCAGCTCTTAGTAATTGCTTTAACAATCTCAGTTGGTCATCAGTATCAAGAATTGTAAAATTTGATTTCAATCCAACTATCTCTGAATGTCTGCGTAATATCTTTACGCATAAAGAATGAAATGTTCCTAACCACGGAAGGCCATCACCAACATTGCCAAGCATCGCACCTACCCGACTCTTCATTTCCCGGGCAGCTTTATTTGTAAATGTTACTGCAAGTATCTCATTTGGCCAAGCTTGGTTCATATTCATTAAATGAACAATTCTTGTTGTTAATGCCTTTGTTTTTCCAGTACCAGCACCAGCTAACATTAAGACAGGCCCATTTAAAGTTTCAACTGCTGATCTTTGAGCAGAATTTAAATCTTCTAAATATGGTGTCTGTCTGACACCCATTGCTCTTTGAGATAACGTTGTATTACTTTCTATTTGAATAGCTTGATTTTCGTCTCTATTTTTCATTTTTATGGCACAACAATTTCATTAATATTACTTAACTATGTTCTACCATTGTTCCCCTAAGTTAATCAATCCAAATCCCACAAACAAGATTTCGATTATATCGAACTTATTGACATTCTCTTGCATGAATATCTCTATCACTCTAATGGTAGCTATATGAATATTGATGACATATATCCCAGCCTTAACGATCTAAAAAAACGTGCTAAACAACGTCTTCCATTTTTTGCATGGGAGTATTTAGATAGTGCAACCGGGGTAGAAGATCAAAAAACTAGAAATAGGATTGAATTAGACAAAATTCTATTTGAAACTCGTATTCTTCGAGGTGAATACACTCCTAATCAGGAAACTACTTTTTTAGGTAAAACTTATTCTCACCCATTTGGGGTAGCACCAGTTGGCATGTCAGGTATGATATGGCCAGGAGCTGAATACATATTGGCCAGAGGATGTGCAGATGCAAAAATCCCTTACTGTCTTTCAGCGGTTGCAACTGTCACGCCTGAAATGATCTCATCAAGTATTGGTGATATGGGCTGGATGCAGCTTTATCCCCCAACTGATCCAAATGTGAGACGCGACATGCTTCGTCGGGCAAAAGATTCTGGATTTCATACTCTTGTATTGACTGTAGATGTTCCCGCACCAAGTCGTAGAGAACGTCAACGAAGAGCGCAACTAACTATCCCCCCTAGAATTACACCTAAAATGTTGTGGGAAACGGCAACACACCCTTCTTGGGCACTAGGAACTGCAAGATATGGGCAACCTAGGCTTCGATTTGCTGAAAGCTATGTCAAAGTTAAAGGCAATACATCATCTACTGCTCATCCAGGCTATATCATTAGAGGCAAACCTGACTGGAATTACCTTTCAGAGCTTAGAGACGAATGGGATGGGCATATTATTGTAAAAGGCGTTACGTCTGCACATGATGCATCGAAATTAAAAGATGTTGGTGCTGATGCAGTCTGGGTTTCAAATCACTCTGGTAGGCAGTTTGATGGTGGGCAAAGCAGTATAGAGACTTTACCTGGAATTCGTAAAGCTGTTGGTGATAGTTTTCCACTTATTTTTGATAGTGGCGTAGAAGGTGGTTTAGATATCTTGCGCGCAATAGCGCTTGGAGCAAACTTTGTTATGTTAGGTCGTGCTTTTCATTATGCATTAGCTGCACTAGGGAAAAAAGGCTTTGAACAAATGGCATTTATTTTATCTGATGATATAAATACCAATATGTACCAAATGGGAATAGAAGAACTATCACAATCTTCTGATAGGATAATAAAGCGAGATTAAAGTTGCGAAAAGTATTGGTAATATCTGATATACACCTGCGTTCCAAAAAAAGAAATATTATTGGCCTAGATCCATTAAGACAATTCACAGAAGCTCTTTCACATGCCCTGAAAAAACATCCTGACGCAGAACATATGATATTGATTGGTGATATGACACATTCTGGGCATGTCAGTGAATATGAAATGCTAAAAAGAGCAACAAACACATATAAGATACCCATAACATTTATGTTGGGCAATCACGACAATAGAAGTAATTTTAAAAAAGTATTCCCTGAAATACCTTTAGACAACGAAGGATACTTACAAAAAAAAATATCTTTAGGTGACGATGTATTAATATGTTTGGATACTTTAAACTCATCCCCACAACTAGAAATAGAACATGAGGGTAAATTGTGTGAAAAGCGACTCGAATGGTTGGAACAAGAATTAAGCCAAGCCAAAAACAAACGGATATCAATTTTCACCCATCATCCACCACATAACATTGGCTTTCCCGGTATGGATAAAATTAAGCTTAGTAACAGCGCTGATTTATTTAACATTATTAAAAAGTATAAAAATACAAAGCATATATTCTCAGGGCATGTTCACAGATCAATATCCGGGAATACAAATGGTATTGGTTTTACAATATTTAAAAGTACATGCCATCAAATGCCCATGGACTTGCTTTCATTAGACTCCAGTCTTTCAGTAAAAGAGCCTGCGGCTTATGGAATCGTTTTATTTGATGACCAGAGTATAATTGCCCATACTGAAGATTACCAAATAGCCAAACAGGCTGATCCTTCTAACTTAGATGCAATACCAGATAAATTGTAAAAAGAGAAAAAAGCTCTTGCGGCAGGGAAAAAGTTGCGTATAACGCCCTTACCCAAGAGAACAATTTTTCTCTTCCAAGGAAGCGGGCGTAGCTCAGGGGTAGAGCATAACCTTGCCAAGGTTAGGGTCGAGCGTTCGAATCGCTTCGCCCGCTCCAAATACCACTAGATGGTATCTAAAAGGTCACCAATTGGTGGCCTTTAGTTTTTTATTACAAAAAAAATCAATTAGAAATGTTAGCAATACGCAGATTCTAGTCGATTTTACTTTACCAATATATTTTATCACTTAATCATTAAATTCTAGAAATATATAGGACTAGAAATGAAACTTTTAAGATATGGCCCTTTAGGACAAGAAAAAACTTGTATTCTTGATATTGAGGGTAAAATTCGAGATCTTTCAGCATATATAAAAGATTTATCTGGTGACTCAGTATCTCTAGAAAACTTAAATAAGATTAAGGCACTAAATTTAGAAAAATTACCAATATGTCCAGATGGGGATAGGATTGGATCGTGTTTGGCGGATGCACCAAACTTTTTTTGCATTGGTTTAAATTATGCAAAACATGCTGCAGAAACTGGAAGCAAATTGCCAGATGAGCCATTAGTATTTAATAAAGCCACCTCAGCAATTATTGGACCATTTGACAATCTTAAGATTCCTAAGGGATCTGTGCATACTGATTGGGAAGTGGAACTTGGATTGGTAATTGGAAAACCATGTTACCAAGTATCACAAGATGACGCTTTAAGTTATGTTTCAGGTTACTTTACTGCAAATGATGTATCTGAGCGCACTTATCAAAAACACAGATCTGGCCAATGGGTAAAAGGAAAATCATCTCCAACATTTGCACCAATTGGGCCATATTTAGTAACTGCAGATGAGGTGGATGACCCACAAAATTTATCACTTAAAACAACTATAAATGGCAAAGTAATGCAGAGTTCAAATACTGACGATATGATATTTAATTTAAAAAAAATAATATCAACATTGTCAGAATATATGGTCCTTCGTACTGGTGATATAATTGTAACCGGAACACCAGAAGGGGTTGGCGCAGGTATAAAACCTAATCCTAGGTTTTTACGAATAGGAGACACTATTGAGGTTGAAGTAGAGAGCTTAGGAGCTCAAAGCATGAAGGCCGTATAGTTACTTACTCTTTTGCACTCTTTGCATAAGTTCCTCAGCAGTTTCAATGCGTTCCGAATAACGATCCACTAAGCTAGATTTTATATCCCGGGTAATAAGTGTAAATTTCATAAGTTCTTCCATTACATCAACTATTCTGTTGTAATTACCTGAGGGCTTCATTCTACCATTCTCATCAAATTCCTTCCACGCCTTTGGAGTTGAGGATTGATTTGGTATAGTGAGCATGCGCATCCATCGCCCTAAAATTCGCAACTGATTTACTGTATTAAAGCTTTGCGATCCACCATTCACTTGCATTAAGGCTAGTGTTTTCCCTTGTGTTGGCCTTACTGCACCATCAGACAAAGGAACCCAGTCAATTTGTGTTTTCATTACCCCAGTCATTGCTCCATGGCGTTCTGGAGATGACCAAACCATACCTTCTGACCATTTAACTAATTCATGAAGCTCTAAAACTTTTGGATGGGATATATTTTCTTCATCTACTAGTGGCAAACCTGCAGGATTATAAAATTTTACATCCGCACCAAGCTTTACCAATATTCTACCCGCCTCTTCCGCTACGAGTCTGCTATAAGATTTTTCCCTTAAAGATCCGTATAAGATTAATATTTTTACAGGATGCAACGATATATTTTTACTAATCAATGAATTAATATCTATTTGCTTGAATTCATCATTATTAATATTCGATGTTGTCATTATATTTTCTTAATCTCGCTTTTTATTAAGCTGAAAATTTAGGTGAGATTTAACTGTAGGCCATTCAGATCTAATAATAGAATATACTGCGGTATCACGCAAAGTTCCATTTGGCATTGTTGAATGGTTTCTTAAAATACCATCAAATTTTGCTCCAAGCCTTTCAATAGCTTTTCTACTTTGTGTATTAATAAAGTGTGTTCTAAACTCAACAGCAATACAATTTAACTTCTCAAAAGCATGTGCCATAAGTAGTAGCTTACATTCAGTATTTATAAATGTTCGTTGAGTTGATTTTGAAAGCCAAGTTGATCCAATTTCAACTCTTCTATTAGTAGCATCAATATTCATAAAAGTTGTCATGCCAACAGCAAGTCCAGTGGCTATATCGATAATAGCAAATGGTTGCATCGATCCCATTTCTCGTAATCTTAATCTTTTATTTATTTCTTCAAGCATATCGTCTGCGTTTGGGATAAAAGTATACCAAAGTAAATTCAATTCACCATCTCTGACCGCATCTTGTAAATCATTTAAATGATTTACAGAAAGAGGATCAATTCTTACATAATCACCTAAAAGAGTAATATCTTCAGGCCAATGCTTCATTTCTTTGTTACACCCAATTCTGATATACCACCATTTGCAGCAGACCATTTTAATGGATTATTTAAAAAGGATTCAACCTGGTCGAGAGCACTAGCATTAAAGTTTCCACCTTCACGGGCTGCTCGAAGAATATCCCACCACGTTAAAAGATAATGAAGTTCTAATCCGTTTTCTGCGAGCATCTCATGAGTATTTTCAAAAATATCATAATAAAATATTACCAAAATATGTTCGCAAATTGCTTCGGCACGTCTTATTGCTTCTGCAAACATAAGTTTAGAGCCACCGTCAGTTGTTAAATCCTCTACTAATAATACACGCTGATTTGGATAAATATCACCTTCAATTTGTGCATCACGACCATAACCCTTAGGTTTTTTCCTTACATACTGCATTGGTAAAGACATCTTATCTGCAATCCATGCAGCAAAAGGAATGCCAGCAGTTTCCCCTCCAGCAGCACTATCAAATTTTTCAAACCCAACTTCACGATATAGTGTAGCAACTGCAAAATCCATTAACGCAGACCGTATTCTGGGATGACTTATTAGTTTTCGACAATCAATATAAACTGGCGAAGCAAGCCCCGAAGCAAATGTATAGGGTTCTTCAGGACGAAATTTTACTGCTTCAATTTCTAAAAACATTTTAGCAGCCAAATTTGCCATTTGTTCTTTTGTTGCAAAAGTATTTGGAAAAGCCATATCTAACCCTCTTTAAATTTTCTAATCTTTATCTAGATTCGTCCAACAAGCCAAGTCTCACAATTGCAGGAAAAAAATAATAAATATATAAGAACTTTATGGAAGAGCGTTTCAAATCAACTAAGAACCAAAAACTTCAAAATGCCTATGGAATGTGGGCATCCAAGATAGATAATAAGCAAATAATTGCAATTTGTCTTTATGATCCAGAACATGAAATGGCTGCATTTTTTGGCATTTCCGCATTAGGAAAACAAGTCTGCATCGTTTCAAACGATATTATGAAAAATCTTGATAAAAGATTTACAGCTCTTACAGAAAAGAAAGCCCCCTCTAGCTGCTTAATGCCTACTGGAAAACCAAATAGTTTTATTACCTTCACAAGTGGATCTACTAATAATCCAAAAGCAATTTTGCGAAGTCAAAAGAGTTGGATTTATAGCTTCAAAAAAAATGGCGTTTTAAAAAATGATACAGTTGCCGTTCTAGGGAATTTGTCTCATTCGTTAGCACTCTATGCGGCTACAGAGGCAATGCATATCGAGGCAGATTTGATTTTTACTGGATTACGCCCAAAAGGACAGCCTACAGTTATTTATGCAACGCCTACCTTGTTAAAATTAATTTATAAAAATGATAGTATTTATCCAATTGTACGTAAAATTTTTATTGGAGGTGGAGTATTTAATGAAGCCGATCGAATGTTTTGCAATCACCGATTCCCCAATGCTGAAATTAAGGTTTTTTACGGAACAGCTGAAACAAGTTTTATTACTGTATCCGATGATAAAACTCCTCCAAATTCAGTTGGCCGTGCTTATGAAGGTGTGGAAATTGAAATTAAAAATGAAGCAGTTTTCATAAAGTCACCCATGATAGCTGAAAATTATCTTGATAACCAAATTTTAATGGATGTTAATATCTATTTTCCCACAGGAGAATTAGGCAGAGTTGATAATAATGGATTTCTTTTTTTAAAAGGTAGATTAGATAGAGCAGTCAACATTTCAGATAAAATCATTTATTTGGATGTATTAGAGGATGATCTTTTATCACTTCCTGGAATAGAATATGCAGCAGTAATTGCACTTCCAAATTCAAAAAGAGGACAAAAGGTATTTGCTGCAGTATACGGTAATAATGCATCTCATAATCAAATATCAGAGATCCTTAGCTTAAAAGAATGGCCATTACTTCTATCCGGAAAAACTGATTATGTAAAAATTACTGCAATATTGAAAGATTTTTTTTATGAAAAATGATGCTTATATAATTGCTGCCAAGCGTACTGCAGTTATTCCAAAAGGTGGTGCCTTTAAAACATTGAACATTCATGAATTAGCTGCACCAGTTATTAGGGCTCTATTAAAAGAGGCTAATGTGCCGAGTACATCTATTAATGAAATAATACTTTCGAATGCTGTAGGAGGAGGTGGCAATCCTGCAAGGCCAACAGCTTTAGCTGCAGGCCTTCCAGAGCATATTGGAGGTTTTACAATAGACAGGCAGTGTACTGGAGGGCTTGATGCCATATGGTTGGCTGCCCAAATGGTAATGTCGGGTTCACATAACATTATTATTGCTGGCGGTTCAGAGAGTGCATCATGTAGACCAATAAGAATGAGAATTAATCATAATACTGGGGAAAAAATTGCATATGATCGACCAATTTTTACAGGCTTAAAAGATAGAGATCCAGATATGATAGACTCTGTAGCAGAAATTGCAGTCTCATCAGGCATCTCAAAAGAAGCGCAAGAAGCTTGGGCGATTAATAGTCATAAAAAAGCTTCAAATACAAATTTCAAAAGTGAAATTGTTAATATAAACAATCAAAACAAAGACACTTTTACACGTAAATTAAATAAAAAAATATGTGAGCGGGCACCTATTTTGAAAGGCAATATTTCATCTGCTACAACAGCAGTTGACTCAGATGCTGCAGCTTTTTGCATAGTGGTTAGTGAGAAAGTCGCTAAAAACTTTCCAAATGCTATTAGAATTGTCCATGGCGTTTCATCCGCAGGAGTTCCTGATACTCCAGCTTTTGCAACAATAAATTCTATTAATAGAATTCTTGAAACTACAAAAATTACAATTGAGTCATTGAAAGTCATTGAAATAATGGAGGCATATTCAGCTCAAGCCATAATAGCCAAAAATGAATTTAAATTTAATGAACAATTAATAAACAGAGGTGGTGGTGCATTAGCACGCGGACATCCAATCGGAGCATCTGGTGCAATCCTAGCTGTTAGATTATTTCATGAATTACAAAAAACAGATGGAAATGGGTTAGCAACAATTGCAGCTGCTGGTGGCCTTGGAAGTGCACTTATATTATCTACTGTTAGCCCATGATAAAACTGAATTTGGTCGTGATTTATGGATACCATTTGCTATAAATCCTGCCAAAATACATTTAATGATATCACCAGGTATAAATGGAGACATAGTTAATAAAGATTGGAAAAAATCCATTTTGGCACCAATCATATAATATGGGATAGCAATTACATACAGAACTATAATACTTCCAAAAAATGCGGCAAAACTAGCTGTAAAACTAATAGGCATATGCTTAAATTTTTCCATTATATACCCCGTAGTATATGCAGCTATAGGAAAGCCAAATAAGAACCCAGCCCATGGGGTAGTAAATACTCCTAATCCTCCACGTCCACCGGCCAAAAGTGGCAGCCCAAGAGCAACCAAAGACAGAAAAAGTAAAACTGCTAAAGCTCCTCTTTTAGCTCCTAGGATCACCCCACATAACATAACCCCAAGACTTTGGGCTGTAATTGGAATCCCACTTATTAATGTTAATTTTGGTAGAAGCCCAAGCACTGCAATCAATCCCGAAAATAATGCAATGTAAACTATATTTCTTTCCATAAGATTAGATCCCACCTCGTGCTCGTATCGCTTCTGCTACTCTATCTGCATCGTCAATTACCGTAATAAAAATTGGAAGAATAATACGCCAATTCGTACGCTTTAAAGCTCTTGCTCGCCAACTTTCTAATAATTGTTTTGCGCGCTCTATTAATACCGGTGTAAATCGAATAACCATCCCAAGTGCAAGGCCAATTGATGATGTTTTAACACCAATCAACTTTAATGGATGCAATATCCATAAAAAAAATTCAATCATATCAGAAAGTTTTGATGTCACAGTTACAAAATTAGCTAAAGCAAACAAAACCAGCAACCTAAGGCATGTAACTGTTCCAGCTAAATATTCTCCACGAATTAAATGAAAAATCCATATTAGCAAAATCACCCAAATTAATGGGCGGAGTAGAAGAATTCCTTTTCGCAAAGCAAAGAGTGATACTGAAGAATATAAAAATATTAAGCCGACTAAAAAAACTGATAATAATAACCAATTATTGATAAAAAAAATGATTACAGAAATAAAACTTAAAGCTGCCAGTTTATATCCAATTTTTAGATTGTGAGCCCAAGAAGGCCCCATAATACTAATAGCTAACATTTGCACGCCTCTGCATTTCTTCTTCAAAATCAGGCATGACATTTTCGTAAGAGCCGTCCTTGATTATTTTTCCATTGTCTATCCATAATATACGATCAAAATCTACTAATATATCCTTATTATGAGTAATCATTACGATCTGTTGGCTCAATTTATTCAATTCATGTCTCAATTGTAATGAGGTAGGTAAATCAAGCCCAGCATATGGCTCATCTAAAATGATAACGTCAGGTTTCATCGCTAAAACAGCAATTAAACATAAAAAATGTCTTTGTCCTTGTGATAAATTATGTGCAAGCTGATCTGACCATTTCAATCTATCAAATTGCAATAAAATTTCATTAGACCTTTCTTCTGCTTCAATGCGTGTCATTCCTTGTTGCATTAACCCAAAACTAATTTCTTCAATACATGTAGGAAAAATAATTTGGTGATCTGGGTTTTGGAAAATAATTCCGACAGTTTTCAAAGCGGCTTTCCGGTCTTTATA
This sequence comes from Rhodobacterales bacterium HTCC2255, assembly GCA_000153745.1. Lineage (GTDB taxonomy): Bacteria > Pseudomonadota > Alphaproteobacteria > Rhodobacterales > Rhodobacteraceae > Amylibacter. The sequence goes on from DS022282.1 coordinate 790,908, forward strand.
TATATCGATATCATTAATTCTGATGGAACCAGAAATTGGAGCAATCAATCCAGAAATCAATCTTGCTAAAGTCGACTTGCCAGATCCATTAACACCAACAATTCCAATACGCTGTTCGGAAACATTCAAAGTAATTTGATCAATCACGCGATGTGTTTCAAATTCAAAAATTACATCTTTTAAATATATTGCCATATTTCCCAACCATCGTCTTGCTTCTCAATTACATCGAATGTAACTCAGCATCAAGAAACATCACGGGGTAAGCCCCAATTGGACATAAATGAACCTTACTGCTTTAAATTCACCTAACTACAGAAGATATTTTATTGGATCAGCTGCAGCAGTAAATGGATTATGGATCTTGCGTGTCGTAATAACATGGATTGCATGGGAAACATCATTATCTGCAACTTTTGTGGGGTTAATAGCAGCACTAACAATGCTACCCACAATGATTATTGGCCCTTTTTTTGGAGCCATAATGGACCGCTCAAATATTATAAAAGCAGCTTATGCTACTAATATTGGAATGATTATAGCAGCGCTCATCACTGTTATTTCTATATTGATAGAAATTATATCACCATTTTCTTTAATATTATTAGCAATATATATCGGCATCATAACCGCTGCACATCATCCAATGAGGTTATCTATTGGACCACGATTAGTTCAGAAGAAACAAATAAGCTCAGTATCAGCTCTTGCTGCATTAAATTTTAATACTGCTCGTGTAATTAGCCCTTTTGTTGCAGGAGTGTTGATTGAATATTTTGGAACACTTTTTGCACTTTTAGTCGCAATATTATTATATTTACCGAACATAATAATTTACGCGACGCTAAAACCCAGAGCATTAAAACTATCTAGTGAATATCAAAGTATGTCTGCGGCAATAAAAGAAGGATTTTATTTTGTATGGAGTTCTAAATATTTACGTCTTATTTTTCTAATTTCAGCTGTTTATACCATATCAATAAGATCTGTAGCAGAAATTCTTCCAGTAATAGCCGATGGTACTTTCTCAAATGGCGCAAGTGGATTAGGTCAACTCGCAGCAACAGTTGGTATGGGCTCTCTTTGTGCGGCACTTTATAAAGCTCTAGGAACCTCTGAACGTGTGGCTGCATTTAGTCATTCTATAATATTAGTAACTGTCTTTGGAATGATCTCTGCGTGGCTGCTAACTATAACTCACCAATGGTCACTTGCTTTAATCTCAGCAAGCTGCATGGGTTTTTCTGCAACTTACTTAGGCGTTAGTTTTCAAGCAGAAATACAAGCTGATTTGAATGACAATATTAGAGGCCGTGTGATGAGTCTGTGGGGTATGATAACACTAGGCTCCATGTCTTTAGGCTCACTTCTTTTGGGCTGGGTAGCTGATATATTTGGGCTCTTTTTTGCTGGGTCAAGTTTAATTTTCTGTTCATCAATTTGTTTATTATACATCTCTTTAAAATCACAAAGTTTCAGAAAGTAAAAACATCTTTTGTATTTCCTCATAAAAATGGGGAGACTAATCCCCCCATTTAAAAATTCTATATCTCTAAATAATTTTAACTACAGCCACTGGTCGCTCCACATGTATTACATTTCATACATGTACCATTTCGAACCAGCGTATAGTTTCCACAATCGCCACAAGCGTCGCCTTCATAACCTTGCATTTTAGCTTTTGCGCGATCATCTAACTGAGGGAGACCTACAGATTTCTGTGCACTGATTGAAACCGCACTGTCAGTCCCTGTTGCTTCTTGAATGGGTACGCTATCTTCAAACAAATTAGCTTGACCACCCTGTAAAACCATTAACTCTTGAGGTAATCTTTTTCTAAGATAGCCTGTAGAAGATACTTGTTTGATCATTGCAAGATTTTCTTCGTTCGTTTGTTGGCTCGCTGATACACCTTCATCTTCACCCTTACCAAGAGTATCAAAGCTTTCTCCTTCAGGTTGAACATGTGCTAAATCGGTTCGATCTAAATAGGAAATAGCTAGCTCTCGGAATATATAATCAAGAATTGATGTCGCAGATTTAATACTATCATTTCCCTGCACCATTCCAGCAGGATCAAATCTTGTAAAAGTAAATGCATCAACAAATTCTTCTAATGGAACCCCATATTGAAGACCAACTGATACAGCTATAGCAAAATTATTCATCATTGCTCGGAAGCCTGCACCCTCTTTGTGCATATCAATGAAAATTTCACCAATTTTACCATCTTCATATTCCCCAGTTCGAAGGTAGACTTTGTGGCCTCCCACATTTGCTTTTTGGGTGTACCCTTTACGTCGCTCCGGTAAACGTTCACGCGCTTGCCTATTGACCTCCTTGATAATCACTTTTTCTACAATCTTTTCAGCTAAAATCTGTGGGCGATCCCCAGCAGGTGCTTCCATTAGTGTTTCTTCCAAGTCATCTTCATCATCATCAATAAGAGCTGATGAAAGTGGCTGTGAAAGCTTAGATCCATCTCTATATAAAGCATTTGCTTTTACACCTAATGACCAAGACAATTCATATGCCGCTTGGCAGTCTTCTATTGTCGCATCATTTGGCATATTTATTGTTTTTGATATTGCCCCAGAAATAAAAGACTGTGCAGCAGCCATCATGGTTATATGGCTTTCAACTGATAAGTATCGGGTACCGATACGGCCACATACATTTGCACAATCAAAAACACCATAATGCTCTTCTTTTAAATGCGGAGCACCTTCTAATGTCATGGTACCACAAACATGATTGTTAGCGTGCTCTATTTGTTTTTTTGAAAATCCAAGATGCGACAATAAATCAAATGTTGGGTTATTCAAAAGTTCATCTGGTATACCTAAAGTTCCTTTGCAGAACTCTTCTCCTAATGTCCATTGATTGAAAACAAATCTTATATCAAAAGCTGATGGCAATGCCGCCTCAACTTTGTCAATTTCAACCTGACTGAAACCGTGTCCAATTAATGCAGTATGATTAATGCCTGGAGCATTACCCATTGTACCATGGCCTACTGCATAAGAAATGATTTCTTCTGCTTCAGCTGAACCATATCCCATAGTTGCTAAAGCAGCTGGAACAGATTGATTTATTATTTTAAAATATCCACCACCAGCTAATTTTTTGAATTTAACAAGCGCAAAGTCAGGTTCAATACCTGTTGTGTCACAATCCATCACAAGGCCAATTGTCCCTGTTGGAGCAATCACAGAAACTTGCGCATTTCTATAGCCATGCGCTTCACCTAGCTGAACAGCCTCTTCCCATGAAGTTTTGGCTAAATCGATTAAATTACGATCAGGGCAATTCTTTGCATCAAGTGGTACTGGCTTTACCTCAAGCCCTTCATACCCAGCTTTTTTACCAAATGCCGCACGTTTATGGTTTCGCATAACACGTAACATGTGTTGTGAATTTTTTGCATATCCTGGGAATGGGCCCAGTTCTTTGGCCATTTCCGCGGATGTTTTATAAGATATGCCAGTCATTAATGCAGTAAGTGCTGCACACATAGATCGGCCTTCGTCACTATCATAAGACAAGCCCATGTTCATCAACAAACCACCAATATTAGCATACCCAAGGCCAAGTGTTCTAAAGTCATATGATCCACGTGCGATAGCTTCTGATGGAAATTGAGCCATAAGCACGGACGTCTCGAGAGTTATTGTCCATAATCGGGTTGCATGCATGTATGCATCTGCATCAAATTCACCATCTTTAAAAAATTTCAAAAGATTCATTGATGCTAAATTACACGCTGTATCATCTAAGAACATGTATTCAGAACAAGGATTAGAACCACGTATTTGTCCATCTTCAGGACAAGTATGCCATGCATTAATAGTATCATGATACTGAACTCCAGGATCAGCACATGCCCAAGCAGCATGACCTACATCTTCCCATAATTCTTTTGCTTTAACAGTTTTGGAAACTTTTCCATCTGTTCTACGAATTAATTCCCAGTCTTCATCATTCTGTACTGCTTTCAAAAATGCATCAGTTACACGAACTGAATTATTAGAATTTTGGCCAGCAACTGTATTGTAAGCCTCTGAATCCCAGTCCACGTCATAGCTAGGGAATTCAATACTGCTGTAACCTTGTCGAGCATATTGCAAAACTCTATTTACATAAGTCTCTGGGATCATAACTTTTTTGGCAGATTTTACAGCAGCTTTGAGATTTGCGTTCACTTTAGGATCGAAAGCATCTTCTTCTGCTCCATCCCAAGAACGGATAGCAGAAAATATTTCGTTTAATTTTAATTCATGCAACTTGGAGCCCGCAACTAGAGAAGCTACTTTTTGCTCTTCTTTTACTTTCCAACTAATGAATTCTTCCACGTCTGGATGATCCATATCACAGATAACCATCTTTGCAGCGCGTCGCGTAGTACCCCCTGATTTAATCGCTCCAGCAGCACGATCACCAATCTTGAGAAAAGACATTAGACCTGAGGATTTACCACCCCCACCTAAAGACTCGTCCGAACCCCTCAATGAAGAAAAATTAGTACCAGTACCTGATCCATATTTGAATAAACGCGCTTCACGGACCCATAGGTCCATTATTCCACCTTCATTAACCAGGTCATCTTTCACGGATTGTATAAAACATGCATGGGGTTGTGGATGTTCGTATGAGCTGTTGGATTGCACCATAACTCCTGTTTTGAAATCTACATAATGATGGCCTTGTGATGGACCATCGATACCATATGCCCAATGCAAACCAGTGTTGAACCACTGTGGGCTATTAGGCGCAGTCATTTGGGCTGCTAGCATGTAACGCATTTCATCATAGTAAGATTGTGCGTCAGCTTCAGTATCAAACATTCCGCCTTTCCAACCCCAGTAAGCCCAAGCTCCAGCCAATCGATTAAATACTTGCTTTGATGATGTTTCACCTAAATATTCACCGTTTGGTTTTACTTGCTGCCCATCGCGTGGTGCTGATCGCCATAAAAATTCTGGGACATCGTTTTCTTCTACACGGATAAGATCATTAGAAACGCCAGCTTTTCGAAAATATTTTTGTGCAATCACATCAGATGCAACTTGGCTCCATGATTCTGGAACTTCAACATCATCTAATGAAAATACAATTGATCCATTTGGATTACGTATCTCAGAAGTTGTTTTATGAAATGCGATTCCCGCATATGCGTCTTGATTAGCTTTCGTAAACCGTCGTTCTATTTTCATTTCTGCCTCATTTTTTCTTTATTTATGCCTCTTTTGTTCCTTATTAGGCCTAGGTTTATGCTTTTTTTACTTTAAATCAGTAAAATTATTTAAAATATTACCAACCACTACATATGGTAGACCACTGGAACTCTTATACAAACTGTATCATAGTGACGCCTCGGTCAACGACTTTATTTTGTTTTTTTATACTTTTTTTAGTTGACTACCTGTTAAAACCAGCCTGTGGATAAGTCAAAATAACTACACTAAAGTATATGCAAAAAAAAAAATTAATATTTATAAATAGATAGCATTTTAAAAAGTATAAAATCATATAAATGAATATATAAAATAACTATAAAAAAAAAATCGCTAAAAAGCGATTTAATTTTTATTTTTCATTAAATGGTCGGGACGGCTGGATTCGAACCAACGACCCCTTGTACCCAAAACAAGTGCGCTACCAGACTGCGCCACGCCCCGACTAGGCTGCGGTTTACAAAACTAGTACGATAATGGAAAGCCCTAAAATGCATCATTTACTGGAAAAATCAAAAATTAACACTTCCAAATTGCGAGTTCTTGATCAATTAGTGGATATCTCATTTCAGAATTGGGTTTAATTCCTAATTTATCAAGCATTCCTGCATTTATTTCAAGAACGTATTGTATAGAATTACCTCCATAAATATTAGTAAGATCAAATGGAATTGCGTTCCTATGTGCATTTTTTAAAACACCCTTAGAATCAAAAAATAATAGATCCAGGGGTATAATGGTATTTCTCATCCAAAAATTTACTTCTTGTTCATGATCATAAACAAACAACATACCCGAAAAGCGGTCTAAGGATTCTCTGAACATTAAACCTTTTGCTCTTTGTTCTTTATTACTAGCAAGCTCAACTCTAAATTTTACTGCCCCACCTACCCACCGTATATCTACAATGTTATCTGAACAGGAATAAGCGTAAGTACCAGAAAAAGTACATAATACGAAAACAACTAGTTTGAGTATATTGACTATGGGCTCAACCTATCAATTGACCATTCATTTTCATTTTGGGTACGCGTCCAGCGAAATCTATCATGTAATCTAGCTTCTCCATCAGCCCAAAACTCTATTTCAACTGGATTTATTCTAAATCCACCCCAAAAACTTGGCCGTTTAGGAGTAGTACCATTTTCATTTAATGCCTGTTCATACCAATTTTCTAGAACTGATCTATCTTCAATCACTTGAGATTGTCGAGAAGCAACCGCCCCTACTCTACTTTGTGGAGATCTACTATCAAAATAAATATCAGCTTGTTTACCTTCTGCTTTTTCAACAGATCCACGCACTCTAATTTGCCGCCTAAGTGACTTCCAGTGAATAACAAAAGCTGCTTGTCCTGATGCGATTAACTCACGACCTTTTTTGCTTTCATAGTTTGTATAGAAAACAAAAGCATCACTCTCAATTTCTTTTAATAAAACCATTCTAACATTAGGTAATCCAGTGTTATCAACTGTTGCTAAAGCAATTGCATTGGCATCATTTAGTTCTAATTCTTTTGCCTGATCCATCCAGTCTCTTGCTAATTCAAAAGGATTTTCACCTGCAAATTTTCCTGATCTATCCATTGTTCTATCCCTGTTTGGATTTAAAATAACTTTTATACAGGCAAAGACAAGTAATTGAACATATTTTAACCCTTTTTCTTGAAGGTCGGCCTTCCTTGATCTATTCATGAAAAAATACTTTTATCCATTGGAGAAATATCATGGGCATTATGGACGGAAAACGTGGACTGATTATGGGTGTTGCCAATAAACAGTCAATGGCATGGGGTATTGCTCAGGCGTGCCACGAACAAGGTGCTGAGATGGCATTTTCTTACCAAGGCGACGCATTAAAAAAACGAGTTGGACCCTTAGCAGAGAGTATAGGATGTGACACTGTTTTGGAATGTGATGTGACTAACGAAGCATCAATGGACAATTTATTTTCTGAATTAGAAAATAAATGGGGTAAAATAGATTTTATTGTACATGCAATTGGCTTTTCCGATAAAAATGAACTTAGAGGAAGGTACGTGGATACCTCAGCAGAAAACTTTAGAATGACCATGGATATATCTGTTTATTCTTTTACAGCAGTTGCTCAAAGAGCTGAAAAAATCATGAACGAAGGCGGCTCAATGTTAACCCTTACATACTACGGTGCTGAACAAGTAATGCCTCATTATAATGTAATGGGAGTTGCAAAAGCAGCGTTAGAAGCTTCTGTAAAATATTTAGCAGAAGATCTAGGCAAAGATGGGATTCGTGTAAATGCAATTTCAGCGGGCCCCGTTAAAACATTGGCCGCTTCAGGAATTGGTGATTTTCGCTACATATTAAAGTGGAATGAATTAAACTCCCCACTTAGACGGAACATAAACATAGATGATGTGGGAAAATCAGCAATGTATTTGTTATCTGATCTTTCATCAGGTGTAACTGGCGAAAATTTACATGTAGACGCAGGATATCATGTTGTTGGTATGAAAGCTGTCGACGCACCTGATATTGATGTAGTCACAGGAAGAAAAGAATGACAAATCAATTACCACATGAAAAAGGCTTCCATGTAAGTTGGGATCAGCTACATCGAGACAGTCGAGCATTGGCATGGCGACTTGATGGCAAAGGACCTAATGATGGTAATTGGAAAGCTGTTATAGGAATAACCCGAGGTGGAATGGCACCAGCAATGATTGTAGCAAGGGAACTTGATATCCGCGTTGTAGATACAATATCTGTTAAATCATACGATCACCAAGCTCAATCAGAAGCAATAGTTTTAAAATCACCAGATTCTGATTTAATTGGAGATGGACAAGGAATATTAATAATAGATGACTTGGTTGATTCAGGTAGAACTCTAGAAATTGTAAGGAAAATGTACCCAAAAGCTCATTTTGCAACAGTCTACGCAAAGCCAAAAGGCCACCCAATGGTAGACACCTTTATTACGGAAGTTAGCCAAGATACTTGGATTTTCTTTCCCTGGGACATGGCTTTACAATATGTTGAACCGTATCGTGGAAACTAATTATAATTGAAATAATTAAGGAAATCTGATGACTTCTCGTACAGAGCCTACCTTTCGTGAATCAGTAAATATGATGTTCGATAAAGCCATCAGCTTAATAGATATATCGCCAGGCCTCGCTCAAAAAATTAAAGTTTGCAATTCTACTTATACAGTCAGATTTGGTGTAAAGCTTCGTGGTGATATTCATACATTTACAGGTTACCGGTCGGTACATTCAGAACATAAAGAACCTGTCAAAGGTGGCATTAGATTTGCAACTTCAGTCAACCAAGACGAAGTTGAAGCATTAGCGGCACTCATGACATATAAATGCGCACTTGTTGAAGCACCTTTTGGTGGATCAAAAGGTGGACTTCATATTGACCCAACCCAGTGGGAACCAGATGAAATCGAAAAAATCACACGTCGTTTTGCATACGAATTAATAAAAAGAGACCTTATTCACCCTTCTCAAAACGTTCCTGCCCCAGATATGGGCACTGGTGAAAGAGAAATGGCGTGGATAGCCGATCAATTCCGAAGAATGAATACCTCTGAAATAAATGCAGATGCCTGTGTAACGGGAAAACCGTTAAATAAGGGTGGAATAATTGGTCGTGTAGAAGCGACGGGACGAGGAGTTCAATATGCTCTTCAAGAATTTTTTCGTCATAAAGACGATGTAAAGACATCAGGATTATCAGGATCATTGGCAGGTAAACGTATAATAGTTCAGGGATTGGGTAATGTTGGTTATCATGCGGCTCACTTCTTATCGACGGAAGATGGATGTAAGATAACTGCAGTCATTGAGCGTGATGGAGCAGTAATAAACGACGATGGCATTAATATAAATCAGCTACAAACTCATCTGATAGAAAATAAAGGTGTTAAAGGTTTTTCTGGTGCAAATTATGTTAGCAATGGCTCTGAAATATTAGAAAAAGATTGTGATATTCTTATACCTGCAGCGATGGAAGGCGTTATCAATCTTTCAAACGCTCAAAGAATAAAAGCAAACGTAATTATTGAAGCAGCAAACGGACCAGTAACGGCTGGAGCAGATGAAATATTAACTGCTGCCGGCACAATCATTATTCCTGATATGTACGCTAATGCAGGAGGCGTAACAGTATCATATTTTGAATGGGTTAAGAATTTATCTCATATAAGATTTGGCCGTATGCAAAGGCGCCAACAAGCTTCATCAAATCATATATTAGTTGAAGAAATGGAGCGCCTTATTGGAAAGCCCGTCTCAGAAGATTTTAAAAATAAATTTTTTAAAGGTGCCGGAGAACTAGAATTAGTTAGATCAGGTTTAGAAGATACTATGTGCACTGCATACCAACAAATGCATGATACGTGGCGCTCTAATGAAAATATTGATAGTCTTCGAACAGCTGCATATGTGTTAGCATTAACTAAAGTTGCAGATAGTTACAGGGCTCTTGGGTTGTAATTAAATGCTTTAATAATATGTTTGTATAAAGTTAAAAATTTTGTTCGGGATAATTATGACTAAAAAAAACCATACGCTCTCAACTGAAACAAAAATGGCTCAAGCCTTGAGATATCTTGATAAAGAGACTGGCGCGATTGTTCCACCTATTCAATCAACTGCGACTTATGCTCGTGACTCAAATTATGAAATAAAAAAGCCCTATTGGTATAGAAGAGATGGTAACGAGACCACCTCACATGCTGAAAAAATGGTCGCTGAGCTTGAAGATGCTACTGAGACATTATTATTCGCATCAGGAATGTCAGCTGCAACTTCAGTAATTGACTCACTCAATCCAAATGCCCATGTCGTAATCCCAAAAGCAATGTATCATGGCGTTTTAAACCAATTTCAAACATATGAAACTAAAAAACGGTTAAAAATTTCATATTATACTGCTGGAAATTTAGAAGAACTTTCCAATGCTATGCAGAATAATACTTCACTTGTTTGGGTCGAAACGCCCAATAATCCAGACTGGGCGGTTACTGACATTTCTAAGGCTGCAGACATTGCGCATTCAAAAGGAGCAAAACTCCTCACAGATTGTACTGCAACTCCACCATGTGCAACTAAAGCATTAAATTTTGGAGCAGATATCTCAATGCATTCTGCCACTAAATATTTAAATGGTCATTCAGATATTACATCAGGTTCATTATCTATAAAATCATCTGATGCCTTTTGGGAAGAGATAGCACTCAATAGAAAATTACAAGGTTCAGTTTTACAATCATTTGATGCATTTCTATTAATACGAGGTATGCGAACACTTTTCTTGCGTTTTGAAAAGGCTACAGAAAATGCAACTCGAATAGCACATCATTTTGAACATCACAAACTTATTGAAAAAGTACTTTACCCTGGCCTAGCAAGCCATCCGGGGCATGCAATACAAGCTGCACAAACCAGCCGCTTGTTTGGAGGGATGATGTCACTAATAACAAAGGGTAACAAACAAACTGCAATAGATGTTGCACGATATTGTAATGTATTTTACCCAGCGACTTCTTTGGGGGGAGTAGAAAGTTTAATAGAGCATCGCGCGACGGTTTCGGGCGATGACTTTCCAGTGCACCCCAACCTTTTAAGACTTTCGATTGGCATTGAAGACGTAAATGATTTAATTGATGACCTTGAGCAAGCTCTGGAACGCGCAAACACTTAATACAATAAAAATCATTATTTTCAATTTAGCTTTTTAAAGGTTGTGAAGCTTCTACAAGCCCCACGAAATAACTCGCACCTATAGGGCTAATTTCATCATTAAAATCAAACCCTTCATTATGTAATTTTTCACTCTCACCATTTCCAATATATAAATATGCCCCCTTACATTTCTGTAAAATAAATGCAAAATCTTCAGCTCCCATTGTAGGTGTTGCATTTTCATTAACATTGTTATTTCCAACTACTTTTCTTGCTATATTTGCAGCGAATTCAACACTTTCAGGGTGATTAATTGTTGACGGATATCCATCTAAGAATCGTACTTCAGAAGTTGCACCAAAGCCAATTGCAACATTTTCAACAATTTCCTTCAATCGACTTATCATCATTTTTCGCACTGCTGGTTGAAAGGCCCGAATTGTACCGACTATTTCTCCGTTGTTTGAAATAACGTTATTGGCAGTACCAATATTCATCTTTGTTATGGATAATACACCACTTTCTAATGGATCCACATTACGGCTTATGATTGACTGTAAAGCCTGTACAATATTTACAGAAACCAAAATAGGATCAACAGTATGATCTGGATGTGCAGCGTGTCCACCTCTCCCATGGATTGTAATTTCAAAATCATCAACTGAAGCTAAAAGTGGCCCTACAGTTGTTTCAAATTTTCCTATTTCCAAATCTGGTAAATTATGAAGAGCAAATGCATGTTCAATATTAAAATTCTCAATTAAGCCCTCTTCAACCATTACACCAGCTCCACCACCTGCCTCTTCCGCAGGTTGAAAAACCAAAATAACTCGGCCTGAAAAGTTGCGCGTCTCCGCTAAGTATTTAGCAGCACCTAATAACATTGTAGTATGTCCATCATGACCACAAGCATGCATCGCACCAGCGTGAGTAGATGCATACTCTAAGTTGGTTTTTTCATCCATTGGTAAAGCATCCATGTCTGCACGCAAAGCAATATTGCCTCCTTCACCCTTGCCATTTATAATAGCTACAATGCCCGTTTTAGCCCATCCTTCATGAATTTCATCAACTCCAAATTCCACCAACATTTCTTTAATAAAATCTGCTGTTTGAAAACATTCAAATCCTACTTCTGGTTTTGAGTGAATATGGCGACGCCAAGTTTTCATTTCTTCATAAAATTCAGCTATACGGTTGATCACGGCCATGGCTTTGCTATTCTCCAAATAGTTACTGACATACAGAATGGTGAATATGACAAAAGAAAAAAATGAAAGTCAACGCATTTGCGTAAGTTCTAATGGTGAAATTTCGCGTCTTTTGGAGATAATGAAAAGATTACGAGATCCAAAAGATGGATGCCCATGGGATATTGAACAAACATATGAGACTATTGCACCATATACCATCGAAGAGGCTTACGAGGTATCTGATGCAATTGATCAAGGTAATTGGCACGAGCTTGAGGGTGAACTTGGGGATCTTCTTTTACAGGTTATTTATTTCACACAAATCGGAAGCGAAGATGGGCACTTCTCATTTGAGAGTGTTGTAAAAAATGTCTCAGATAAAATGATAAGAAGGCATCCACACGTATTTGGAGATAAGAAACAGTATAAATCATCAGACCAACAAATTAGAGATTGGGAAAAAATAAAGGAGCAAGAGCGATCAAAAAACACGCCATCTAAAACACTAGATGGAATAGCAGGAAATCTCCCAGCTTTAACTTATGCAACCAAACTTCAAAAACGTGCTGCTCGTGTAGGTTTTGATTGGCCAGATATATCAGGAGTTACAGATAAAATTTCTGAAGAAATAGATGAATTGAATGAAGCACGTAATGAATTATCACTTGATGCTCAAGAAGAAGAATATGGTGACTTGATGTTTGTAATGGTTAATTTTGCAAGACATCTGAAGATTGATCCTGAAAAAGCACTTAGAGGTGCAAATAAAAAATTTAAAAAAAGATTTGAACAGGTTGAAAAAGAACTTGCCCTTATTGGAAAAACCCCAAATCAATCTGATTTAAGTGAAATGGATAATCTATGGAATATAGTTAAACAGAAAGAAAATAATAGATAAATTCTCATTTCCGACTAAAATAGTCAGAAATGTATTGACCCGACTAAAATAGTCGGGTTAAAGAGTGCTATCAACAAATTATAGGATTCGATATGTTTTTTTCTCGTTCAACAATATTTGCGTCAGCACTACTAACTTTAGCAACACCAACACTGGCTAATGACGTAAATGTATATTCATACCGCCAAGCCGAGTTAGTGAAGCCATTGTTTGACGCATTTACTGCGCAATCTGGTATCAAGGTTAACGTGCAATTCCTTAAAAAAGGATTAGTGGAAAAATTAGTTGCTGAAGGAAATCGATCGCCTGCTGATGTTATTTTAACTGTAGATATTTCTAGGTTAAATTCTGTTGTAGAAGCTGGGGTCACACAACCTGTCGTTTCAGAGGTATTAAAAAACAACATACCAGCCGAATTTAGAGACCCAGAAAACCAATGGTTTGCATTAACAACTCGCGCGCGAATAGCGTATGCTTCAAAAGAGCGCGTTTTAGATGGTGAAGTAACAACTTATGAAGATTTTGCAGATCCAAAATGGAAAAATCGTATATGCACCCGATCTGGCACAAATGCTTATAATTTAGCCCTTACATCAGCTGTGATTGCCAATCATGGGGAGGATGTTGCAAAGAGTTGGCTACTAGGCGTTAAGTCAAACTTAGCAAGAAAACCACAAGGAAATGACCGCGCTCAAGTAAAAGCGATTTATGCAGGTGAATGCGATATTTCAATTGGAAACACTTATTACATGGCAAAAATGTTAGCAAACCCAGAGCAAATTGAATGGGCTAATAGTGTACGTATTGTTTTTCCAAAGTTTAGCAATGGTGGGACACATATGAATGTCTCAGGTGTTGCAATGACAAAAGCTGCTCCAAATAAAGATAACGCGTTAAAATTAATAGAATGGTTATCGGGTGACACCGCACAAAAAATATATGCAGAAGCTAATGGTGAATATCCTGTGAATCCAAATTTAACACCATCTGAGCTAGTTGCTAGCTGGGGAACATTCACTCCAGATGATACTCCATTAATAGATATAGCAAAACTACGCCCAGCATCATTAAAGTTAACTGAAATTGTGGCGTTTGACGAATAGTAAATTTATTATTCAAAATACACTAATACCTAGGCTTCCAAAGAGCCTAGGTATTTTTATGTTATTAAATTTTCTTGGACATCTAGATAATTACTCAAATTACAATTATGATGATAAATATTATATTTGTAATTTTAAATAACGAGATAAGATTAATTCTATGACTTCAATTATCAATAGATGCGAGTCATCTGGCCTGAGAATGACTGAGCAACGACGTGTCATAGCCAAAGTTTTAGATGTATCCAAAGATCATCCAGATGTTGATATCATTTATTCTCGTGTATCTAAAATTGATAATTCAATATCTATTGCAACCGTTTACAGGACAGTAAAACAATTTGAAGAAGCCGGGATACTCGATAGAGTCGATTTTGGCGATGGTCGTGCTCGTTATGAAGATGCAAAAAGAGAGCATCATGATCACCTGATAGATATACAATCAGGTAATGTGATAGAGTTTGTAGACCCAGAAATTGAACTACTGCAAGAACGCATTGCTGAGAGATTAGGTTATGAACTTAGAGGCCACCGCTTAGAGTTGTATGGCGTTCCTAAAACGAAGGCTTAATGTCCATTTATTTAATTTATTAATTATTAATTTATTTATTAATAAGTTATGGCCTTGAAACCTTTTGCATCCATCTTTGCACTGGTTTAAGGGTATCTAAATTAGGATTAGTGGATAAGGAAACACATCAATGAGTACAATAATCGATATATTAGCACGCGAGATATTAGATAGTCGTGGGAATCCCACAGTTGAAGTTGATGTAATACTTGAAGATGGGACACTTGGCAGAGCTGCTGTACCATCAGGAGCTTCAACAGGCGCTCATGAAGCAGTCGAACTAAGAGATGGTGATAAGTCACGATATTTTGGGAAAGGTGTATTGCAGGCAGTTGAATTTGTGAACGGTGAAATTGCTGATGCACTTGTCGGCGCAGACGCCCTAGAACAAGTTGAACTTGATGAAGCAATGATTGAATTAGATGGGACCAGTAATAAATCACGACTAGGTGCAAATGCAATTTTAGGCGTGTCCTTG
The DNA here is from genome assembly GCA_000153745.1 of Rhodobacterales bacterium HTCC2255. Lineage (GTDB taxonomy): Bacteria > Pseudomonadota > Alphaproteobacteria > Rhodobacterales > Rhodobacteraceae > Amylibacter. Next base: position 806,059 of record DS022282.1, read on the forward strand.
GCAATTGCAAAAGCGGCAGCTGATTTTACTAGCCAGCCTCTATATAGATATATTGGGGGAACGTCAGCTCGAACCCTTCCAGTACCAATGATGAACATTATCAACGGTGGTGAACATGCTGATAATCCAATTGATATACAAGAATTTATGATCATGCCAGTATCTGCGGAAACCATATCACACGCTATACAAATGGGTGCAGAAATTTTTCACACACTTAAAAAAGAGCTTTCAAATGCTGGTCATAATACTGGGGTTGGCGATGAAGGTGGTTTTGCACCAAATTTGAACTCCACAAAAGATGCTCTTAATTTCATAATGTCGTCAATTGAAAAAGCAGGCTATAAGCCTGGAGAAGATGTTTATCTGGCACTAGATTGTGCAGCATCTGAATATTATTCAGATGGTATCTATAACTACAAAGGTGAAGGTAAGAAATTAAGCTCTAAGCAAAATGCTGAATATTTGACTGATCTTGTTAATAATTATCCAATAATATCAATCGAAGACGGAATGGATGAAGATGATTGGGAAGGTTGGAAAGAATTGACAGATTTAATAGGTGATAAATGTCAATTAGTAGGTGATGATTTATTTGTGACTAATTCTGAGAGGCTAAAAAAAGGTATTAATGATGGATGTGCTAATTCAATTTTAGTAAAAGTTAATCAGATTGGTACATTAACAGAAACATTAGAAGCAGTAGATGTAGCTCATCGCGCTGGCTATACTTCAGTGATGTCTCATAGATCTGGTGAAACCGAAGATGCAACTATTGCTGATTTAGCAGTAGCTACAAATTGTGGACAGATCAAAACTGGATCACTTGCAAGATCTGATAGATTAGCCAAATACAATCAACTAATTCGAATTGAGGAAAGCTTAGGTGCAACAGCATTATATGCAGGCACTTCAATTTTAAAAAATTAAACTAATTTAAAAGAAGTAATTCATTTGAATTACTTCTTTTAAAATTAAATTTCTAACTTTCGCCATATTTCTGATATAATTGTTTATAGGATATAAGTTTTCTATCTGTCTCATCCCATAGGTGTAATTTGACCGAGGCAAAACTCTCATAAACAGATAAGCGCTGATTTTCACTTAAAGCTGGGTAATCTTTTATTATTTGTTGAAGCCTGTAAAATGGTATCCGGCTATATAAATGATGCACATGATGAATTCCAATATTTGCCGAAAACCAATGTAAAATTAATGGCAAGTCGTAATGAGATGAACCCTCAAGTGCCGCTTTGTGCATATCCCATTCTTCCTCACGATCCCAATGTGTGTCTTCAAATTGATGCTGAACATAAAAAAGCCAAACACCAAAAGTAGCTGCTAAAATTGTACTCGGTAAAAATATTAGCAAAATTGGAGCGAACCCACCAAAATAATAAATACCAGATAAGAGTAGTAGAATAGATAAATTAGTACCCATTGCACTGATCCAGTATTTAGAGCCCGCTTTGATCAATCCAAGTGGTAGCCGGTTTTGGAAAATAAACAAATAAGTTGGAATAATAGCGAATAAAACAAATGGATTACGATATAATTTGTATGCAAATTTCTGAAAATTACTTAATGCTTGGTATTCAGAAACAGTTTTCGTATTGATGTCTCCCATTCCTTGGCGCTCAAGGTTTCCAGCACCCGAATGGTGCTCTGAGTGGGTACGCCGCCAAACATCATATGGCGTTAAAGTCAGCACTCCTAAAAAACGACCTGTCCAATCACTTAGAGTTCTATTATTAAAAAAAGAAGAGTGCCCACAATCGTGTTGAATGACAAACAATCTTAGAAGAAATAAACTATTTAATACAGACAGAGCAAGTGTCAGCCAAATAGAATACGATATGCTCATCCAAGCCAAAACCCAAAGAGTTAAAAATGGCACTAAGGTTACAGTTAATTCAAAGGTACTTCTGAAAAGATTTGGAGTTCTATATCTAGCTAAAATTTGAACCCAATCTCGCGCGTTCATAGACGAGCTTTTTTCAATTTCTTGATTAAATATCTTATTCATTTTCTTCCCATATTATTAGTACATGAGAAGTAAATACTCATAAAAACATCTTACCCTATTATTGCTCTTCACGATACAATAAAAAGACAAAAATATTTATAAATTTGCAACATAAACCCTCATACATATTTTGATAAAGTTATAAATTGCCCTTTGACGTGAAACTATTGCATTGATAAACCAGCACAAACAAAGGGTGAGAAAAATGTCAGATAAAGAAATACCACAAATCTATTTAATCACCCCAGCAAATACAGATATAACATTTTACACAGAAACATTAGCACCACTTTTGGATATTTGTCCTGTAGCCTGTATACGCCTAGGACTTTCATCAGATGACGAAAGTTTAATTAGCCGGCATGCAGACCAATTGCGCGAAGTGGCCCACGCAAGAGATATTAGCGCTGTAATGACTACCCACTATAGATTGGTTAATTCTTTAGGGCTTGATGGAGTACATAGACTAGATGCGGCTAAAACAATCCGTGAAATAAGAGAAGAGCTAGGGACAGAAGCAATTGTTGGTTCATATTGTGGCACTTCAAGACATGTAGGAATGAACGCCGGAGAAATAGGTGCAGATTACATATCATTTGGCCCAGTTGATCATAGCGCACTAACAGACGAAAACATTGCTGAATTTGCGACATTTGAATGGTGGTCAGAAATGGTAGAAATACCTGTTGTTGCTGAAGGAAACGTTACACTAGAACTGGCAGCACAACTTGCTCCTGTGATAGATTTCCTAGCATTAGGTCAAGAAATCTGGAAAACTGATACGCCACTAAACGAACTACAAGAATATCTTCTACGAATTAGCAAATAAGCAATCCATTTCGAATTGCTTGCTCAGATGCATGGGCCAATTCTTTTCGATTTCTAAATTCTTTGACATACAAAGGCTCATGGAAAACTAATTCTACTTCACCCTGTTTCATATGTGATAAAACCATCATAACAGAAGGAAAAAAACCCATATCTGCCCACCACCCATACCAATCAGCCCGTTTAGTTTCTGGGGCTATATAATTCAAAGTCACTGGTTGAATCCATGAAATTTCTGGCAAACCTTCTTCAAAAAATGCAGCAAATAAAGTCGACTTAAATGGCAATATACGCATGCCATCAGTACTTGTACCTTCTGGAAAGAATAGTAGCTTATCTCCTGATGAAATCCTTTTTAGGAAAATATTTTTTTGCTTAATAGCATCAATTCGCGAACGGCGAATAAATACAGTACCCACATGATTTGCTATTTTACCTATCAAAGGCCATTTTTTTACTTCTGATTTTGAGACAAAATAAATTTTTTGAGTTGCATTTAAAACAAATATATCAAGCCAAGAAGAATGATTGGCCACTACAGCTCCAGCAAAACTCATTGGTACACCAGACTGTTTTAATTTTAATCCGGCTATTTTCAAAGATCCAATACAAGCATATTTAACTACTAATTGGCATAGGTTCTTCATACCAAAAAAAGATAGTAAGATGTGAAATAAAAAAAGTGTTGAGATTAAGAATATAATTAGGATTACCCTTATAAAAAGAAGGACCCAGCCGATACCTTTTGGCCTATCTAATTTTGCTGCAGGCACATCATTCCAAGCCTGCATCAATTTATTCCTTGAGAGTAAAATTTCTTATATTTTTCTGACATATTCTTTGTATCCATTACTAAACAAACATCGATTGAATTAAAATCAACATCAACACTAGCTCCAAATCCAATAAAGCCTCCCAAACGAATATAAGCTTTTATCAAAGGAGGTATTTGCTTTAATGCGGACATTTTTTCAACATCAGACTTATTCAAAATATTCATATCAATTTTATTTTCACCAATAGCTATAGGTCGAAGCTCAACAGGTGCTAAATGATTATAATGTAAGTACGAAAGTGCATGATTAATTAAATTAATGTCAATACCATGAAAAGATGCCACACCGAAAAGCACTTCAACATTATTATCAATTACGTATTGAGCCAAACCATTCCACATCATATGCAAAGCGACACCTCCACGGTGTTGTTTATCAATGCAAGAACGTCCTAATTCTAAAATTTTTCGGTCAGCTTTTATTAACTTATCTAAATTATATTCTGAACTACTATAAAAACCTCTATTTTTATTAACTGATGTATTTAACATTAATCTATAGACACCAACTACATTTTCAGCAGTGTTTCTATTTAAACTGTCGATGAGTATTAAGTGATCAAAATCTTGGTCAAATTTATCATATTCCATTCGTGAAGCATGGCAATCATCAGCCACATTTGCCCCCATTTCTTCAACGAACACTTTGTATCTTAAACGCTGAGCAGCATGAAGTTCTTCAGATGTTTCTGCAATCTTTAATATGAAACGACCAGTATCAAAGTTCATCTATGTAATTTTCATATATTCTTTAAATTTAATATTTGATTTATACTTCTCACCATCACATTAAACCTAATTGACTAAATCTAATTCAACAACCGACCCATTAATTACAACTTTTCCCTGTTGCTCAAAATTTACAGTTATTTTTCCATCTATTACAGACTGAACCTGCCCAATACCCCATTCAGGTTCCTTAGGATGCGTAACTAATTGCCCAGGAGTCAGAAAATCGTTCAAAACTTTAACTCCATTTATTATATTTTGTTTAATGTTTCTTTAAATTTTTTCATTTTTAATTGATACTCAATTGCTGATGTCTTTAGTTTTTCTATTCCATTATCATCAATTTGACGAATAACCTTCCCTGGCATACCTACGACCAATGAATTGTCTGGAATTTCTGCTCCTTCTTTCACTAATGCACTTGCAGCTATTAAACAATTTTTCCCAATTATTGCACCATTTAAAACAACTGCACCCATACCAATAAGTGAATTATCACCAATCTTACATCCATGTAAAATTGATGAATGGCCGATTGTACAATTGGCACCTATTTCTAACGGATATGACATATCAGTATGCAAAACACTGTTTTCTTGAATATTTGAGCCATCTCCAATGCTTATCAATTCATTATCACCTCTAAGTACGGCACCAAACCAAATACTACATTTCAAACCAATTCTAACATTTCCTATTACTTGGGCATTGGGTGCAATCCAACAGTCACCACTAATAGGTAATTCAGGTACTTTCCCATCATAGCTATATATACTCATGAAAGCTCACTAAATTCGCAATTAAGTTTATGCACCAATTCTTCAAGATCCTGGCGCCTTGCTTGCTTTGTACGCTCTGCGATTAGGATTGACTTTAAAGCTTCAAAAGATTGCTGCAAATCATTGTTTACGATTATATATTCATACTCGTTCCAATGGCTAATTTCATCTTTTGATTTTGACATCCTATTTGATACAACATCTGGACTATCTTGCCCCCGTGCATTTAACCTTCGTTCAAGTTCATTTATTGATGGGGGTAAAATAAAAATTGAAACCACATCTGACTTCATTGATGATTTACGGATTTGTTGACCACCCTGCCAATCAACATCAAACACAACATCTATACCCTTAGAAACAGCACTTTCTACAGGTTCACTTGGAGAACCATACAAATTACCAAATACTTCGGCATGCTCCAACATCCCATCATTATTTATTAAATTTTCAAATTCTTTTCGCGTTTTGAAGAAATATTCTTTACCATCTTTTTCTCCAGGGCGAGGGCCTCTGGTAGTTGCTGAAACTGAAAATCTTAAACTTGGATCCCAATCAAGCAACATCCTCGAAAGGGTTGATTTACCAGCTCCAGATGGAGAAGATAATATAATTAATAAGCCACGTCGCGTTTTCACCATATTTTTCCCCAAATTATAATTTTTATTATAAATTAAGTTATAATAGATTTAAATCATAATAAATATTTACAAATATGAATATTCAAAAAAAATAAAAAGAAGGAGTTTTTATAAAACTCACTTCTTTATTTATTTTAATCAATCAACTGATTACTTACACAGCTTTTCTCTCAAGGTTATGACGAGATTCTAAAAGCTCTGACACTAAAAACGCCAACTCAAGTGCTTGAGAAGCGTTTAATCGTGGATCACAAGCTGTGTGATATCTAGAAGATAGGTCTTCGTCAGTAACAGCTCTCACTCCACCTGTGCACTCAGTCACATCTTTACCAGTCATTTCGAAATGAACACCGCCAGGCACGGTTCCTTCAGCTTTATGTATAGCAAAAAACTCTTGGACTTCCCGCAAAACACTTTCAAATGGCCTTGTTTTATAACCTGACGAAGATTTTATTGTATTTCCATGCATTGCATCACATGTCCACAACACGTTTCTACCTTCAGATTTCACAGCATTTATTAAACCTGGCAAATGATCACCTACATTTCCTGCACCAAATCTTGCGATTAAGGTTAAGCGGCCTTCTTCATTCTCTGGATTTAGTTTATCTATTAAACGCATTAAGTCGTCATTTGATATTGTAGGACCACATTTTAATCCAATGGGGTTTTGTACGCCTCTGCAAAATTCAACATGGGCTCCATCAGGTTGTCTCGTTCTATCTCCGATCCAAATCATATGGCCTGAACCAGCAACTGGTAAATTTGTAGTACTATCTACCCGACATAAAGCTTCTTCATACTCTAAAAGTAATGCTTCATGAGATGTGTAAAAATTCACTGTTCTTAAACTATCAGTACTGTCTGAATTAATCCCTGCAGCTGTCATGAAGTCTAATGCATCAGAAATTCTTTTTGCTAAATCTTTATACTTTTGAGCAGATCCTGCAGCATTTGCAAATCCTAAATTCCACTCCTGCACATGATGTATATCAGCAAACCCACCTTGGCTAAATGCACGTAATAAATTTAATGATGCGGCCGATTGAGTATAAGCTCGAAGCATATTTTCTGGATTTGGCACTCTCGCTTTTTCAGTGAAATCCAATCCGTTGATAATATCACCTCTGTAACTTGGAAGCTCTACACCATTGATTGTTTCTGTAGCTGCGGATCGTGGCTTTGCAAACTGTCCAGCAACTCGACCAATTTTAACAACTGGAACCTTCGCACCAAAAGTTAAAACAACAGCCATTTGCAACATTACTTTATATGTATCTCGCAACATATCTGCATTAAATTCATCAAAGCTTTCTGCACAATCGCCACCTTGCAATAAAAATGCTTCACCCCGAGATGCAGCTGCCAACTTTGCTTTTAAAGATCTAGCTTCACCGGCAAAGACCAATGGAGGATATGATGACAATCTGGACTCTACAGCCTTCAATGCATCTGCATCAATATAATCAGGCATTTGGATGCGTTCTTTATTTCGCCATCCTGTTTTATTCCATGCCAGTGTCATTAGTGTCTCCATCATAAATTTAATTTTATGTTTAAAACAGCTTATGTGCTAAAAACAAGCCTTTATTATATAAAATAAGTTCATATTTTTTTGATACCTCAATATATTGTATGTGTATTTGAATATTTAGATATGTATTGTTGTAAATTTTTTGTTGTAAAATATTTAAGTGAGATTAATGGTTGTTTTATCGGCATTATTGTTAGCTGATTATGTACAATTCTAGGGGCAATTTAATGAACACTAAGTCACCTTTAAAAAGATTCGTCTTTTTACTCCTCGACGAATTTTCACAACTTCCTTTTTCTTGTGCAGTAGAAACACTTCGTCACGCCAATAGGTATTGTGAATATTTTGCATATGACTGGATACTTGTTGGACCAAGTGGAGAATTTACAACTGCATCAAATGGAATTGAATTTAAGCTAGATGTTGGATTTGAAGATACAAAACGTAATGATGTTATTGTTGTATGTGGTGGTTTAAATATAAATAAACATACAACACAGCCCGTTCTTAATTGGCTTCGAAAAGAAGCTCGGCGCGGCACACAAATAGGTAGCATTTGTACTGCAACTTATACATTGGCTAGAGCTGGATTGCTTGATGGGAAGCGTAGTACAATTCATTGGGAAAACCTTGATAGTTTTGAAGAAGAGTTCCCAGATATAGACTTACAAAAAACTGTATTTACTATGGATGGTAATAGATTCACAACAGCTGGTGGGGTTTCTCCTATTGATTTGATGCTGTCAATAATATCCAAAGATATAAGCCAAGATGCAGCAAATTGGGTGGCAGATCAAATGATTTATAACTCAGCAAGAACTGAAAAAGATGGACAAAGATTATCCATACCTACACGTATTGGGGTTAGGCATCCAAAATTAGCCAATGTAATTAAAATGATGGAAGAAAACATTGAAGAACCCATATCCCCATCATTATTAGCCCAAGAAGTAGGCATGTCTACTAGGCAACTCGAAAGATTATTTCGCAGATATTTAGACAGATCACCTAAGCGGTATTACATGGAACTACGGCTTCAAAAAGCGCGGAATCTTTTGATGCAAACTGATATGTCAGTTATTAATGTAGCATTGGCATGTGGGTTTACATCACCTTCTCATTTTTCTAAGTGCTATAGATCACAATATGATACTACGCCTTACCGAGAGCGCGGAATTCAAAATGGCGAAGTTATTTAAATATTAGTAGGTTAAAAATGAGTATACGTGAGAAATTCCATATTCCAGAGCTTTATGCATCCTATGAAAACGTAAAGAGTTTAAAAATAGAAGCTGCAAATTTGATCTCATGGGATCTAACTCCAAGGCAACTTTGTGATTTAGAGTTGCTAATGAATGGTGGGTTTTACCCTCTAAATGGCTTTTTGAACAAAACAGATTATGATGGCGTAGTAGAAAATATGCGCCTGGCCAACGGTAGTTTATGGCCAATTCCAATAAACTTAGATGTGACTGCAAGTTTTGCAAAAAGTCTTAATAATGGTCAAAGGATTGCATTAAGAGATCAAGAAGGTGTCATTATAGCAATTCTAGAAATTGCAGATATTTATGAACCAAACAAGAATAAAGAAGCTGAGTATGTGTATGGAACTAATGACATCTCACACCCTTCTGTAAATTATCTCTACAATAAAGCAGGAGATATATATTTAGGGGGTAAAATAACTGGCATTCAACCAGTAGTGCATTATGATTTTCGAGCCATACGTGATACGCCAAATGAACTTCGTTCGTTTTTCAAAAGGTTGGCTGGGATAGAATAGTAGCTTTTCAAACCCGAAATCCACTTCATAGAGCTCATCAAGAATTAACATTTCAAGCTGCAAAAGATGCTCAAGCTAATTTATTGATTCACCCAGTTGTTGGTATGGGGAAACCTGGTGATATTGATCATTTTACAAGAGTTCGATGCTATGAAGCGGTAATAGATCAATACCCAGCAGCCACAACATCAATGTCATTATTAAATCTAGCGATGCGCATGGGAGGCCCACGTGAAGCGTTATGGCATGGGCTTATTCGAAAAAACCATGGATGTACTCACCTAATAATAGGCCGCGATCATGCTGGACCAGGCTTGGATAGCAATGGAGAAAGTTTTTATGGTCCATACGATGCTCAAAAGCTTTTTAAGGAGCATGAAGACGAAATTGGTATAAAAATGATTGATTTCAAGCATATGGTGTATGTTCAAGAACGTGCTCAATATGAGCCTTTTGAGGAAATCAAAGATAAAGAAACAGTTACTATACTAAATATATCAGGAACCGAACTTCGGCGCCGACTTTCTGAAGGTTTGGACATACCAGAATGGTTTTCATTCCCTTCAGTTGTTAAAGAGCTACGTAAATCTAAACCGCCAAGATCAAAACAAGGTTTTACAATATTATTTACTGGGTTTTCTGGTTCAGGCAAATCAACGATTGCAAATGCACTAATGATAAAATTAATGGAGATGGGCGGCAGACCTGTAACTTTACTTGATGGTGATGTAGTTCGAAAAAATTTATCTTCTGAATTAGGTTTCTCAAAAGAACATCGAGATCTAAATATTAGGAGAATAGGATATGTTGCCTCTGAAATAACCAAAAATGGTGGTATAGCGATTTGCGCTCCTATTGCCCCATATGCAGTCACTCGGGCAGCAATAAGAGAAGATATTGAGGCATTTGGAGCTTTTATTGAAATTCATGTAGCCACATCTATCGAGGAATGTGAGAGAAGAGATCGGAAAGGTTTATATAAACTTGCGCGAGAAGGTAAGATTAAAGAATTTACTGGAATTTCTGATCCTTATGATGTTCCACAAAGTCCAGAATTACGTCTTGAAACCGAAAACGTTGATGTGGATAATTGTGCTCACCAGGTTCTTCTTAAATTGGAAAGTATGGGACTCATAAAAGATTAGCGTAATTAAGCTAATGGACAGAATGTAAAGAAAATTTATGCTCTTGCGCCAGTTCAAACGCAACCTGTTGGTCTTCGACTAGTGCTATTTGTTGCCCATCTTCAGCATATACAGCAAATAGTGGTATTGTTTTATCAATAGTTTCTAATACCTCTGTTGGAAGTTCATCATGATTAATAGATCGTATGTATACGATGTTACTGGGTAGACCCATTTTCTCATACAAAGGTGTCATAACTGCCTCCTATTTTTTGTTTATTTCTATATTTTGAACTATTGCGTTTGGAACTGATCTTTGCAGATCTACATGCAATAAACCATTTTCTAAATTTGCCCCTGCTACTTCGACCCCATCAGCAAGAACAAAACTTCTTTGAAATTGACGTGCAGCAATTCCGTGATGTAAAAACACCCTTCCCTCGCTATTATCTACTTGGCGACCACGAATTACTAATTGACTATCTTCCAGCGTAATAGATAGATCTTCATCAGAAAAACCTGCAACTGCAAGAGTTATACGATAAGCAGTATCAGAACTTTGCTCAATATTATATGGAGGGTATCCCTCGTTGCCAGTTTTGGCAGTTCTCTCTACTAAACGGTCTAATTGTTCAAAACCCAATAAAAATGGATGTGAAGCAAATGATATTTTTGTCATTATTAAGTCCTCTTAAAGCGACTGTTTAGGCCCCATATTGGCAACCTATTAATAATATGATGATTTTAATTGGAAATCTCAAGTGTTTTGAGATAAAATAATAAAAATACAAACTAAATAATAACAATTTATAACGAATTAATGGGCACGAAATGAAAATTACATCTGAAATGTCCAATAATGAAATTTTAAAAATAGAATTAATTCATTTACGTCAAGAGCATAGAGATTTAGATTCTGCAATTGACGCACTTCACAACGTCATAAATGCTGATTTACTTTCTATCACACGCTTAAAAAGAAACAAATTAGCAATAAAAGATAAAATAGCCAGAATTGAAGACAAACTTACACCAGATATTATTGCCTAAGGTAATAATTTTAGGCTATATCAATACTTTCTTCTACACTTGAAAGCGACAAGTTTATGCAACAAATTAAAATTGGAATCATTATGGGGTCACAGTCTGATTGGCCAACCATGCAAGAAGCTGCAAATATATTAGATGATCTAGGCATAAACTTTGAAAAAAAAATTGTCTCTGCTCATAGGACACCAGATAGATTATGGGATTATGGGAAGTCAGCAGTTGAACGAGGATTGCAAGTCATCATTGCTGGAGCTGGTGGAGCAGCACATTTGCCTGGGATGATGGCCTCCAAAACTCGGATACCTGTACTTGGTGTGCCGATTCAAACAAAAGCTTTAAGTGGTATAGATAGTTTATATTCAATTGTTCAAATGCCAAAAGGATACCCTGTTGGAACAATGGCCATAGGAAGTGCTGGTGCTGCAAATGCAGCCTTAATGGCTGCAGCAATTTTGTCTCTAAACGATAAAGATTTAGCAATCAAACTTGATGAATGGCGTTTAAAACTTTCTAATTCTATCGCGGATGAACCTACAAATGACTAAACCATTAAAACAAGGTGCAGTTATTGGAATTTTAGGTGGAGGTCAATTAGGGCGTATGTTGGCTGTTGCCGCAAGCAGAATGGGTTTCAGAACTCATGTATTTGAACCTCAAGAAAATCCTCCTGCGAGCCATGTTTCAGACCTAGTAACTACAGCAGCATATGAAGACACTGAAGCATTATCAAAATTTGCAAGATCTGTTGACGTCATAACATTTGAATTTGAAAATATTCCCTCAGAAGCACTGAACATTGTGGAAGCTATTTGTAATGTTTTACCAGCCAGAAATGCTTTAAAAACGAGCCAAGATAGACTAATTGAAAAAGAATTTTTAACAAACTTGAATTTAACTGTTGCACCATATGCTAATATTGAAACTGAGGAAGACTTAACCCAAGCAATAAAAATTGTAGGATTTCCATCCATACTAAAAACACGTCGATTTGGCTATGACGGCAAAGGACAGTTCAAAATAAAAAATGAAACCGATTTAAAAAATTCTTGGGCTAAGTTAAAAAATTCGCCTTGTGTATTGGAAGGGTTAGTAAATTTTACAAAAGAAATCTCTGTAATAGGTGCCCGCAATCAAGATGGTGAAGTTGTGTGTTTTGACCCAGGAGAGAATTTGCACCGTGATGGGATACTTCATACCACAACATTACCTGCCAATATATCAGCATCCCAAAATATAGATGCAGTTTTACTTACAGGAAAGATTTTAAATGCCTTAAATTATGTTGGGGTTATGGGTGTTGAACTATTTGTAACAAAAGATGGATTATTAATTAACGAAATTGCCCCTCGTGTTCATAATTCAGGCCATTGGACACAAAATGGGTGTGTCATTGATCAATTCGAGCAACACATCAGAGCCATTTCTGGATGGCCGTTAGGTGATGGGAAAAGACACTCTAATGTTTTAATGACGAATTTGATTGGATCAGAAGTATTAGATGTTGAAACATTATCAAGAGACACCGATGTTGGAATTCATCTATACGGAAAAGCTGATGCTAAGGACGGCCGCAAAATGGGCCACATAAACAAAATTTTAAATTAAACATTACTCTTAAAATTATAAAGCTGCTTAGATTCAAGCTAAAATAAAAAAAGGGTCACTTTCAAAGTGACCCTTTAAATTTATATTGAGCTTAATTTTATAATAAATTCGCTAAGCGAGATTATTACATCATGCCGCCCATGCCGCCCATGCCGCCCATATCAGGCATACCACCACCAGCAGCACCTGCAGGAGCTGGACGCTCTGCAACCATAGCTTCAGTTGTGATCAATAAGCCAGCTATTGATGCAGCATCTTCTAAAGCTGTACGAGTTACTTTAGCTGGATCAATTACACCAAATCCAAACATGTCGCCATATTCTTCAGTTTGAGCGTTAAATCCAAATGAATCGTCATCACTTTCACGTACTTTTCCTGCAACAACTGCGCCATCAACACCAGCATTTTCAGCAATTTGACGTAATGGAGATTCTAAAGCGCGTCGAACAATTCCCACACCAGCTTCTTGATCAGAGTTTTCACCTGTTACATTTGCTAGAGCTTTGGCTGCTTGTACTAATGCAACTCCACCACCAACAACAACACCTTCTTGAACAGCTGCACGAGTTGCGTTTAATGCGTCATCAACACGATCTTTACGCTCTTTAACTTCTGTTTCTGTAGCACCACCAACACGAATAACAGCAACACCACCAGCCAATTTAGCTAAACGTTCTTGTAGTTTTTCTTTGTCGTAATCTGAAGTTGTTTCAGAAATTTGTTGTTTAATTTGTGCAACACGTGCTTGGATTTCAGCTTTTTCACCGGCACCATCAACGATTGTTGTTTCGTCTTTAGTTATAGCAACTTTCTTTGCTGTTCCTAGCATATCCATTGTTACTGACTCTAGTTTCATTCCTAAATCTTCAGAAATCACTTGGCCGCCAGTTAGAACGGCGATGTCTTGTAACATTGCTTTTCGACGATCACCAAAACCTGGAGCTTTAACTGCAGAAATTTTCAATCCACCGCGAAGTTTATTTACAACTAAAGTTGCTAATGCTTCACCTTCAACATCTTCAGCAATTATCATCAATGGCTTACCAGATTGGATTACAGTTTCTAATAATGGTACCATTGGCTGTAGTGATGATAGTTTTTTCTCGTGTAATAAGATCAAACAATCTTCAAGCTCTACAGTCATCTTGTCAGAGTTCGTTACAAAGTATGGTGATAGGTAACCACGATCAAACTGCATGCCTTCTACAACATCAGTTTCAGTTTCCAGACCTTTATTTTCTTCAACTGTTATAACACCTTCATTACCAACCTTTTGCATTGCATCAGCAATTTGGTTACCAATTGCGGCTTCGCCATTTGCAGAAATCGTTCCAACTTGTGCAACTTCAGCACTATCTTTTACTTCACGAGCCATTTCTCTTATTGAAGTAACCACTGTTGCAACTGCAGTATCTATACCGCGCTTCAAATCCATAGGATTCATTCCAGCAGCAACTGACTTTAAGCCTTCACGAACAATCGCTTGAGCTAGAACAGTAGCAGTTGTTGTACCATCTCCTGCAGTGTCATTTGTTTTGGAAGCTACTTCCTTAACCATTTGTGCACCCATGTTCATGAACTTATCTTCTAGTTCAATCTCTTTAGCTACTGATACGCCATCTTTTGTTATACGAGGTGAACCAAATGATTTGTCTAAAACAACATTACGACCTTTTGGTCCCAAAGTTACTTTTACTGCGTCTGCAAGGATGTTTACACCCTCTAGCATCAGATTACGTGCATCTGTGCCGAATTTTACGTCTTTTGCTGGCATAATTTATGCTCCTAAATTCTTGTTATAATTAAAGCAGACCAAGTATGTCTGACTCTTTCATGATTAATAACTCTTCGCCATCAATCGTTACTTCTGTGCCTGACCATTTGCCAAACAAAACTTTGTCCCCAGCTTTAACTGCCATAGGGATTAATTCACCATTATCTTTGCGAGCGCCTTCGCCTGCTGAGATAATTTCGCCTTCTGCTGGTTTTTCTTTAGCTGATTCTGGTATGATCAAGCCGCCTGCTGTTTTTTCTTCGCCTTCAATACGACGAACTAAAACGCGATCGTGCAATGGTGTAAATGCCATGAAGATTGCTCCATTTAAAATATAACGCGGAGGTTTAACGACATTAGCACTCACCTCCGCCGAGTGCTAACGGAGGTTGTTTATTCAGAGTCTTAAGGCTAGTCAATACCTAAGATTAAGGTTTGGTATTCCTATTTATAATATAACCTGATAGGTGAGCGCCATGACAAATATCATTAATAAACTTTCAGAAATTTCCACAAATTATGATGCAATATTTTGCGACTTATGGGGATGCTTACACAATGGCATAGCACCCTTTGAAGAAGCAATTAACGCATTAGATGAATTCTCGAATTCAGGTGGAATAGTGCATTTACTAACGAATTCACCTCGCCCGTCTTCTGATGTCTATAAACAATTAGACAAAATTGGCGTTCCTAGAAATATTTATCAAGGCATTACAGCGAGTGGAGATGCATCAAGAGAAGCTTTGATCTCGGGCAAATATGGTGCAAAAATATTTCATATAGGTCCTTCGCGCGATGAAATATTTTTCAAAGGTTTAAATAAAGATAATTCTCAACTAAATATTCAGATTGACCGTGTTCCTTTTAATAAAGCAGAAGGCATTGTGTGTACTGGCTTATTTGATGACGACGTTGAAACACCTTTTGACTATACTGAACAATTAATTGAGGCTAAAAACCGTGGTTTAAAGATGTTATGCGCAAATCCAGATATACAAGTTGATAGAGGGACACATAGAATTTATTGCGCTGGTGCCATTGCTAAGGCATTTAATGACATGGGCGGTACTGCAGATAATTATGGCAAACCTCATTCTCCCATTTATAACCTGGCACGAGTTAGATTAAATAAGATTGCAGGTAAAGTTATTCCTGATAAAAAGATCCTGTGCGTTGGAGATGGTATTAAAACAGATATTCACGGAGCTGTTATGGAAAATTTAGATAGCTTATTTGTTACTGGTGGCTTAGCCGCAGAGGAAACAAATACATTTAAACAACCTGAAGCATCAAAATTAGGCAAATTTTTAGCTGCATCCCAATTGACACCAACCTATTCCATAGGCCATTTGCGTTAAAGAAGAGTATTTCACATGCGAACAATAAGAGATTACCAGTTCATAGCCGACGAAGATCGTGGAGCAGTAGCTGCAATTGGAAACTTTGACGGCGTACATTTAGGCCACCAAGCGGCTCTAAATTTGGTGCAAGAAATTGCAAAAGAGAGTGGCTCATACGTCGGAACACTCACATTTGAACCACATCCACGTGAATATTTCGCCCCAACATCTACTGCCTTTCGCTTAATGAGTGCAGACGCAAAAGCTAATCGTCTTGAAAAGTTAGGTGTCGAACGCCTTTATCAACTAAACTTTAATGCAGCTCTATCCGCTTTAAGCGCTCGTGAGTTCGCTCGCGATGTTATTCATAATGCTTTGGGTCTAACTCATGTTATAGTGGGAGCAGACTTTTGTTTTGGCAAAGATAGAGCAGGTGCAGCCTCAGATCTAATACAATTCGGTAAAGAGTTCGGCTTCAAAGTAACAATAGCAGAATTATTAAAAGATAATGATCAAGTGTTTTCATCAACAGCAATTCGTAATGCTTTATCTGATGGCAAGCCGGAGGATGCCGCACGAATGCTTGGCCACTTACATCGCATTGAAGGCCCAGTAATTCAAGGTGATCAAAGGGGTCGAGAACTAGGTTACCCTACAGCAAACCTTTCAATAAATGGACTGCATCCACCGAAATATGGTGTATATGCAGTAACCGTTGATATATTAGATGGGCCATCACAAGGTAGGTACTTTGGCGCTGCTTCAATCGGCGAAAGACCAACTTTTGGTGTCTATAAACCTAATTTGGAAGTATTTTTATTTGATTTTCACGCTGATATTTATGGTGCAAATATCTCAGTAGCACTTGTAAATTATCAGCGGCCTGAACTAAAATTTGATACTCTTGATGCTCTAATAGTTCAAATGAATAAAGATTGTATGGTCGCTAAAGAAACTCTAAATAATTTGTACTCAGAGTGTTATAATTTTTCAAAATAATCTGCGTAATCATTTATAGCAACTTCCCCCAAACTCGAAATATTATAAATACCACGCTGTGTACGCTCAAACCAGCCATAATAATTCAATTGCAAAATTGAAGGAGCATTGTTTATTTTTAATTCATTTATTATGACTTTTGGACTGGTGGCACCATTAAGTTCAACATATTTAAGAATGCGCAATACATCTTGCCTATAAGCAGTAATAATTTTTCTTCTTGATTGCCCTCCCACATTTGGGTCACCAACACGATTATTAAACTCGTTTAATAAACCTGTTGTTCTCTTAGTAATTTTACGGGGATGATATTCTTGAGGTTCACAATGCACTACAACTAAATTCTCATCCATCCTGACACTTAATAGTCCCAGTCCCAATCGCTTGCACAGCCTTACAAAGCCAACCAAACGCTTTTTAAATACTTTTCCATTACCATGTGGTACGGCCAAATAAACATAATCTGAGATTAGTTGCCTATCTATAGATTGCACTAAAAAATCAATTGATAAAACTTTTTTTAATTCAATGATAATAGGAGCGTCACCTTCTTTAATTGCAACAACATCACAATCCGTTATTTCAGCTTTAACTTCATAACCACTTTCTTCAAAAAATCTCTTAATTGGATGATATAAATCAGTCTCTTTCAATTCGTGCTTTTCTTTTCGTTACGATCGTGGTCACTAGAAAGTATGAAGAATCTTAAAGCAAAGCAATCTATTCGACCAAATTTTTGGAAAAATATAGATATGACAGAAATGACTAAGCCTGAATGGGAAGCACTCTGTGATGGTTGTGGCAAGTGCTGCCTACTAAAGCTTGAAGACGAAGATACCAATGAGGTTAAATTCACAAACATTGCTTGTAGATTATTTGATGATAATACTTGCAAGTGTCAAAATTATGCATTGCGTAAACAAATGGTGTCTGGGTGCGTTGTTCTTACGCCTGAAAACATTGAAAGAATTGCGCATTGGATGCCAAATACATGTGGTTACAGACGTGTATTTGAAGGCCAGTCGCTCATGAAATGGCATCCATTAATTACAGGAAATCCAGATTCAGCCCATATCACAAATAATTCATTTCAAAATAGAACTATTCCTGAATATGATGTGGAAGAAGATGATTTTGAAAATTATATAATAGAGGACTTGGCTTAATGTATTTTGGATCAGATAATAGTTCACCTGCTCATCCTTCCATTTTGAATGCATTAATTGCAGCAAATGATGGCTATACTTCTGGATACGGTAACGAAGAGGCTATGAATAATGTTACTAAAAAAATACGTGATTTATTCGAAGCACCAAATGCATCTGTATATTTAGTAACAACAGGAACAGCCGCAAATTCTTTGGCACTTGCTACATTAACAAAACCTTGGGAAACAATTTTTTGCCACAGGCATTCTCATATAGAAGAAGACGAGTGTGGCGCTCCTGAATTCTATACCAACGGAGCTAAACTTACACTTGTTGATGGCAAAAACGCAAAAATTTGCCCCAAAAATTTACTGGATGCTATAAACTTATATTCCCAAAAAGAAGTTCACAATATTCAAAATGGCTCTTTATCAATTACTAATGTTACAGAATTTGGCACTATTTACTCGTTAGATGAGATGAAAACACTGACAGATATTGCTAAAGCCCATAACTTAAAGACACATTTAGATGGCGCAAGATTTGCTAATGCAATGATAGCTCTTGATTGTACACCCGCTGAGTTGACCTGGAAATCTGGCATTGATGTTGTTTCATTTGGAGCTACAAAAAATGGTTGCTTAGGAGTAGAGGCTGTTGTTTTCTTTAATCCAGAAATGGCTTGGGAATTTGAATTACGTAGAAAGCGCGGTGGGCACCTTCTTTCTAAACACAGAATGCTTTCTGCTCAGATGCAAGGTTATCTCAAGGATGATTTGTGGATTGGTTTAGCAAGAAAAGCTAATTCAGAATGCCAAAAACTATTTTCAAAAATTGAAAAAAATCCAAATATCAAAATAATACACCCACCTGAAGCTAATTTAATTTTTGCTACAATTCCGACAAAATTACATGATAAATTAATTTCCAATGGGGCTAGATATAACCATTGGTCAAGTCAAATGTCACCACTTGACGTGCCAGAAAATGAAACAAAAATAAGACTTGCCTGTAGTTGGTGTACTACTGAGTTAGAAATAAACAAACTATTAGAATTATTTAACTATTAGTTGATAAATAGCTTTCAAGATATTCAAGTCTATCCTGACCAAAGAATACTTGATCATCAATAACGTAAGATGGGGCACCAAAAACATTAGCATTTATAGCATCTTCAGTGTTACGTGAAAAAGTCTCTGCACCTTGCAATAACCCACTTTCAGTAAGTGAACCATCAAATCCATTCAATACTAATGCATCTTTAATAACTGTATCATCTGAAATATCTTTATTATCCAACCAACAAGATTTTAGAATACTTTGGCAAAGACCGCCAATGTTCCCCCCACCTGATTGCTGGGCTGCAATAATTGCATAACAACTTGGGGCGGGGTTAGTCGGCCAGTAAGTAGGATTTTCTGTTACTTCCATATTATTATGGAGTGCTACTCGGCGTATTTCTTGAGCACGATATATTTGCCGCGAAATATGGCGATCTTTTGGGGGAGTACCACCAGTTTTTTCAAATACTTGTAATAAATTGAATGGTTTATAATTGATTGTAGCGCCATAGGAGCTGGCAATTTCTTCTAACTTATTCCCAGCCAAGTAAGTAAACGGTGAGAGAGTAAACATATAGTAATCAATATGTGCCATTTAGGTCTCCAAGATTATATTATTAATAATTATTACAACATAATGCTTATTGATAGCATAAGACCTAGGCAAGACTGATTTGTAATGTTATCTGACATATTAAAGAGAATCTTTAAAATTGCCTGAATTTTTGCTAAGGAAATTAATATGAGCGTACTCATCGAACCAAAGTTAATCACTGGAAATTCCAACCTCCCTCTGGCAAAGAAAATAGCTACTCGCATGTCCCTACATCGAGGTCAGCCTGTTGGGTTAATAGACACAAGGGTAGAGCGATTTAATGACGGTGAAATTTTTGTAGAAGTGTATGAAAATGTCCGTGGTGAAGATATGTTCATAATACAATCCACCTCAAACCCAGCTAATGACAATTTGATGGAACTTCTAATTATGTCTGATGCTCTTAGGCGATCATCAGCAGCGCGAATAACGGCAGTAATACCATATTTTGGCTATGCCCGCCAAGATCGAAGAACAAAAGCTCGCACTCCGATTTCAGCAAAGCTTGTAGCTAATTTATTAACTGAAGCAGGCATCGAACGAATACTCACGGTTGATTTACATGCTGCACAGATCCAAGGATTTTTTGATATCCCAGTTGACAACTTATACGCTGCTCCAGTTTTTGCATTAGATGTGCTACATCATTTTAAGGATATGTCAGATGTTACAATCATATCACCTGATGTAGGCGGTGTTGCTCGGGCTAGAGAATTAGCAAAAAGAATTGGTGCTGATTTAGCAATAGTGGATAAACGTCGAAATAAGCCAGGTGAAGTATCAGAAATGACAGTTATAGGTAATGTTAAAGGCCGCAGATGTATAATTGTGGACGATATTTGCGATACTGCTGGAACACTTTGTAAGGCCGCTGAAACTTTAATGGGTGAAGGGGCAATTGAAGTGCATTCATACATAACTCATGGCGTTTTATCAGGACCAGCCATCGAACGTATATCAAATTCAGTAATGAAGCACCTGGTAATTACTGACAGCATTGAAGTTAGCCCTGAAGCTGCTGCCTGCAAAAAAATTAGAACTGTTCCATTAGCACCTATGTTAGCTCAAGCAACATTAAACATAGCGAATGGCACATCTGTATCGTCATTATTTGATGAAGACACACTAGGCCCACTATACCAAGGCACATACTAATAAATTTATTTTACTAATAAGCAATAAAAAAAAGCCCCTAAATTAAGGGGCCTTTTTAATGAATTTTTTTTAATTAAATCAAAGATAGCAGGGCTTTTGTATCCGCTAGTCGTTTTTCTGCATCATCTTTGTTCTCTGCAGTGACATCTTCCAATGCAATTGTAGCTTTTTCGATGAGGCCTTCGATCACTGATGTATCAACCTCATTTCTTGGCAAGGCTTCTTCTGCAAGTACAGAGGCGTTAGAACCAGAGATTTCAACAAATCCACCAGTTACAATATATTCCATCAAATCATTGCCAACTTTAACAGACAACAATCCAGGTTTGAGTGTAGTCAATACCGGTGCATGTTCAGCCATTGCTGTAAAATCACCATCAGAACCTGGAATTTGTATCTCAGATGCTTCTAAAGATGCTAATTTTCTTTCAGGTGAAACCAAGTCAAATTGGATGGTAGCCATATTGATGACCCTTTCAATTAAGCAGCTTCAGCTGACATTTTTTCTGCCTTTGCAATTACGTCAGCTATACCACCAACCATGTAAAAAGCAGCTTCTGGTAAATGATCATAATCACCTGCAACCACAGCTTTAAATGACGCGATTGTGTCATCTAATGGCACTTGAACACCATCAGAACCAGTAAACACTTTTGCAACATCAAAAGGCTGAGACAAGAAACGTTCAATTTTACGAGCACGTGTAACTGTTAGCTTATCATCTTCTGAAAGCTCATCCATTCCCAAAATAGCAATAATATCTTGTAGTGATTTATACCGTTGAAGAATTTGTTGAACATCAGTTGCAACATTGTAATGCTCTTCGCCTAAGATTAATGGATCGAGCAATCTAGAAGTTGAACCCAATGGATCAACAGCTGGATAAATACCTTTTTCTGAAATTGATCTATCTAAAACAGTTGTCGCATCTAAGTGAGCGAAAGACGTTGCAGGCGCTGGGTCAGTAAGATCGTCCGCAGGTACATACACGGCCTGAACTGAAGTAATAGAACCAGCTTTTGTTGATGCAATTCGCTCTTGCATTGCTCCCATATCAGTCGCAAGTGTTGGTTGGTAACCCACAGCTGAGGGAATACGGCCTAGAAGCGCTGATACCTCTGCTCCTGCTTGTGTAAAGCGGAAAATATTATCAACAAAGAATAAAACGTCTGAACCAGATTCATCTCGGAATTGCTCTGCTAAAGTAAGGCCAGTCAAAGCAATACGCATACGCGCACCTGGAGGTTCATTCATTTGACCATAAACGAGTGCAATTTTAGAATCTTCCATATTATCTGGAACAATAACGCCAGACTCAATCATTTCATGATATAGATCATTGCCTTCACGTGTACGTTCACCCACACCAGCAAAAACTGATAATCCTGAGTGAACTTTAGCAATATTGTTAATTAATTCCATAATTAAAACTGTTTTACCAACACCCGCTCCGCCAAACAAACCAATCTTACCACCTTTTGTATATGGTGCTAGCAGGTCAACAACTTTGATGCCTGTGACTAGTATCTCAGTTTCTGTGGACTGCTCTTCAAACAATGGTGCTTCACCGTGAATTGGTCTTGAAGTTGTTGTTTTAACTGGGCCCAACTCGTCAACAGGTTGACCAGTAACATTCATTATTCGACCAAGTGTACCCGTTCCAGTTGGTACAGTAATTTGCGCTGATGTATCAGTAACTTCATGTCCACGAACCAGACCTTCAGTTGCATCCATAGCAATTGTTCGCACGGTATTTTCACCTAAGTGCTGTGCTACTTCTAGTGTTAGTTTTTGGCCGTTATTGTTAGTTTCTAACGCGTTTAGGATTTCTGGAAGTGTATCCTCAAACTGCACGTCAACAACAGCACCAATCACTTGGACGATTTTACCAACATTTACTTTTGCTTTTGCCATAATAGTTTCTCCGGTTTCTTAAAGCGCTTCAGCGCCCGAGATAATCTCGATCAATTCGTTTGTAATCGCAGCCTGACGTGAACGGTTATATACAATCGTCAGTTTGTCGATCATGTCTCCAGCATTTCGGGTTGCATTATCCATTGCGGACATTCGCGCACCCTGTTCTGATGCACCATTTTCCAAAAGTGCTGTAAAAACTTGTGTAGAAAGTGCACGAGGTAATAAATCAGCTAAAACTTCCACTTCACCCGGCTCATATTCATAAAAAGGAGCGTCTTGACCTTCATCTAACTCAAATTTTGCTGGAATTAGTTGAAGTTCTGTTGGTATTTGACTCATAACCGATTGAAATTTGTTGTAAAAAATAGTTGCTACATCAAATTCACCCAAATTAAATTTAGATACTATATCACTAGCAATTTGTGATGCATGCGAATAGCCTATTTTTTTCACTTCAGATAAGTCAACATGATCAACCATTTTATCGCCTAGGTCACGTTTAAGTTGTTCGCGACCTTTTTTACCAATAGTTAATATTTTAACAGTTTTACCAGATGATGTTAATTCTGCAGCCTTGGCACGTGCCAATTTAGCAATTGAAGAGTTAAAACCACCACATAATCCGCGTTCAGCAGTGGCAACAATCAATAAGTGAACTTGATTTTCACCCGAGCCAGCAAGCAACTTTGGAGCATTATCAGCTCCTGATGCTCCACTGGCCAAATTTGCCATGACTGCATTCATACGGTCAGCATAAGGTCGGCCTGCTTCAGCTGACTCTTGCGCTCGACGAAGCTTAGCAGCTGCAACCATCTGCATCGCCTTGGTGATCTTACGTGTTGATTTAACACTGTCGATCCGTGTTTTCAGGTCCTTGAGGTTTGGCATCTATCCAAACTCCTGTTCCATAAAAGGCTTCAGTTACGCAAAATCTTTAGAAAAAGATTCAACAACGGCTTTGATGCGATCTTCGGCTTCGCCTTTGATCTTTGGATCATCAGTTTTAATCCAATCTAATACATCAGCGTGACTCGTTCGAGCAAAGTTTAACAAACCATCTTCAAATGCACGCACTCTGCTTACCTCAATTTTATCAAGATAACCTTTAGTGCCGGCATAAATTACCAATACTTGCTCTGCAGTTGTTAGTGGAGAGTATTGAGGTTGTTTTAACAATTCAGTTAATCGTTCACCACGTGCTAATAATTGCTGTGTTGAAGCGTCTAAGTCTGAACCAAACTGAGCAAATGCAGCCATTTCACGATATTGTGCTAGCTCCAGCTTAATAGAACCTGCAACTGATTTCATTGCATTTGTTTGTGCAGATGAACCAACTCTAGATACAGATAAACCAGTGTTAACAGCAGGGCGAATTCCTTGATAGAACAATTCTGTTTCCAAGAATATCTGACCATCAGTGATTGAAATCACATTTGTTGGGATAAACGCAGAAACATCACCACCTTGGGTTTCAATTACTGGAAGAGCAGTTAACGACCCGTTTCCAGAATTATCACCAAGCTTTGCTGATCTTTCTAACAATCTAGAGTGTAGGTAGAAAACGTCGCCTGGATAAGCTTCGCGGCCCGGTGGGCGACGTAACAATAACGACATTTGTCGATAAGCAACGGCTTGTTTTGTTAAATCATCATAAATCATTAATCCGTGCATTCCGTTATCACGGAAATATTCGCCCATTGATGTTGCGGCGTATGGAGCTAAAAATTGCATGGGAGCCGGGTCAGAAGCTGTTGCTGCAACCACAATTGTATATGCAAGAGCTCCAGTTTCTTCTAATTTTTTTACTAGCTGTGCAACAGTTGATCTTTTTTGACCTACAGCGACATAGATACAGAATAATTTTTCTTTATCATCTTTTGCAACATCATTGTAAGCTTTTTGATTTAGAATAGTATCTAAAGCAACAGCAGTTTTTCCTGTTTGACGATCACCAATGATTAGCTCTCGTTGGCCACGCCCGATTGGTATCAAAGCGTCCACAGACTTTAGCCCAGTTGCCATAGGCTCGTGTACAGATTTACGTGGGATAATTCCGGGTGCTTTTACATCTGCAGTTGATCTTTTCTTCGTCTTGATCGGGCCTTTGCCATCAATTGGATTTCCCAAACCATCGACTACTCTTCCAAGCAATTCAGGTCCTACAGGAACGTCAACAATAGCATTCGTTCTTTTAACTGTATCACCTTCTTTGATTGATTGGTCAGATCCAAAAATAACCACACCAACATTATCGGCTTCAAGATTAAGGGCCATTCCTCGGATACCACCTGGGAATTCAACCATCTCACCAGCTTGAACATTGTCCAAACCATGTACACGCGCGATACCATCACCAACCGATAATACACGGCCTACTTCGGCAACTTCAGCCTCTTGACCAAAATTCTTAATTTGGTCCTTGAGGATCGCAGATATTTCTGCAGCTTGGATAGACATTATCCGACCTCTTTCATTACATTTTGAAGATTTGAGAGTTTTGACCTGATCGAGCTATCGATCATTTTTGAACCCACTTTTACGATCAAACCACCAATTAGACTTTCATCAATTGTAGCTTTGATATTTACATTTTTGCCTACAGACGATTTTAGTGTCTCTGACAACTCTTTAATTTGCTCAGACGATAATTTCTGAGCCGCAGTAACTTCAGCAGTTACTTCACCTTTTTCATCAGAAATTTTTGTACGAACAGCATCTATTAGCATCGGAACAACTTGCAGACGGCGTTTTTGAGCCATCAAACCAAGTGTATTGGATACAATTGATGATAATTTCATTTTAGCAGATAGAGCAATCACAGAATTCATCAGTTCGTCTCGAGAGTAGACTGGTGAATTGAACAGATCACGTAGAGATTCATTATTTGTTAAAGCAACATCTAACGTATCTAAGTCTGCTTCTATGGCAGGCAATTTATCAGCTTCCTTAGCCAAATCAAACAATGCAGTCGCATAACGCGCGGCAACGCCTGAAGATATCGAACTTGTGTCAGACACGTGGAACCTTTCGATATTGTTATGGGTAAAAACCCGTTCCGTAAATTTAGAATAAGATAATTAAAATTATCGTTCCAACTTTGGGCGTGATAGCAAAGCATACGCTCGTATGCAACTGTCTTAATAACATTTTTTAATAATGAAAAATCAATGTTTTCAGTTACATAGCATTAAACCGCGACAATCTGCTCGCAAAACATATAATAAAATGTCTAAATATACTCGATTAATGGGCATAAATCCTAGAATTACCCCGAATCTTTGATAAATTTTTTGAAAAAATGTTTGATATTCATATAATCTGATTTAAGTATTACTTGTAAACAAATAATCAATAAATATGATAAATTCTCCTGCGACCGAGCTGAAATAATTATAACTTAATGAAAACACTCTTTATATCTACTATCATTTTTCTTCTTTCATTTGCTATTAATGCACAAGAAGTAATTCCGTTAAAGCACACTTATGGTCTTTACAATGCTTATGTCATACCCATTGAGGATCAATCTCGTATAGACATACAACTTATTATTCTCTCAGGTAGTTATGATGAAGATAAAATTTCTGGAATAGCTCATTATACAGAACATTTAGCTGCATTATCTTCGGACGCAGCTGTTTTACAAGAACCCCGCCAAAGAGATCTAAATGCCTTTACCTCCCAAGTTTCCACTGTTTATACAAATACAGGAAATCAGAATGATTTAGACCGTATAATGCGGTTAACAAGGGCGGTATTGAACACACCTAACTTATCACAAAGTTTCAAAAAAAGCGAAATCGACATAGTAAAAAGGGAAGTTTATTTCAAAGAGCGCAATGCACCTTCTAGATGGCTTAATAGACTTGCATTGCAAAAATTATATGGTTCTAAGTTTGGTAGAGCAGAAACACCAGTTTCTGATCTGAACAAACTCACAGTCAATGCCGCAATGGATTTTCATGATAAGCATTACATACCTTCTAATTCAATGTTAATTATTTCTGGGAATATTAATGAAAGCTTAGCTCAAAAAAAATTGTCCCAATATTTTGGTGATACTATAAAAACAAAACGTATTGAGGACAAATGGCTCAAACAAAGGCCAGATAAGGGGCTTGAAAGCATTACAAAGATTTCAACAAACCGCCTGATGGATGATCAATTATCTTATGCTAAATTTTTTAGATTTAATGATTTGTCTGATATCCTGGGCATGCAAGCTTCGTTTTTCATAGCTTCTGATATTTACAACTCCCACCTGAACAATGCGTTATATTTAGATGGTAACACTGCTCAGTCATTTTCTCAAAGTTCGTACATAGCAGTAAATGGTGATATTGAATATACTGCTTCGTTAATCCCATTTGAAGGATTTACATTAGAAGAAGCATATGAAAATTTAAAAATAGCTATAAAAAATCTTGAGTCTATTAATATAACGCACAAAGAGATTGAAACTGCTCGTAGTAAAAATGTTGCATATACAAAATCTCTATCTCAAAGTCCTCGTGCTTATCTTGATTTCTTTCAAAATTTAGGCTCTGATGGTTTACCACCTGTATCTCCAACAGAATTTTCTAAGATGATAGCAAGAGCTCCAGTTGAGGATATATTAAAAATAATCTCTGCTTTTGCTACTGATAGTCCTTCTGCAGTAATATTAGCAAAATTAGACAGCCAATCATGAATTTTTTTAAACATATTTGTATTTTATTGTTTGGAATATTCTTTTTAACCAGCTCAGTTTTTGCTGACACAAAAATTAATGATGATGTTTCCTATGTTACAGAATTTGCTACGTTAAACAATAATGTTGCATCTGTATCTTTAGTCTGGGCTCTTAATTCACAAACGAAAGAACAAAATAGAATACTTCAAGCATTCCTTGCGGCAAAGATTAATGGCCCGATTGGCAATAAATCAGTTGGTGAAGTAATTGATTTTAGAATAATAAATGATATTAATTTTTCTATAGACGCAACACCAAAACATTTGATTTTATCAATGCAGTCTCCAAAGGAAAGCTTCCATATTGCTGTAAAGCATACAAACGAAATACTTAAAAATTTCGAAATTAACGATATATGGCTGAAACGAAAGAAACATTCATTCAGAAACATTTCTTCAACACAACTCCGGACACCAGAAATACTTGAAAATGAATTAGTAGATTACGTTCTTTATACCGGAAATGACAAAATATTGACTAAAAAAAACATCAGCTCAGAAATCTTACGAAGACCAAACCAGATAATTCTTAATGCAAGAGATTTTGATTTTGATAATATCTCAAATGTATTGCTTGAAGATTTGCCCGCATATGATGCAATTTTAAACAATGAAATCAATAAACCACCTTATAAACTTCCGAACGGAGTTATTCATTTAGAAGATAAAAAATCAACAGAGACTTTAATTTTTATTGGTACCGTACAAAATTTTGAATCACTAATACATCAAGCAGAAAGCAATACACTTTACAAATACATGGGCTACGGAGCAGGTTCAGAAATGTTTAGAATTATAAGACAAGAAAAGCGTGCGTCTTACGACCCGCGTTCACATTTCAGCCAAATTGGCGAAAAACTTGCATTCTTAGGACTATCGGCAACTGTTGGATCAGATAGATGGGATGAAATTTATAGTCTAATGTTTGATATTCATAACAATACACGAATGGGTTTGAATACAACAAAAGGGTTAAAAAATTCACACAATACTGTAATAAATGAATTGATATCAAATCTTCGACGGAAACCCAATTGGCTTGTGAAACGTTATTTAGAATTGCATCCTGAACAACCACCCAAGGCTTCAATAAATCTGGAATTGATAGACGCCAGTTTTGATGTATCTGTTTCTGAATTAAATAATAAAGCTATCAATATTTTATCTGATCCATCGAGGTTAATTTCGATAATTATTGGTGGAAAAATTAATCCTAAAATTAAAAAAGATAGTACTTCTTATTGCCAACTCCCAAAAAAGAAGCCTTTGGAATTTTGCTTAAAGAAACTTTCAAAAGTTCAAGATTTACGCTGAGGATTATAACCTTTAATTGGTTTCCCAGCAGGACTTTTTATACCCCTTAAAACTCCACCTAAAGGATTTTTAACTGTCGCTCCCAATCCACTTTTAGGCCGAGCATATATCTGTTTTGTAGCTTCAACTATAACCACACCAGACGCTAAAGGAATAACACCCTTTAACCCGACACCTTCCAAATATTTTGACACTCGCAACCAAAATGGTTTGTGACTTGGCGGAAAAAACATTGCTGACATATGCCGTTCAACTGAAAATTTATGAATGCGAAGTTGAGTTTCTAATTGACTTATGCTGTATGGTTGCCCGTAACCAAATGGCGTTTTCTCACTACGCGCCCACAATCCAGATCTGTTTGGTACAATAATTAATACTCGCCCTCCCGGCCCTAATACACGCCATATTTCTTCCAATAAACCATTTTGATTATTACTTGTTTCAAGGCCATGCAAAATAACCATCTTATCGACAATGCCAGTAGCTAATGGCCAACTAATTTCTGGTGTTAAAACAGATCGATTTAGCTGTCCTTCAGGCCACGGCATAACTCCTTGCTGTCCTGGCATCAAGCAAATGACACGCCTTGATGATTTCAAAAAAGGTCTTAGCATAGGTGCCGCAAAACCATACCCAAGAACCGTTTGTCCTTTTGTATCTCCAAACAAACGTTCTACTTTATCTCTTAAAGCACGTTGTACTATACGCCCTAACTTGGTTCGATAATAAAATTTTCGAAGATCAATTACATCTAAATGCATATTTACCTTTTATCTTAATTCTAGACTTCAAGTTGACTTAAATTTCTGCAATCATTCAAATTATAAACAATAATACGGAAATATTACCATGTCTCTTTCTGTTATAATAGTACCTTGCCTCATTGATAACTATGCTTATTTAATTAGATGTGAGGAAACTGGGCATACCGCTGTAATTGATGTGCCAGATGCTTACCCAATTTTAAATATGATTAATGAGTTAGGTTGGAAATTAAATTCAATTTTAATAACTCACCATCATTCAGATCATGTAGATGGAGTGGAGCAATTACAGAAGTTAACAGGTGCAAATGTTATAGGCGCTAAAAGTGATAGCCATAGGCTTCCTAATTTAAATATTTCAGTATCAACTGGTGACGTTATTTCAATTGGAAACCAACAAGCAGAAATCTTAAATACTCCTGGCCACACTATCGGACATATCTCTTACTTTTTTAAAGATAGTAAAAAAGTTTTTACAGGTGATAGTTTAATGTCGTTAGGATGTGGTCGACTATTTGAAGGCACACATAAAATGATGTGGAACACATTAAAATTGTTTATGAAATTACCCAAAGAAACTCTTGTGTACTCAGGGCATGAATATTCATATTCAAATGCAAAATTTGCATTAAGTGTTGATTCTTCAAATACACGCTTGAAAGAATATTATAAAGAAATTCAAGATTTGTTGAAAGATAATAAATATACTGTACCAACATCGCTTGAATTAGAATTCGCAATTAATCCCTTTTTAAGGTCGGCTTTGCCAGAATTCAAATTAGGGTTAGATATGTGTCAGAAAACGGATCATGAGGTTTTTCAGTACCTTCGAATTTTAAAAGATAATTTTTGATAAATTTAAGATAAAATAGTTTATTTATTTCAAAATATTTAAACAAAATTTAGAAAAAATTCACTTTAGGCTTGAAGATTCTAAAAATAGAGAGAAATCTATAAAAAATGAACTACATAAATCTTAATTGATACAATACACGCCTGAAAGGTAAATATTAATGCCAACATTCTCAAGTAGTTTAGAAAATGCTATCCATGCATCATTAGCTTATGCAACCCAACGGAATCACGAACTAGCCACCCTTGAACACCTGCTATTAGCATTAATTGACGAGCCAAACGCAAGTCGTGTCATGCGGGCATGTGCAGTGTCATTAGATGAACTAAGAGCTAAATTAACTCATTTTTTAGAGAATGAATTAGATAGTTTAGTAACTAACCTAGAGGGTGTAGATGCCACTCCCACCACAGCATTTCAACGAGTAATCCAAAGATCTGTAATACACGTGCAAAGCTCAAGTAAACAAGAAGTCACTGGTGCAAACGTTCTTGTTGCAATATTTGCAGAAAGAGAAAGTCATGCTGCTTATTTCTTGCAAGAACAAGAAATGACGCGCTATGATGCTGTAAATTTCATTGCTCACGGTGTTGCAAAAGATCCATCGATGAACGAACCAAGGGAAGTTACTGGTTCAGAAGAATTTAATGATCAAGATGAGGAAATCTCTGATGCTGATGAAACAGCACTTGCAAAATATTGTGTCGACTTAAACCACCAGGCAAGCGAAGGTAATATTGATCCATTAATTGGCCGTAGTCACGAAGTTGAAAGATGCATCCAGATTCTATGCCGAAGACGTAAAAATAACCCAATTTTAGTGGGCGATCCAGGCGTTGGAAAGACCGCTATCGCTGAAGGATTAGCTGTAAAAATTATTTCAGGTGAAACACCAGAGATATTATCTGAAACTACAATATATTCACTAGACATGGGCTCTTTATTGGCTGGAACAAAATATCGTGGTGACTTTGAAGAACGTTTAAAATCAGTGATGAGAGAGTTGGAAGATCACCCAGATGCAGTACTATTTATAGATGAAATCCATACTGTTATAGGAGCTGGTGCAACTTCAGGAGGAGCAATGGATGCTTCCAACCTATTAAAACCAGCACTTCAAGGTGGAAAACTACGTTGTATGGGTTCAACAACATATAAAGAATACAGACAACACTTTGAGAAAGATCGCGCGCTTGCGAGAAGATTTCAAAAAATTGATGTAATTGAGCCAAATATTGAAGATACAATAAATATCCTTAAAGGGCTTAAATCGCGTTTTGAGCAACATCATGATGTAAAATATTCTATGGATGCTATAAAAACAGCTGTAGAATTATCGGCAAGATACATAAATGATAGAAAGTTACCAGATAAAGCAATTGATGTTATAGATGAAGCTGGAGCTTCTCAAAGGTTAGTTGTTGCGTCAAAACGAAGAAAATCCCTAGGTGTAAAAGAAATTGAAGATGTTATAGCCAAACTGGCAAGAATACCTGCAAAAAATATATCACGTGATGACGCAGAATTACTTCGAGAATTAGATGCATCATTAAAACGTGTAGTATTTGGCCAAGATCCAGCAATTGATGCATTAGCGTCGGCAATTAAACTTGCACGTGCTGGATTACGAGAACCTGAAAAACCAATCGGCAATTATTTATTTGCTGGACCAACAGGGGTTGGAAAAACAGAAGTGGCAAAACAACTAGCTGACACTTTAGGTGTCGAATTAATCAGATTTGATATGTCTGAATATATGGAAAAGCATGCAATTAGCCGACTAATTGGAGCTCCTCCTGGTTATGTTGGTTTTGATCAAGGTGGTTTATTAACTGATGGTGTTGATCAAAACCCGCATTGTGTCTTACTTTTAGATGAAATTGAAAAAGCACACCCTGATGTATTTAATATTTTACTTCAAGTCATGGATCATGGGAAATTAACTGATCACAATGGACGTTCTACAGATTTTAGAAATGTAATCTTAATTATGACATCAAACGCTGGCGCCACGGAGCAAGCAAAAGAAGCTATTGGCTTTGGTCGTGATAGAAGAGAAGGAGAAGATACAGCAGCAATAGAGAGAACTTTTTCTCCAGAGTTTAGAAACAGATTAGATGCAACGATAAGTTTTGCACCACTATCTAAAGAAGTGATAATTAAAGTTGTTGATAAATTCGTATTACAACTAGAAGCGCAATTGATGGACAGAAATGTTACGTTTGAACTTTCTTCAGAAGCAGCAAGCTGGTTGGCTGATAAAGGATATGATGACAAAATGGGGGCAAGGCCCTTGGCAAGAGTAATTCAAGAGCATCTTAAGAAACCCTTAGCTGAGGAACTGTTATTTGGAAAACTTTCTAAAGGTGGATTAGTGAAGGTGCATCTAAAAGATGATAAACTAGATCTAGAGTTGATCTCGCCAGAAGCTCGACAAATTACAAAAAGGAAACCACCACTGCTTACTGCAAAATAAACAATTTTAATTTTAGCAATAATATTTTGGCTATGACTACTTTTCTGTAAACTTTAATTCAATTCGTCTATTTGTCTTATAAGCCTCTGGCGTATCTCGATTGTCAATTGGTTGGAATTCGCCAAACCCATTTGCGGCCAATCGATTTGCCGGAATATCTAGATCGTCCATTAAATAACGAACGACTGATAAAGCTCTTGCTTGGCTTAATTCCCAGTTATCTTTATAGTCATTCCCAAAACCACTAAAAGGTATACGGTCAGTGTGACCATCAACACGCAAAATCCAATCTATACCAGTTGGAATTTCATCGGCTATTTGATTGATTATATCAGCAACTTTACTAATTTCTGTCTTACCCCTCGATCCTAAATAGGCTGATCCAACAGAGAATAAAACTTCAGAAGAAAATACAAAACGGTCACCGACAATACGTACACCTTCTTTACCTTCCATAACTTCACGCAATTTACCAAAAAATTCAGATCGGAATTTCTTTAAATCTTTTGCCTCATCAGCTAGTCTTAATTTTTCTTTAGATTCAAATTCTGCAATTTTTCTTTGTTCTGCTGCAACTTTTTCTTGCTCAGCAGCAAGCTTCCTCTGCTCAGATGCTACCCTAGCTAATGCTAAATTCAAATTTGTTCCAAGCATTTTTAATTGAATTTGTGCTTTTGAGTCAGCTTCTTTTGATTCATCTAATAAACCTTGTAGTTGATTTAATTGATCTCTGAGCTGTGAGGTTTGTGTATTTAAAAGAGCAAGTTTTCTTTGTGCACTTGAAGAAAGTGTTTTTTCTTGATTGAGCAAAATATTAGCTTGAGCAATTAAAGCAGCTTGTCGCTCCACCTCAGTAAAACTTTTATTCAGATCAATTGTTAGAGATTTTTCAATAGCATTGGCCGCAGCTAGTTTAGTTAAGGTATCCTCAGCTTCTTTTCGCTCCGCTTCTAAAGCAAGCGACATTACAGTTAGTTCTGTATCAGCATTTTTTAACTTTTCTCGTAAAAATTCTGCAGCTGAAATTTCTGCAAGACGGTTTTTTTCAGCAACGGACAAAGCTTTAGTAATTGTGCTTATCTCAGCAACCTGTAATTCACCTTCATTTTGTAATTTTGCAATTAAACCTTCTAGTGCTTCTCGTTTTGCAGCCGATAAGCGTGCATTTTCTTCTTTTTCATTTATTTCATTACGTGCACTTATTAATAAAAGTTCAATAGCTTCTTTTTCATTAATAGTTTCTAGATTTTTTTCTTCTAATTTTGATTTATCTAGTAATAATTTAGCCATTTGAAGTTCAAGTTGCGATTTATTTACCATTAAATCTGAGTTAGAATTTTCAAGTTCGAGTTTGTTTGATAGTAAAGTTTCTATTTGAGTTTTATAAGTATCAATTTTTTCAGACTGAGTGCCAGATTTTTTTGTTAACTTTGAAATTGTTGAAAGATGCAATAAAATTTGATCTTCAGCTTTATTGAGTGTGTCTCTAGTTTTACCCAAATCATCCTCAATACTATTTGAACGTATTTTTTCTAATCCGAGCGCGCTAGCAAGATCAGTAAGTTGAAGTGATAAATCATTTAATTCTAAATCTTGTTCCGTTACTTGAGTCGATAAACTATCAAGCATCAAATCTTTTTGAGAAATTTCTGAAGTTAACTTATTTAATCTTTCTTCTTTTGACAAAATTTCTGTTGATAAACTGTTTAACTCAGTCTCTTTTTTACTTATCAAAGAAGACAAATTATTAAGCTCTGAATCTTGCTGTTCAATTTGAGAAGAAAGATTATTAAGCTCTAAATCTTGATCTGTTATAGTCTCACGTAAAGTAAATTGTACGATCATAAAGATAGAAAGAACAAAAAATAATATTAATAATAATGCAGTCATAGCATCAACAAAACCCGGCCAAATACTAGCTTCAAATCTGGATCCTGATCTCTTTAACGCCATTGATTAACTCTTTGCCAAGTTATTTATAGCAGCGGTAAGGGCATTTATATTTTGTCGTAATTCTTGGTTGGTTTCTTGACGCCCCACAGTTGTTTCTTCCAAAATTCTTAATAACTGGGTATCAATATTTCTTAAACGCATACGTGTTTCTGCGTCAAGAATTCCATCACCATCTTCCTGCATTTTCATAACAGCATCAACCAAATTTTGCTGCCCTTGAGCAATTGATTGGAACGCAAGATTGTTTACATCATGTAGAGATGCAGTGTGTTGGACCATATGCTCAATAGAAACAGCAAGTTGATCCATTCGCCCTGCAGTTTGTGCAAAAAGACTTGTCATATTTTCCATGTTAGAATTAGCATGCTGAAATAATCCTGCTCCAGCGAGATTTCCATCACCTTCACCACCAATTGTAATTTTGGTTATTGATGACAACCATTCTTCTAATTCACGGTAAAATCGATTTTGCCCACGTCCTGCAAATAAGTCTAATATTCCAATAACTAAAGAACCCGCTAATCCAAGTAAGGATGAACCAAAAGCAGTGCCCATTCCACCTAACTGTGCTTCAAGACCTGTCATTAGCTTTGCGAAAACATCTAAACCTGTTGAGCCTTCTTGTGGTGCCAGTGATCTTATCGTATCAACTACAGCCGGAACTGTTGTAGCAAGTCCATAAAATGTACCTAATAATCCCAAAAAAATTAATAAATTTATGATATAACGAGTTATTTCCCTTCCTTCATCTAATCTCGTAGCAGAGCTATCTAATATAGAACGCGTCGAAGTTGAGGTTAATGCATGCCTTGCACCAGAATCTGATAAAAGAGCAGCTAAACTGGCCATTAATCCTGGCGGTTTTATTAAATCATGACCAACACGATCAATTACAAAGCCTTCGATCCAGCTTACTGATTTAACGAGAGAAACTACCTGACCAAAACAGGAAACTAAGCCCCCTAAAAAAACAAAAAATATGAAACTATTTAGATAGGGAGATGCAACAAAAATTGGAGAAACAGCTGGATAAAGGAAATAGCCCCCAACAAAAACAGCAATGACAATTAAAAGCATAGTAATTATCTGATTTACTGGTTGAGTAAATTGATTTTGGAACCCTAAATCTTTTTGCGCCATTATTTAGCCTCTTTTGGATTATTTTATATGAATACTAACGTGTTGAGAGCTTCATTCCAATTGTTAAGTTTGAGAAACAACTAATTGAGTTTATATTTCCATTATTATGATTTCATTCTTAGTCTATATTCAACATTTGTGAGTAGAGTAATTCAATCAAAGGAAAATATAGTTGCTTTTCGTAAATTTACTCACTTAACTTACGTGTTTGGTAAGAAAGTTTTTCTAACTCAGGATCTTTAATTCCTAAATCTCTTAAACATTTTGTTACATTATACAAATATTCAGTATTTGAACCTATTGTGCCCTTAGCTGATTTTATAATTAAAGCCTGATCATCGATCGTTAAAGAACCAGCATATTGTTCATGATTGCGATTAACCAAATATGTATATGCTTTTACTGTTTCACCTGAGTTTAATTTAACATCGACTATTACTTCCAAATAGGCATCAGATATTAACTCTCTTTTTCTTAAGTAACTTAAAACTTTTTCTACATTTTTTGCTTTAATTTTGAATAATAGGCCATCACAATTTGAACCCTGAACCTTATCTAAAGCCAGAACTAATCCCATATGTTCTGGGGTGCCTCTATAATGAATCGACCAAATACAAAAAGATCTTTTGTAATTCTGCAACCTTCCTATTTCTTGGTGTGCAAATTCAAATCCAGGTTTCCAGATGAGTGATCCATATCCGAATACCCATATATCTTGTTCGTTCATATCATTTACCTTTAGACTTGGCTTTAAATATAGAAGCGCATAGACCAAAAAGAAAAGGTTAAAAAATGAGATCATTAGTAATTATCATTTTAGCAGCGTCATTAGGATGGAGTGCATATTGGTTTGTTGGCAAATCTATCAGACAATCAACATTAAATGATTGGTTTAATGAAAAGTCAGAAAATGGATGGATTGTTCAAAAATCACTATCATTAAGAGGTTTTCCAAATAGATTTGATGCAATCATTAAAAATATAAAACTATCAAACCCTAAATCTGGACTGGAATGGTCAGCCAACCAGTTTGAAATATTACAGTTATCATATAAACCTAATCATTTTATTGTTTTGGGTCCATTAGAACAAAAACTAAAAATATCTGGGCAAGAGCTATTAATAACATCCCAAAAGCTCCGAGGATCTTTAGTGTTTGATCCAAAAGAAGAACTAGAGTTAAATCGCACAACTATTTCAAGCGAAAATTTACAAATTAATTTTACCGAAGACACGTTTGCATCAACTGAAAAAATAATTTTGGCGTTACGAAAGACTAATAGTACTGAAAACGAATATGACATAGGTTTAGATTTGACAAACTTTTCTTCTGATAAGTTTAATTTGAAAGAATATGATCCTACTGGAACAATGCCCATTAAGTTTGGGGCTTTCAGATTGGATGTATCAGCAAAATTTGATGAACCTATAACTCAAAGATCATTTGAGCACGAATTAAAAAATATTTCTAATCTCAAAATTAATAATACAAACCTTGAATGGGGAAGTTTTAAATTAAAAGCCTCTGGTAATCTTATATTAGACTCAGATGGATACCCAAATGGTAAAGTCACCTTAAGAGCATCTAATTGGGAACAAATTTTGGATCTAGCATTAAATAATGGTGAGTTAAATAATAATACAAAAAATACTATAAGAACATTGTTTAGCTTATTTGCTGCTATATCTGGTGATAAGCAAGAGCTAGAGATACCTTTAAAGTTTTCTAACAAAAAAATATTCGTTGGTATAATACCAATATTAGACTCGCCTAGGATTAACTTCTATTAAGTAAATCATTCATCAACACTTCCTCGACCAAAATTAGCAGCTTCAGTATCTTGGCCAGCATCAATGATACTTCGCCTAATAGCACGTGTTCGATCAAAATATTCAAATAGTTGATCACCATCACCTCTTCGAATGGCTCTTTGTAAATCAAATAGTTCCTCTGTAAATCGACCAAGTATTTCCAATGTTGCTTCTTTATTATTTAAAAATACATCACGCCACATTGTTGGATCACTTGCTGCAATCCTAGTAAAGTCACGAAATCCGGCCGCTGAAAAATTGATGACCTCTTTATCGGTTATTCGGCCCAAATCATCAGCAACACCAACCATTGTATATGCAATTAAATGAGGTGCATGGCTTGTTACAGCAAGCACTAAATCATGGTGTTCAGCGTCCATAAATTCAACATTAGCACCTAGCGCCTCCCAATATTTCTCTAACTTATTTCTTGCTTCTTCGTCACAGTTTTCAAGTGGGGTCAAAATACACCAACGGTTTTTGAATAATTCTGGGAACCCTGACTTTGGACCTGATTGTTCAGTACCGGCCAAAGGATGCCCTGGAATAAAATGTACTCCTGCAGGAATATGAGGTTTAACCATATCAATTACAGATTTTTTAACCGAACCGACATCAGTTATCGTTGCACCTAGCTTTAATTTGGGACCAATTTTCTTTGCAACTTCAGCCATAGCACCAACTGGAACCGATAATACGATTAGATCTGCACCAGCAACAGCCTCTTCAATTGTTTCAGCGACACTGTCAACAAATCCAATATCTAATGATATCTCTCGAGTTTCTTTTGTTTGTGAAAATCCTACTATTTCATTAGCTAAGCCAATTTTTTTCATTGCATGCCCCATAGATGAAGCAATCAACCCTAATCCAATTAGTGTTACTTTATCATACATAACCTTCATAATGGGCTTCCTTTAAACTTTTTCAATGAAGCTATTATTCTAAAACAGTCAGCCTCTTTACCAATAGTTATTCGAAGGCAATTGTGTAAATTATACCCCTTTACTTGTCTTACAATTAATCCATCTTTTTCTAAGGTATCATTGACAGCATCAGCTTGTTTTTCATCAGAAAATCGAGGAAGTATGAAATTTGCAAATGTATCATCGCATTTAAACCCCAGATTTCTTATTTCATTGATTAAAAAATCACCCAAATTTCTATTGTGCAACAAACAATTTTTTACATATTCCTCATCATTAACTGCTGCAGTAGCCGCTGATAAAGCTGCACGGTTGATATTAAATGGACCTCTTAAGCGAGACAAAATATCAATTATGACTGGTGATGCATAACCCCAACCAACCCTCAAACCACCAAGTCCATAAATTTTAGAAAAAGTTCTGGTCATTACAACATTTTCATATTTTTCAACCAATTTTGCTCCGCCGTCATATCCTTCAATATATTCTGCATAAGCACCATCTAAAACTACTACTGTGTTTTCTGGAACACCATTTATTAAGCGTTCAATTTCTGATAATGGAATAAATGTACCCGTAGGATTATTTGGATTTGCAACAAAAATTAACTTTGTATTTGCAGTACAACAATCAATTAATGCATCAACATTTGTTACACGTTCTTTTTCGAGCGCCACTATAGGAGTTGCCCCAACACCTAAAGCACAGATACGATACATCCCAAAGCCATGTTCAGTAAATAAAACTTCATCCCCAACACTTGCAAAAGCCTGACACAAAAATGTAATTATTTCGTCAGATCCATTACCACAAATAATTTGTTCAGCATTTAATCCGTTATTCTCTGCTATCGCTAACCTTAACGCAGAGTGATCTGAAGAGGGGTAAACCGCTAAAGAGTCTGATTGTTTTATATATGCGTCTTTTGCTTTGGGACTTGGACCAAATGGATTTTCATTTGAACTTAATTTTACAGTATTTTCAACGCCTACAGCATGAGATTTACCACCAACATATAATTCTATGTCCATAATGCCTGGCTTCGGCTTAATGATATTTGTCATTTTGATGTCTCTAACTGTTTCTATATTTCTCTTACATATTTGGAGTAGCTATTTCTAGTCTTTAACGGCTAATAAAATGACTGTGGATCAATATCTATACTAATTTGTATATCCTTTGGAATCTTAAATGAGTTTCTCCATTTCATCAAAGAGCTTTGAAGCATTGTTTCTTTTGATGATTTTACTAATATCCGGACACGATGATTACCGCGTACTCTTGCAATAGGCGCTGGAGCAGGCCCAAAAACTTGGGCATTTATTATGTCTAACGTTTGAGCATTTTTAACCATATGATTTGCTACATTAAAAACATTATTTAAATTTGGGCCTTTTAAAATTATTCCAGCTAGCCTGCCAAATGGTGGCATACCTGCAAGACGTCTCTGTTGCGCTTCAGATTGCCAAAATTCTTCTTCATCACCTTTCAAGATTGCTTTAACTACAGGATGTTCAGGTTGGTGGGTCTGCAAAAAAGCAATTCCTTTTTTATCTGCACGGCCTGCCCGCCCAGCCACTTGACGCATCAATTGAAATGTACGTTCTGCTGCTCGTAAATCTCCACCCATAAGCGCTAAGTCAGAGTCAATCACACCAACCAAAGTTAGCAAAGGAAAGTTATGGCCCTTTGCAACCAATTGTGTGCCAATTATTATATCAGCATCACCTGATGCAATTCCTTTAATTCTTTCTTTTAATGCTTGTGCAGAAATTAGCATGTCTGAAGATAATACAGAGATTTTTGCATTAGGAAACTTAACCTGAGCCTCTTCAGCTAATCGTTCTACTCCAGGACCCACCGCCGTTAAGCAATCAACTTCTCCACATGAAGGGCAAGTATTTGGCATTTCTTTTGTTTCACCACATTGGTGACACATCAGGTGCCCATGAAATCTATGTTCGACCATGCGGGCATCACATTGCTCACAACCGAGTTGATCTCCACATTTACGGCAAACTGTAATAGGTGCATATCCCCTTCTGTTTAAAAACAATAAAGATTGCTCACTACGTTCGAGCCTTAACTCAACTTCCTCTTTTAATTGGGGAGAAATCCACGAATTTCTTTCCATTGGCTGATCACGCATGTCTATTGTAAAAATTTCAGGGATTCTAGCATCACCAAATCTTTCTGTAAGATCAACACGATTATATTTTCCAGTATCAGCATTTACCCAAGTTTCCAAAGAAGGTGTGGCAGAAGCTAAAATCACTGAACCTTGTTCAATAGAGGCTCTCATAACAGCCATATCGCGAGCTGAATATAACACACCATCTTCTTGTTTATATGATGTATCATGTTCTTCATCTACTACAATCAGTCCTAAATTCTTAAATGGGAGATACAAAGATGATCTCGCACCAACGACTACTTGTGCTTTAGCTTCTGCTACCATGCGCCAACAACGCCTTTTTTCTGTCATAGTAACGCCTGAATGCCATTGTGCAGGTTTCTGGCCAAATCGTTTTTTTAGCCTGTCTAAGAATTCGACAGTTAGAGCTATCTCTGGAATTAGAATTAATGCCTGCTTGCCTAATAACAAGCACTCAGCCACAGCTTCTAAATAAACCTCAGTTTTTCCTGAACCTGTAATACCTCGTAAAAGGGTAGTATTGTATGTATTCATACGTATATTTTTGCGTAATCTGTCGCCTGCATCCTTTTGGGCAGATGTGAGTTTCTTGGATGGTAGGCATGGATCAAGTTCAGCATATGGTATGTCACGAGGACTTTCTAATTCAGTAACAGCTCCTTGAGAAACCAAACCTTTTATAACTGAAATAGTAACGTTTGCAGCTTCTTTTAATTCTTTGCCAGTAAATTGCATATCAGCAGTATCTTTAAGAATTTTTAAGACTCTTTCACGTGCTGGTGTCATTCGATCTACGTCTCTATCCCCTTTTGCATAAACTATTTTCATACTGGGTGGATCAGTTAATCCAGGTGCACGCGTGGCGAGTTTGAGCATCCCATTCAAGGGGGTTAGAGTATATCGCCCAGCGCGTGATAGAAACTCCATCATTTCAGGTCGCATTTCAGGAACATCTAATCTGTTTGAAATTGTCCGGATCTTATTTTGATCATAATCACCCTTTCCTGCGCACCAAACAACACCAATTACTTTTCTGGGGCCTAATGGAACTTCTACATAAGAACCCAACTTTACACCTTCTTTAGGGGCTTTGTAGTCAAGAAATCTATCAATAGGCTGAGTTGTTAATACTGATACTAACTCACCATCAGAGAAATTTTGAGATGAGTTATGTTTAATTTGATCACTCAATCTCTTGTTTCCTCAAATGTTAATATTTGTTTATATATTAATGAGGTTACGTTATAATAAACAAGCCCGATACATGAAATAAAATTCAGAATTTATAGACAAAATGAGAAATATACATGGATGACACAACTCAAATTAGTGATTTTCGAAAACGTATACTACAAGATCCAGAAGCATTGTTAAACGATAGAGAAGTTATGCGTGCATTAATTTCTGCAAGTTCAAGTAATGCTCCAACAAATGTAATAGATTTAAAAAGTGTAGTATTAAAGCGCTTAGAAGGTCGTGTTGAGGAGATTGAAGGGCAAAATAGCAATATCATATCTGCAGCATATAAAAATATTTCAACAACAACTAAAGTACACTCTGCTATCTTAGATGCTCTAGAGCCTAAAACTTTTACTGAATTTTTACATTTTTTAAAAACAGATTGGGCTAGTTCTTTGAACATTGATGTAGCCAGATTATGTTTAGAAGCGCCATCCATTAACCAAGAAGATATACCTCAACTCGAGATAGAATTTGGACCCAGTGTAGTTTTTCTTCAAGAAGGTGAAATTGATCACTATATTTCCT
Organism: Rhodobacterales bacterium HTCC2255; assembly: GCA_000153745.1. Lineage (GTDB taxonomy): Bacteria > Pseudomonadota > Alphaproteobacteria > Rhodobacterales > Rhodobacteraceae > Amylibacter. The sequence goes on from DS022282.1 coordinate 848,876, forward strand.
TGGGGCAAGATAGTGATCCACGTCCCGTTACATTGCGCCAAATAAGGAAAGGTGCTTCAAATATTTATAACGATATTGCACCTAAGCTTAGGTCTGAAGCTCTAATGAAACTAGATTTGGGTCAAGGAAATTCACCAGGATTGCTTTTATTAGGTTCAATTAATTCAGACCAGTTCTTACCAAACATGGGAACAGATTTATTTGTATTTTATGGGTCAATTTTTGAAAAGATTATGCAACGATGGTTTTTTAATGGGCAATCTTAATGGCGGAATAGATTTAATGGAAAATTGGCTGTCTAGCCTCTCTGCAGTTGGTGGAAGGGCTGAAAAAACTATTGATGCATATCGTCATGATGTATCACACTTTATTCATTTTCTTTCTCAACATAATGGAAAAATGCCATCAAAAGCTATTTTATCAAAAGTTAGCGTTAAAGACATGCGATCATGGATATCACATGCAAGGAGGTCCGGATTGTCACCTCGCTCTCTTGCAAGGGCATTATCAGCAATTAAAAGTTTTTATCGTTGGATGGGTCAAACATATGGTGTTTCAACAACAGCTGTACTTTCTACTCGAACACCAAAATTTGAGAAACCACTTCCACGTCCAGTAAAAAAATCAGATGCAAAAGATCTTATTAAACAGATAGACCTGCAATCTGAGCATGAATGGATAAATGCGCGAAACGTTGCAGTTATAACATTATTATATGGATGTGGATTACGTATATCCGAAGCTCTGTCTATTACATTTGATAAAACACCACTTCCTGAAGTTTTGAAAATCATAGGTAAGGGTAACAAAGAAAGGATCGTACCAATCTTACCAGTAGCCAAAGCTGCAGTTAAAAATTATTTAAAATGCTGCCCCTATTCTTTTTTACCAAATGACCGGTTATTCAAAGGCGCAAGGGGTGGCCCATTAAATCAACGCTTAATCAGAAAAGTAATGGAACAAACCAGAATTCAGTTAGGCTTGCCATCAACTGCAACGCCACATTCTATGCGCCATTCATTTGCAACCCACCTCTTGGAAGCAGGTGGAGATTTAAGGGTGATACAAGAGTTACTTGGCCATGCATCTCTCTCTTCCACTCAAGCATATACTGCAGTTGATCAAACTCGGTTAATGGATGTTTATAAAAAAGCACACCCTAAAGCATGATAAATCTAGTAGTTGAGTTTTTCTTAAACTCCTATATTAAGCCCCAATGACATCACATGTAAAAGCTCTTTTAGTTCATTATTTGACCGCTACAGGCGCAGTTTTTGCAATGCTAGCAATGCTTGCTGCAGTTGGAAGCAACTGGGATATGATGTTTTTATGGTTAGTTATAGCATTTTTTGTAGACGGCATAGATGGACCATTGGCAAGACATTATAATGTCAAAGATAATGCATCAGAGTATGATGGCGTCTTGTTAGATTTAATAATTGATTACTTAACATATGTATTTATACCAGCATATGCGCTCTTTCAGTCTGGCTTATTAGATGGATGGACTGGCTGGGTTACTATAATAATAATCACATTTACTTCCGCATTATATTTTGCTGACACAAGAATGAAAACAAAGGATAATTCCTTTTCTGGTTTTCCTGGATGTTGGAATATGTTTGCAGTCGTTGTTTTTGCAACTCATCCAAATTTCTATATTATTTTAGCTTTAGTAATAATACTCGCTGCTTCAATGTTTACACCCCTGAAATTCATTCACCCTGTCAGAACACAAAGGTGGCGATCAATAAGTTTACCAATTGCTATAATTTGGACTGCACTTGCTGGTGTATCTGCCTGGACAAACTTTAATGCAGGACCGCTTATTACAACTGCACTAGCAATAACTTCAGTTTACTTATTAACGGTTGGGATTGTACAACAGTTTCTTCCAGCTAAAGACGAGTAATAATAATACCAAATACAATTATTAAAGAAGCAATAATTTTACTCTTACCCATACTTTCTTTAAAAAATAAAACGCCTATCAAAACTGCAAATAATACCGACGTTTCACGCAATGCAGCTACTAATGCTATTGGAGCAATTGTCATTGCCCAGACCGCTATCCAATAGGCTAAAACTGATGCCGAACCTGCAATTAATCCCAGAATCCAAACTGATATTTTTTTTGGTATAATACTCAAACCTCTTTTAAAAAAAGCATAAAACATAAATACAACTGCATCTAAGAAAAACAACCAACCAATATAACTTGTAACATCACCAGATGCTCTTGCACCAAGGCCATCGGTAATAGAATAGCCTGCAGTTCCAATTGCCGAACACAATGCAAATGGTAACAACGCAACTGTTTCTTTATTACTAAATACACCAATACCAAGGATAAAAATCCCTATTCCGATTGCAATAATTGAAAAAATATCCTGATTGGAAATGGCATCTATTATAAAAATAGAACTCAAAACTAAAACTAGTAATGGTGCAGTTCCGCGCGCAATTGGATAAACACGACTGAGATCACCTTGTTCATATGCACTAGTTAAGAATAATTTATACCATAAGTGAAACCCTACTGAAGCAATCAACCATGGCCATGCTTCGGCATTAGGTAATGGGAATAATATAAGTAGAATAAACCCAATTATACCATGAGCTAATGACAGCAATACCATACCTTGAAGTTTGTCATCACCAAATTTGATTATAGCGTTCCATGATGCGTGTAGTATTGCAGCAAATAATACAGCAATAAAAACGCTTAGGGACATATCTTTAACCTAACGCATCACTACACCGTTGGCAGCAACCATCATGTTTTTGTTTACCAACTTGTGAGTTAATCTTCCAACAGCGCATACACTTTTCACCATCAGCTTTCTTAAAAATTACTTCAATATCGGGCACATCATCAAGCCTAAAGCCTTGAGCCGATGGTTTACCATCAATCAATTTGATATCTGATGTAATACAAATATCTGCGAAATCTACTGTCTCTGATAGGCTCTTTAAATCAACATTTGAGTTGAAATACACTTCTGGCGCAGCTTCAAGAGAAGAGCCAATATTCTTTGCTGTTCGCTCTACTTCAATTGCTCCTGTCACAACACGTCTAACATTTCGGATAGCTTCCCATTTTGAAGCTACTTTTCCATTCAACCAATCAGACGATGTCTCAGGTATATCAACAAGATGTATTGAAGATTCATTTTCATGATTACGTTGCAACCAGACATCTTCCATAGTGAAACAAAGCATTGGCGCTAACCAAGTTGTTAATCGGTGAAATAATATATCAAGAACTGTTCTTGCGGCTTTACGCTTTATACCATTTACATCATCACAATAAAGAACATCTTTCCTTATATCAAAATAGAAACTTGATAGGTCGACTGTTGCAAACTGGAAGACCTGGCTGAAAACACCTTGAAAATCATACGCAGCATAGCCATCTCTAACAACAGCATCTAATTCAGCCAGACGATGTAAAACCCATTGCTCAAGCTCAGGCATCTCAGAGTAATCAATTTTTTCAGATTCATTAAAATCATTAAGATTTCCAAGAATAAACCTCATTGTATTGCGAAGTCTTCTATAACTATCAGCAACATTTTTTAATATTTCTGGACCAATACGTAAGTCTGCAGTGTAGTCAGCTTGAGCAACCCATAAACGTAGAATATCCGCACCATATTGTTTGATCACTTGTTCTGGAGCAATTGTGTTACCTACAGATTTTGACATTTTCATGCCTTTTTCATCAAGTGTAAAACCATGCGTTAGCACACCTTTATAAGGTGCACGCCCATTTGTTCCACAAGATTGCAGCAAAGAAGAATGAAACCAACCTCTATGTTGATCCGTACCTTCTAAGTATAAATCTGCGATACCATCATCCGCTCCATCATCTCGATCTCGCATTACAAAAGCATGTGTTGAGCCACTATCGAACCAAACATCCAAAACATCAAAAACTTGATCCCATTCTTCAGCATTGTATTCTGCACCTAAAAATCGCTCTTTTGCTCCGTCTTCAAACCAACAATCAGCACTTTCATTTTCAAATGCAGCTACAATGCGGGCATTAACTTTAGCATCTTTCAAGATAAAACTTGGATCAGTAGGTAAAGCATCTTTTTTGGTGAAACAGGTTAAAGGAACTCCCCAGGCACGTTGTCGAGACATTACCCAATCAGGTCGAGCTTCAATCATTGAAAACAATCGGTTCCTACCAGATTGAGGTGTCCATTTTACATTATCAATTTCTGTAAGCGCACGCTGACGTATAGTCTTTCCATGCTCATCATTTCCACCAATTTCTTTGTCTATAGAAGTAAACCATTGGGGTGTATTTCTAAATATAATTGGAGCTTTGGAGCGCCATGAATGTGGATAACTATGTTCAACTCGACCCCTTGCTATTATCCCACCAGCCTCAACTAATTTGGCAATAACAGCATTATTTGCTTTTCCTTCTTTTCCTTTTCTATCAAATACTTCTAATCCTGCAAAAAAAGGGACATGATCTAAAAACTGTGATGCTTCTCCAATGTTATGTGTCATTCTATCTAACCAATTTCGTTTGACAAAACATTCATAATCATCGGCACCATGACTGGGCGCCGTATGAACAAAACCCGTTCCAGCTTCATCTGTAACATGTTCACCATCAATCATAGGGACATCATATGACCAATATTCATCCATCTCTGAAAGTGGGTGTGAACAGATAGCATTGTCTAAATCAGATGCTAATACATCTGAAATACGATTAAATTTAACAACTCGAGATTTTGTTAATGTATCTTCTGCCAAAATATCAGCAAAGATATACTGCTGCCCCGGTGCAGTCCAACTTTCTTCTTCAGTCTCTAGAACTTCATATAATCCATAAGAAATTTTTGGGTTAAAAGCTACGGCCTTGTTTGAAGGTATTGTCCATGGAGTTGTCGTCCATATGACCACTCGGGCATTTTTTATTTTTTCCGGTGCAGATTTAAAATTAAACGGCACCCAAATAGTATGAGATTTATGATTATGGTATTCTATTTCAGCTTCAGCCAAAGCAGTCTTTTCAACCGGGGACCACATAACCGGTTTTGAGCCTTGGTATAGAGATCCGTTCATTGCAAATTTCATGAATTCATCTGCAATTACTGCTTCTGCATGAAAATTCATCGTTAAGTATGGGTTATCCCATTTACCCGTAATCCCTAATCTTTTGAACTCCTCTCTTTGAATATCAACCCAACCCTCTGCGAATTTCCTACATTCCTGACGCAATTCAACTACAGGAACATCATCTTTATTTTTACCTTTTTTTCGGTATTGCTCTTCAATTTTCCATTCAATTGGTAAGCCATGGCAATCCCATCCAGGTATATATCGTGCATCTTTTCCCATCATCTGCTGCGATCTTACAACCATGTCTTTTAAAATTTTATTTAAAGCATGACCAATATGAAGATGACCGTTTGCATAAGGTGGTCCATCATGAAGTACAAATGACTCACGCCCTTTTTTCTCTCTTAATTTCTCATAGATACCTATTTTAGCCCAACGTTCTAACCAGATAGGTTCACGACCTGGCAGACCTGCCCTCATAGGGAAATCGGTTACCGGTAAGTTTATTGTATCTTTGTAATCAGGCGTTTCAGCACACATATCATGTTCCAGTCATGGAAAATTTAAAGTTTGGGTTTGTTCGGCGCGAATACTCAAACGACTTCTCCCGGCAGATCTTTGTTTCAGATCACCGGGCCAATAATTCGAATAATTATTTTAAATATTAGCTCCATAAAACGTTTTATAATGTGCAAGCAAGAAAAGGTCTAGCATAACATCATTTAGTTTCTTTAAATAATTAAAGTACACAATTTAAGATCCTACAATTAGATAAAAGAATAAAACTTGGCAAAAAGTAATTTACGGGGTATCGAGAATTTATGCCTCGATATGCACTAAAAGTTGAATACGATGGGAAACCATATCACGGTTGGCAACGTCAGCGTGATGTACCATCTGTGCAGCAAACTATTGAAATAGCAATTTCAAAAATTGCACCCGAAAAACCTGAAATACAAGGTGCAGGCCGGACAGATGCAGGAGTTCATGCAACAGGCCAAATCGCACATTTTGATCTGAATAAACCTTGGGACAGTTTTCGCTTATCTGAAGCAATAAATTATCATTTAAGACCTGAACCTATTTCGATTACTAAATGTTCGATTGTTGCAGATGATTTTCATGCAAGATTTTCCGCAAAAGAACGCCGGTATGTATTTAGGCTACTAAGTAGACGTGCACCTGCAATTGTAGATGTGGGTTGGGTTTGGCAAATCCAACATGATTTAGATCTAGAACTAATGCAGGAAGGCGCAAAGTATCTTGTAGGGAAGCATGATTTTACAACATTTCGTTCCTCTATTTGCCAAGCACAAAGTCCTATAAAGTCATTGAAAGAAATTAGTATAAAAGAAATTAGTTTAGAGCACGGTAAAGAATTCGAATTTACGATCATAGCTCGGAGTTTTTTACACAATCAAGTCAGAAGCTTTATTGGTACTTTAGAGCGTGTTGGGTCAGGTTCTTGGGATCCAGAGAGAGTACATGAGGCACTAATTGCAAAAGATAGATCAAAATGTGGCCCAGTCTGCCCACCCCATGGATTATATTTAGCTCAAGTTTCATATGACACTGAAATATTTCCTTAATTGCTCCATTGATTAAATTTAGAATTGTTCACCGGCACAGTATAAAAATTTGTTTATATTTATCTATGTTCACGTTTGCATTTTTTGCATAGCGGAATTGCAAACGTGTTTGTTGTTTTTTAAGGAAAATATTCATAATTAATAGAAGAATTATTGACATAAAAGGAAATTTTAAAATGGCATTTGCATCAACTACAACGAATTTAAACCAATTATTTCCATCATCAGAAAGCATTTCAATTTTTTGGGAAAATCTAAATAAATCATTACAAGCTCGAAAAAAACACCGTCAAACAATTAAAGAATTGAACCAATTAACTGATAAAGATTTAGCCGATATTGGACTTTGCCGTGGTGATATTAATGCAGTTGCAAAAGGTAGTGTAGATCACCTTATTAAACGCGGTGTAAATATTGACCCAGACTATTTTAATTTAAATAAAATATAGTGCTACAAGATGTAGATGATATGGGAGCAAAAATATAAAAATTTTTGCTCCATTTCTATGAATTTCCTCTACCCTACGACCATCCTTAAGTTCAAATCATATTTTTTTGATAAATTAATATTTGAGGTAAGCAAATCAATTACTTCTGCTGTAACAAATGAAGCAATAACACTTGGTCGCTTATCATGATTTCTTTCACTTCCAATAGGACACGTGAGATCTTCAATAGAAGTATTATCATAGTTTGATTGATACCACCTTTTAAATTTAGTTTTTTTTGTTTTTGAACCAATCATGCCAACATAATTAGCATCATTACGTTCTAGTGCAGCAGCAGTTAAAATAAAATCAAGCGCATGATCATGAGAAAGTATTATATATGCACTTCCTGCTGGAGATGATTTAATGTCAATCTCAGGAATAGCACTCAGTCTTTTTTCAACATCGGCATCACATTTTGCAAGCTCATGAGACCTACTATCAATCAAAATACACTTTACAGGTAAATGTTGAAGCTGAAGTGCTAATGCACGTCCAACATGTCCTGAGCCCATGACATAAACATGAGGTAGTGTTTTATAATTCTCATTAAAAGAATTTAATGTTAAAGATTTAGTTTTTTTAGACATTATAACTAATGAGACTTCTACATTACCACCACAACATTGACCAATTTCAGGACCGAGCGGAATTTTTAAAATATCTTTTTTAACATTTTCGATTAACATTTTTCTAGAATGATTAATAACCAAATACTCTAATTGCCCACCCCCTATGGTGCCAAATGAGTCTAAATCACTTATGAACATTTCTGTATCTTCATTGCGCGGAGAAGAGCCAATAGTTTTTACAATTGTAGCTTTAACAATAAACTCATTGTTATTTAAAAAATTAACTAATTCTTTAAAATATTTTGTCATTTATTTGCCTGCTCCTGTATATTTTTTACAGCTAATAAAACCCTTTCTGGTGTAGCAGGAGTATCCAGCCTTGGGCATGTTTGATAATCATTCATACTTGATATTGCCATTGATAAGGCTTCCAAAACTGAAATTCCTAACATAAATGGTGGCTCCCCAACAGCTTTTGATCTTTTAATAGTAAGCTCTCTATTTTCTGACCAATCTGCCAATTCAACATTAAACTCGCGAGGCATATCTGAAGCAAGTGGGATTTTATAGGTTGAAGGTGCATGTGTTTTCAATTTACCATCTTTATCCCACCACAATTCTTCAGAAGTTAACCATCCCATACCTTGAATAAAAGCGCCCTCAATTTGCCCCTTATCTAAAATGGGATTTAGTGAACGGCCGACATCATGCAAAATATCCGTTTTTTCTATTCGATACTCTCCTGTTAAAGTGTCAATTAAAACTTCAGAACATGCTGCACCATATGCATAATAATAAAATGGGTTACCTTTTCCAGCAGCCCTATCCCAATAAATATTAGGGGTTTTATAAAATCCTGTAGCAGATAATTGAATGCGCTGCATATAAGCCATCTTAATAAATTCATTAAATGGAACAATTTCTTCTCCAACATAAACCATATTAGATAGAAATTTAATTTCAGTTTCTTGCACGCCCCAATGAGCTGCTGCAAATTTTATTAATCTATCTTTGATTTGATCAGCTGCATCTAATGCAGCCATTCCATTTAAATCAGTGCCCGAGGAAGCCGCAGTTGCAGAGGTATTTGGAACTTTTTCAGTTGTAGTTTTTGTAATTTTAATTCTTTCAAAATCTACTTGAAATGCATCTGCCACTATTTGTGCAATTTTGGTATTTAAACCTTGGCCCATTTCTGTTCCACCGTGGTTTAAATGAATTGAACCATCATTGTATATGTGAATTAATGCACCAGCTTGATTATACCATGTTGCAGTAAAAGAAATTCCAAACTTCACTGGTGTTAGTGCAATACCTTTTTTTATAACACTAGAAGTTTTATTGAAATTTTTTATTGCCGTTCTTCGTGTACGATAATTTGATTTTTTTTCCAGTTCATCAATAAGCTTTGGTAATATGTTATCTTTTATTTTCTGATGGTAGGGAGTTATATTTCTATCAGTATCACCATATAGGTTTAATTTACGAATATCTAATGGGTCTTTTCCTGTAGCAAATGCTATTTCTTCAATTATTCTTTCAGCTCCAAGAACACCTTGGGGTCCTCCAAATCCTCTAAATGCAGTATTTGATACTGTATTTGTTTTCATCGGACGACTTTTTAATCTTACATTTGGGTAATAGTATGCATTATCAGCATGGAATAGCGCTCGATCAGTTACTGGTCCGGATAAATCGGAAGAGTATCCGCATCGAGCAGAAAAAATACTGTCAACTGCACTAATAAGACCATCGTCGTTAAAGCTTACATCATAATCAATAATAAAATCATGTCGCTTTCCAGTTGATATCATATCCTGATCTCGATCAGGTCGAAGTTTGACTGCACAATTCCATTTTTTTGCAGCAATTGCAGCAACTACACAAAATAAATTCATTTGGCTTTCTTTGCCGCCAAAACCACCACCCATCCTTCGAACATTTACTGTGACAGCATTGTTAGGAATACCCATAACATGAGCAACCATATGCTGCGCCTCACTCGGATGTTGTGTAGAGCAATGAATGACTAACTCATCATCCTCTCCAGGTATTGCAAATGCAATATGACCTTCAAGATACATATGATCCTGACCACCGATAGTAATTTTGTTTTTAATTCGATTCATATCATTAGAAACAGTTTTACTTATATTTCCCCTCTCTAATTTTAATGGTGCTGTCACATGTGGATAATCAGCACCTATAGCGCTAGAAATATTCAATGCATGGGGGAGTATTTCATATTCAATATTAGCTAGTTTAGCTGCGTGGCGTGCAATATTTCGCGTTTTAGCTATAACGGCAAATAATGGTTGACCATGAAATTGCACCTTATCAATTGGAAAAACGGGCTCATCGTTTTGTCCTGTGGGACTTATATCGTTTACACCTGGTATATCTGAAGCAGTTATTGTCCCGATGACACCTGGCAACTCTTCTACTTGGGATAAATCAATACTTTTTATATTAGCATGGGCCACCTCTGAAACTCCAAGGTAGGCATGAAGAGTTCCAACAGGTTCTGTAATGTCATCAGTATATTTAGCCTGACCAGTAACATGTTTTGTAGCACTATCATGAATACGATTTGAATGAATTCCACCAGATATTTTATTTATATTATCCATAGATATTCCCTCAAACGATTGAATGTATCTGAATTGGTTCAAGTGTATCCAAATCATGTTCAAGGAAGAACCTATGCAAAAGGTTACGCGCAACACTTATGCGGTATTCTTTTGTTGCGCGCCAATCTGAAAGAGGTGAAAAATCTTCATCAAGCATTCTTGATGCTTCATAAATCGTTTTATTACACCATGTTTTTCCCTTTAAAGAGTTCTCAGTCATTAAAGCTCTTTTGGGTGTCGCAGCCATACCACCAAATGCAATTCGACAATCTTTTATTTTCCCACTTTCGACACCCATACTAATTCCAACTGCGAGTGTAGATATATCATCTTCACTACGCTTTGATATTTTATAGGCAGAGTTTAGTTGATCTTTATTTGGTAAAGGCACTCTAATACTCAAAATAAACTCAGATTTTTTAAGATCTTGCTTGCCATATTCAATGAAAAATTTTTCTATAGGCAATACTCGGGTTTGATTGCCTTTGCGTAATATAATTTCTGAATTCAAGGCGATTAGTACAGGAGGTGTATCACCAATTGGTGATCCATTTGCAATATTCCCACCTATAGTTCCCATATTTCTCACCTGCCATCCGGCTATCCGATCCCAATAGTTATCTAAAAATGGAAAGAACTTAGATAAGTATTCTTGAATTTCTGTATAAGTAACCCCTGCACCAAAAATTAATACATCATCTTTGACTTCTATTTTCTTTAAATCTGTTAGGTGACCAATAAACAATGCTGGAGATATTGGTTTTAAAAATTTCGTAACCCACAATCCAACATCAGTTGCCCCAGCAACAATCGTTGCAGATGGTTGATCTATTAAGACATCAGCTAAATCATCAATATTCGCAGGTAAAATTGATTTGATAGTACTATCGCGGATTACCACTCTTGCATTGTCTTGTAGTTTAGAAAGATTTTTTATTGTGTTTTCACGTTCTGTAATTAATTGATCTGAAATAGGATTCCCAAACTTATTTACAGCTAAAGCAGCATTAATTATTGGCTCATAACCTGTACAACGGCAGAGATTTCCCTGAACTGCAATTTCTACTTCGCGTTTTGATGGATTGGAATTTTCCATCCATAATGAGTATAATGACATTACAAATCCAGGTGTGCAAAATCCACATTGACTTGCATGGCATTCTACCATTGCTTTTTGCACCGGGTGCAAATCACCATTAGACCCAGATAAATATTCAATCGTTACTACATGACAACCATCCAACGAGGCTAAAAATCTTATGCAAGCATTTACGATTTCATATTTCAGCCCACCGTTAACCAATCTTCCAACTAAAACCGTACAGGCACCACAATCACCTTCAGCACAACCCTCTTTGGTTCCTATTAATTGTTGATCTAATCGTAGAAAATCCAAAAGAGTTTGTTCAGCTTCAAAAGCGTCCAATGTAATATCACGGTTATTTAATATAAACTTTATTTCATTACGAATTTGCATTTATATTCCTTCGTATAGGCTCATTCTATATTATATATTATATTTATATCCTAGCTGACTACTACTTAAAAGCGTTGCATTATTTAAATACTTTCAACAATATGTTGAAAATGATTATATATGAAATATAATTATATAAAGCATATAGGAATAGTAATGGCATACGTTGACAGTTTAAGGGTGTTCGCTAGAATTATTGAACTGGGCAGTATCACTTCAGGGGGGCGTGATTTGCGAATGACGCCAGCTGTTGCAAGTAAAAGAATTAAAGAATTAGAGAAACACCTTGGCGTTAGGCTTTTCAATAGAACGACAAGATCGCTTACTCCAACTGGTGTTGGTAGAGTGTTTTACAAAGAAGCAAAAAAAGTTTTGGCATCAATAGATAATGCAGAAAATGCAATCTCACAATTCTCAGACACACCACGAGGTGTAATACGAATTACTACTCCCTTGGGTTTTGGGCGTCGAGTTATTGCACCATTGGTTCCTAGTTTTGTTGATAAATTTCCAGGGACTGAAATTAGAATGCGGCTATCTGATCGTAAAGTTGACATTTTGGCAGAAGAATTAGACATGGCATTTTTCATAGGCACGCCTCCAGACTCGAACCTTAAGCTTAGAAAGATTGCAGATTGCAAAAGAATATTATGCGCCTCTCCTGAATATCTTTCAAGAATGGGCACTCCATCCTTTCCCGATGATATCATTGATGGCTTACATAATTGTTTATTATTACGTTATCCTAGATCTCCCGAATATTTTTGGACTGTAAAAACAAATAATGGTTCCCAAAAGTTAAATGTCTCAGGAAAATATGATGCTGATGACAACGATGTTTTGACAAAATGGGCATTATTAGGGCATGGAATAATTAATAAACCACATTTTGAAATGGAGGATTATATAAAAAACGGTAAGTTAATTGAAGTTTTACCAAGCAATCCACCAATACCATCAATTATTGGCTGTCTCTATCCACATAAAAAACTACAAGACCCAAAAATGATATATTTTATGGATCATATTATAAATAATTGTAACCCTATATTCCAATTTAAAGATTAAAGCTTTATTTTAAGCCTAGGGCTTTTTTCCTCTTTTCAGTCCAACTCATAATGGTCTGATCAAAAGTTAACGCCATAAGTGACACACATAAACCTAGCACAAAATTCTTACCTAAATCTGTACCAGCCAATGTTCTTTGCAGTTCTTGACCTAAGTCTTGTGTCCCAATAAATGCTGCAATAATCACCATGAAAAAGGCAAACATAATAGCTTGGTTAAATCCAACAGCCATAGTTGGCAAAGCAAGTGGAAGCTGAACATTTATTAATTTTTGAAATCTAGAAGCTCCAGCCATATCTGCTGCTTCGGTCATTTCAGGAGGTACACCTCTAAGACCTTCAACAGTATATCTAACCAAAGGAACCAATGTAAAAATTAGAATAGAAAATATTACAGCAACGTCATTAATCCCAAAAAGCATAATAGCAGGTAACAGATAAATGAAACTTGGGAAAGTCTGAGCTGTATCACAAAACAATAATATTCGCCGAGACCATTTATCACTTCTCGCTGCCCAAATAGCCATTGGCAATCCAATGAGCATAGCCAAAACAACTGCTGAGATAACTGTATAAAGAGTGATTACAGAACGATCCCACCAACCTGTTGAAGCAACAAAGCAAAAGAAAAGAAAAGCGTATATAGCAGGCTTCTTACCCCCTAACCAAAGAGAGAATACAGTAATGAATAATATAAAAGAACTAGTAGGAATCCATAATAAAGTATCACGAAATGGAATGAGAACCTTTGTTATCAAAAACCACCGCAACCAACCTGTTACAGCCTGCACTCCATCAATATCAAGGAACCCTTTGATTAGTCCATCAATCTCTTTGCCTTTAGAGAAATGTTGTTTTCGGCCAATTTGATCAGCAAATTGCACTTCCATACTAAACAACAAAAAACCAAAAAATGCTACAACAGCAGCTAATAAAAAGAAATGGCGCTCCCACCATGGAGCCCCACGTTCAAAATGGACTGGTTGTTTAACAACCCATGCTTTTGACAGGCGATCTAACATCACAGCAACAAGTACAATTGTTACACCAATTTCAAAGGAGCGCCCCAATTTAAAAGAATTCATCATCGCTAGAAGCTTTGCTCCTAGCCCAGGCATTCCTATAAATGCGGTTAAAACAACCATTGCCAAACAAAGCATAATAACTTGATTAAACCCACCAAAAGCTCGGTGCGCGCAGCAGGAATATAAACCTTGCTAAGCATCTGCCAACGTGAACATCCAGCCATTTTACCAGCTTCAACTATTTCAGGACTTACTTTTTTCAAACCTAATGTGGTCATCAAAATCATTGGAGGTATTGCATAAATGATAGTGGCCATAGCACCTGCTGTAGGCCCTACCTTAAAAAAGATAACTGCAGGAAGTAAGTAGGTAAAAAACGGTAATGTTTGAAGTACAGAAAGTAGAGGTCTGAGAAATTTATCAAATTTTGCAAATTTCCATGCAGCAATACCAAGAAGTAATCCAATTATAAATGAAATTGGGGCAGCGACTACTAAAACAGAAAGGGTTTCCATTGCCAATTTCCATTGCCCTATGAGTGCAGTCCAAATAAATGTACCACCACCTAGGAGAGCCAAGCGCCAACCACCTAAATAATATCCAATTACTGCAGCAGTTGCGGCAATTGAAGACCATGGAAGTGGACCAAGTTTATATCCATTTAAAATTATTGCATAAATACTTACTATACCAAGGATTATCATTGGTGATAAAAAGCCATGCTTAACAAATGTGTAAATACAGCCAACAGCAGACAATCCAAGGAATAACCACATAAGTGTTAATTGATTTTCATCGCCAATAAAAAACGTAAATAAAATTGCTGAAATGGTAATTATGCTTGCAGTTACAGAAGCTATTTTGCGACCATCAATGAAATACACAAATGCAGTTGCAGGAAATATTAGTGATACCCAGTCTATAGGATTAAAAAAATGAACCCTTGCTCCATAAAATAAATGCGCCATTACTTTTAGTTGAAATTCTAAGCGCTGAGAAAAGAACCGAGTTATAGAAGTCATCCAGTCTCGATTATTATTGAATTTTTCATCAAAAGTTTCTGCATATTTAGGTATTACATCTTCTGGCATACGGTTTAAAAAATCAGGTAAAATACCAATAATTTTTGCTAAGACTAATAAAATACTTAAACTCAAAAGACTGAATAATATTGATTTATCATTAAGTATTTTTTGTTTAGCAAATATCAAACTTTGCATTATTTATCTCCTAACAATACATCCAAAGCTTCTTGCCTATTCATTGATCCAATAATTTTTCCTTTTTCATCTTCAATAGGAAACTCTTTACGAGCATCATTAACAATTGTTCGTGCCAATTCTTGAATAGTTGCATTTGCAGATAGAGCAACACCAGTAATTGATTTTTTTGCTCCTGCTCTCATCAAAGTTTTAGCTCGCACAACACGTGCAGTATCTATTTCTTGTGTAAACTTAGCAACGTAATCAGTAGCAGGATTTAAAACAATTTTGTCTGGAGTATCACACTGTTCGATCGCACCATCTTTCATGATAGCTATTCTATCAGCAAGCCTAAGGGCTTCGTCAAAATCATGTGTCACAAAAATAATAGTTTTTCCCAGCATATCTTGTAAACGTAAGAATTCGTCCTGCATTTCTCTACGTATCAAAGGATCTAAAGCTGAGAACGGCTCATCAAGAAACCAAATGTCTGGCTCAATAGCCAAAGATCTTGCGATACCAACACGTTGTTGTTGCCCACCAGAAAGCTCACGTGGGAAGTAGTCTTCTCGCCCTTCTAAGCCAACTAATTTTATAACTTCTAAAGCACGATCTCTTCGATCATGCTTGCTTTGCCCTCTCATCTCCAATGGAAAAGCTACATTTTCCAAAACTGATCTATGAGGCAATAAGCCAAAACTTTGAAACACCATCCCCATTTTATTTCGTCGTAAATTTATTAGCTCTTTTTCTTCCAGTGCCATGATGTCTTGATCATCAATTTTTATTGTACCACCTGTAATATCATGTAACCGAGACATGCATCTCAAAAGAGTTGATTTACCTGATCCAGACAAGCCCATTATAACAAGCATTTCACCTTCAAAGACGTCTACAGAAACATCTTTTACACCTGCAATATATCCATCTGCTTGTATCTCTTCATAGCTTGTGTCTTCTGATAAAGTTTTGAGATATTTTTCTGGTGCAAACCCAAAAAGTTTCCAAACATTGTTACAAGATATAACCGGCTTTGAATTTGTCATATTTTATTACTCACTTTAAATAAAACCCTGCCCAATTTTTGTGAGCAGGGTTAAGACTTTTTAATCTAACTAGTTAAATATTAGTTAGTCCATGCTTTCCAAACAGACTCATTGTTTGCTAACCATTCAGCCGCAGCTTCCTCAGGTTCCATCTCATCAATATCTACAAATTTAGCCATTTCAGCGATTTGAGGATTTGTGAATGAAATCTTTTCAAGAGTTGAATACGCATCTGGCCACTTATCTTTCATGCCGTCCCAAGCTGCTTTCTTTAGATATCCTTTAGCAGGGTTACCACAGTCATATAACGCATTAGGGTTAGGTCCTACTGATGGATCTTTATCACACCCGTCTACCCACTGAGGGAATTCAACAAATTCACCCGGCCATACTGCTTCTGCAAAGTTTGGTGTCCAGTTAAATACAACTACTGGGCGTTTATCTTTCTCAGCAGCACCAATTTCAGCCCAAAGAGCAGCCGCAGATCCTGCATTAACAACGACAAAGTCCATGCCCAATGCATCTACACGCTCTTTACCATGCTTCAACCAGTCAACTGGGCCATCTAAATATCTGCCTTTGTCACCAGTCTCAGCTGTTTTAAATAGATCTGCACAAGCATTTAACGCTTCCCATGAAGGTAATCCTGGACATGCATCTTTTGTCCACATCGGATACCACCAGTCTTCGCGAGTAACTGCATTATGATCACCTACATCGTGTAATCCACCTTTTTCTAGAGCAGCACGGAATGAAGCACCAAATGCACCTTCCCAAACTTCTAGCTCAAGAGCAACATCGCCCATACGAACTGATTCATATACTGCTTGGCTGTCTGTAGTCACAAACTCTACTGCATTTCCCATTGATTCGAAAATTTGACCAACCGCATGGCTCATTACAATTTGTGATGACCAGTTGTGGATTGGTATTACAATAGGGTCACTACTGTCTTTAGCTGAAGCCGTGAATGGCATAGCCATCATTGCCGAAGCCGCTAATGTTAAAGTTAACTTTTTCATTTATTCCTCCAAGTTATAGTGCGGGCATACCCGCAAATTTAGATGGCTTATGGCCATTCATTAATTTCTTAGAAATCTTAGTAGGACTATACTGCCATAATTTTCCTATCAATCAAGTTTTTTTATTGATAGGGGCGATTTTTTTTTAAAGATTATAAAATAAAGACAATTTTTATCTTGTTTTGATACAATTAAAGGCTAAATGTTAATTAATATTCCAGAGAGTGGATCTTTTTTTAATAAAAGGAATAAATTTGTATATTTTTAACCATTTTTATGTTTAAATATACTTAAAGTGTTAAAAAAACTAGATTTTTGACTAAATTTTAAGCATAGGGGTGCATAGTAATTAACAAAGAAACTAAAATTGTGAAACTAGATCAAAACCCACATCGAATCAGAGAACCTCGTGAAAAGGTACTTGAACTTGCAATCGGTAGAGAAGTTAAATCTCACCGGCGCCAAAGATCTATGACTGTTGCTGACTTGGCAGCATCGACTGGTTTATCTATTGGAATGTTATCAAAAATTGAAAACGGGAACACATCAGCGTCTTTAAATACCCTTCAAACACTTGCTGATGCACTAATGATACCCATTACATCACTATTTCGTGGTTATGAAAGCTCTCGAACAGCTGAGCATACAAAATCAGGTGAGGGAGTTGAACTTGAGCGCGCAGGAACCCGTGCAGGCCATCAGTATAATTTATTAGGCCACATCGGTGGTAATTCAAGCGGTGTTATTGTTGAGCCATATCTAATTTCTCTCACAAGTGAATCTGATACATTTGAAACATTTCAACATGACGGAATTGAAACTATTTATATGCTCGAGGGTGAAATTGATTATCGTCATGGGGATAACGTTTACTCACTTGAACCTGGTGATACACTATTTTTCGATGCAGACGCACCCCACGGTCCTGGGAAATTAACGAAACTACCTGCAAAATATCTATCGATTATATCTTATCCACAAGTTACTTAATCCCTAGCTGGTTCGGTCTGTAAATCTGGCCAAATACCATCTGACGTAGGCTTTCCATCATCATATTGAGATAGGTAATCTAACATCATAGGCCGATTATCTATAAACCCTTTGTATGTTGCCAACTCTTCTGGAAGATCACGAATTACCCTGTGTAATCTGCGACCCCATTTTGGAACAGTCATCAAGTCATCGAACGATGCTAAATAACACCTAATAGGAAAAACCAATGCATTCGATCTAGGAAGCCGGAAAAAAGTTTGTAATTCAACTCGTAAATATTGTTTTTCACCAATATTTTTAGGATTTAATGTTCCTTTTTGCACACCCCATTTATGGTAATTTTCAGGGCTTGTATCCAACAATGGATTAACTGTCATTGTCCAATTTAAACGCCTTGCTGGTGCACCTTGTTGTATATTTAACAAAAACTTTAGTGCTCTCGTGAAAATTCCCATTTCATGAGCCTTGGGCACTGGTGCATGCCATTCAAAGAAATTCATACCGATATCAAAGTCTAAAGACCAATCAGCCTGCGTTGTAACCATTCCAGCATCCATCCAAAGGTTACTTTCCCTTTGATCAAGAATTACAAAATCACCCTGTGTTTGTCTGGTAATATATTCCATTGGACCGTAGGGAAGCGTCGCATCATCAAGAAAAGTAAAGCTATGATCAATTTGCATTGGCTTGTTTATCCATCGCCAATTATTACCATTTCTATGCAGTTCAAATAGATCTGGGTAATCTTCTGACTTTGAAATCATTATTAATTCAAGTAAATCCCACCCAGCTAGTGTCATATGTGGTAATGATTGGCAACGTAGTGGGTCATCTTTCAGAACTTCTGAGCGGTCACGCATTTCAGATATGTAGTGTTCATCAACATCAAATCTTTTTTCATAAATTGAACCCTCTGGTCCACCTTTGTGTTGCTCCATATTAACTGAGTACATGTAGCTATCTTCATGAAAAGGAAATGGAAACCGCTTTACTGCCCACTCTGAATTTTTGAATGTATAATCGTCTCTAAAAGTTTCATCTTTAAACTGAATTGTCATGATACTTACCTATCTAGTACAAGAGTTTTGCCATCAAATCGCGATACACATGGCATTATTTTTTTCCCCGACGATTTATCATCATCTTCCAACCAATGATCTCTGTGAATAAACTCGCCATCTGCTTCAATTACAGATGTCTCACATTGCCCACATGCACCGCCCCTGCATAAATAAGGGGCGTCTACGCCTTCACGTTCAATTGCCTCAAGAAGGCTTTCATTTTCGCCAACATTTACTACTTTATTTGAGGCAGAAAGCTTAACTTGAAACGGCTTGCCTGGTTTAGGTGCTAAAAATTCTTCATAATGTATGGTTTCATTTGGCCAGCCAAGTTTAGAAGCTTCGTTAACAACCCAATCTATCATTCCTTTGGGACCACAAATATACAGATGGGTTCCCAGTGGCTGACCATCTAATAAATTTACTATATCAATAAAATTTTTCTCATCATCATAATAAATATTTACGTCATTGGGATGCATAGCCATTAGATCATTTACATAAGTGCCTAAGGATTGATTGCGCACACTATAATGCAATTCCCAATTTCCATGGCTTCGGTCTAACTGTTTAATTTGAGCTAAAAATGGTGTAATTCCTATTCCACCGGCAATCATTAAATGTTTCTTAGCTCTCAAATCCAAAGAGAACAGGTTAACTGGATGGCTTAAGACAACATCATCACCAATTTTTATATTATTGTGTAAAAACAATGAGCCACCCCTGCCTTCATCATCTCGCCTAACTGAAATAGAGTAACCATCTTGATCCATTGGGTCAGACATTAATGAATATGGGTTACGACGTGTCAAATCACCATCTTTCAGTTCAATAACAGTGTGTGCCCCTCCAGAAAAAGTAGGGAATAATTGCCCGTCTGTTCGTTCAAACTCAAATCTAGTAACTAAATCGTTTAATTTTATAATATTACTAACTTTAGCATTAATCTTTTCTGCACCACTCATTTATAAAGCTCCACTGAATCTGGGATGTTTCCTGGATCTTCAGCATCGATACAAACACCTTGAAAAGCCGCCAAGCGACGCGAATAATGATCTCGAACAAAAAGATTAAGCCCACAATGTGAACAAACGAAAGGATCAGAAATCACATCTTCTGTTATTCCTTTGCAATGAACACACTGCATTCTTCGACTTACTGATCCCCTGTGTTCAGTTTGAATAGAAGTATGGGGTATTCCAGCGGCCATTGCATCACGAAGCGCTTGGCCAATTAATCCTTCTGTGCCACTCAAACAAACCTGCAAGCCCATGCTAGCCTGCTCAAATGCCTGAATGATACGTGATTGTGCCGCTGAATAAGATGGCCCAATGTAAAGTTGATTAATATTTAGGTTATTCAAATCTTTAAGAAACTGATCCCCAGTATCTTTTGGTATATAAACAACATGTGCTTTTTGCATTAAGGCCGGGTCTTTAGAAGCTAATTCAATTATTGCTTCAGCACCTTCTGCATCTGCAATAAAAAGATACGCTTTACCAAATTTATTTTGGAGTTTGCCATATGTTGGGCGGCTTTTTATGGACTCTGGAAATACAAAGGTCGACATTTAATTTATTTACCCCTCTCTTATCTAGCAGATCCTATAGTCCCTGCTTTTCTATAACAATTTATGCTCATTAATATACCTTAGTAAATAACAAGAACTATATTTTTTTGTTCACAAATTTTTATCAAATATTATCTGTTAGGTGCGGATTTATCCGCACCTAATTAATTATTAACCTTTTGCTTCACGAATTGATTTATCTTTATCATAGAAAGGCATTTCTTGAGCTGTACAAGCAATTTCAGTTCCATCGTTATTACGAACGGTCAAAGATGTTCCAGGTACAGCTGCTGCAACAGGCATTCGCGCAATTCCAACATTGTGCTTGTTTACATTTGAATACATACCAAAAGTTACATCCCCAACTTTTTTACCATCTTGGTGTAATTCAGCACCTTCATCAGCCGGTGTAGTTCCGTCCAGTAAAACTCCATAAATTTTAAATCGTTCTTTACCAGCAGCTGCGTAATGATTTTCAGCACCAATGAAACCAGTTTTACCAGGTGATACAACAAACTCCAGACCTAGCTCCCAAAGCGTGTCACCACAAACTTCATCTTCAAATGGATAAGTTTCTGAATTATCACCAGGGTAGAATAGAAGATAACTTTCAGTTCTTAAAAGATCTAATGTTGAGAACTGTACTGGAGCAATGCCCATGTCAGCTCCATCTGAAAGGATATTATCCCATACATGAACTGCATCTTTAGCTGCTACATAAATCTCATATCCACGCTCACCAGTATAACCTGTTCGAGAGATCATTACGTTTTTACCAAATAATTTTGTATGTAATACACCAAAATATGCAAGGTCACGTATGCCTTTAATATGCTTTGCCAAGAAATCTACTGCTACAGGCCCTTGAAGAGACATGTCATGCAAATCGTCATCAAATAAAACTGCACAATTTTTTGCCGCTGCGACTGATGTAAGTTGCTCCATTCCAGTACCAGTACCATGCACAACCATCCATTGATTTACATTTAAATGATAAATCACACAGTCATCAATAAATTTGCCATCATCATTTAAAATAGCTGCATAAGTACATCGTCCAACACCAATTTTGTCAACATTTCTAGTGGTAACTCTGTCAATTACATATGCAGCGTCTGGACCAACTAAATGAACTTTTTTTAGTCCAGAAACATCCATGAGACCCGCTTTAGTTCTTATAGCCTCATAATCAGCCTCAGCGCGCTCAGACGTGTCATCATAAAACCACGCAGTTCCCATTCCATTCCAATCCTCTAAATCACCACCGATTTCGGCGTGCCTTTGAGCCAGCGCAGAATGCCTCCAAATTATTGCCATCTTTTTCTCCTAAATTTATAAATATGTAATTTTTTGCGATTAATGACATAGAGACTCAAAACGCGACAAAAAGCAAGACTGATATTAAAAAAATATTCCTTAGAGGCAAAAAACAAAAAGGGCTGCTAAGTTGCAGCCCTTTAAGATCATTATATTTCTTTTAGTTATTTTTTCTTATTAAACTGTTTATGTTCAGACTTATTCCCTGCCCATAAAACGTATGCGCAAATTGCTGCTGCAATAAAAGTGTATACGCCAGGCATTGCCGTACCCCACCCCATAAACATTGCACCGTCAACTACAGACCAAGCGGCCTCATCATATGGAAAACCCATGGTTTTCTCCTTTCATATTAAATTAATCAGACGCAGCAGGTGATGCTACGATACCTTCAGGATATCCTTGAGCTGGAACTTTTGTTGTATCCATCCCTGCCACTTCAGCATGCTCTGGAACACGAAGCATATTCATTTTCTTCAAAATGAATGAAACCACATAGCCCGGAACAAAACCCAGTAGGAAGAAGACAACTGCACCAACTATTTGACCAAACAGACTTACCGTAGGTGCATCTACTATATCTAGAGCTGGATAACCTGAAGCAAAAACACCTAACATGACCACGCCATACAAACCGATAGTTCCATGAACTGTAACAGCGCCAACAGCATCGTCTATACCACGTCGTTCAAGCCAATTTGCACAAGGTTGCAATATTACACCGGCACTGAAAGCAATTATGAATGCTAATGCAGGGTAATAGATATCTAACCCAGAAGCAGTTGAAATAATCCCAGCTAGTGCGCCAGACATCATCCAGAATGGATCTTTTGTCCATATCCATGAACCAATTATACCACCAGCAACAGCCATTAGAATATTAAATGATAGTGCTGACAAGGTAATAGGAGTACCGTAAATTGTTGACATCTTATCGCCATACCATGACCAAGCTTCACCTGGCACGATAACACAAGCCATTAAAAAGCCCCAAAATCCTACAATAATAAGCATCAAGCCTGTTACAGTTAATGGCATGTTGTGACCAGCAATGTGATTAGATGAACCATCAGCATTAAATTTACCAATACGTGGGCCTAGATTTATTAATACACCCAAGGCAAAAAATCCTGCTACAGCGTGTACCAGACCTGCTGCACCAAAATCGTGTACCCCAAATTTTGTTACTAACCATCCATCTGCATGCCAACCCCAAGCAGCCGCAACTACCCAAGCGAACGAACCCAAAACAACAGCCAAAATTACGAAGCCTACTGTCTGTATGCGCTCAATAACTGCACCTGACATAATTGATGCTGTCGTAGCAGCAAACATAGCAAAAGCTCCAAAAAATACACCTGATGCATTATCCGCTATATTTGGTCCCATGTACTGCGCTGAGTCACCCCAACCCCAAGCAATTGAACTTGCATAGGCAGATCCAGAAATTCCCATAGCACCTTCACTAAATGTTAGTCCTGTTGGGAAACCCCAATAGACCCACCATCCGAAAAAGTAAAAAGTTGGGATCATGAATGCAAATGCTAAAATATTTTTTACACCAGATGATAAAACATTCTTCGCACGCGAAGAACCCATTTCATAAGCTAAAAAACCGGCATGGATTATAATCATTAACGGAATTGTTAAATAATAATATGTTTCAGCAAACATGGTGTTAGTCACACCTGAGCTTGCTTCGAGTTCGGCAACTTTTGCCATCAACTCTGCAATTTTGTCTTCCACTTTATTTCCTCCCTAAAGTATTAAAACAGTTATTTTTGCATCCATTTAAGTGAAAATTTCAACTTTTTATATGTACGCTGACACAATACATACACGTTATGTCTTTTTTTACCACATTTTTTTGCCTCTCATGAAAAAAAGTTTCATGAGGTATTGTTTTGTGAAAAAATATAGCCTACACATTGATTCAGTTTAAAAGAGGATCACAGCAGATGTGCGGTATAGTTGGATTATTCCTAAAAGATAAAAGTTTAGAACCTGAGCTAGGCATGATGTTAAGTGATATGCTTGTAACAATGACAGATCGTGGACCAGATAGTGCAGGTATCGCAATTTATGGAAACGATGAAAAAAGTAGTGGAAAAATTACTATTCAATCTGATAATCCAGACAAAAATTTTAAAAATTTAGACAAAGAAATCAGTACCATAACTGGAACTCCAGTTTCATTAAAAATTAAAAGTACACACGCAGTATTGGATGTGGAAACTTCCTCAATCCCGGCAGTACGAAAAGCTCTTAAGGAGGTTCGTCCAAGTGTACGAATAATGAGTGCGGGCGACACAATAGAAATCTACAAAGAGGTGGGATTGCCAAAAGATGTTGCTGCTAGATTCGATGTTTCAAAAATGTCAGGCACACATGGTATTGGGCATACACGGATGGCAACAGAATCTGCCGTTACAACAATGGGGGCGCACCCCTTCTCTACTGGAAATGACCAATGTCTAGTTCATAACGGATCACTTTCGAATCATAATTCACTTCGTCGCAAGCTTCGACGCGAAGGCGTTCACATTGAAACTGAAAATGATACTGAAGTAGGTGCCGCATACTTAACATACAAAATGCAGCAAGGTAGCACCCTTGGTGAAGCACTGGAGAGTAGCTTAGATGACCTAGATGGTTTTTTCACATTTCTAGTTGGAACAAAAGATGGATTTGGTGTTGTAAGGGATCCAATCGCTTGCAAACCTGCCGTTATGGCCGAAACAGATCAATATGTAGCATTCGGCTCTGAATATCGTGCTTTGGTAAATCTACCAGGCATAGAAGAGGCTCGCGTATGGGAGCCTGAACCCGCAACCGTTTATTTTTGGACACACTAATGCAAACATTCGATTTAGAAGCGCAAGGATTGCGCGAACTGAACTCTACCCTGCATGCGCAGGTTAAAGAAACAAATCAGACTTCATGGGAAGTTATCAACCCAAAAGGGTCTCATGCTATTGCAGTTGGTTTAGATGCTCCAATTGAAGTGAATATAAAAGGTTCTACCGGGTATTATTGTGGTGGAATGAATAAGCAGGCCACTATAAATGTTTTGGGTTCAGCTGGTCCAGGAACTGCAGAGAACATGATGTCTGGCAAAATCGTAATTGATGGTGACGCAAGTCAATATGCCGGCGCAACTGGTCATGGCGGATTACTTGTTATCAAAGGGAATGCTTCTTCTAGGTGCGGCATTTCAATGAAAGGCATAAACATAGTTGTCCATGGAAATATTGGACATATGTCAGCATTCATGGCGCAATCTGGAAACTTGGTAGTGTGTGGCGACGCAGGAGATGCATTAGGTGACAGCTGTTATGAGGCAAGATTATTCGTTCGTGGCTCTGTTAAAAGTTTAGGTGCAGATTGTGAAGAGAAAGAAATGCGTCCAGAGCATTTAGAAATATTAAAAGAATTATTAGCTGAAGCTGATAGTGATGCAAAGCCAGAAGAATTTAAAAGATACGGATCTGCACGTAATTTATACAACTTTGATGTCGATAATGCGGCAGCTTATTAAGGAATTTTAAAATGAGTTCACATGATGAAAATGGCATTCCATTTACAACGCCTCGCCAGTCTGCAACTTTTACTGCTGACGTAAATAGTGATATCCGTAGAGCAGCTGCAACTGGAATTTATGATATTCGTGGTGGCGGAGCAAAACGAAAAGTACCAAATTTTGATGATCTACTTTTTATGGGCGCATCTATTTCTAGGTATCCACTAGAAGGTTATCGTGAAAAATGTGAAACTTCCGTAACTATTGGAGGCTTACATGCTTCAAACCCAATTGAGTTAGATATTCCAATAACCATCGCTGGCATGTCATTTGGCGCCTTATCTGGACCAGCAAAAGAAGCGCTTGGGCGTGGAGCTTCAGCTGCTGGGACATCTACCACAACTGGAGATGGAGGCATGACGCCAGAAGAACGTGGGCATTCAACTAAATTGGTATACCAATATCTTCCATCAAGATATGGTATGAACCCTGATGATATAAGAAAAGCAGACGCTATTGAAATAGTTGTAGGGCAAGGTGCTAAGCCAGGTGGTGGTGGCATGCTCCTAGGCCAGAAAATTTCAGATAGAGTAGCAGAAATGCGAAACCTTCCAAAAGGGATTGATCAACGTTCTGCATGTCGTCACCCTGATTGGACAGGACCTGATGATTTAGAAATAAAAATTCTTGAATTGCGCGAAATTACAGGATGGAGAGTACCTATTTATGTGAAAGTTGCTGGAGCGAGACCGTATTATGATGTTACTTTGGCAGTTAAAGCTGGAGCAGACGCAGTTGTATTAGATGGTATGCAAGGCGGCACAGCAGCCACTCAAGATGTGTTTATTGAACATGTAGGTCAGCCAACTTTAGCTATTATCCGCCCAGCTGTTCAAGCTTTACAGGATTTAGGCATGCATAGAAAAGTTCAATTAATTCTATCGGGAGGCATTAGGTCTGGTGCTGATGTCGCAAAGGCAATGGCGCTAGGTGCAGATGCGGTTGCAATTGGATCAGCTGCTTTAATTGCTTTAGGCGATAATGATCCAAAATGGGAATCAGAATATAATAAGATTGGTTCAACAGCTGGAGCTTATGATGACTGGCATGAGGGTAAAGACCCAGCTGGTATAACAACACAAGATCCAGAACTAATGAAACGGTTTGATCCAATTGAAGGTGGTCGCCGACTAAGGAATTACCTTAAGGTGATGACATTAGAGGCTCAAACGATTGCCAGAGCATGTGGTAAAAACCATATGCATAATTTAGAGCCAGAAGATTTAGTTGCATTAACAATGGAAGCAGCTGCAATGGCACAAGTACCATTATCTGGCACAAACTGGTGGCCAGGAAAATCAGGCAGTAATTTTTAAACTTTAAAACATGATCAATATATGGTCATGTTTTTTTCATTAAACGACAACAGAATAGAGATAACCAATGACAACAGATCTTACCAAATTCGCCAAAGATAATGGCATCGAATATTTTATGATTTCGTTCACTGATCTTTTTGGTGGTCAACGTGCAAAATTAGTACCTGCACGCGCAATCGCCGACATGCAAGAAGATGGGGCTGGCTTCGCCGGTTTCGCCACGTGGTTAGACTTAACGCCTGCCCACCCAGATATGCTTGCTGTTCCAGATCCAGAAGCCGCAATTATTTTGCCTTGGGATAAAACAATTGCTTGGGTACCAGGTAATTGTGTGATGGAAGGGCAAGATGTTGCTCAAGCACCACGCAATGTACTTCGGAAATTAATTTCAGAAGCGGCCGATGAAGGCATGCATGTTAAAACTGGTATAGAAGCAGAATTCTTTCTTTTGACTCCTAATGGAGAACAAATATCAGATCAATATGACACAGCAGCAAAACCTTGTTACGATCAACAAGCATTTATGCGCAGATTAGATGTAATCCGTGAAATATCTGACTATATGCTTGAAATGGGTTGGGGTGCATACCAAAATGACCATGAAGATGCTAATGGCCAGTGGGAAATGAACTGGGATTATGATGACGCCTTAAAGACAGCAGATAAACATAGTTTTTTCAAATTTATGGCCAAGTGCGTAGCAGAAAAACACGGATATAAAGCAACTTTTATGCCTAAACCCATTGAAGGCTTAACTGGTAATGGCTGCCATGCACATATATCAGTTTGGGATGCTCCAGGAGCAGAGTCAAAAGTAAATGTTTTTGCTGGAAAAGGTGAAGGACAAACTGGAGAAGTTGGTTTGTCAGAGCGTGGTAAAAATTTCCTAGGTGGAATTATGAAACACGCATCTGCTTTAGCTGCTATTACAAATCCAACTGTGAATAGCTATAAACGTATTAATGCACCTAGAACTATGTCAGGCGCTACTTGGGCACCAAACACAGTTACTTGGACAGGCAATAATCGAACACATATGGTTCGAGTCCCTGGCCCTGGCAGATTTGAGCTTAGGTTACCAGATGGAGCAGTAAATCCATATTTATTGCAAGCGATTATAATTGCAGCAGGACTTTCTGGAGTAAGAACAAAAGCTGATCCAGGCAAACGCCATGACATTGATATGTATGCAGAAGGATACAAAATAACTGATGCACCAAAATTACCTTTAAACATGTTAGATGCTCTTCGCGCTTATGATGATGACACCGAATTAAAGGTAGCAATGGGAGATGAGTTTTCATCTGCTTATTTGAAAATGAAACACCAAGAATGGAATGATTTTTGTTCACATTTCTCATCTTGGGAGAAAGCAAACACATTAGATATTTAAATAAATATAAAACTAAATATTTAAGCCTTAATAGAGATATCTATTAGGGCTTTTTTTACGATAAATAGACATCATTAAACAAATATTAATACGCAAAGGAGCCATTGCTTCTGAGGAATATTTTTTTAATATCAATCTTGCTTTTCTCTATTTCATTCATCATTGTGAATATAAAACAAACATAAAAATATTATCAATGGAGATCATAATGACAAAAAGAGTTGCTATAATTGGAGCAGGCCCATCCGGCTTAGCCCAGCTTCGTGCATTTCAATCTGCAAAGGAAAATGGCGAAGAGATTCCAGAAGTAGTATGTTTTGAAAAACAATCTAATTGGGGTGGTTTATGGAATTATTCATGGCGGACAGGTTTGGATGAATATGGTGAGCCCGTTCATGGTTCGATGTACAGATACCTATGGTCTAATGGTCCAAAGGAAGGATTAGAATTTGCTGATTACTCCTTTGAGGAACACTTTGGTAAACAAATTGCATCTTATCCACCTAGGGCTGTATTGTTTGATTATATTCAAGGCCGCGTTATCAAAGCAGGTGTACGTGACTGGATAAAATTCAGTACTGCCGTAAGAGATGTTACTTTTGACAACGGTAAATTTACTGTAAAAGTACACGATTTACCAAATGATAAAATTTATACAGAAGAATTTGACAACGTCGTAGTTGCATCAGGGCATTTTAGCACTCCAAATGTACCACACTTTGATGGCTTTGAAAGTTTTCCAGGTCGCGTTTTACATGCACATGACTTTAGAGATGCAATGGAGTTTGAAGATAAGAATATCCTAATAGTAGGCACAAGTTACTCCGCAGAAGATATTGGGTCTCAATGCTGGAAATATGGCGCAAAAACAATTACCGTCAGTCATCGCACTGCTCCCATGGGTCATAAGTGGCCAGAAAATTGGGAAGAAGTCCCCCTTCTTACTAGAATGGAAGGAAAAACTGCACATTTCAAGGATGGCACATCAAAAGAAATTGATGCCGTAATCCTTTGCACTGGATACCAACACCATTTCCCTTACTTAACTGATGAATTGCGCTTAAAAACTGCTAATAGGTTAGCAACAGCTGATCTTTATAAAGGTGTAGCGTACGTACATAATCCAGCACTCATGTATATTGGAATGCAAGATCAATGGTTCACATTTAATATGTTTGATGCACAGGCTTGGTGGGCTCGAGATGTAATTATGGGTAAAATTTCATGCCCAAATAAATCAGATATGGAAGCAGATGTAAGTAAACGCGTAAAAGCTGAAGATGACGGTCAAGATGATTATGATGCTATCTGGTATCAAGGTAACTACATCAAAGAATTAGTTTCAGAAACTGATTATCCAACGTTTGATGTAGAGGGCGCATGTAATGCATTTAAGGAATGGAAAGGCCATAAAAAAATAAACATAATGACCTTTAGGGATAATGCCTACAAATCTGTGATTACAGGAACAATGGCTCCTAAGCATCATACACCATGGAAAGATGCAATGGATGATAGTTTAGAAGTTTACCTACAAAATTAAAATAATTCAAAATTCAGAGGGCGATGAACAGAATGGCCCTCTGCAATAAACGAATAATTTCATTTAAGTTTTTTTCCAATTTTTATTTTAAACTTTGTTGGTGGTGTTGTCTTACTCACCCAATAGAACTCACTTAAGTATTCCATTACATACAAACTTTGCCAATCAATATCACCTGGGAATTTACTCAAGAATTCTTCAGTTTCATGATTTATTTTCCATTTACCAATGTTTTCAAAACCATCTGCTTTTATAATTGTGGTAGTACCATCAGCATCGAAATATTGATTATAAACTTCACCATCCCATTTTCCTGAGGCAGTGTTTCCATTCAAGATTTCACTAATTTGAATAGATGTCAGCTTTACGGATTGTGCATTTGCTAATGAAGCAACAAACAATGCAAATGCTATAAATAATAAATTTCTTATTATCATGAACTTATACCCAAATTTACGAGATAAGAATAACATTTATGATCTTGGTCGCTCTTTCTTTGGATCATAATGTGCAAAAGGCACAATCTTTGCGCTCAACCGCTTTTGGTGCCCATCTAACTTTCCAATCTCCAGCTCAGTACCTAAATCAGTATGTGTCACATCAATTCTTGCTAAGGCTATATTCTTTTTGAGAATTGGAGATCTCATGGATGATGTTATCTCTCCTACTTGCGCACGACCTATGAATATAGGATCACCATGGTCAACACAAACAGCTGCATCAATATCTAGGCCAACTAGCTTCTTTGAAGGCGTTTCTTTTCTACGTATTAAGGCATCTCGTCCTATAAAATCATCTAGTTTTGATTTTAAAGGAACAGTAAAACCTATACCAGCCTCAAAAGGATCCGTTTGGTCTGAGAAATCATAATCTGCAAATATTAATCCTGCCTCAATTCGAACCATATCAAGAGCCTCAAGCCCCATTGGTTTGATGCCATATTTTTGACCCTCCTTCCACACTGCATCAAATACTTTAGTACAATGTTTTGGGTGGCAAAATATCTCATAACCCAATTCACCGGTATAGCCAGTTCTAGATACAACAATTGGCACTCCATGTTCATCGCCTATACGAGCTGGGGTGAAGCGAAACCATGCTAAATCCTCTAGTTGTGGTTGATGAGGCGCAGTCCAAATTATATTCTTCATCAAATCCCTGCTATTGGGACCTTGAACTGCTATATTATGCTGCATGTCAGTAGAGGAGCGAATTAAAACATTTAAGCCTAGCTTCTCAGCCTGCTCTCTCATCCATTCCCCACCATAATCAGACCCACCGATCCAGCGAAAGTTATCGCGGCCTAATCTGAAAACCGTTCCATCGTCAATCATTCCACCATGTTCATAACACATTGCTGTATAAACTACATGTCCATCGCCTAAAGTCTTCATATTTCTTGTAAAAATATACTGGCATAGCGCCTCAGAGTCTGGTCCAGTTATTTCAAATTTCCTCAAGGGAGATAAATCTAAAACAACACATTCATTTCTGCATGCCATGTACTCATCTACTGGTCCAGACGCCGCAAAACAATTTGCCAACCAATATCCATTATATTCAATAAAATTACGAGTATGCTTGGAAAAGCTATCATGAAATCCTGTTTGTTTTGTCATTTTGGGCTCACTATTTGGCGTGACACGAGTTGCCACTGCGCGTTGAAATTTCTCTTTTCCGTCATATGTACGGATATGTATATCTGTTGGGTTCCAACCATTAGCTGGTGATGTATCATCTGGGCAAGCTGATGAAACACATACTAGATCTGTCAATGCTCTTAATAACACATAATCACCCGGTCGTGACCATGGTTCATCAGAATACATAACTCCATGATCATCAATTCCAGTATTAAAAAAGAAGTTGATTGCCATCCATCCCGCACGATCTTTTACACCGTGTTTATTTAAGGCCATATTAAAGTTATCAGAACAATTAATATGGCCAGGATATCCAATATCATCATAATATTTCGATGCACAAGCAAGTGCAAATGCATCATGCCGCCCACAAGTATCTTGCACGACTTCTAATAAAGGAAGAAAATCTTGATCATAATATTTTCCATGCAAACCAGGCATAGGATAATTATGCCCTTGTATTGATCGAGTAGTAGTTACATCTAAGGCGTGCTCAATACCCTTATCTAATTTTCTTGCAGAAAAACATTGAAAATCCGTACATTGTCTTCCGTCAACATCAATAACTTGAATGTAGTCACCAGCTTTAACAAAATAGCTATCCGCTGTTTGACTTTTAATTCTTAGATCAAGCACAGGATCAGACAACGGATCAGGCAGTGCAAATTTTTCAATTGTTTTAATACTACTTCTATTTAAATTAACTGTAAGAGGTGTAGTCGTATTTTGTTTTTCTAAATCCATAGAATTGCCTGGCGCTGAAATAATTATAATAGCGTCTCTTTTGACATCAAACTTAGCTTCGGATTTCGCCTTACTGGAATTACCGAAAATTGATAATCCCTTTGCTGAAGCAAGGTCAATATTTCGAGTTTCCATTCCAAGTCTAAGCCCAATCAAACTTTGATTATTGGTATCTAATAACTGTTTTAAGCCTCGGGCATCATTGTTTGGAGTTTCGTTTAATATTGATAAATCAATTTTTCCTTTTTTATCAGCTGCCAGTATCTCACACACTTGGCCACCTTCATCGTTTATTATAGTGAAGGTATCTCCTGCAAATACTGGCAATAAAATTGCACCAGATCCTTCGATTACATAGCGTTCCATTCCAGTCGGCATGGAAAATACATTTGGTTGTAAAATCGCACTTGGCTGTGGTGGACCAGATAATACTTCAGGATATTGGCTAAAATTCATCATTCACCTATCAAAACTTGCATTAAAGGAATATTTGTTTAATAAGGAGAATAGCAGAAGAAATAATATTTGCAACTTTTAGCTTAAAGAAAAAGGTTTTATTTAAATATCTGTAATTATAAAAAACATAAGTTTAAAAAGTAAGAAATTAAATAATTTCATTGGAAAAAATACAAAGACATGCACGATCAGAAAATCAAAAGAATAGGCTTTATTTTAGTTGATGGCTTTTCGCTTATGTCATTATCATCTGCAGTTGAACCGTTAAGAGCAGCAAACCACCTTTCAGGAGAAACTCTTTTTGAGATAACATTTATTCCTGCTGCAGGTACAAGAGCAAGCTCTTCTGTTGGGATTATCAGTGAAGGTCAGTCTATTGAGGAAAGTGGATATGATTTTGATCTTGTTTTTGTAACCGCAGCTGGAAGCCCCATCAAATATGAAAATCCAAAACTATTGAAATATATAAAAATGTTATCATCAAAACGCGTTCAACTAGGTGGAATATCAGGTGGCTCTGCACTCCTTGCACGCGCTGGAGTTATGACAAATCATAGTTTTACAGTTCACTGGGACCATTTTGAAGCTTTACAAGAAATGTCATCACAATTTTTATTAAAGAGATCATTATATGTAATCGATAATGGTAGATATACATGTGCGGGGGGCGTTGCTCCAATGGATATGATGAGCGCACTTATTGCATCACAACACGGTAGAAAACTTGCAAAAGCTGTTAATGATTGGTTTATTTATACAAGCGTACGTGCAGCAAATGATCCTCAAAGAATGGGACTAGTTGAAAAATATAATGTACATCATCCAGCTGTTATATGTGCCATAGAATTAATGCAAAATCACATCTCTGACCCTCTGAGCAGTGAACAATTGGCAAGATTGAGCAATATTGGTGAACGTCAATTAAGCAGATTATTTCAAAAAAACTTAGGAAAAAAAGTAAACACTTTCTATACTGAGATGCGATTAGAACATGCACACACATTAGTTACTCAAACATCAATGCCTGTTATAGAGATTGCGATATCTGCAGGATATGAGAGTTTAAATTATTTTTCACAAAAATTTAAACAAGTTTTTGAATATAGCCCAGCTCAATTGCGCAAAAATAAAACAAGTTTAGCTTTGGAAAATAGCCAATTGAATCAAAATAATGGATAATTAACAAACATAAATTATACGTAAGCAACTCATATCTAGTTATTTTTTTATTATTTGCACACTTTGCTTAAGATTAGTATACGATGCATAAGTGAATTACTTTAACGTATGATCTTGAGCTATTCTGATTGAGAAATTAAATGAAAAATATTTACATACTTAATGGGCCTAACTTAAATCTTCTGGGCAAACGCCAACCAGAAATTTATGGCAGTGAAACATTAGATGATGTTGAAAAATCATGTTCACAAGCATGTGGAGATAATTTTGAAATAAAATTACTTCAGTCAAATCATGAAGGTCAACTGATTGATTGGATACAAGAAGCACGTGATACAACTGCAGGTATTATTATTAACCCAGGGGCATTCACACATACCTCAATAGCAATTTTAGATGCATTGAATACCTATGAAGGTCCTGTTGTAGAGATTCATATCAGCCAAGTTCATAAACGCGAAGAATTTCGTCACCACTCATATGTTTCATATCGCGCAGACGCTGTCATTGCTGGATTAGGCATTGAAGGATATGCAGCTGCAGTCAGACATATATGTAGTCTTTAATTTATTAATTAAAACTTTCGACAGTAAGTGCAATACCCATTCCACCACCAATACATAGGGTAGCTAAACCTTTTGATTTATTTGAGCGCTGCATTTCATGCAATAAAGTTACTAATATTCTGCAACCCGATGCACCAATTGGATGACCAAGGGCAATAGCTCCACCATTTACATTTACAATTGACGGATCCCAGTTCATTTCCTGATTTACAGCTATAGCCTGAGCAGCAAATGCTTCATTGGCTTCAATCAAATCCAAGTCATTTATTTTCCAACC
Organism: Rhodobacterales bacterium HTCC2255; assembly: GCA_000153745.1. Classification (GTDB taxonomy): domain Bacteria; phylum Pseudomonadota; class Alphaproteobacteria; order Rhodobacterales; family Rhodobacteraceae; genus Amylibacter. The sequence goes on from DS022282.1 coordinate 883,723, forward strand.
TGCTTTGTGAAGTGCCTTTTGAGAAGCAGGAATTGGCCCTGTTCCCATTATTTCCGGGGCAACACCTGCTGTAGCCCATGAAGCTATTCTTGCCATAGGCTTTAGGCCTCTTTGAAGAGCTTCTTTTTCTCGCATCATAAGTACAACTGCTGCACCATCATTTAATCCTGAAGCGTTACCAGCAGTTACTGTACCGTTTTTTGAAAAAGCAGGGTTTAATTTATGCAAGGATGCAAGAGTTGCACCGTCACGAATATATTCATCTTCATCCACAAATATCTCAGATTTTTTTATTATTGTAGAGACTGGAGTAATTTCTTCTATGAAATTCCCAAAGGATTTTGCTTTTTCAGCTTTGTTTTGTGAATTTACAGCAAATACATCTTGTTCTTCTCTAGAGATATTGAATTTTTTTGCTACATTTTCAGCAGTGACGCCCATATGGTAGCCGTGAAAAGCATCCCAAAGGCCATCTTTTATCATAGTATCAATAAATTCTGTATTACCCATCTTTGTAGCGTTACGCATGTTAGAAGCGTGGTGGGACAATGACATACTTTCTTGCCCACCTGCAATTATCACATTTGCATCACCCATACTCAACTGCTGCATTCCCATTGCAACAGCTCGAAGCCCAGCCCCACAAACTTGATTAATTCCAAGCGCTGTTTTTTCCACAGGCAATCCAGCTTTAATAGCAGCTTGACGAGCAGGGTTTTGCCCTTGCCCAGCAGTTAAAACCTGGCCAAGGATAACTTCATCAATCTCTGAAGCATCTATTGCAGTTTTTTTGATTATATCCTTTATGACCTCTGACCCAATTTCATGAGCCGGCAATGAAGATAACGAGCCACAAAACGAACCAATAGCTGAGCGTTTAGCAGATACAATAACAACTGAATCTTTGGACGAAAACATTTTTAATTCCTAACATTTATTAGCATTTGGCGTTAGTATTTAGTCTATCTGCCATTAGAATTTTTTAAACTTATAATACAAGGATAACTTTCACCATCAGTTTATGTAATAATTCATACAAAACTAAACACTGTATTTAGAAAATGATTAAAATCAGCTACTATTGGTCAATCATAATAAATAAAATTTAATCTCATTTAATTTGAACTGGTGCTGCCGAGAAGATTTGAACTTCCGACCTCTCCCTTACCAAGGGAGTGCTCTACCCCTGAGCTACGGCAGCGTTTCATATTTCTGCGTTTTATCGGACTAATTTCCAAAAGCAAGAGTAATCTCATGAAAACTTTTCAAAATTCTAAACCTTGCTATCATAGCTTTTTGAATGCAAAGCTAATACGAATACAAATACTGGATTAAAAATGGCAAATAATGTTTCAACGCATCAAGCAGCAGAAGACGCGCGAAATGACAACATATTAATTTATGTAAACGGAAAAATTGTACCAAAAAGTGAAGCCGTTGTTAGCGTCTATGATAGCGGCTTTATGCTGGGTGACGGCATTTGGGAAGGATTAAGGTTATATAACGGAAAATGGGCTTTTTTAAATGAGCATTTGGATCGCTTATTTGAAGCTTCTTTAGCAATAGATCTTGATATAGAAATGAACCGACAAGAAGTTTTTCAAGCATTAGAAAAAACACGCAATGCAAATAATATTTCATCGAATGCGCATGCAAGATTAATGATTACAAGAGGAGTGAAGAAGCGTCCATTTCAACACCCAAACCTAAGTCAATCTGGCCCAACTTTTGTAATAATCATAGAACACTCAAAACCAAAATTACCAAGGCCAATAAATTTGGCAACAGTACCTCACATGCGTGGGTTGCCTATGACACAAGACCCAAAGCTAAATTCACACTCAAAATTAAATTGTATTATTGCATGTATAGCAGCTGAAAAAGCAGGTGCTGATGAAGCTCTTATGTTGGATATAAACGGCTTCGTAAATACAACAAACGCATGTAATTTTTTCATTGTCAGAAAAGGTGTTGTTTGGACGTCTACAGGTGATTATTGCATGAATGGGATTACTAGACAAAAAGTTATTGATATTTGCAAGTCAAACGGGATTGAAGTTTTTGAACGAAATTTTTCTTTAGTGGACACCTACGGTGCTGATGAAGCATTTTTAACTGGTACATTTGGGGCGCAAACACCAGTTGGAATGATTGATGGGCGAAAAATTGGAAGTGGTGAACTAGGGCCTCTAGCAACACAAATTAGGTCATTATACAAAGAGTTAATTAAAGAAGATACAATATGAGAATAGCTGTGTGGTCGGGGCCAAGAAACCTCTCAACGGCATTGATGTATTCATTTGGAGCAAGAAACGATTGTGCAATTAGTGATGAGCCATTTTACGCAGCATATTTAAATGCTACTGGCATTCAACATCCAATGCAGGAAGAAATTTTATCCAATCAAGAACAAAATCCAAATACTGTTGCAAAAAATTGCATTGGGCCCAATCCAGAGAATAAAGATTATTGGTACCAGAAACATATGTGCCAACATATGATTGAAGGCTTTCCATTAGAATGGGCGAAAGAATGCAAAAATATTTTTCTTATAAGACACCCTGCCCGAGTAATTGCAAGTTATTCAATCAAGCGTGAAGATCCAGTAATGTCAGATATTGGCTTTGTTCAACAATATAATCTTTATAAAAAACTGGGGGGAATTGTTATAGATAGTAATGATATCCGCAAAAACCCTGAACAGTCACTCCAAAGATTGTGTGAGGCAATTAATATACCCTTTTCAAAACAAATGTTGAACTGGCCAAGTGGTGGTCATAAATCTGATGGCATATGGGCAAAACATTGGTATGGTTCAATATGGAAATCTACTAAATTTTCTGGAGCAGAAGGTGAAATTCCAGAATTATATGATAAAATGAAAAAGTTATCCAAAGAGGCATATCCGTACTATGATGAACTTAAAAAACATTGCATATGATTTTAAAATTTTTCCAAATTTATTCCCACCTCTCTAGTAGCATACTAGACGCAAAACAAAGCAGCCATTAGAATAAAGCTATGAATGAAAAAGAAGACACACCAGAAAAGAAGAAGTCGACAGCTACTATAAAAGCTGAAGCACGTGAAAAAAGACTCAAAGAGCAGTTGCGTCAGAATATGCATAGGCGTAAGGCTCAAAAAAGAGCACGTAACACGCAAGACTAAAGGATAATCACTCATGGATTCCATTATCATACAGGGCAATGGCCCAGTATCAGGAGAAATTCCTATTTCTGGTGCTAAAAATGCAGCGCTTACACTTATGCCAGCAGCATTATTAACCGATGAGCCAGTAACTTTAACAAACGTGCCTCGATTATCAGATATAAAAACCACAAATGAACTTCTTCAATCACTTGGAACTAAAATTTCTATGAAAGACGATGGTCAAAGTATTACTTTGACCACTCCAGAAATAACAAATCATTTGGCGCATTATGATATTGTAAGAAAGATGCGTGCTTCGATTTTGGTTTTGGGGCCAATTATTGCAAGGCATGGAATTGCTGCAGTTTCTTTACCGGGTGGTTGTGCTATAGGTGCCCGACCGGTGGACATCCATTTAAAAGGCTTAGAGGCACTCGGTGTAAATTTAGATTTAATAGATGGATATGTGCATGCAAAAGCTCCCAAAGGCTTAAAGGGTACAACTTACGAACTACCGTTTGCTTCAGTTGGAGCTACAGAAAATCTATTAATGGCAGCAACATTGGCAAAAGGAACAACAGTTCTAAAAAATGTAGCTCGCGAACCAGAAATAGTAGATTTAGCTGTCTTATTAAGATCAATGGGCGCAAATATTTCTGGAGATGGATCAACAGAAATTATAATTGAGGGCGTAGAAACATTACATGGCACAACTCATAAAGTTGTGACTGATCGTATTGAACTAGGCACATATATGATGGCACCATTAATAGCTGGTGGTGAAATAGAACTTTTAGGCGGCAAGCGGCAAATTCTTGAAAGTTTTTGTCAAAAACTAGAAGAAGCTGGTGCTCAAATTACAGAAACCACACGTGGTTTAATTGTTGCCCGAAAAAATGCAAATATTCATGCAGTAAATGTAACAACAGAACCATTCCCTGGTTTTCCAACAGACCTGCAAGCTCAGATGATGGCATTACTTTGTACAGCTGAAGGAACATCAGTATTAAATGAGACGATTTTTGAAAATCGTTTTATGCATGCACCAGAATTAGTTCGAATGGGCGCAAATATTGATGTGCAAGGCGGTACTGCCATAGTAACTGGAATTAAGGAACTAAGGGGAGCTCCAGTAATGGCAACTGACCTAAGAGCTTCAGTTTCATTAATATTAGCTGGCCTTGCTGCTAAAGGAGAAACCAGAGTAGCTCGCGTGTATCATTTAGACAGGGGATATGAAAAAGTTGTTTCCAAATTTCGTTCAATTGGTGCTAACATTGAACGCATCAAAGAATAAAAACTTATTACCGTCCAATTCGCCATAAAGAGAAATAAATTTAAGTAATTAAGAGCATAAAATGCCAAGTATTTTAAACACAACTGACGAAAATTTTATAAAAGATTTTGATTCTTTACTTTTAACGAAACGTGAAGCCGATCAGGATGTAGATGATATTGTTTCAAAGATATTGGATGACGTTAAAAATCATGGTGATAGTGCAGTCATAGAGTTAACTGCGAAATATGATAGATTAAATTTAACATCAGATACCTTAGCTTTTTCTGAAACAGAAATTGATGAAGCCATTGCACTAGTAACAACGGAAGAACGTGAAGCATTAGAATTAGCTGCTAAAAGAATTCGCGATTACCATGAGCGTCAACTTCCTGAAGATGCCTGGTGGATTGGAGAACACGGTGAAGGTCTAGGTTGGAGATGGGGGCCAGTAGAAGCTGCAGGTCTTTACGTTCCAGGCGGCCTAGCTTCTTATCCTTCATCAGTTCTCATGAATGCAATACCAGCTTCTGTTGCTGGTGTTGATAGGTTGTCTGTTTGCGCTCCAACTCCAGATGGAAAATGTAACCCGCTTGTGTTACTTGCAGCGCGTTTATCTGGCGTAAAAACTGTATATAGAATTGGTGGGGCCCAAGCCATCGGAGCAATGGCGTATGGAACGGAGACCATAGAAAAAGTTGATACTATAACAGGCCCTGGAAATGCTTTTGTAGCAGCTGCTAAACGACGTGTTTATGGCAATGTTGGCATAGACATGATTGCTGGGCCGTCAGAAATTCTAATAATAGCAGATAAAAATAACAATCCAGATTGGATTGCAGTGGATCTACTTTCCCAAGCAGAGCATGATAAAAATGCACAATCTATATTAATAACTGATGATGCAAAATTTGCTGAAAATGTTATTGAATGTGTTGAAAGCCGATTAAAAGTATTAAAGAGACGTGAAATAGCTAAGCCATCTTGGAAAAAATATGGTGCAGTAATTATAACAAAGGATCTCGATGAAGCAGCTATGCTTTCAGATAAATTAGCTCCTGAACACCTAGAAATTTGCGTTGAAAATGCAGAAGAATATTCTAAAAAAATTCGCCATGCTGGCGCTATTTTTATCGGGTCTTTAACTCCAGAAGCAATTGGCGATTATATTGGAGGACCAAATCATGTTTTACCAACCGCTAGATCTGCAAGGTTTTCATCAGGCCTATCTGTATTAGATTTTATGAAACGCACAACTTTATCAAAAATGACCCCAGCTTCATTAGCCGCTATTGGGCCAGCAGCAGAATTACTAGCCAAATCGGAAAGTTTAGAAGCTCACGGTCTTTCTATTCGCGAGAGACTTAATCAAATAAATTCCAATGGCAAAGATATCTAAATGTCATATTTAATAGATATTATTTTAGATGACAGTGCGCTGCCAGAACCAACGCCAGAAATTGCACAAGAACGACGTGTAGCAATATTTGATTTACTTCAAGAAAATGAATTTATTTTATTACGTGAACAAGCTCCCAAAGGGCCATATAAGTTATTATTAGGGATGCAAGATAGACGACTAGTATTTACGGTTACTACGGAAAAAGATGAACCCGCTGGACAGTTCATCCTCTCACTATCACCACTAAAACAAGTTATAAAAGACTATTTTGCTATTTGTGAAAGCTACTTTAAAGCCGTAACAACAATGCCGCCCTCAAAAATTGAAGCCATCGACATGGGTAGGCGCGGCATCCATGACGAAGGATCAGAACAACTCAGAGAGCGGCTTGAAGGTAAAGTAGAAACTGACAAAATGACAGCAAGACGCCTATTTACCTTAATTTGTGCACTACATTACAGGGGATAATTATGACTTTACCATCATCTGTTTTATTTTGCTGTAATCATAATTCAGTTCGTTCACCTATGGCAGAAGGCCTTATGAAAATTCATGTAGGCAATAAAATTTATGTTCAATCTGCAGGAGTAGCATCAGATAGGGAAATTGATGGTTTCTCTATCGCAGTCTGTGATGAAGTAGGCGTCCAATTAATTCAACATAAAGCCCGATCATTCAAAGAGATGGAAGAATTAGGGGAAGATTTAAATGGTTATGATTTAATTGTTGCGTTATCACCAATGGCAGAAAAGATTGCACTCGAAACTACAATGAACAATGCAGTTGATGTAGAGTTTTGGAAAATAAGTGACCCATCTGGAATAGGTGAAACACGAGATGAAAAACTAAACGCATATAGAAATATAAGAAATGAACTAATCACAAGAATAAAAAATAGGTTCCCACTGGAACCTAAATAAGAATTTATTTTGTACCGAACATCCTATCACCAGCATCACCAAGTCCTGGAAGAATATAACCAATATCATTTAATTTCTCATCTAAACTTGCTGTCACTATAGGCACATCAGGATGGCGTTCTTTCATTAGAGCTACGCCTTCTGGAGTTGCTAACAAACACAAAAATCTGATGTTCTTAGCGCCAGCCTCTTTTAGCATATCAATAGCTGCAGCAGATGAGTTACCAGTCGCTAACATTGGATCAACAGCAATAACCAGTCTTTCCTCTAAGTTACTGGGCACTTTAAAATAGTATTTAACTGGTTTTAATGTTTCTTCATCACGATAAAGCCCAACAAAACCTACCCTAGCAGAAGGAATTAAATCAAGGACACCGTCTAACAATCCATTTCCCGCTCTCAAAATAGATACCAGCGCAAGTTTTTTACCAGCTATTACAGGAGACTCCATCTCTTGCATTGGAGTGCGAATCGTTTTGTTTTCCATTTTTAAATTTCTTGTAACTTCATATGCAAGCAATTGACTTGTTTCCCGCATCAACTGTCGAAAATGATTGCTAGAAGTATTTTCATCTCGCATGTGACTTAACTTATGCTTAACTAATGGATGGTCTACTATGGTTAAATGTTCTTGCATGAATGTCTCCAATGTTAATTTAAATCTTGCTTTGAATGCAGGATTTTTTCAACCCCATTACAAAAAAATTTATAACTCATTAATAGTATGACTAATGTGATTTTTAAACGTCAAACTTGTTCAAAACGGGTAAATTTACGTGATTTCACTTGATATTCTTCAGAAACTAGCACATATGCCCAATATCAATTGATATTTCATCAACTAACAACATACGGAGACCACATGGCTAAAGAAGAACTTCTCGAATTCGATGGTGTCGTTGTAGAGCTATTGCCCAATGCAACTTTTCGGGTAGAACTAGAAAACGGCCATGAAATCATTGCACATACAGCAGGAAAAATGCGCAAAAATCGTATTCGTGTTTTGGCTGGTGACAAAGTTCAAGTTGAAATGACACCTTATGACCTATCAAAAGGTCGTATAAATTTCCGTTACAAATAATCTTATGAAGCTAATCCTTGGTTCTGCATCACCAAGACGTCTTGAGTTATTGGCACAAATTGGTGTTGTTGTAGATCAAATCATTCCAGCAGACATAGATGAAACTCCACAAAAGGGTGAGAGACCTAAACCCTATGCAGTTCGTATGGCTGCAACAAAATCTAAGGCTATTAATGCTAGCGCGTCAGATCTAATTTTAACTGCAGACACTATTGTTTCAGCAGGAATTCGTATTCTAGGAAAACCTAAGTCAGAAGGCGAAGCAGTAGAATTTCTAACACTTTTGTCGGGGCGGCGCCATCGAGTTACAACCGCAGTATCTCTGAGAAAAGGCGATAAAATTTGGTCGCGAAATGTAACTACATTCGTAAAAATGAAAAATTTATCTGATCATGAAATATCAGCTTATATACGCTCGCAAGAGTGGCAAGGAAAAGCAGGTGGCTATGCAATTCAGGGAATCGCATCGGCTTTTATCCCTTTTATATCTGGCAGTTATTCAAATGTAGTTGGTTTACCTCTTACAGAAACTTCTAATTTATTAGTTGGTGCAGGATATTCTATTTCACTTGAAGGCCCGCCATTATGAAAAAAGGAAGAATTGTAGTTTTAGACGAAGTAAATGGTAAACCAGCTGCCGCATTATTAGTAAATGGCCAGATTCATGACTTACTTATCGAAGCCGATAACAACTTACCTAAACCAGAAGCTATTTATCGTGGCAGAACGACGCTCCCTATGAAGGGCCAAAATGGGATAATTTTAGATATTGGCAGTGGTCAGAAAGCATTCCTAAGAAATGCTAAAGGAATTCCCCAAGGTACACAAATGACTGTCCAGGTTGCAACCCATGCAGAGACAGGCAAGGCAACACCTGTTGTAAACAAACTGATTTTTAAAAGCAGATACTGCATAGTTACACCAGATGCTCCGGGGTTAAACATTGCTAGATCAATAAAAGATGACGAAGAGCGTGATCGGTTACTCGAAATTGTTCATGAAGTTTCAACAAATCGGTCAAATGAATACGGTCTAATAATTAGATCTTCAGCAATGGATATTGATGCAGATGCCATATCTGGTGATATCAATGCCATGTATGATTTAGCTGATAATGTTATGTCTCAAACCTCAGGCGATCCCGCTTTAATAATGCCTGCACCGACAGCTGAAATGAAAGCTTGGCGTGATTGGGTAAATCCAGATCCAGACGAAGTCATTAAAGAGATTAATAGTTTTGAAACCATGGGAATTTGGGATCACATTGAAAAATTAAAGCATAGCAAATCAAAATTACCAAATGGCGCTTCAATGATAATAGAGCCCACATCAGCATTTGTTGCAGTAGATGTTAACACAGGCAACGATTTTTCATTAAGTGCAGGATTGAAAGCTAATTTAGCAGTTGCAAAAGAATTGCCAAATCAATTGTCCTTACGTGGGCTGGGGGGACAAATTATTATTGATTTTGCGCCATCGCCAAAGAAAGATCGTAAATTAATTGAAACAGCATTAAATTCATCATTTCGAAAAGGAAAAATAGATACAGTTGTAGTTGGATGGACAACGTTAGGGAATTTCGAATTGCAGCGCAAACGAGAAAGAATCCCATTATCAGAATTACTTCAAGATTAAATCAACACTCTAACCAACCCAATCACACTAATAAAAACTAATAGAATCAAACAAAACTGTTTGTAGAAATTTTGTAATATTGGTGAAAACAATTTAAATCCAATAAAAATTCCAACTAACAAAATGGGTGTAAATACTACGCCCCTAATAGCTGCGCGTATATCCATTATTCCATAAATTATGTACCAAATCATTGATGTGAATAAACCTATGAACAAAAACATCACAATAGCTCCCCGCATTGACCTTGGATTTTCTTCACTAGCCAATACATACAAAGCGATAACCATTCCACCAACAGCTGCTATACCTGACGCAATTCCCGCTACTATTCCGGTAGTGTACAAAGCTGTTTTAGATCCCAAAGTCCCAGGTGTTAATTTAAATAATTGCAATGAAGCCAAAGATAGAATCAAAATAAGAGCAATAATTCTTGAAGTTTCTACCGGAAGTATAACTGTAGCCAGTAAACCGATTGGAACACCTAAAATAGATCCAATCGATAAAATCCAAACAATAGGCATATTCGCATCACGAATGCCCCCTCGAAGCATGACTATACCAGCTGCAGCTTCTAGAAATAAAACCATTGGAATTAATTGAACAGTAGGCAATGTTCCCGCCATACTTGCAATCACTATTGCGGATAAGGCAAATCCAGAAAATCCTCTAACGATTCCAGCCAAAAACACTACAAAACTACAATATATAAATTCAATCTCAGTAAGTTGAATAATTTCAGTAATGTATGTTATCATAATATTTTCTTAGTAGTTTATAACATTTTCACAAGTTAAAAAAATTACAACGTCTAAAACAAAAAATAAAATAGGAAGAATTTTTATGCCCTGCCCAATGTGTAATAAAAGCCAAGATAAAAAATATCGACCATTTTGTTCAAAACGATGTGCAGATTTAGATTTAGGGAAATGGCTTACAGAATCCTACTCAATACCCGCCGTAGAGACAGATGAAGAAGACAGCATACCGACAGAATTTACACCTAATGAAAGTAATTTGCATTAGTATGAAAATTCCTCTTGCGCCAAGGGATACATAATCCTAAAACGCCTCAACCCATAATGGCCATTTAGTCATTAAAACCCATGCCCGGGTAGCTCAGGGGTAGAGCAGTGGACTGAAAATCCTCGTGTCGGTGGTTCAAATCCGCCCCCGGGCACCATTTTATCCTCTAAATATGGTTCGTAAAATCTTTGCTATAAATAAATTGATAATTTAACATTTTTTATTCACACATTTATAAATTCGCCGTTTTTAATCTTAAAAAAGTTATGACTTTAGATACTTTTAGACACTTGCATGTATCTTTTAGTTATGTTCCTGTGAGTAAGCTCCACACAAGATGTCGGAATTGCGTTTTTTTGCTTCGTAGCAATGCAAACTGAACTTAAAGCTGTGGGCAATAAAGGCCTTAAATCTGGCCAAAGATTAAATAGGGAGACTATTATGAAAATCAAAATGTTTGCGGCAACCGCTGCTATGGCACTATCATTTGGTGCAACTTCTGCATCAGCTGATTGTGGAGAAGTATCAATTACTGAAATGGACTGGGCTTCGTCAGCTGTTGTAACTGCAGTTGCTAACTTTTTAATGACACAAGGTTACGGTTGCGATGTACAAGTTGTACCATCATCAACGGTGCCTGCACTTACATCATTAGCTGAAACTGGCAAACCAGACCTGTTAACTGAAGTATGGGCAAACTCAACACCATCTTACGAACCATTACGAGCTGAAGGCAAATTAGTCGAATTAACAAATGTTCTTTCTGATGGTGGTGTCGAAGCTTGGTGGATCCCAGCTTATTTAGCAGAGTCTAATCCTGAATTGACAACTTGGGACGGCATCATGGCTAATCCATCAGCTGTTGGTGGAAAATTCCACGATTGTCCATCAGGTTGGGCTTGTGACATTATTAATAATAATAATTTGAAAGCTGCAGGAGCTGAAGCTGGTGGGCTTGAGCGCTTCCAACACGGTTCTGGAGAAACACTACAAACCTCAATTGCGGCCGCTTACGCAGATCAAGCGCCATGGTTTGGATACTACTGGGCCCCAACTGCTGTTTTAGGTAAGTATCCAATGGTTCGTGTTGAAGTGCCAGCTTATAACGCTGACTCCCACGCCTGTAATGGCGATGTAGACTGCTCAAATCCTGGTTTCTCTGCCTATCCAGCTGCCAAAGTTGTAACTGCAGCTTCTGGAGCATTTATGGATCGAGAGCCTGAAGTTGCGGCATTAATGAAAAATGTAGCATTCACAAATGCTCAAATGGGTGATGTGTTAGCTTGGCGTTTAGACAATAATGCTTCATATGACGAAGCGGCTGTTTACTTTTTAACTACATACAAAGACGTGTGGGGCGATTGGTTGAGTGCCGATGCCAAAGGTAAATTGGCAGCTATCCTTAACTAAAATGGATTAAGATTCCCCGCGGACTAAATATAGCCCGCGGGGTTTTAATATAGGGAGAGTTTCAATGGCCACTTATGACTGGCTCTTTAACATGGTTGGGCTTCGAGCTTGGTGTGATACCGATGCATCAACAGGCCCAATGTCCATGGCCCAACTCCTAGCTAAAACTGGTAATTCTGCACCTGAACCAAGCTATACTTTTGCTTTTCCCTCTTTGGATGAATTGAACAAAGCATGTGGCCAAATTGCTCAAACTCGTGATGTAATAAAAGGCCTAGAAGACGGCTTCCTTGCTATTCGTCCTGCCCTGCGTACAGTTTTAGATCCAATAACTCAGCCTCTTTCATGGATGTTAGATGGCACACTTTATTTATTCACAACGGCCCCTTGGTTTCTAATAATGGCAGTAATGCTCATTGCAGTTTGGTACGCTACGTACTCTCTTTCTGTAGTAATATTTAATGCATTTTGCCTATCATTTTTTGCATTTGTTGATCATTTTGAACCTGCAATGCAAACCTTTGCCGTCATTTTAGTCTGTACCATAATATCAGCTTTACTTGGAGTGCCAATCGGCATTGCAATGTCTAAATACAACCGCTTACAAAGAGCAATTATTCCAGTTTTAGATTTGCTGCAAACCTTACCAACCTTCGTTTACTTAATTCCACTTATATTTTTGTTCCCAATCGGAGAGTCGCGTCTCTACGGAATCGCAATAGTCCTCTATGCTATAGTTCCAGTGATCCGTCTTACCGATCTTGGAGTACGCTTAGTAGACAAAGATGTTGTAGAGGCCGGTAATGCTTTTGGCATGAGCCCAGCACAAAAACTAGGTAAAGTTGAACTACCTTTAGCCTTACCGAATATCATGGCAGGTCTCAATCAGACTATTATGATGAGCCTTGCAATGGTTGTAATTGCATCAATGGTTACTGCACCTGGTTTAGGTGTGCTAGTATTACGTGGTATCAGGAATCTAGAGCTCGGTGTTGGTTTAATGGCAGGAGTATGCATTGTTCTTTTAGCTGTAATGCTTGACCGCACCTCAAAAGCAGCTCTGTCGCGTATTGACAGAACAAAAACTGAAATGTGAGACTGATATAATGACACAAACACCAAAAGTAAGTCTTCGTGGTCTTTATAAAATTTTTGGATCTGACGACAAGGCAGTTCTTCAACATGCTAAAGCTGGGATGAGCAAAGAAAACCTTCTGGTCTCCCATCAACACGTTCTGGGCTTGAAAGATATTAATGTCGAAATGCAGGCTGGAGAAATCACGGTTGTAATGGGCTTATCTGGCTCCGGAAAATCTACATTAATCCGGCACTTAAATCGCCTTATTGAACCAACAGATGGTGAGATTTTAGTTGATGGTGTTGATATCATGAAACTATCTACTCTTGACTTGCGTCACATGCGCCAAAATAAAATGTCGATGGTATTTCAAAAATTTGCTCTTTTGCCCCATCGCACTGTTTTGCAAAATGCAGCGATGGCCTTAAATATTCAAGGCGCTGCAACAGAAGATCAAGAAGGCGAAGCAAAAAAATGGCTTGATCGTGTAGGCCTTGGGGGATTTGAAAACCATTATCCATCACAACTTTCGGGTGGAATGCAGCAACGGGTTGGTATTGCTCGAGCATTGACTTCTAATTCAGATATTATGCTCATGGATGAGGCTTTTTCTGCTTTGGACCCACTGATCCGCACGGATATGCAGGATTTACTACTAGAACTACAAGTTGAGCTAAAAAAGACGATTGTTTTCATCACACATGATTTAGACGAAGCCTTAAAATTGGCAGATCACTTAGTAATTTTGAAAGACGGTGCAGTCATACAGCAAGGAGAGCCACAAAGCATTTTAATGGCACCATCAGATCCTTATATTGAGGATTTTGTATCTGATATTAATCGCGCCAGAGTTCTACGTATCCGTTCTGTAATGCAAGAGCTAACAGAGGGTAAATTTGCAGGTGATGTGGATGCTAATGACAACCTTGAAAGCCTGATTGCAACTTCTGGTGGCGACACATCTTTACGATATCGTGTAGTTGAGAATGGTAAGCCTGTTGGAGAACTTGATATGCGCGAACTTGTTAAAGCGCTAGTGCCACGTATTTCTAGTTCCGAAACTGGAACACGCTACCACTAGTCTGTTTCAGCAAAAGTCAGAGTATAGCGGAAGAAAAGATTTAAGTTGAGTACCATGGCTACTTTACCTTTTTAAGGTAAACAAAATCTAATCTATAAAGTAGCAAAAAAAGATATCTGATCATAACATATGATGGGTATTTGATCATAAAAAATATCAGAGACGCAAAAATACATCAATGCGTCATACCTCTTGGGTTATGTGATGATATTATAGGTATAGGAAATCGGTCCAACATTAATCTTAGTCCAAGACCAATATCCTCAGAATAGCTTACTATCTCTTTTACTAAATTACCTGAAACTAAATTAAATGCTAAAAGTTCTGCATCTTTGATATTACCCATCGCTGCAAGAGAGATCATATTTGCAACAACACTTTCATCACCACCAAAACATTTACAATTTAATTCATGATGCATTATTTTTCTTCTAGATTGGGTTGCAAGCTTGATATAAAATTCTTCAAATTTGTTTGAATAATAAAGACCATGATCCTCCCCAAAAGCTAATAAAAAATCCTTTTTGAGAGCTTGTCTTGTTTCTAATGAACTTGCCATCATCCGAAAATATACAATTACAGACATTTCCAAAAGTGGCAATTCGTCCATTTGCCCAACCGGTGCACCACCTCTAAATTTTTGATGTATAGTCATAATATCACCTTAACAGTATTAGTTTCGCGTTGACCAAATAATACCTTATTAATTTAGTCAACTATTAATAAATCTATGAATTTTCACTGCTTGTCAACATAATTTTATCTCACAATGAATATGAAATGAAAAAAATATTAATATTTCTCAAGTTGAAAAGTACTTTAAAAGTAAATCAATAGATTTTTATACTTTTAAAAAAGTTAATTTGTTAAAAATTAACTAAGCAACCAACCACCATCAACATCTACAGTCGTTCCAGTTACAAACTGGTTCTTAATCACGTACATAAGCCCTTCAGCCACTTCTTCTGACGTTCCAGCTCTTGGTATTAGATTATCTTTTGTCATATTTTCGTATAACTTTTCTCTCTCAGTTCCTGTAAGAGTAACCATTGGAGTATTAATTGTTCCTGGAGAAACAATATTAATTCTTATTCTGGGAGAAATCTCTTTTGCTAATGCACGAGCCATCGCCTCCACTGCACCTCCAACAGAAGAAAGCGCAATTTGACCAGGCCTACAGTTTCGTGCTGGAGAACCCGATACAAGAGTAATTGAGCCGCCATCTGTTACATGTTTTGCTCCATGGCGTACAACATTTGCATATCCCCAAAGTTTATCAAAAGATCCTTTAAAGCCATCCATATCCATTTCTAAGAATGGTCCAATAGCTCGTTCACCACCAGTAGCTGAACTTATCAAAATATCAAAAGGAGCAAGCTTTTCTAAAAGCTTCTTAACACTCATTTCATCTCTAACGTCACAAGCCACAAATTTAACCCCATTTGGTAGTTGTGATTTTTTCTCAGATGATCGTCCTATAGCAACAACTTCTGTACCAGCAATTTGCAGCATCTTAACTGTTGCTAGACCAATCCCAGATGTGCCGCCAAATACTATTGCTTTTTTATTAATTAAATCCATCTGGAATATCCTTATTCTTTACTATCAATTTTCTTATGTTCGGGCTTTCTCAAAATCATTCCAAGCCGTTTCAAATGCATCAAAATCAAAGCCCTTTTTACGTGCTGGATCCAATATCAACCTTTCTGTTTGCTGCATTTTCAAAATTGAGGTTTCTAAGTTATCTATAACATCAGTAGGAACTACGACTGCACCATGCCGATCAGCATGTACTAAATCACCCGACTTTATATTCATCCCAAAAATATTTATTGGCTGGTTAACACTGCGCACATGCACAAACCCATGGCTTGGGCCTATACTTCCAGCAACAACAGGAAAACCTTCTGCCATATCACCTAAATCCCTCATTACACCATTAGTAAGCGCACCTGACATACCGAAACCTTTATGGATAGTTGTATTTACTTCGCCCCAGAAGGCTCCAATACAATTTGGATAATCCAGATCTTCGACCACTGCAATTGACGGCTTAACATTTTCTGACATTGCCTTGTAATAATTCATACGACGCTCTCTAATTACAGAAACTGCTTCTGTAGGAGGTTCAATTGCCGCTATTTGAGCAGTGACTGCATAGCCAACAATGACACCTTTTGTATCAGAGGCAAGCATAGTTCCTCTCGTAAAATCATTGAAGCCTCTCTTACCTTGGGCAACCTCTATTGCATTACAAACCGTTGGAGTGTCCACAGATTGTAATAAATTTAAAAGTGATATTTTCATGTATCCTCCAGCCAACTTGCAAGCGCCATAGTTGTAATTTTTGGTTGTTCCAATGTTGGAAGATGGCCCGCATCTTCTATGATTTCTAATTTACTATTTTCTAATAGAGTATGCATTAATTCGTGACGTTCAAGCGGGCATAAAACATCATGCCTACCACAAAGCACTAAAGCTGGTCTCTTATATGATCCTAGCGTATTTTTTTGATCAACACGATCTCGAAGCGCAATGGATTGGCGAATAAATGCATCAGGTCCAATATCAAGCGCCATATCCATGCACAGTTTTAATATCTCAGTTTTTCTAACCCCATCAAAAAGGTAATTTGGCTTCATTTCATCACGGATTATTTCTTTGAGTTGCCCATTTTTAATTGCATCTATTTGCGGGCCCCGCCGCTTTAATACATCAGGCAACTCAGCAAGAGGATTTGTGTCAAGTAAAGCTAAACGCTCAACCCTCTCTGGTGCTTGAGATACAATTTCCATTGCTACTATCCCACCCATTGAAAGTCCTGCTAATGCAAAAACTGGCGGTGCATTATTTAAGACATCAGAAGCCAATTCTGAAATTGTTTCATGATCAGTAATTTTTGCAAAATGTACTTCTCTTCGTTTAGACAGTTCATTTATTTGGGAAGCAAAAAGACGTTCATCACACATCATTCCAGGTAGCAAAACAAGAGGTGTCATGAGGCTAAAGCAGCGCCCTCGGATAAAGATTTGAGTTTTGCATAAGCAATTTGTGGGTCAACAGCTCCAAAGCCCGCAAAAGTACCAAATCCACAATCTGACCCTGCAATTACTCTATCTTTTCCAACTATATTCGCAAATCTCTCAATTCTTTGTGCGACAAGTTCTGGGTGTTCAATAAAATTGGTCGTAGTATCGACCACGCCGGGAACTAATACCTTGTTGTCAGGAATTTCAGATTTTCTATCTCTGAATACTGTCCATTCATGCGCATGTCTTGGATTGGAAGTTTCAAATAATAAGTAACCAGCGTTTGCAGACATCAAGGTAGAAAACATTTTATCCATTGGAATATCACAGCAATGAGGCCCTTCGTAATTTCCCCAACATATATGAATCCTAACTTTATCTTCTGGAACGTCTTTTAACGCATAATTCAAAGCTTCGACATGAGAAGCTGCAACTTTAAGAAATTCATCGTCAGTTAAATCATTAAAAAGCATATGCCTAGAGAGTGCTAAATCTGGGCAATCCAATTGCAAATCTAATCCAGATGCTACGATTGTTTCATATTCTGTTTTCATCGCATCCGCTAATGCAGATAAATATTCTTCTCGTGTCTTATAAAAATCATTTTGTAAAAATAAAGAAATTACACCAGGAGAGGCAGCATTCATAAAACCTCTTGTTCTTCCATGTGCAGACATTGCCGCCTTTAAATTAGTAATATCTTTTTGTAATTCCCCCTGCCCTTTTGAAGAAACGGGCCCAGTACACATGGGTCTAGCATATTGAGGTGTGCCTCCTTCATTTGCAAGGCGTTCTAAAAATGTTGGAAACATTTTTAGATCAGCTGGAGCATTTCGAGGGCTATCACCCGAAAAGCCTGTATAACGATCCTTTACATAAGTTGCATATGATATTTTTGAAGTTTCACCATCACTAACAATATCAATTCCAGATTCTGTTTGTTTTCCAACAGTATCATGCACTGCTTTTGTCATTGCTTCATCAAATGATGTTTCATCATAATTCTCATTATTTTCACGAGCAAATATGAAATCAACAACCTCCTGTGATCTAGGTAGACTGCCAACATGCGAAGTAAGGATTCTTGTCATTTTTCTTCTCTCTTATTATTTTAATTTTTAGTCCATGTTGGGCCAGCAGGATCATCATTAGATTTTACACGGTACATACTAGCTTCACCAGCCATTGATGGTTCAAGTTTGTGTGAAAATCCAGCAGGTAAAATACATGTATCACCAGGGTTTAATGTAACTGTATAATTTTCCCATTTCAGCAACCAATGTCCGCGCATCGGCATCAGAACAATTGAGTCCTTAAAAGTTAAAACCTCATCATGTAATGATCCTCGAGTGATGAAATCCATTTCAAACCCTGGTTTATCTGGTAACATTGCGTCTTCACCAATTACTTTTATAGGTGATTTTCCTGCTAAACCCATTAAATCTAGGTATCGAGCTACGTGCCTTGGAATGACATCAATAGCTGGTGGTTCAGGCATTTTCGCTAATTTTTCATCTGATAATATCGGCATTGGTGAAATACCTTCAGGCAATTTTTGACCCTTTTTACTGTCGTAAAGCTTGCTATTATCCCCTAAAATAAGGCCATGCTCTGCAGCATCCTGAATAACTTGAGGTGCCCATGTTACGCCACCACCAGCATCATCGCCTCCTAAAACAGCCATTATCATTCCATAATCTAAGCCTATATTCTCAAATCCACGAAATATCCCCGTCGGTATATTTATTATATCACCCTCTTCTAAAACTACTTCACCAGCTTTACCCCACCGTCCCCAAAAAAACCTCCATCTGCCTTTTAGAACAAAAAAGACTTCAGCAGTGGTATGGCTGTGTAAAGAGTTTCTACATCTTGGCGGTTGGCCGGCTGCGCCAATATTAAACCCTGGTGTATCTTTTATATGTACATGCTGATCTGGGCTCTCAGAAACGCCACCACCAATTATGGTGAAATTCTCTTTTTGGTCACTGCCAGGAGTGTGTGCATCAATAAACGCAGTTTTGCATGGAATTAAATCTCCATACCTAACAATACGTGCTTCTAGTTCTTCTGATGTCATTTTACTATCCTGTCTTCATTGCAATTTGTTTCCAAATCGATGTTTCATCATAAAGGGTATATTCTCTTCGTATCCCCCATGGGCCAAATTCCACGTGGCTTGCACCCATAACATGAACTTCAGCTCCAGTAGGCTTTCCAAAAGCACCCCAACCGTCATGTTTTCCTGTCAAACTCCAACGAATAGCAGCTCTAGGAGGCATTAATGGGTCTTCTCTTCCTATTTGATGGTCTATAGAAAAAGTTGCTGATGGAAATGAAGCTCGTAATTTAGTCCAAAAACCATCAACACCATCTGATGAATATAATTCACTCCCACCAGGGTAGAAACCTGTCACAGCTCGATCATATTCTACAGGAATTACATTCAAATCAGCAGACATAATTCTATTTAATATTTCAGAATACTTCTTACCCCAATCATCATCATTTCCACGACCAGTATACGGTCCAGTTTTATCAATAGATGGGTGGAAAGGCTTTATACATTTTCCAGGACCACCCTCTCTCTCGATAAGATCTATTGCATACTCTTTTGGGTCCCAACCTAATTGGCGTACCACAGCCCCTTGGTCTCTAATTAACCACTCATCATTAATTTGATTATTTATTGCATGACAGTCTGCAATCACTCTATAACGTAGTTTCTTACCTGAAGCTTTTCCATAAACACCATCACCTAGGTGTGTTGCAGTGGTTAAAATTCTATGAGAAGAAAGCATCCCTTCTTCTGGAGATCCAGACCATATAACATCCTCACCCAAAAGTCTCCGGTCAGGAAATTCAGCCAATGTTGACATTGTTGCAGCTATAACTCCGTCATTCCCAAAAACAATTGAACCAGGTGATCTCACTGGAATATCTTTAGAGTAATAATGATTAAGTGTTGCCAATCCTCTATCTTCCCAAATTTCTTTAGTGATGCCTAAGATATAATCAGGGAAATCTTTAAATTGATCTGAAAAACCTTTCATGAGGTCCATCCTTTCGGTATTTTTGCAGAGCTACGGATAATTAATGGGCTTTCTACCTTAATATGCTTTGGCTCTTGTGATGGGTTGGTAATTTTATCCAATATAAGAGCAACTGTTTCATCTACCATTATATTTGATCTTTGACGCATAGTTGTAAGATCATATGCCTCTAATGATGCTGGGGGAACATCATCATAACCAATAATGCTAACTTCCTGTGGAATCTTTATATTCAGTTCGCCACGCAATACATCCATGACAGCAAACGCCATTGAATCCTGAACAACGAATACAGCATCAGGATGATCTGGCCTATCAAACATTTCTCGCGCAGCTTCTTTTGCTCGGCTTACTGTAAAATCACCTAATGCATGGGCTGCTAGGTCTTGCCCTGCTTCTTTCAATCCTTCACGAAAGCCTGCTTCACGATCACGGTGGGTTGATGCACCTTCCCAACCCCCAATATAAGCAATTTTTTTATGCCCAGCAGAAACAAAAAATTTTGATACAGTTTTTCCACCTTCGAAATTATCAGATGTAACTGCTGAATGTTCTTTAGAATCTTGCGCTCTGTTAAAAAGGACTACAGGTACTCCAGCAGCTTCACATCGTGCTGTAAGATCACTTGAAATACTTACACTAGCAGCAATTATTCCATCTACTTGGTAATCCAACAAACCGTCAATAACATGATCTGTAGACTCCGTATCATTTGATGCCATGAATACTAACACATGGTAGCCTAAAGTTTGTAATGCATTAGAAAGTTTTTCTAAGGCTACAGGATAAAAATAATTATCTAAATAAGCTACAACAAGGCCGATAATTCGACTTTTTCCAGTAATCAAGGATCGAGCTAATATATTTGGTCTATACCCCAGTTCAATAGCAGCGGCACGAACCTTTAGCATAGTTTTTGAGCTCGCTGAAGCTCCAGGAGTAAATACTCTACTCACTGCAGATTGACTAACTCCAGCGAGTTTAGCTACTTGTAGTGAAGTTACTCTTTCTACCATCAGCCCGCTGTCCAACCCCCATCTATAATCATATGAGTTCCCGTAACCATCGATGACGCATCAGATGCTAAATAAACCGCAGCTCCCATAATATCTTCCACTTCACCAATACGTCCAAGTTTAATTTTTTGATTAATGAGTTGGGCCATTTCAATATTTTCAAAAGTTTTTTCAGTTAAAGGTGTGCGAATAAATGTTGGGCAAATAGTATTAATACGAATATCAAATGAGCCCCATTCAATTGCCATACTTTTCACCATACCCTCAATTGCATGCTTTGAAGAAGAATACACTGTTCGATCAATCCCCCCCACATGTCCCATTTGTGATGAAATATGTATAATCGAACCACTTATTTTAGATGCTTTCATAGCTTTTGCAGCATACACTGATAGAAAATATGCAGACCTTAAATTTAAATTCATTACTGCATCAAAATTTTCAGGTGTTGTGTCAAACGCTGGGGAATGTCGGGCCATTCCAGCAGAATTTATTACTATATCATATGGCTTTTCCATTACTTTTTCTAATGCAAACAAGTCTGTTTGGTCCAAAACCAATGCCTCTGCATCATAGCCATTTGAATTTATCGCTGAGACTGTCTTATCTAAGAGATCAATTCCTCGAGCTGCACAAATCACTTTTGCACCAGATTGTGCCATTGCTGCTGCACACGCTTGGCCAATACCTGAAGATGCGCCAGTTACCAATGCGCGTTTACCTTTTAATGAAAATGATGGGAGCAAAGGTAAAATCATATACTTACCCCAATTGGATAAGAAACTTTACCTGATACACGTGCTTTATTAAATTCACGTAAACGTGAAAAAACATCAACGCCAATTTGGGAGTAAACATCAAGCAAATCTACTAAAACCCAATTCTCACGTATTAGGTTATTTTCTACTCTCCAGAAATCCAGACTTCGCATAGTAATTTTTTGTCCTGAAGGAGCAATGCCAAGCCAACCATCTCCTGAAACAGTCATTTGCATATTTGGCCAACCAGTGGCTATTACATATGGCCCATCACCAAAAAAATGACAGCTTAGAGTACCCGTCGTTCCACCTTTTCTATCAGGCAAAGCCTTAAGAAATGGAATTTGATGCCAATTTCTAAACCCATCAAGGCCTCTCATTGAACCAATTCCTGCTGGGCCATACCAGTTGACACATGGATGCCAATATTCTTCAGCCTTCATTATTTCAGGGCCACCTTCAGAGGGATGGCGCGATAAGTTAGTAAGCATCTCAATTACAACATCTAAACTTTCTGTTCCATGAGAAGACGCTCTATTAGCTGATGTCAATCCATCTTGGCTAGCAGGCCCAGGTATAAACATTTCACACCCCAAGCTTGGAGACATTGGCCATGCTCCTGCTTGCATCATAAGTTCTGGTATGTCCCATATTGCTTGAACTTCAATAATCTTATCATCCTCAAAACAATAAAACTCATGAAAACGCATATGCACTAAATGTCCTGTTGGAGGTATTTCCAAAAATGGTCCAACAAAAGTTCCTACATAGGACCCACAACACCCTACCCAATCTTTACCTTCGATTGTTTTGCCACTCACGACGATTGTATCCCGTCGCTCAACATTAGGGATTGCATCGACTAGGGGAGCAAAACAATTATCATAAAATTCATTTTTTAATACATCACCAAAGGGATGGCACATCTGAATTTTAACTTCTTGTGAAAATATATTTTGAATATACGACCGCACAGCCAATTCATCGAAATCATACATTGCTTTTAAAAACAGCTCTATACTTTCTCTATTTTTCTGCGCGCTATTCATTTATTCTCCAACTTTACGAAAAGCTGCTCCTTCGCCATAAGGGACATTAATTCCACCATACCGTCGAACTCGGATATTACATTGTTCCGCATGCCCAACAAAACCTTCTAACATGCATAATCGACTACCATATTCACCTACCAGTGTAGCAGCCTCATCTGTGGTTATCTTTTGATAGGAATGTGTCTTTAAGAATTTCCCAACCCATAGTCCGCCTGTATAACGACCAGCTTTTTTAGTTGGCAATGTATGATTGGTACCAATCACCTTGTCACCATTTGAAACATTAGTTCGAGCCCCCAAGAATAGAGCGCCATAACAAGTCATTTTTTCTAAAAACCAATCATCCCTATCAGTCATTACTTGAACATGTTCAGATGCAATATCATCTGCAACTGTTAACATTTCATCATATGAGTCACATAAAATTACTTCCCCATAATCAGCCCAACTTACAGAAGCTGTATCAGCAGTAGGTAATATTTCTAATAACCTATCAATTTCAGTAAGCGTATCTTCTGCTAATTTTCGTGAGTTAGTCAATAAAACTGCTGGACTATTATACCCATGCTCAGCTTGCCCTAATAAATCAGTTGCGCATAATTCACCATCAACAGTGTCATCAGCTATGACCATAGTTTCTGTTGGGCCAGCGAACAAATCAATACCCACGCGCCCAAATAATTGTCTTTTAGCTTCTGCCACATATGCATTTCCAGGACCAACAAGCATATGAACTGGATTTATAGTTTCAGTACCAATTGCCATAGCACCAACTGCTTGAATTCCTCCCATAACATAAATTTCATGAGCGCCACCCAAATGCATCGCAGCAATAACTGCGGCATTAGGCTTACCTTCGAAAGGTGGGGTACAGGCAACAATTCTAGGAACACCCGCAACTGTTGCAGTAGCAATCGACATATGAGCAGACGCTACCATTGGAAACTTCCCACCGGGCACATAACAACCAACTGATTGTACTGGAATATTTTTATGCCCTAAAATAACACCAGGAATTGTTTCAATTTCAATATCAAGCATACTATCTCTTTGTGCTTGAGCGAAATTACGCACTTGCTCTTGGGCAAATTTAATATCAGAAAGCTCACGATCAGTTAGCGTTGCTATCAAATCAGATATCTCTTTTTCTGATAGCTTAAAATTCTTTGGTGAATAATTATCAAATTTTGTTGAAAGCTCACGCACTGCAGCATCACCGTTAATCTCAATATTTTTTAATGTTTCCTCAACAACAATTTTTGTTTTTGCGTCATCCTCAGCTCTTTCTGCATCCGGTTTACCGCTCTTAAGATATTCTATAGTCATTAATTACTCCCAATTTCAGGTGGAATTTTCGTGCCATCATCGAAAGCCTCCCACCCATGTCCGTTAAAAACATCAACCCCCAATTGCGCAAGGACATGTGGAAAATCAACCATTACCCAATTGTCTGTTATTTTGCCATTTTCGACTTTCCAAAAATCCATGTATCGGATTTGTATTTTTTTTCCAGTAGCTTCTACACCCATAAATGTTCCTGAGTGCACTGCCTCTTGGCGCCCAAATGCTGCTGCCCATTCACCCATATACAATCGTGCTTCATCAATGCAGACTTTTTCAGAAAATGCTGCCTGAAATGGTTTTTGCCAATTATTTTGGAATTCTTTTAAACCTTTTTTTGTTCCACAACCTGTATTACCCATCCAGCTAAAACCATGACTAAAAAATTCACCTATATCTGCTATGCGGTGGTCATTTAGCCCATCCACCATACCTTCGATCACTGAACGAGTTTCTTCAGTTTTTGACATATCTGTATTTATAGAAAGCTCTGCCTGTTTAGGTCTCAAACCACTCATCCCTTTACAGCTCCTGCAGTTAAGCCACTAACAATTTGGCGTTGGAAAAAAAGAATTAAAACAAAGAGTGGTGCAGTTGCTGAAACAACTGCAGCAACTGCAAACATTACATTACCCTCTGTTTGTGTTGTTCCTAAAAAACTCGCAATCTTAGGAACCATTGTTTGATTAGATTGACTTAACAGTGTCGCAGTCACGGTGAAATCATTGTAAGCTAGTAGAAACGAAAATAATCCTGTGGTGACAACTCCTGGCCACATTACTGGTATAATTACATGGCGGAATGCCTGAAAGCGAGTGCATCCATCCACCATTGCACTCTCATCCAAATCCTTTGGAATATTAAGAAAAAAACTATGTAACATCCATAAAGTAAATGGTTGATTAATAGCTACCATTACAATTATCGCAGTCGGTAGGTGTCCCCAAAGGTTCCACTCAAAAAATGGAAGTAGATATCCAGAGACTAAAGTAATATGTGGCATTGCTCTAAATATTAAGGCAAGCATTAAAAGATAAAATGCATACCTTTTTCCTGATCGCGCCAATGCGTATCCACCCAAAGTTCCAAGTGTGAGTGAAATAACGACAACAGAAAATACTATAATTCCAGTATTAATTGCAGCTTCCCAAAAACTTTTCGTTACCCAAGCACCAAAATATCCATTTCCTGTAAATGCTCCACCAGTTTCAATTTGCGTTCGCACTCCAGTAATAGCATTTGTCCAATCTGCTTTTGAGAAAAAATCTCCTTGAACTTTTAAAGATCCCCATAGTGTCCAGAAAAAAGGGAAGCTAGCCGCAATAATCCAAATTAGGACAAGTCCCCAAATAATTATATTTAATAATGGTGAACGTCGGTGAGCTATATTAGACATCAGACAACCTTCCTATTAAATTCACGCCATGTACGAATTAGAACTGGAATTAATAAAACACTGATACCAATAATGGTTAAAACTGATGTTGCACCAGCAGAACCAAAGAACTGATCTTCATTGTTGGATATATCATTGTATATAATCCATGAAAGTGAAGTTGCATTTGCTTGCGCTGAGAACCCAACTATTGGTTCAAACACTCGAAAATTATCCATTAATTGAATTAATAAAATAAATATAGTTAGTGGCATCAAGTGGGGAAGAACAACATATTTAGTACGCTCCCAACGTGTTGCACCATCTATCATTGCAGCTTCAATCGTATCACTTGGAACAGTCTGTAGCCCAGCATAAAACACAATAAAAGCAAATGGAGATGAGTGCCATACACCATAAACCATTAGCATAATCCAAGTAAGAGTAGGCGAAGCTTTCAATGAAAGATTAGGATCATCAAATATACGTTGTAAAATTGAACCTATAATTCCTTGTGCATCAATCATCCAAAATAAAATTAGGGAACCGATGAGTGGTGTCACAATCATTGGTAATAATGAGACAAAAATAGTTGGACCTTTCATCTGTTTAGGTAAACTATTCACTCCCAATGCAATCAAAAAGCCAAAGAATAGGACAAAAGGTGTAACCACAAATGTATATGTTAATGTAAAAGCTAATGCTCGATAGAATGGTAAATTTAGAGATGTAGAGATGAATTGTGTAATACTTTCACTTTGGGACCAAGCTAGCTTGATCTCTTCAAATGCTAAGTGATTTCGATTTGTGTAAGTCTTAAACCCATTAAACTCACCAAGGGGCTTTTCTAATTTTAATCTTTTTGTTTCATCAACATTTATAATTAATTCTTTTTTACACCCAAAAGGACCACAGTTTTCAACCTCATTCAAAACTGCTTCGTGTTCTATATGAAGCGATTGCACGACTACCGACACAATAGGCAATGCAATAAACAATAGCATTGTTATTAAAGAAGGTAATATAAACCAAAAAAAGTTACGGTTTTTCATCTAAATCGCCAAAAAATTATTAAAAAAATAGGAGGAAGCATCACGCTTCCTCCCTTTAGTTTTACTTCAAGAAACCTTTTTCTTTAGCAGCTGTGGTATAAGCAGCTTCAACATCAGCTAAAGCTTGCTCAGCACTCTCAGCACCTTGCAAAAAGTCAGAAATTTCTCCGCCTAGTGCACCGTGCAATGTCCCCATAAATGGTAACATTGGATATGGCGCAGCTCCATTTGCAGCTGTTTCAGAAACACCAGCAGAAGCAGGGCTTGGTTTGTATCCTTCAACCAACCATACAGCTGCATCGTTGTTTGCTTTAACCATATCAGATGATATTCCATTCATTAAAGCAATAAATGTTGCTTCAGCATCTTCATCAGATACATTGGTAGAAATACCTATGCCATCCCACCAAAGAGTTGATGCTGGACGTGCTCCATTTCCCCACTTTGGGGCAGCTGATAGGGTCGTATTTGAAGAAACGCCATCTACTGAACCTTCTCCATCAAGTACTGCACTCCCTCTTGAACCCCACATTGTTGCTAATGCTAAATTTCCAGCTTCCCACTCAGCTTGAGTAGCGTTTGAGTCATATGTCAAGAAATCAGGATTTGAATAACCAACAAGTGACTTCAGCATGTTTAAAGTTGCAACACCATGATCATTATTTACAGAAACTTCTGCAGTTCCTGCTTTAAATAAATCTGCACCTGTTCCCATGTACATATTTACAAATTCTTCGCCCAAGTTCCAACCAGCTTTAGTATTTAAAGCTACTGGATATTCCATTAATCCTGCACTTCGAATTGCTTCTGCAGCAGCAATTACTTCTTCGTAAGTGCCTGGAATATTACTTACCCCAGCTTTATCTAGCATGTCTGTTCTAGTAAATAAGTGTTGAGCATTTGCCATGAATGCAACTGCCATTACTTTACCATTTACTGTAATTAACTGGCTCTTATTTAATCCAGCTCCATGTTCAGCAACCAAATCATCAAGTGACCTTACTAAACCATCATTCATCAATGTTACTAAAGTAGAGTTCGAAACTATTACTGACGAATACTGCGATGGGTTTGCAGTTAATGCTGCAACCATAATATCTTTATGATCTTTTGTTAAATTTGCTTCAACCTTCACACCATTACCTGCACATTTTGCAGCCTCTGCTGTTACAGCTTGAATTGCTGGGAAATCATTTGAAAGAATGCTGACATTACCGCCAGAAATTCCACAATCAGCTATTGCTGAACTTCCCAAAAGCGCGAACGCTCCCGCGAATGTTATTGTTTTTAGAAACATAAGTTACTCCCTATATTAGTTATCGATATACCTTGATAGAATATATCAGTTGGACCCCCCTTATTCGGGGATTATATTTGGGGGTTAATCCCCTATTCGCTCACCTGTTTGATCATCAAACAAATGACAAATTCCTTTTGGCACAGATATGTGAACCATATCACCTATCTCCACACGATAATCTTTTGCAGCCTTAACAGAAACCAATTCATTATTTACGCGAACTGTTATCATTGTTGCATCTCCAAGTAATTCCATTGCATAAACTGCAGCATGAATTTCCCCACCATTTTCAACTATTGATGCGTCTTCAGCACGAAAACCTAATTGTATAGGTCCATCTTTCTGTTTAATTCCTGAAACATTTATAAAGTCACCTTTAAAGACTTTATTTAGAATTTCACCACGAACTAGATTCATTGCTGGAGAACCAATGAAACTAGCAACAAATGCATTTTCTGGATGGTCATAAATATTGGTCGGGCTGCCTACTTGTTGTACGATTCCATCTTTCATAACAACAACTCGATCAGCAAGCGTCATAGCTTCAATTTGATCATGCGTTACATAAATAGTTGTAACTTTTAATTCATGGCTCAAATTTTTTATTTGCGCCCTTGTTGATACTCTCAGCTTTGCATCTAAATTTGACAAAGGCTCATCCATAAGAAATACATTTGGCTCACGAACAATTGCTCGAGCAAGAGCAACCCTTTGTCTTTGGCCTCCAGATAATTCTGCTGGCTTACGGTGCAAAAAATCATCCAATTCAACCATCGCAGAAGCACGCATAACACGTTCTTGATGTTCAGTTTCAGGTATTTTACGAACTTTTAATGGAAACCTTATGTTTTCATAAACATTCATATTTGGATATAATGCATAAGACTGGAAAACCATCGCCACATCTCGGTCCTTTGGATCAAGATCATTAACGCGCACACCATCTATCAGGATGTCGCCATCCGTTACATCTTCAAGGCCTGCAATCATCCGCATTGTTGTTGTTTTACCACATCCAGAAGGCCCTAATAAAACGAGGAACTCCTGATCTTTAATAGTTAAATTAAAGTTATCGACACCGACAAATGTGCCCCATCGTTTTGATAAATTATTTAGTTTTATTTCTGCCATGCATTCCCCCAAATGGTTAAAACCATTTTTGCATACGTTTGCAAAAAAGATAGACTTTCATTTTCAATTCTGCAAGAATAATTTTACAAAAATATATTTTTTACACTATATCGTTGAAAACCTTTAAGAAGATCTAACCCATGTCCAATTATCAAAAAGAAAAACGTATTGTACTGGATTATTATGAGGCACTCGATTCAGCAACAGACGACAGAATCACCCAAGTCTTAGAAGAGTTCACAGCAAAAAATTACATATGGCGGGCTTTCCACCCATTTGGTCTACAAACTGATGTTAATGAGATTTCTGAACAATGTTGGAAGCCCTTAAAACATGCTTTAACAAGCATGCAAAGAAGAATGGATATATTTTTCGCGGGTAGTAATTATATTGATGATAATAGTTCTGTATGGGTTTGCTCTATGGGGCATTTAATTGGATTATTTGATTTACCATGGTTAGGTATCAAGCCAACAAAAAAATTGACTATGCTTAGGTATGCTGAATTCCATAAAATAGAAAATGGAAAAATTTCAGAAACAGCATTTTACTTTGATATTCCACATTTAATGCTTCAGGCTGGATATTCTCCATTTCCTGATCAAAGAGCTGCTCATTTAATACAGCCAGGGCCAGCTCCCCATGATTCCTTGTTATTTTCTGATGCTGATTTCACTGAAGGCAAAAAGACAATGGAGGTGATAAATTTCATGATAAAAGATCTAGGCCAATGGCAAAGTGGCTTGCCACTTGTAGATGAACTTGCCCGCAGTTGGCATAATGATATGATTTGGTGGGGACCTGCTGGAATTGGATCCACTTACACAATTGAGAGATATGCAGAACAACACTCGGGACCTTTTAGAGCAGCCTTTAGTGATAGATCAGGGACGGGCCATATAGCTCGAATATCAGAGGGTCATTATGGTGGATTTTTTGGATGGCCCAATTTTAGTGCAAAACCTACTGGTGGATACCTTGGACTACCACCAAGCGATACAATCGGGGAGTTTAGAGTGATTGATATTTATCGCCGTGAGGGTGACAAATTAAAAGAAAATTGGATATTTATAGATTTACTGCACTTTTTCAAACAACAAGGCGTTGATATATTAAATAAACTATAATTATTAATTAATTGATCGAACTTTCTTTAAATTAGAAACATTCTCAAACGAATTGATACTTATGCTTTGACACGAATAGATCTATGTTTCACCATAAGTCATTAACCTTAATTAATTTAATTATTATGCAAAATGAAAAGCCGAAATTTAAAGCTATAGCAGATCATGCTTTACTCATAACATTTTCAGATGTTTTCAGTGAAGCTGTGCATTCTCAAGTTGTTGCATTAGATAATTCTATAACTTTGGATCCGCCCCAGGGACTTATAGAAACAGTCCCTGCAATTGTGAATCTTCTGGTTACATTTGACCCATTAATAACTGATCATTTGTGCCTTGAAAAAAGTATTTTGAATAATATAAAAAATATGACAAATAACTCCTCTAAAGGTACTCAACGGATTGTTCACGTTTGTTATGAAGAAGGTTTTTCTAGAGATTTGGAAACTGTATCAAAGGCTTGTGGCCTATCAAAAGAGGCAGTAATTAACGCACATCTTAATGAAAACTATAATGTATTGATGTATGGATTTTCTCCTGGCTACGCTTACCTTTCAGGAGTTCCCAAAGATATCCAAGTGCCTCGAAAAATTTCAGCAGTTCGCGACATAGATGCTGGCAGCGTAATTATTGCGGGATCTCAATGCTTAGTTACGACCTTAAAAATGCCAACTGGTTGGTCTATAATTGGACGCTCACCAACATTAATTCTTACAGATGATTTAGAAAATCCTTTCCTTTTTAATGTGGGGGATACAGTTAATTTCAAACGAATAGATCTTGGTACTTTTGAAAAAATGAATAAGGCATCTAACTATGTCTGATGTTGAGTTTTCTATTTCGTTTGCAGGTCCACTTGTTACATTTCAAGATATAGGTCGACCAGGAAATATGCGCTATGGCGTTTCAGCTTCAGGCCCAATGGACATAGTATCTTTTGAAGCTGCAAACGCAGTTCTTGGGAACGAAACGAAGCAAACAGCAATAGAAATATCACTTGGCGGCCTAATTTTACAATGCCATGAAGGATCAATTACACTAGCAATTACTGGTGGTGATTTTCTTATAGAGTACCAAGGCCAGAAAATATCATCCTGGACAGTTCTTACACTACAAAAAGGGGAGCGCCTCTCAGTTCGTGCAGGAAAATCAGGAAGTTGGGCATATTTAGCATTTTCTGGAAAACTAAATGTAAAAGATTGGCTCAATAGCAGTTCAACTCATTCAACATCTGGATTTGGCGGCGGCGTTTTAAAAACTGGCCAAAAGTTCACACTTACGGACGCTTCAAATCAAGAAAATCGTATTGGCCCGATATTAAAACCAAATTTTTATACAAATGATCTAATTCATGCAGTACTGGGGCCACAAGACCAATATTTCATGAACACCGCGATCAAAATATTTTCAAATAGTATTTTTAAAGTTTCTGATAATTATGATAGAATGGGTATGCAACTAACCGGGCCAAAGTTAGAACTAAAAAGCGCCCTATCAATTCCATCTGAGCCAGTTGTTAAAGGTTCTATACAAGTTTCTGGAGACGGCATTCCAACTATCCTTTTAGCAGATCATCAAACTACAGGTGGTTATCCAAAAATTGCCACGGTAATATCTTCAGATATAAATAGATTAGTACAATTTAGATCCAACCAAAGTGTGAAATTCGTACTTATCAATAGTAATGAAGCATTACAGAAAACTAGGAAATTCCTAGATATGAAAGAAAAATATCTAGAAAAACTTTCAATTTCTAGAGGAACTTTAGAGCAAAGGTTGATGAGTGAAAACTTGATTGGTGGAATTGAATTTAACTCATAAATTTTTGAGTCTTGGTTTTTTATATCTTTTTAGTATTTGAAAATTATGCCAAATATATTACTTTTCTAAGTAAATATAATTTTTAAAAATAAAAAATAGGAATAAAACAATGCCAAAAGGATACTTAGTAGCTAACATACGTGTACAAGATAAAGAAAAATTTGCAGCATTTTCAGGTATGGCTGCTCCTGTAATTAAAGCACATGGTGGAAAAGTACTTGCAAGGGGACCAGGTGCTGAACGTCATGAAGGTTCTGTTGATGGTATTGTCATGATGATTGAATTCGAGAGCATTGATAGTGCTAGAACATTTTACTTGAGCAACGAATATCAAGCTGCAAAAGCCGTACGCGATGCATGTGCTGAAACAGATTTAATGATTATTGAAGGCGCAGACTAATCAAATTTAACTAAAGCTAATTTAAATCATGCACCCCCTACAATAAGTAGCTGCAGATCAGCAACATTTGTTCCTGTAGCTCCAATCAAAATTAGATCTTCAGCCATTTTTAACGCTTGGTAACTATCATTATTTTCAAGTAATTCATAAATAGATTTATTTTTATTCTTTATCCTAAATAATGTACCATTATCAACTAATCCACCAGCGGCATCAGTTGGCCCATCTATTCCATCTGTTCCACCACTCAAAAAACACCAAGGACGATTTAAAAAAACATTTTCTGCAGCAACTGCAAATCTAAGGGCAAGTTCTTGATTTCTACCACCTTTCCCAGTTCCTTTAAGTTTGACTGTTGTTTCACCACCAAAAGCGATTGCAAATGGTTTATCATTTTTTGAAGATTGTATTTCAAATAATATTTTCTCTACAGCTTGATTCACATCTCCTATCAATGGATCTAAAATAATTTGGGCGCCTACTTCTTTTGCCATTGCTGCTACACTATCAGCGTTTCCAGCTATTAAGTGCGCCTCTGTATTAATCGATACATTATCTTCGTTTTCATTAGATGCGTTTTCTAAATATTCTATTATTTTAACTGGTAATTGAGTTAGTACACCTTCATTAATTAATAATTGTCGCGCATCAGCAATTGATCCCGAAGAGATGATGCTTGGCCCACTACCTACAACACTAAGGTCATCACCCAAAACATCTGATAAGATATAGCTTTTAACTTTTGCTGGATAAGCAAAATTAAGAACACCTCCACCCTTCAATCGTGAAACTGATTTTCGAACCAAATTCATTTGATGTATGTCAAAACCACATGATAGAAGTATTTCATTTAATCTTATCTTATCATCTAAACTAATTTCCTTGACTGGTGCTGGAAGTAACGCTGATGCGCCACCACTCACTAACATTATCACAACATCATTATCAGTTGCTTTTTCTAATCTTGAAATTACTTCATTAGCTGCCATTAACCCTTTTTTACAAGGGACTGGATGTGATGCTCCCATCACTTTGCATCCCTTTAAATCAATCATATTTTCAAAGTTTGTAACCGCAAGCGCACTAGAATTTGCGTTTTTTGGTAACATATTTAAAAAGCAGCTTGCCATCTTACATGCAGCTTTACCAATCGATATTATTATATATTTACCATCTTTTGAAATAACTGGTATTGGATTATGTTTTAATGACTTAGATAACGCATTTTCTGGATCTGCTGCTTTTATGCCTTCAATAAATGCTCTTTGAGCATTCTTTCTTAAGGCATCAACTTCAATATCTTTCAAATTCTCCATCAGTTGGCAGCAATCTGGTTAGCTTTTTCAACTAAAACTTCTGCCTGACGAATAGATGCATAATCAATCAATCTTCCATCTAATGATACCGCTCCCTTACCTTCAGACGCAGCAATTTTCATTGCCTCTAGAATACGATTAGCTTTATCGACTTCAGAAGCAGATGGGCTCATAACTTCATTAGCGTGAGTAATTTGGCTTGGATGTATAGCCCATTTACCTTCACAACCCAATACAGCAGCACGTTTTGCTGCTGCAATATAACCATCTGTATCCGAAAAATCTCCAAATGGACCATCAACTGGACGTAAACCATTTGCTCGCGCAGCGACAACCATACGAGAGATTGCATAATGCCACATGTCACCCCAATGTATTTCTCTTGAACCAGCTTCATCAGGGTCAGTTAAAACGGAATAATCAGGGTTAACACCGCCAATAATTGTAGTTCGCGCACGAGTACTCGCTGCATAGTCTGCAACACCAAAATGAAGACTTTCATTTCGCTTCGACGCAGATGCTATTTCATGTACATTTTGCATGCCTAAAGCAGTTTCAATTATATGCTCAAAACCTATCTTTTTTTTGTATCCTTTTGCATCTTCAATTTGGGTAACCATCATGTCAATTGCATAAACATCTGATGCAGTTCCAACTTTAGGAATCATGATCAAATCTAGCTTAGATCCAGCTTGTTCAACAACATCAACAATATCTCTATACATGTAGTGAGTGTCCAATCCGTTGATCCGGATTGACATTGTCTTGTTTCCCCAATCGATGTCATTCAAGGCTTCGATTATGTTTTTTCTTGCCTGCACTTTATCTGCTGGAGCAACCGCATCTTCCATGTCTAAAAACACAACATCAGCAGATGATTTTGCTGCCTTTTCAATCATTTGCACGTTACTACCCGGCACTGCAAGTTCACTTCTATTTAGTCTTGCTTTTGCTGGCTCTATGGTATGAAAACTCATTTTATTTTACCCCTAAATTTTATCGTTCCTGATAGGGTTAGATTTGAAAGCAGATAAAATAGTACTTTGTCAACACATTTTTTTATCAGATTTCGCCAATTAGTTTGCCCTAAGTCGCGTTCCACCTTCTGGCTCATGAACTTGATCTAAACGCCTTGAGTAAAAAAATGAGATCGCTTGTGAGCGATTTTTTACACCAAGTTTTTCATACAAATTTGAAAGGTGAAATTTAACCGTATTAATAGAAATTTTCATACTCTCTGCCAGCTCCTTATTTGATGACCCATCAGCAAGGAATTGTAAGATTATTTTTTCACGTTTTGTGAGCATAAATAACGGATCATCTTGCAACTCTCGAACATCCATAAATGGAAAAACCATTTTACCTGATGCTACAGTTATTGCAGTCTCCAATAATTCATCAACTGTTTGTTCATCATTGCAAAATCCCGCAGCTCCAGCAGCTAACGCGCGCCGCGAAACTTCAAGC
Source organism: Rhodobacterales bacterium HTCC2255 (assembly GCA_000153745.1). Classification (GTDB taxonomy): domain Bacteria; phylum Pseudomonadota; class Alphaproteobacteria; order Rhodobacterales; family Rhodobacteraceae; genus Amylibacter. The sequence goes on from DS022282.1 coordinate 919,020, forward strand.
GAGTGGTTTTGTGCATAAACTAAAATCTTGGGCGCTGATGGATTTTCACGCAAAACTTCAATAACTTTTTCTCCACCCAATTGCGGTAGCGTCCAACAAACAATTCCAAGATCAACTTTTACGCGCAGAACAGTTGACAGAAAATCTTCAGCAGTTGTTACAGTTGAAATCAAAGAAATCCTTTCATCAGATGAAAATTTCTCAGACATAGCTGATAAAATCATTGGATTCGACTCAGCTAAAACCACCTTAATTTGTTCACTTGATTTTAAGCCCAATTACAATTCTCCTTCAGAAATTAACTAAAAACCTACCCATTTTCAGACATATTCTATAGATTTAACACAAAACAATACTAAAGTATAGTTTTTAAACCACCCATTTAGACATACCATAACGGTAGTTTAGAATGTTGTGCCATTTTCATGAATATGCTTTTTTGATTATAGCAATTAGATGGAGCGTTCAAAATGACTATTAGCAATATATTTCCACAACTTGAGATTCCAAATACTTTAGCAGCCGGTCCAGGACCAGGAAATACAGATGCAAGAGTTTTAGCAAGATTTGCAAGCGCAGGAATAGCAGATCATATGCATGATACAGTACTCAGAGGTATGGCTGAATGTAAGTTTATGTTGAGAGATCTGTTTGGAACAAAAAATACTTATACATTTGGTGTTGCTGGTACTGGATGGAGTGGTTTGGATTGTATGTTCAGCGCAGTTATGCCAGGCGATACAGTTGTTGCATTTTCAAACGGTACGTTCTCAGGGATTGATGCCCTCACATTACGTATGAAAGCAGCAACGAGAGGTGAATTAGCCAAAGATAGTTTAAACCCACAGGCAGCAAGCGTTACAGTAATTGAAGTGCCCCATGGGCAATCTGTGACAGGCGAAATGGTTGAAACTGCATTAAAAAAGCACAAACCAAAATGGGCATTCATGGCACATTGGGAAACTGGATCAGGCCGCATAAATGATATTCAAGGCTTTTCAGATGCATGCTTAAAACACAACTCAATGGGATTAGTTGATGCTGTATCATCTCTTGGTGTTGAAGATTTTAAGATTGATAACTTTGAAGGTGTTGCCGCTTGGGCATCTTGCCCACAAAAAGGCGTTATGTGTTTACCACTAACGTATGCACCAGTTAGCTTCACTGACCAATATATAGATGTCCTGAAAGCAAATGGATCTTATACATATTGTCATCACCCAATAATGGAGGCAAGGCATTGGGGAATTGTTGACGGAAAAGATGTTGAAAAGGGTGGTTATCACAGGACACACTCTGGATATGCAGTAGCAGCTTTTCATGAGGCTTTAAGAATTACATTACAATATGGATTAACACAAAAAGCTAATGATTATGTATTTCACGAAAATGCTTTGCGACAAGCCGTTGTTTCTATGGGATGTGATGTAACTTCAAATATGACAAGTTTACTAGTATTAAATCTTCCAGGTAATCTCGCTGGACGTGAAATGGAATTAGTACAAGCTTGTCGTGCTGAAAATTTCGGCATTTGGCCAACATTATCATCACCAGTACAAGTACGTATCGGTATCTTAAATCAGCTTACACAATCAGCAATTACTGACATCATAAACCGCTTTGCAATCGCGATGAATAAGATGGGCGCAGGTATCGATATTGAATCCATTAATTCAAATTTAGAAACTTATTACAATAAAGCAATTGCGGCTGAATAGGAGATATATCAATGGATATTCATGAATATCAAGCCAAAGAGATCTTGAGTGATTTTGGAGTTAAAGTACCCAATGGTGGTTTGGCCTATAGTCCTGAGCAAGCAGCATACCGCGCAAGAGAAATGGGTGGGAATAAATGGATAATTAAAGCCCAGGTACACGCAGGTGGCCGGGGTAAAGCTGGAGGTGTTAAGGTCTGTTCAAATGATAATGAAATTATAGAAGCGGCTTCTTCAATGTTGGGAAGAAAGCTAGTCACGCATCAAACAGGCCCTGAAGGAAAAGGCATCTATAGATTATATGTTGAAGCAGGTGTTCCAATTGATCGTGAGATTTATCTTGGATTTGTTTTAGACCGCACAACACAAAGAATAATGATTGTTGCTTCTTCGGAAGGTGGAATGGAAATTGAGGAAATTTCTGCAAACAGACCTGAATCTATAGTTAGGGCATCAATAGATCCTGCAGTTGGGTTGGTAGAATTTCAAGCTAGAGAAATTGCATTTCAATTAGGCATAGAGCCATCATTAACACAGCAAATGGTGCGCACTTTAATGGGGTGCTTTAATGCATTTCAAGATTTAGATGCAACAATGGTTGAAATAAATCCATTAGTTGTCACAACCGATCACCAAGTAATAGCTTTAGACGCAAAAATGACTTTTGATGACAATGCATTGTTTAGACACCCAAAAATATCAGAGCTACGTGACAAAAGCCAAGAAGACCCCCGTGAGAGTAATGCTGCTGATAGAGGATTAAGCTACGTGGGTTTAGATGGAAACATTGGTTGCATTGTAAATGGTGCAGGTCTTGCAATGGCAACTATGGATACTATCAAACTCTCCGGTGGAGAACCTGCTAATTTCCTTGATATTGGAGGAGGCGCAACTCCAGAGAGAGTTTCAAAAGCATTTCGGCTGGTGAGGTCAGATAAAAAAGTAGAAGCTATTTTAGTAAATATATTTGCTGGAATAAATAGATGTGATTGGGTTGCAGAAGGTGTTGTTCAAGCACTAAAAGACGATCCTATCAACATCCCAGTCATAGTAAGATTATCAGGAACAAATGTTGAAGAAGGTCAGAGAATACTTGCAAAAAGTGGCTTACCAATAATTCGCGCTGCAACATTAAAAGAAGCCGCCGACAGAGCAGTATCCGCCTGGAAAGCTGACAAACCCACAATCACTAAATTGAAAGCAATCTCATGAGTATTTTTATTGATGAAAAAACAAAAGTCATTGTCCAAGGTATCACTGGAAGAATGGCAAAATTTCATACCAAAGAAATGATTGAATATGGAACTAATGTTGTTGCAGGCGTTACTCCTGGAAAATCAGGTCAGATTGTTGAAGGTGTACCAGTATTTGACACAGTTAAAGACGCCGTAGCAGCAACAGGGGCTGAGGCGAGTTTGGTTTTTGTTCCACCACCGTTTGCAGCTGATTCAATTATGGAAGCTGCTGACGCAGGTATTAAATATTGTGTGAGTATAACTGATGGCATTCCAGCTCAAGATATGATGCGTGTAAAACGTTACATGAAACGCTATCGCCAAGAAAATAGAATGGTTTTAACAGGTCCTAATTGTGCAGGAACTATTTCCCCCGGGAAAAGCTTTCTTGGCATTATGCCACCCCATATTTACAAAAAAGGGCCCGTTGGAATTGTTGGTCGTTCTGGAACATTAGGTTACGAAGCTGCTTCACAACTTGCGTCTTTAGATATTGGCGTATCAACTTCAGTTGGCATTGGAGGTGACCCAATTAATGGTTCTTCATTTAGAGATATATTAGAGTTATTTGAAAACGATCCAGAAACTAAAATTATTGCATTAATAGGCGAAATTGGTGGCCCGCAAGAAGCTGAAGCAGCGGAGTACATCCGCGATCACATGTCCAAACCAGTCGTTGCTTATGTAGCGGGCTTAACAGCTCCAAAAGGACGAACGATGGGCCACGCAGGTGCAATCATTTCTGCCTTTGGAGAAAGCGCAAGCGAAAAAGTAGAAATATTATCTGCAGCTGGAGTAACCGTTGCTCAACACCCATCAGTTATTGGCGAAACAATCGCTAATCTAATGTAAGAGGTTCTAAAATGACAAAACCTAAAATATTAGTATCAAGGCGTTGGCCAGAAGCAGTAGAAACTGCCATGGTTGAAAAATATGATGTTACTTTTAACATAAAAGATAAGCCACTTTCTACAAATGAATTTAAAGACGCACTATCAATTTATGATGCAATACTACCAACCGTGACTGATAAAATTAGCTCTGAAGTTTTTAGGGTAAAAAATCCTAGAACAAAAATCTTTGGAAATTATGGAGTTGGATTTTCACATATTGATATACCAGCAGCAAAAGCTGCTGGTATCACGGTAAGCAATACTCCAGACGTTTTGTCAGATTGCACAGCAGATATTACTTTAACATTGATGTTGATGGCCGCAAGACGGGCTGGTGAAGGAGAACGAGAAGTAAGAAGTGGTAACTGGGAAGGTTGGCGACCCCGCCATTTAATTGGAACCCGAATAACTGGTAAAACCCTTGGCATTATTGGTTTTGGCCGTATAGGTCGCGAAGTTGCAAAACGTGCTCATTTTGGTTTTGGAATGAAAATTGTTGTCCAAAATAGATCTAAAATTGGAAATGATATATTAATAAGGACCAATGCGCATCAGGTAGATAATATAGATGAGCTTTTAGAAACATCGGACTTTATATCACTTCATTGTCCAGGTGGTGATGATAACCATCATCTCATTAGTACAAAACAATTCAAAAAAATGAAAAATTCAGCGATTTTAATTAATACAGCTCGTGGAGAAGTAGTCGATGATAATGCATTAATTTTAGCATTAAAATCAAAGGAAATTTCTGCTGTAGGATTAGATGTTTTCAATAATGAACCAAATATAAACCCAGAACTTATGAAATTTGAAAATGCTATTTTACTCCCTCATTTAGGAAGTGCGACACAAGAAACACGTGAGGCAATGGGCTTTCGTGTTTTAGATAATATTGCAGATTTTTTTGAAGGGAAAGTACCCAGAGATAAGGTTGCATAATGGGAAATCAAATACACAAATTATCAATAGAAGTTGCCAAAAAAGCAGAAATATTTAGTAAAAATACGCACTACAGTAGTTGGTTAAGACATTTATTATGGACGCTTCTATGTGAGGTCGCAGGACGACGTGCTCCTGAAATCATTCCAGTTTTATCAGATAAAAATATATTTGAAGAATCTAATGATGAATTAAGACAAAACTTTCTTCATGCTACAAATATATGGTTTCATTTATTAAGAATCGCTGAAGAAAATATTCTAGTTCGCGCCAGACGAAAGATAGAGAGTGACGGTGGTCAAGGAGCAGTTAAGGGAACTTTTGCAAGTACTTTTTTACGCCTAAAAGAACATAATATAGATTTAGGCAAAATTCCCAATAATGTTTTTAAAACACAAATTTCACCAACAATCACTGCGCACCCTACTGAAGGTAAAAGAGAAACAATCTTAGATATACATCGAAGAATATATCGAGCGATTGTAGATCTAGAATCAAATCGCTGGACGCCGTTTGAGCGGGAAAAACACATTGAAAATTTGCGAAATGAAATAGATATGCTCTGGCTAACAGGGGAGCTGCGTTTTGAAAGACCTACACCTGCTGAGGAAATAAATTGGGCAAACAGGTTCTTTAAAAATGCAATTTTTCAAGCACAAATCGATATAGACGAAAAATTCCGTCGAGCATTGGTAGGCATCAAATCACCAGAAGATAAGATTTTTCCTTCTATAATGTTTCATTCATGGGTTGGTGGAGATCGGGACGGTCATACAAAAGTAACTGCAGTTATTACAAATCAAGCAATTGAGGCTAATAAAAGAAATGCAATTGAGGCACTCAGAGACAAACTAAGCTCAGCAATTAAAAATATCTCAATAAGTGCTTATTGTTATCCTTTTGATCAAAATACACTGGTGTCTCTTTCAAGTATTGTTATGAAGTCAGGAAAGTTACAAGATATATCAAAACGAAATCAAGGCGAAGTATTTCGCAAATCTTTAACCGCTATAGATTTTCGTCTTGAAGCAATCATAAATCCTGAGAATGGTGCTACACCTTACGCTTCCTGTGAAGAATTTCGAAAAGATTTAGACTTAGTAGATAATGTTCTATCATTAGCAGCAAGAGAAATTTCAAATCAATATATTAGACCTATTCAAGCACTCCATTCTTCATGTGGTTTCAGAACAATGTCATTAGATATACGCCAAAATAGTGACGTAACAACTGACGCAATATCAAATATTTGGTCTTTTCTTGGTTTTGATCCAATCGAATATGGGACTAAAGAATGGTCTGATCGTATTTATGATGAATTAAAAAATTCACAAGAAATAAAACCAAATATTGGAGATTTAAAAGAAACAACTGTAGAGCTTCTAGATTTATTTGGTGTTATTAAAGATGCAAAAGCTAGTGTGGATCCAAAATGTTTAGGCTCATTTATATTATCAATGACACGCTCAAATGATGATTTGTTAGGAGTAATGTTAATTGCAAGATATGCTGGTCTCGCATCAGGTCCATTAGGCTCTGATATAATTGATCTTAATTTAGTACCTTTATTTGAAACTATAGATGATCTTCGCAATGCACCAAATATTTTAAAGGTTTATTGTTCAGTTCCTATTATTCGACGCTCAATGAAAGAATTCAATTCAGTACAAGAGGTAATGCTAGGTTATTCTGACTCCAATAAAGACGGTGGATTTATATGCTCAACATGGGAGGTAAATAAAGCACAAAAAAATATAGTCAGCATTATGAACGAAATTGATACTAAGGTCAGTTTTTTTCATGGCCGGGGCGGTTCAGTAAGTCGAGGTGGCGCTCCTACAGGGCGTGCAATTGCAGCACAGCCCGCTGGAAGTATTGGTAATTGCTTTAGAATTACAGAACAGGGTGAGGTTGTGTCCTCTAAATTTGCTAATAAAGGCACTGCCACTCGACAACTCGAGTTATTAGCTTCTTCTGTATTGTTTCATCAGATATACTCAAACAATGAACCTGAATTACTGGCAACACCAGATTATGATGAAGCCCTTGAGGCATTATCAGGTGTTTCTCAAGCTCATTATAGGAATTTATTAGAGACTGAGGGATTCATTAATTATTTTGAACAAGCTAGTCCAGTAAAAGAACTAGCAAAACTAAATATAGGATCACGCCCTCAAACCAGATTTGGGGCATCCTCTCTAGACGATCTAAGAGCCATCCCTTGGGTATTTGCATGGTCTCAAAACAGACACCTGATTACTGGTTGGTATGGTTTTGGATCAGCACTTAAATCTTTTCGTTCCTATCGTGGCGAAGCTGGGGATAATATTTTAAAGTCTATGTTTAGAGAGTCTCGTATCTTTAGGCTAATTGTTGATGAAGTAGAAAAATCAATTTATTTAACAGATTTAGATATCGCTAAAAAATACTCAGATTTAGTTGAGGATAAAGTAGTTAGGCAAAAGATTTTTAAGAAAATCGAAGACGAATATAGAAGTAGTGTTAATATGTTACTCTGGCTATGCAAGGATAAATCCATTGCAAAACGTTTCCCAATCTTACAATCCCAGATAAAGCGGAAAGACCCACTTTTACAGCAATCACATACTTTGCAAGTTTCGTTGCTCAAAGAGCATAGAAAATTAGACAACAACGAAAATATTTCACCATGCCTTTTGCAAAGTATGAATTGCATTGCAACTGGTCTCGGTTGGACAGGTTAAACAAGGAGTTATGAAATGAATACGACAGTACGCGACGCGGGATTTTTCACAGAAGATTTATCGCAACGAGATCCGGAGCTATTTGGCTCAATAACATCTGAATTAGGTCGTCAACGCGACGAGATAGAACTTATTGCGTCAGAGAACATAGTATCAAAAGCGGTCATGCAAGCTCAAGGTTCTGTTATGACAAATAAATATGCTGAAGGATATGCAGGGCGTCGTTACTACGGTGGTTGCCAATATGTTGATATTGCTGAAACTCTAGCAGTAGACCGTGCAAAAGAACTTTTTGGATGTGAATTTGCAAATGTACAACCAAACTCAGGATCACAAGCCAACCAAGGTGTGTTTTTAGCGCTCTTACAACCTGGAGACACAATCTTAGGTATGTCTCTAGACGCTGGGGGTCACCTGACACACGGAGCAAAGCCAAACCAATCTGGTAAATGGTTTAATGCAATTCAATTTGGTGTACGTAAAGAAGACAATCTGTTGGACTACGATCAAGTACAAGCATTAGCAACAGAGCATCAACCAAAGATGATCATTGCAGGTGGCTCAGCTGTTCCACGTCAAATTGATTTTAAGCGCATGCGTGAGATTGCTGATTCTGTTGGTGCATATCTTCATGTAGACATGGCACACTTTGCAGGTTTAGTTGCTGCAGGTGTACACCCAAGCCCATTTCCATATGCTGACGTTGCAACCACAACGACACATAAAACATTACGTGGCCCACGCGGCGGTTTAATTTTAACCAACAATGAAGACTTGGCTAAAAAATTCAACTCTGCGATATTCCCAGGCATTCAAGGTGGCCCTTTAATGCATGTGATTGCCGCCAAGGCAGTAGCATTTGGTGAAGCTTTACGCCCTGAATTTAAACAATACCAAGCTCAAGTTATTCTTAATGCACAAGCTTTAGCTGACCAATTAATAAAAGGCGGTTTAGATATTGTTACTGGCGGGACAGATACACACGTAATGCTTGTTGATTTACGCCCTAAAGGTGTAACTGGAAACATTGCTGATAAAGCATTAGGTCGCGCTCATATTACTTGTAACAAAAATGGAATTCCATTTGATCCAGAAAAACCAATGGTTACATCTGGACTACGTCTTGGAACACCTGCTGGTACAACACGAGGATTTGGTGAAGCTGAGTTTAGAACAATTGCAGATTTAATTGTGGAAGTTTTGGATGGCCTTGCAGCTAATGGTGCAGAGGGAAATGCTGAAGTCGAAGCAAGTGTTAAGGCAAAGGTACAAAAACTTTGTGACCAATTCCCCATCTATGACCAATTATAAAATCAAAAATCTAAACATAAAAAAGGGCCCCTTTAAGGAGCCCTTTTAAACATCTTAGAGATTTTTAAGATGTTACATTTACCAAACCCAAAAATATAACACCTGATAGTACTGCAGCCGCTGGAACAGTAATAACCCATGCAGCAATTATTGTCATAAAGTGAGATCTACGCACTAATTTACGATGTTTGCGCTTTGGTGAACCTTGCTTCTCCACTTCAATCATCTTTAATTCAGCTACATTTTTATTACTTGATGTAATTCTCCAATGTATCTCTCGGAAAAAACCTACTCCAAAAACAGAACCAACTGCTATATGTGTAGAGCTAACAGGCAAACCAAGCCAAGATGCAATAATAACAGTTATTGCAGCTGATAATGCAACACAATAGGCTCTTAATGGATTTAATTTTGTAATTTGTTCCCCAACCATTCTAATAAGTTTTGGGCCAAATAATAACAAGCCAAAAGATATGCCAAATGCGCCCACGACCATTACCCATATTGGAATTGCAACCTTCGAAACTACTTCTCCAGCATCAACTGTGTGAACGATTGCTGCAAGCGGTCCAACAGCGTTGGCTACATCATTTGCTCCATGAGCAAAGGAAAGCATTGCAGCAGCACATATAAGTGGAATTGTGAAAAGATTACGAACAGTTTTTTTAGTATTAGGCTTATTTTCAGATTGTCTCTTTATTATTGGTTTTGTTATAAAATAAGCTAACGTAGCTGCTATGCATCCAATCAATAATGCTGTTTGTAAATCAATTTTTATTATCTTTTTAACACCTTTAACAGCTAAATAAGTTGAAAAAGCCATTGCCATAATTGCAATTAGTACAGGGACCCAGCGTCTAGCTGCAGCAATTTTGTCATTTTTATCTGATACTTGCGATTTAATAAACCACAGAAAGAGTGCTGCAATCAATCCACCTAATAGTGGCGATATAACCCATGATGCAGCAATTTGGCTCATTTTAGGCCAATTTACAGCAGCAAATCCTGCCGCAGCAATACCAGCCCCCATTACTCCACCCACAACAGAATGTGTTGTTGATACTGGCGCACCTACCCAGGTTGCTAAATTAACCCATAAAGCAGCAGAGATTAACGCTGCAAACATCGCCCAAATAAAGGTCTCAGGGTCACCTACAGCGGAAGGATCAATAATACCTTTCGATATGGTTCCTACAACATCTCCACCTGCCAAAAGTGCACCAGCACTTTCAAAAACAGCAGCAATAATTAAAGCCCCTGTCATTGAGAGAGCATTAGCTCCAACAGCTGGGCCAACATTGTTAGCAACATCATTTGCACCAATATTGAGCGCCATGTAAGCACCAATTGCTGCACCAGCAATAATTATATAACTATCAGAGTTCCACCCAAGGATAAGGCTTGCCACTAATCCAGCTAGAATAATAAAAGCAAACGCAATAGATGGAGCTAGATATTGTTGACGAGTAGCCATTGCTGCTTGCTCTAGGGAAACGCGACTTCTAAGGTCACGGTCCAAAGTTTTATTTATACGAGCTTTTTTTTCCATATTGTGACCTCTCACATTAAACACAAAAAATTTGACCTAAAAAGGTCTATGATTCTTCCTTCATGTATAAATTTAATGTAACAGTTTTATGACAAATCACTTAAACAACGATAATTTTTATAAAAATAGAAAAACTAAATGAAAACTTATTCCTCAAATAAAGGCCTAATACTTATTGTTGAAGACGAGCCATCTCAAATGGAACTATTATCCTTTAATTTGAACGCTGAAGGCTATGATGTTTTAAAAGCGGAAGATGGTGAAAAAGGACTATTATTATTTAAAGAAAATAACATTGATTTAGTACTACTAGATTGGATGTTACCGAACATATCTGGTTTAGAAGTATGCCGTCAAATGAGAAGGTCAAAAGACTCTAGCGATTGCCACCTTATAATGCTTACAGCAAGAGGCGAAGAAGAAGATAAAGTTCGTGGATTAGATATGGGAGCAGATGATTATATTGTTAAGCCATACTCTATAAAAGAACTACTTGCTCGCGTCCGATCAGGAATTAGAATTCGCACAAAAACAAAGTCACATGGTTTATTAACTTATGGCAAAATAGAAATGGATATAAATAATCGAAGTGTATTAATTGATAAAAAATCAATATCGATTGGTCCCATAGAATTTAAATTACTTCAAATTTTAATTCAGTCTCCAAAGCAAGTTTTTTCAAGAATGCAATTGTTAGAAAAATTTGGCAAAACAATTTGGAAGTAGAAACACGAACTGTTGATGTACATATTGGTAGGTTACGTAAAGCTATAAAGTATGTAAGTAATGCAGAAATAATAAAAACAGTTCGTGGTTTTGGATATTCTTTGAATGAAAAACCCTAACTAAGAAGTAAATGTTTTAACTTCATTTAAGCACTCATCTAAAGCAGATATAATACAATCAATACCATTATCGTCTATTGTAAGGGGTGGACGAATTTTTAATATATTATCAGCAGGACCCTCTACTCCAATAAGTATACGTTTTTCTCTCATTCTATTTACAATATAAGCTGCAATTTCAGTCGCAGGAGTTAAGTTATTATCGACAATTAGTTCTACCCCCACAAAAAGACCAAATCCACGCACATCGCCAATTATTGAATGCTGGAGTTGCAAATTTAACAAACCTTCAAATAAACTTTCACCTCTTAAAAAAGCATTTTTTTGTAATTTTTCATCATGAATAATCTTCATAACTTCAACGCCTATTGCACATGATAAAGTTGATCCACCAAAGGTAGAGAAAAATTCAATGCCATTATCAAATTTCTTGGCAATTTCTTTAGTAGTAACCACCACACCAATCGGATGACCGTTTCCAATTGGTTTGCCTAAAACAACAACATCAGGCAATACATTCTGTTGTTCAAACCCATAAAAAAAACTCCCCAATCGACCCAAGCCAGTTTGGACTTCATCAGCTATGCAAATACCACCTGCAGTGCGAATTTTTTCATAAACTTTGGATAGATATCCACTTGGTGGAATAATCTGCCCACCAACACTTGGAAAAGTTTCAGATATAAATCCAGCAAGCTTTCCTTCACGTAATTTTATTTGGCTTAAAGCTCTATCAACTAAATTTGCATACTTGCTTGCGCGGTTAGGATCTGATCTTCGAAATTCTCCACGATAATCATCAGCTACATCGACTATATGAACCCAAGGCTTACAACCAATACCATTAGGTTTATTAAATTTGTATGCTGACACTTCAACTGCAGCATTTGTATTGCCATGATAACCATGATCTGGTGTAATAATGTCTTGCCCATTAGTCGCAGTTCGAGCCAAGCGTAAAGCAAGTTCATTAGCTTCTGAACCTGAATTAACAAAATAACATACACTTAGTTTATCAGGCATTGTATCCAGAATAGCTTTAGAAAATTCGTTTAAAATAGGATGGAGATATCGTGTATTTGTATTTAATTGTTGTAATTGTTTTGTAGCAATTCTTTGAATTCTGGGATGAGAATGGCCAACATGAGGCACATTATTATAAGCGTCTAAATATGTTCTTCCCATTTGGTCGAATAAGTAATGCTTCCATCCCCGAACAAACATTAATGGGTTTTTATAGGATAGCTTTAGATTTCCACCAAAATTACTTTTCCGCTCATCTTGTATAATTTTTTTATCAATTTTTTTATTACAAGTTTTATCATCGTCTAGATTCAAAAGAGATGCAGGGTTTGGACATAGTTTCCCCCAAAAATTCAACTCATCAGGATCTGAAACCCCAGGCCAATTACTATTCATACATTCCAGAGATAGCGATAATTGCAAATGTAAGTGTGGGGCCCATCCTCCATTATTATTTTCACTACCAAGCTCACAAAAAATTTCGCCTTTTTCAATGATTTGGCCAACTGATAGTTTTTCTAGAACACTTGGATTTAGATGCCCATAAAGAGAGTAGAATTTATCTCCATGGTTATTATTGTGCTCAAGAATAACAACTCCACCATAATCTAAATGAAACTTGCGATTTTCAACCGTCTTTACAATACCCTCAAGAGGAGCACTTATTTTATGCCCACTGTTTGTGAAAATATCTATTCCTAAATGAACTGAACGCCTGTCAGAATTATTATATTTTCCAGAGCGAAATGCTTGAGATGTATATATTAATCTTGGCTCGCCCCAAAAGCCTAACCAATAATCAGCATTTATATCTGAACCAATCTTTGCTGCCTCATCAAGTCTCAAATCAAATGGATTTTGAGGAAGCGCTGTTCCAGAGATTGATAAATCAACCATTGGTGCATGTTCTATACTAGATTGAAATATATTAGCAAAACTTCCACGATTTTTGTGTAAGTAATCTAAAATACGGTTTGCATTTTTTATCACTTCAAACCCACAAGCCAAACGAAGTTTTGCAAGCACCATATTTGCATCAAATTTCTGATCTAAAAATCGCCATGCAGGTGCTTGTGATATAGTTATGTAAGCGTCATCAGGATTTTCTTTTGACATCATAGTTGAATTAACAACACTTACAGCCAATCTCATCTTTAGAAAAATGAAAAGAAGTTCTAAATCTAGTTCTGTTAGTGGATTTTTTGTATGATAAGAACCAACTAAATCCGCTATCGTTTTTATTGGATTTTCTTGATCAAGAGCTATGTAAGCACATGAAATAGCGAGTTCACAAATATGAGGACTTTTGATCATATCACCAAAATCAATTATCCCAGAAACTTTAACCCCCTCTGAAATATCTGATGTTGCAAGAATATTATGATCATTTAGATCATTATGGATGGCAAATTGCGGTAATTTCTTAGCTTTGTGGAGAACTGAATTATATTCTTCAATAATTTCAATTAAAATATCTTTTCTATCATTGTCAGAGATTAAATATAAATAATCTGTTATCCAATTTGACTCCATTAAGTTCCATTTAAAATCTCTATCTAAATATGGGTGATCAAATTCCTTTAAAGCTTTATCTAATCCACCAATTTTTTTTCCCAAATCATATATAAAGTTATTAGGCCGTGAATAAATCTTAGAATAACAAACGCCACTTTTAGCTTTGATAACCCATACTAATCTTAAATTACCTTCCTCATCATTAACTGATGCAAAATCTGCTCCTGAAACAGTAGGAATAATTTCCGGAGTACAAAGATTTTTCCCATTTAACATACGAATTGCAGCACACTGCATATTAATAAAATCAGGTTCGCAGCCAACACGCATTACTTTCAGCACATACTTTTTTGAAGACGCATTGGCAAAGAAATTTAAATCATATTCACCATCTAAACTTTCCAATGACGCATCAATGCCAAAATTTTCACTTAATTTTGCTTCCCAATGATTAGACATTCATGACATCCTCTATTCGAATTTTAATAAGATAAAATATGTAGCTTTGTTATTTTAAAGAACATATGCGTATATACATTCCAATGAAAAATTTTAATGCCAGAAAAGATTTAATTGCAAGTATTAGTATTGCATTATTCACATGGATGCTTGATCGTTCTATAAAACCTTTAAGGAAAATTTTTATCAACTACTGCAAAAAAATATTAGGGAAACTGATTTGAACACCGTAAAAAAAATATTAATATCATTGGTATTTATCATAAGTGCAACAACTGCATCTGCTCAAGACAGCAAAATTGCCATTGCTGATCTAACATGGACAGGAGCTACTGCGATTGGCCACATAATTCAGGCCATTATTACAGGGCCAATGGGTGGCGAAGCAGAAATTATTAAAGGTGCTTCAGACGGTTCGATCATATTTGCTTCGATGGATAAAGGTGATGGTTCAATTGATGTACACCCAGATATTTGGATGCCCGTACAATCTAATAACTGGGAAAAATATATTGAAGAAAATAATACTGTTGCAATAAATAAACCTTATAATGGCACACAAGGGATGTTTATACCGTATTATTTAAAGGATAAGATAACATCCTTTTCAGACTTAGCAAACCCTGCAATAGCTTCTATGTTTGATAAAGACGGAAATGGAAAAGGCGAGTATTGGGCGGGTGACACATCTTGGACATCCACAAAAATCTGGCAGGTTAAATTCAAATCATATGGATTAGATGAATTATGGGAACCAGAAATTGTTTCTGATGAAACTTTCAAAAACCAACTCAAGATTGCTTATGACAATCAAAAACCAATCTTATTTTATTATTGGACGCCAGAATGGATATTTGCGGCTTATGACTTATCGCAAATTGAAGAACCACTTGTATCTGAAGGTTGTAAAGTTTTGAATTTAGATCATCAAAATTGGTTAGAAGCGTCTACATTTAGTTGCAAACATACTGATGCAGAAGTTTGGATTGGGCACTCTAAATCCCTTGAAGACCGGAATCCTGCCGTTGCTAGGATGTTATCTAATATAGCTCTCAGTCCAGAAACAATAAATGAATGGACTTTAAAAATTGGCCGTGATGGAGAAAATCCTATAAATGTTGCTGAAAGTTGGGTGGCAAAAAATATAGAATTAGTAAATAATTGGATTTATAAATAAAATTATCTCAGAAATAAACAGATACAAATTTCATTTTAGTTACTGTTTATAATAATTTTATTATCCAGTTAAATCAGCAGATATTAAACCTCGCAAAGAATTTCCAACAAATATTTTATCTGCAGAAATTAAATCATCCAAAAACAAAACTTGTTCTTTAGTTTTGCCATTTAGTAACATTTCCTGACGTAAAACTCCTGGTAGGCATCCACTACTTAAAGGAGGTGTTAAATATGAGCCGTTTACCAATACAAATACATTTGTAATTGTTCCCTCACAGACTTCTTCATTTTCATTTAGAAACAACAACTCATCTAGATCTTTTAGATTGGCGCGCTCTGTATCATAAACAATACGGTTAGTTGTTTTCACTCTTAACCAAGGATCAATGGAACTTAACACCTTATCTGAAATTCCAATATCCCAGCGTTCAATATTATTTATTCTTCCTATTTTAACATCAATTTTTCCATCAATGTTTATTGTCAATCTCACCCGAGATTGTTCGCTGTCCACGGCTTCGCCTAAAGCCATTAATATTGCGCCCCTATCAAATGGGTATAATAATTCTGAGCAGGTTTTTTCTAAGCGATCAATGTGAGCTGGTAATCTTAAGAAACCCTCTTCAGGATTAAAACGCAATGTTTCTATAATCTCTAAATTTATTGGGGCAGTTTTGCGTAACGCGCTTTCCATAAAGCTTCCTCATATTCTGTTCTAGCTGTACTATCATGAACAATACCACCACCAACATTTAATCTAACATTTCCATCCTGGAATAAGCTAAGTGTTCGAATGCAAACGTTAAAGCTCATAGATCCCTGTGGGGATATCCAACCTATAGAACCACAATATATATCGCGAGCCTCAGGTTCAACGTCACGAATAACTTCCATTGCACGAATTTTTGGTGCGCCAGTGATTGAACCACAAGGGAATAATGCTGTGAAAAGATCCTTGATACTTAACTGATCAAGCAATTTGGCTCGAACTTCTGAAACCATTTGTAAAACTGTTTCATAAGTTTCAACGGTAAACAATTCAGGTACATGAACAGAACCTACTTTAGATATTCTTGAAATATCGTTCCGTAGCAAATCTACAATCATTAGGTTTTCTGCACGGTTTTTAGGATCAGTTGACAACCATCTTTTTAAACTTTCATCTTCCTGCGCATTTTTACCACGAGGCAATGTGCCTTTCATTGGGCGAGTCGAAATGTTTCCATCATTATCTACCTTAAAAAATAATTCTGGAGATCGTGATATTATCACTGGACCTTCACTAAAGTGCACGACACCTCCGTATTTGACTGGCTGAAAAGTTTTAAGTCTCTCGTAAAGACCCAAAACGGTTCCTTTATACTTTGATGTCATAGGAAAAGTTAGATTAGTTTGATAAAAATCACCTGATAAAATATAATTAGTAAGTAAATTAAAGGGAACTTCGTAATCATTTTCTGTCCACAAAGCCACTGGGTGGTCAAGTTCAGCATAATCTTTTTCTTTTAATGCCTGATTTTCAAGTTTTTGTTTTATATCATTATCTGGTCCAGAAAACACTCCAAAACATAGTAAAGGTGAAAGTCGTTTGCTTGGCATCAAACCTTCCAATTTAGTTTCTAAAGCATAGCCCAATTCATAACTTGCGAAACCAGCCAACCATTTGCCACCCGATCGCTCATCTTCCATGTCTTGCAAAGCTTTTGGGACATCATCGATACTCCAAGCGCAAATTAATCTTTCAGGATTAGCAAAAACATTTACCTCACCATCTGGACCATCTTCTAACAAAATATAATCCATACTGATACTTAATAGCCTTTTGTTAAACTACACCATAGCCTTTTGTTAAACTACACCTTACTTAGTGCGATCAAAGAATAGTTTCCACAAATATTATTGTTAAAATACTGCTAATTAATTAATCAATTTTGTATTATTCTGAGCAAGAAGCAAAACTTTATATAATAACCATGAAATAACGCTTCATTTTATAAAATATACTTGCGTGAACCCAACCAAAACATTAGACCCACGACAATTTGGAAATTATGCGCGATTCCTCTCGCGATACAAATAAAAGGGCTAAGCCATGCCAAAAAGAATCGACATAAATACGGTTATGATCATTGGTGCCGGGCCCATTATTATTGGTCAAGCATGTGAATTTGACTATTCTGGTGCACAAGCATGTAAAGCATTAAAAGAAGAAGGATACAGGGTAGTTCTTGTAAACTCTAACCCTGCAACAATCATGACAGATCCAGACATGGCAGATGCAACTTATATTGAACCAATTACAGCAAATATTGTTGCTAAAATTATTGAAAAAGAAAAATTATTACATCCTAATGATAAAATGGTTCTACTCCCAACAATGGGTGGGCAAACAGGTTTAAATACAGCACTTGCTCTCGATGAAGATGGTACACTTCAAAAATTTGGCATTGAATTAATAGGAGCTGATCGCAAAGCCATCGAAATGGCTGAGGATAGAAAATTATTTCGCGAAGCGATGGATCGGCTTGGTATTGAAAATCCAAGAGCAACAATTGCTCATACTATTCAAGAAGCAATGGACTCAATTGATGAAATAGGCCTGCCTGCAATAATAAGACCAGCATTCACTATGGGAGGAACTGGTGGAGGTATTGCTTATAATCGCGAAGAGTTTGTGCACTTTTGCACAACAGGACTTGATGCTTCTCCAGTCAGTCAAATTTTAATAGATGAAAGTTTACTAGGTTGGAAAGAATATGAAATGGAAGTTGTCCGCGACAAAGCAGACAATGCCATTATAGTTTGCTCAATTGAAAACGTTGACCCAATGGGCGTTCATACTGGGGACTCTATAACTGTTGCTCCAGCACTAACATTAACTGATAAAGAATATCAGATGATGCGGACACATTCTATTAACGTTCTTCGTGAAATTGGTGTTGAAACTGGAGGATCAAACGTTCAGTGGTCGGTTAATCCAGAAGATGGCAGAATGGTAGTAATTGAGATGAATCCTCGAGTCTCTCGTTCATCAGCACTTGCTTCAAAAGCAACCGGATTTCCAATTGCAAAAATAGCTGCAAAACTAGCAATTGGATATACACTTGACGAACTTGATAACGACATTACTGGTGTTACACCCGCATCCTTTGAACCCAGTATTGATTATGTAGTCACCAAAATACCCCGCTTTGCATTTGAAAAATTCCCTGGGGCCGAAGCAATACTTGGAACAGCTATGAAGTCAGTAGGTGAAGTGATGGCCATTGGCAGGACAATCCATGAGTCTTTACAGAAAGCATTAGCATCACTGGAAACAGGCCTAACTGGATTTGACGATATTAACATCAAAGGGGCACCTGAGAAACCAGCTGTCATTCAAGCAATTTCCAAACAAACACCTGATCGTATGATCCTTATTGCACAAGCAATGAGGCATGGATTATCAAATCAAGAAATTATATCTGCAACATCTTTTGACCCATGGTTTTTAGATCGTATACGAGAAATCGTTAACGCTGAAAAAGGCATAATATCTAACGGCATACCAAAGACTACTGATGAAATGCGTATCATAAAAATGATGGGATTCTCAGATGCTCGCTTAGCTCAACTTACAGGCCAAAATGAGCGAGAAATACGCATAGCTCGTAATGAGCTAGGTGTAGTGGCTGTATTCAAACGTATTGATACATGTGCAGCTGAATTTGAAGCACAAACACCTTACATGTATTCAACTTATGAATCAGATGCCATGGGTGATGTTGAGTGTGAGGCCTGGCCATCAGATCGTAAGAAAGTTGTAATTTTAGGTGGAGGGCCAAATCGTATTGGCCAAGGGATTGAATTTGATTACTGTTGTTGTCACGCATGTTACGCACTTACTGATGCTGGCTTCGAAACTATAATGATTAATTGTAACCCTGAAACTGTTTCCACAGATTATGATACTTCAGATCGTTTATACTTCGAACCTTTGACAATGGAAAATGTAATGGAGATTTTGAGGGTTGAACAAGAGAATGGCACTTTACACGGTGTAATTGTTCAATTCGGCGGCCAAACACCATTAAAGTTAGCAAACGATTTAGAAGCTGAAGGAATTCCAATATTAGGCACTTCACCAGATGCAATTGATCTAGCTGAAGACCGTGAAAGGTTTCAAGAACTACTTCAAAAACTCAATCTAAAACAACCTTATAACGGTATAGCACATACTGATGAAGAAGCTTTTGTAATTGCTTCTGATGTTGGGTATCCACTTGTGATACGCCCATCTTACGTCTTAGGTGGCCGTGCAATGGAAATAATAAGATCTGATGATCAATTAAAGCGGTATATTAAGGAAGCTGTAGTGGTGTCTGGAGATAGCCCCGTTTTGCTAGATAGTTATCTTGTGGGAGCGATTGAAGTTGACGTTGACGCCCTTTCTGACGGTAAGAATGTTCATGTCGCTGGTATTATGCAACATATCGAAGAAGCAGGTGTTCATTCTGGTGATAGTGCATGCTCATTACCACCCTTCTCACTTCCTCAACACCAAATTGATGACATGATGGAACAAACCAGAGCTTTAGCTTTAGGGCTAAATGTAATTGGTTTGATGAATATTCAATTTGCGATTAAAGGCGAGGATATTTTTATATTAGAGGTAAATCCACGCGCATCGCGCACAGTTCCATTTGTTGCAAAAGCTATAAATTCTCCAATTGCTGCAATTGCAGCAAGAGTTATGGCAGGTGAGCCTTTATCTAATTTTGATTTAAAGTCTCCAACACCAAGTCACTTTGCTGTTAAAGAAGCAGTAATGCCGTTTAACCGCTTTCCAGGTGTAGATGCTTTATTAGGACCAGAAATGCGTTCCACAGGTGAAGTCATGGGCTTAGACAAAACCTTTGAAAGAGCCTTTTGGAAGTCACAATTAGGGGCATCAACTCCACTTCCAACCTCAGGTACGGTATTTATCTCGGTTAAAGAAGATGACAAGAATAATACAATTCTTGAAGCTGCAAATATTTTATTAAAGCAAGGATTTAATATTTTAGCTACGGGTGGCACCTCATCTTGGCTAAATGATAATGGAGTAGATAATACTCGGGTAAAGAAAGTTTATGAAGGTCAGCCAAATATAGTTGATGCGTTAAAAAATGCTGAAATAAATTTGATCTTTAATACCACACAAGGAAGTCAAAGCTTGAAAGATAGTCGAGCCATTCGTGCCGCTGCTTTATCTAATAAGATTTGTTACTACACTACTGCAGCAGCATCCAATGCAGCAGCAAAAGCGATCAAAGACACCCAAAATAGTGAAGTTGAAGTAAACGCACTTCAAAATTATTAATTATAAAAAAGGGCCATTAGAAAAATTTTTAATCCAACATAAAGTATTAATTAATTGTTCAATTATTGTGCATTTTTTTGTAAACTTTAAAATATAAACAGTTTTAATCTATTAAATATAAACCCCTTTTCAAACAACGAAATAAGTGGATATGAAATGAAAAGCTTCAAAAAAATTCTCATAGCTAACCGAGGTGAAATTGCAATTCGTATAATGCGTGCCGCAAATGAAATGGGCAAACGAACTGTTGCAATCTATGCCGAAGAAGACAAATTAGGATTACATAGGTTCAAAGCTGACGAAGCATATCGAATTGGCAAGGGTATGGGTCCAGTTGCAGCTTATCTATCAATTCCAGAGATTATTCGTGTTGCTAAAATGTGTGGTGCAGATGCAATTCATCCAGGTTATGGCCTTCTATCTGAAAATCCAGATTTTGTTGATGCGTGTGAAGAAGCTGGTATTAAATTTATTGGCCCAAAAGCTGAAACAATGCGAAAGTTGGGTGATAAAGCTTCAGCTAGGCGTGTTGCAATGGAAGCAGGTGTACCAGTAGTACCAGCAACAGAAGTTTTGCCTGATGACATGAATAAAGTCCGCCAAATGGCAGAAGCAGTCGGCTATCCATTTATGCTTAAAGCTTCATGGGGTGGAGGTGGGCGTGGAATGCGCCCGATAATGAATGCTAGCGAATTGGAAGAAAAAGTTCTTGAAGGTAGAAGAGAAGCTGAAGCCGCATTTGGAAATGGTGAAGGATATCTGGAAAGGCTTGTTCAGAGGGCTCGTCACGTTGAGGTCCAAATCTTAGGTGATAGTTTTGGTGAGATTTATCATTTATATGAGCGCGACTGTTCAGTACAAAGACGCAACCAAAAAGTTGTAGAACGTGCTCCTGCACCATACCTTACTGAAGAACAAAGATCAGAAATCTGTAGTTTAGGACGTAAAATTTGTGCTCATGTTGGTTATGAATGTGCCGGCACTGTTGAGTTTCTTATGGATATGGACACAGAAGAGTTTTTCTTTATTGAAGTAAATCCTCGTGTACAAGTAGAGCATACTGTTACTGAAGAAGTAACAGGAATCGATATTGTTCGCGCACAAATAAAAATTGCTGAGGGAAAAACTTTAGCCCGCTCTACAGGTGCAAATTCACAAGCTGATATAAAATTAAATGGTCACGCTTTACAAACTCGTATCACAACCGAAGATCCACAAAATAATTTCATTCCAGATTATGGTCGAATTTCTGCATATAGATCTGCTACTGGGCTTGGCATTAGATTAGATGGTGGAACCGCTTATTCAGGGGCAGTAATTACAAGATATTATGATAGCTTATTAGTAAAGATTACGGCCAAAGCATCAAGCCCAGAAAATGCCATTGCAAGAATGGATAGAGCATTACGCGAATTTAGGATCCGCGGAGTTTCTACTAATATTGCTTTTGTTATAAATTTACTAAAACATCCTACATTCTTAGATAATTCTTATACAACGAAATTTATCGACAACACAGACGAACTTTTTGATTTTAAACCTCGTCGAGATCGTGCAACAAAAATCTTAAATTATATTGCTGATATTACTGTGAATGGTCACCCTGATGTTCAAGGCAGACCAGTACCTGATATTAATACAAGTGCAATTAAAGTACCTAATAATTTAAATACTCAACCGGCATATGGGACGCGCAATTTACTTGAAGAAAAAGGTCCACAAGCAGTTGCTAACTGGATGGCTGATCAGAAGCAACTACTTATAACTGATACTACAATGCGTGATGGCCACCAGTCTTTACTTGCTACTCGTATGCGCAGTTATGACATGATTAAAATTGCAGATACTTATGCTCATAATATTCCTCAATTATTATCAATGGAATGTTGGGGTGGAGCAACCTTTGATGTCGCCTATCGTTTTTTACAAGAATGCCCATGGCAACGCCTAAGAGATCTTCGTAAAAAAATGCCAAATCTAATGACACAAATGTTGCTTAGAGCCAGTAATGGCGTTGGATACACAAATTATCCAGATAACGTTGTACAAGAATTTGTTAGACAAGCTGCTGAAACTGGGATTGATATGTTCAGGGTTTTTGACAGCTTGAATTGGGTTGAGAATATGCGTGTGGCCATGGATGCAGTCATTGAAAATGGTAAAATATGTGAAGGTTCTATTTGTTATACCGGCGATATATTAAACCCCGATCGTGCTAAATATAATTTAAACTATTACGTAAAAATGGGAAAAGAACTTAAATCATCTGGTGCACATATACTTGGGTTAAAAGATATGGCTGGATTATTAAAACCAGCAGCCGCCAAAATATTAATTAAAGCTTTAAAGGAAGAGGTAGGTTTACCAATACACTTCCATACACATGATACATCAGGAATATCTGGTGCAACTATCTTAGCTGCTGCTGACGCGGGTGTTGACGCAGTAGATGTAGCTATGGATGCATTCTCTGGCGGCACCTCCCAACCGTGCCTCGGATCAGTTGTTGAAAGCTTACGCCATACTGACAGAGATACTGGAATTGATATGGAAGCAGTTCGAGGTATTAACGAATATTGGGAAGGTGTGCGTGAACAATATGTTGCTTTTGAAAGTGGCATATCAGCTCCCGCTTCTGAAGTGTATTTACATGAAATGCCTGGGGGACAGTTTACCAATTTGAAGGCACAAGCAAGGTCACTTGGCATTGAAGATAGATGGCCAGAAGTTGCTCATACCTATGCGGATGTAAACCAAATGTTTGGAGATATCGTAAAAGTTACGCCTTCATCAAAAGTTGTAGGTGATATGGCTCTGATGATGGTTACTCAAGATTTATCAAGGAATGAAGTAGAAAACCCAGAAACTGAAGTCGCATTCCCTGAAAGTGTTGTAGACATGATGCGGGGTAATTTGGGGCAACCTGAAGGAGGGTTTCCAAATGCTATTTTATCAAAAGTGCTTAAAGGTGAAACACCTGTGACTTCAAGACCTGGTGAACACTTAAAACCCTTAGATCTGATTGTTGAAAAAACTCAATTGGAAAAACTATTAAATGGAGCGCATGTCGATAGTGAGGATTTAAATGGGTATTTAATGTACCCTAAAGTGTTTTTAGATTATAAAGGGCGTCACAAAGAATATGGGCCTGTTAGAACTTTACCAACGAATACTTTTTTCTATGGCATGAAATCTCGTGACGAAATTAGTGTGGAAATTGATCCTGGAAAAACATTAGAAATCCAGCTTATAGCAGTTGGAGATGCTGATGAAGAAGGTGTAGTTCGAGTATTTTTTGAATTGAATGGACAACCTAGAACGGCAAGAGTTGTTGATAGATCAAAAGCTGCAACCACTATAAAGCGGCCAGTGGCTGAGCCAGGAAATATCGCACATATTGGTGCGCCAATGCCTGGGGTCATTAGTTCAGTAGTCGCTTCAGTTGGTCAAAAAGTAAACGCAGGAGATTTACTATGCACTATAGAAGCCATGAAGATGGAAACGGGAATAAGTGCTGAAATTGATGGTATTGTTAAAACCATACATTCTCCTGCAGGATCTCAAGTGGATGCAAAAGACTTGCTAATAGAATTTGAAAGTTAAATTTTTGGTGTGGGGGAAGTTCCCACACTTTTTATTTTTGTGCAAAAATTAACTTAGCAGCCAATGAAATAAATATAACCCCAGAAAAACGGTTCATCCATAGCATTGCACTCTGAGAATTATTTAACCACTTTCCTAAAGAGCCCGCTGTTATAGCAATCAGTGAAAATATTAGAATAGTTGCTAAAATCATCAATGCACCAAACTGGAAAAATTGAGGCACTATTGCACCCAATTTTGAATCTACAAATTGAGGCAAAAACGCCAAGAAAAAAATGGTCACTTTTGGATTAGTAATATTCATTATTAAACCACGCTTATATAGTACCAATAAATTTTCTTTTGGCGTCTTTGTATTTCCTAATTTTTTATTAGCTGCACGAAATGATTTATACGCAAGGTATGCTAGATAAAATGCACCAATATATTTTAATACATTAAAAGCAAATTGAGAAGTTTCAAAAATTGCAGCTACACCAAAAGCAACTGCAGCAGTATGGAATATTAATCCTGTCGCTAAGCCTAAAGTAACAAATATTCCAGACAAGCGGCCAAATAGTGCAGACTGTGTCATTACAAATATATTATCAGGCCCAGGCACTAAAGCTAATGCCAACGCAAATCCAAAAAATGTAAATGCAATATCTAACGATATCATCTTGATGCCCGAGCAATTATGGCAACAGCAATCATACCAACTAAAATAACAACAATCGATGCTCCTGATGCACCCTCAATATTTTCTAGAGATGCAGCATTATAAATTTGTGTGGATAAGGTCTCGAATCCAAAAGGGCGCAACAATAATGTCGCAGGTAATTCTTTAATGCTATCAACAAACACCAGCAGGAGTGCAATTAACATAGATGACCAGATCATTGGAATGTGAACTCTTGATAATGCTTGAGAAGGATTCAAACCTAAAGATCTAGCTGCATGCCCAATGTTAGGTGAAAATCGACCCATTGCACTATCAATTGACCCAAACGCCAAAGCAAAAAACCTTACACTATATGCAAATATAACTGCAGTAGCAGATCCTGTGAGGAGTAGACCTATATCTAATCCTAAAGAATTTTCAATTACATCGGCTAGAAATCTGTCAAAGTAAGCCATGGGCAATAAAATACCTAAAGCTAGAACTGCGCCTGGAGCAGCGTATCCTATTGTTGCAATTGGAGCCATAATTCTTGGCAAAATAGAGTTTGATGATCGGACACCAAACACTAAAATTAATGCTGCTGCTACAGTAAATATTGCAGCAAAAAGACCAACCCAAATAGAAGTCCATGTTGCACGCAAAAATGTTGCGTTTGTCCATAAGTCTTCCACATGAAGCGCGTGGTTTAGCATAATCAAAAATGGCATTATAAACCCAAACAAAACTGGCAGGGAGCATAGTTTAGCAACTAATATACCTTTCCAAAATGGGAGAACATCCCTTGTAGGTGCCATCGATTGATTATCCCTTTGGTGTACTCGCATCTTACGCCGACTAAAACGTTCAAGTACAACTAAAATAATTACTAGAATAAATATAACCATTGCAATTTGGGCTGCGCCACCAACATTTGAAGCCTCAAGCCAAACTGTAAATATTCCTGTTGTAAGTGTTTGAACAGCAAAAAATTCCACAGCACCAAAATCATTTAATGCTTCCATCATAACCAAAGCGGTGCCGATAGCTATAGCGGGCCGAGCAAGAGGCAATGATACCAACCAAAATGCCCTCCACGGGCCAGCACCAAGCGCTCTTGAAACTTCAAAAGTTCGGCTAGATTGATCGCGGAATGCTGCTCGTGCTAACAAATATACATATGGATATAATGACATAGAAATTACAAAGATTGCTGCCCCAATTGAACGAACTTGAGGAAAGTAATAGTCTTTAGAGTTTTCCCACCCAAAAAAATCACGAAGAGCCGTTTGAGCCGGTCCTGCATATTCCCAAAAATCAACAAAACTATATGCACCAATATACGCAGGAATAGCGAGTGGGAACAACAAAACCCACTCCAATATTCGGCGTAATGGAAAATCTTTTGTTACAATCAACCAAGCACACCCTGTTCCAACTACGCATGAAATTATTGCAACAGTACTCATTATGATCAACGAATTTGATAAATATCTAGGTAAACTAGTTGCAAATAAATGTGGCCAAATATTTTCAACAGGAAAAAAAGCCATCCAAACAACTGTTATTATTGGCAATAGAACAAGTGCAGATATTAAAATCGCAAATATGCCCCATCTGTCCCAAGTTAACATATGTTTAAGGTCTATTTTTTTTCGATCTAAATTTCTTTCCATGTTTTATCGCATAACTTATGGACAATTGCATGTCTAGCAATTGAGATATTTTAAAATTTAAACAATGTATTAAAAGCTTGAACATTTTTTTGTAAAATTTAATTCTACTTACATTCCTAGTGCTTCTTTATATAGCTCAAGCACTGCTTCTTCCTCTGAAATTTCTTGTGGCTCACGTTTTCGCAGTCCTACAATCTTTCTAAGAACTTTTGTGTCATACCCACGGCCTTTAGCTTCAGACATAACTTCTTTTTGTTGATCAGAAATATCTTTTTTTTCTGCATCTAGACGTTCAAAACGTTCAATAAAAGCGCGTAATTCATCTGATGCAACACGATACGATGATTGGCTTGTTTCTTCATTCATTGGAATACCTATTTTTTATTAAATATCTGAGTACTTTGCCCTTGCCGCATCTGCAAGGGCTGGGTTATTAAAAATGATGTTTTTTATGAATTAATTAATATTAGGAAATCAAATCATGATAATATCTGGTGCAATAATTACAATAATTGGCTTAACAGGTTTGATCTATTGCATCTTTAAAGCATTAATAGCTAAAAATGCGGGTTTGAAAGGTGAAGAGCTTTCCAACGAATTAAAAAAACTTCTACCAATTAATTTAATATCCCTCTTTTTTTCCGCTATCGGGCTTGGCTTGGTAATTGTGGGTATATTACTCTGATAGGTATTTAATGAATGCTTATATTTTCTGACTAATTATTGAACTTATAGAATTACAAATTAGTTCCAAACACTTCTCACTAGAGAACCTGTGATCAGCATTTTTAACGACTGTTAACTCCACATCAGATCCATTGATATGATCTATAAGGTCTAATGAAACATCTATTTTTACATCTTGGTCAGCAGAACCATGAAAAAGACGCACAGGGAATGGTATTTCTAGTAAATCACGCATCACAAGATTGTTTCGGCCATCGTCAATCAGTTTTTTTGTTATGGGATAAGGTTCTCCATAGTCATTTTGAATATATACGACATTGGATCTCGTTAATGTTGCTCGCATCATATCATCCATTTTATTCCAAATGATATCTTCGGTAAAATCTGGGGCTGCAGCAATGCCAATAATTCCCAAAATATGATTTGGAATACGTTTAGCCATCAAGAATGCTATCCACCCACCCATTGATGATCCAACTAAAATTTGTGGCTCAGATGTTAAATGGGATATTATTTCAAATGCATCTTCTGCCCAATCTCCGATTGATCCATCAATAAACTTTTCTGAACTTTGACCATGTCCTGAATAATCAAATCTAATAAAAGGTCGTCCATTTTCTTTCGCCCAATTCTCCAGATAAATGGCTTTGCTTCCTTCCATATCAGATGAAAATCCACCCAAAAAAACAATACCTGCTCCTTTACCTTTTGTTTGGTGATATGCAATTTTACGTCCTTGTCCTGTTATTAGAATCTCAGGTTTCATAGTGCTCGCCTTATTTATTTTATCCTCAGGTTTATCGCAAAAAAATATTTTAGTCATTAGTCAGAAAAATAAAATTGCATGGACTTAAGCTTGTGTAACTTGACAATATATTCATTTCTGGCAAAAGCTTTTTTACATAACTTCAACCGAGCGTTCAGTAGGCGCTAAAACGAAAGAATTGACCTAATGTCACAAATTTCAATTACACTTCCTGATGGTAACGTTCGCAAATATGCAGCCGGTATTACAGGAATGGATATAGCTAAAGATATTTCAACTTCACTTGCTAAAAAAGCTATTAGCTGTTCAATAAACGGTAACCATTGTGATTTATCACAAGTAATAGAAAACGATGTTGAATTTGCAATATTTACAATGCGGGATAATGATCAAGCATTAGAACTTATTCGCCATGATTGTGCGCATATTATGGCACGTGCAGTACAAGAAATTTGGCCTGACGTTCAAGTAACAATTGGGCCAGTTATTGATAATGGGTGGTATTATGATTTTGATCGCAAAGAACCATTTACACCGGAAGATTTATCGATAATTGAAAAAAAAATGCGCGAAATTATTAATTTAAAAGACCCAGTTCGAAGAGAAGTTTGGGATCGTGAACGAGCAATTAAACATTACACTGACACTAATGAACCTTATAAAGTAGAGCTCATTAATAGTATTCCAGGCGATGAAGATTTATCTATGTATTGGCATGGGTACTGGCAAGATTTATGCCGTGGGCCACATTTAGTACATACTGCACAAGTTCCTGGTGATAGTTTTAAATTAATGTCAGTTGCAGGTGCTTATTGGCGAGGTGATAGTAACAATGCCATGCTACAAAGAATCTATGGCGTAGCCTTTCAAAATAAAAATGATCTTAAAGCACATTTAACAATGCTTGAAGAAGCCGCCTTACGTGATCATAGGAAATTAGGTCGTGAAATGGATTTGTTTCACATGCAAGAAGAAGCACCTGGACAAATATTTTGGCACCCGAATGGATGGAAAATTTATACTGCTTTACAGGACTATATGCGCCGGATGCAGGACAAAAATGGCTATGTTGAAGTCAATACTCCACAAGTAGTGGATCGTAAACTTTGGGAAGCCTCTGGCCATTGGGAAAAATATCAAGAAAACATGTTCATAGTTGAAGTAGATGAAGACCATGCACGAGAAAAAGCTGTAAATGCACTCAAACCAATGAATTGTCCATGTCATGTGCAAATTTTTAACCAAGGCTTAAAATCTTACAGGGATCTTCCGCTGCGAATGGCAGAATTTGGATCTTGTAATAGATATGAACCATCTGGTGCATTGCATGGAATTATGCGTGTACGTGGTTTCACTCAAGACGATGGTCATATTTTCTGTAGTGAAGAGCAAATTGAGTCAGAGACAAAAATTTATATAGATTTTCTTTCAAATGTTTATAAAGATCTTGGCTTTAATGAATTCAAGGTTAAATTTTCAGATCGACCAGAAAAACGCTCTGGATCTGATGAAGTGTGGGACAAAGCTGAAAAAGCATTGCTCTCTGCTACACGTGCTGCTGGAATTGAACCCGAATTAAATATTGGTGAAGGTGCTTTCTATGGGCCAAAACTAGAGTTTGTCTTAACTGATGCTATTGGTCGTGATTGGCAATGTGGCACTCACCAAGTGGATTTTGTTTTACCAGAGCGTCTAGATGCTTCTTATATAGGTAAAGATGGAGATAAGCACCGCCCTGTAATGTTACACCGAGCAACATTGGGTTCATTTGAGCGTTTTATAGGCATATTAATTGAAAGCCATGCAGGTAAATTACCATTTTGGCTTGCTCCAAGACAAGTTGTAGTTGCATCAATTGTGAGTGATGCAAATGACTACGTATTAGAAAAAGTTGCAGCACTTAACACTGCAGGCATTAGGGCTGAAGCAGACATTCGCAACGAAAAAATAAATTATAAAGTTCGTGAGCATTCTTTAGGAAAAGTACCCGTTATTTTAGCAGTTGGAGCTCGGGAAGTTGAAGAAGATACAGTAACCGTTCGACGCTTGGGGCAAAAGCAAACTGAAGTTAATCAATTTAATGACATAATTGCAATTCTCAGTTCAGAATCAACACCACCTGATTTAAGAAAATAAAATTTGCGCTCAATATATTTTTTGAGCGCAAACAGTTAAATGATATGAACATTTTTTGGAATATAGTTTATTCTGTTAAATTTAGTTTTAATCGTTCTCTAAAATCATTTAACCCAACAAGTAAGTTATTTGAAATGTCAGATTTTTCCATATGATTTCGAAGTGTTTGGTTTAACCCACCTGAAGTATTTAGAGCGTCTATAGCGCCATTTAAATCTATAGTATTGCTTTTGGAAATACTACGAAGGTATTCACCTAACATTTCTAAAATATAGGCCTCTGAACTATCTTTATCTTGGGTAAACTGAGATAACCATTTACTCGATATTTTTACTTGAGATAAAAAAACCGAAGACATGGCAGTTACAGCAAAATGCGCATTTAATCCTCTTTCAGAATTAACAACAAATATTCTATTATTTTTGCCTAACACTTCAGACACTGTTAAACCTGTTGGGTAACATGGCAACGGACAATTGCCATTTGCAATGAAAGGTAAAGGTATTGTTATTTCTATATTGTTAGCTGGATTACAAAGAGTATTCAAATCAGCAACTGAAATATCCACCATTACAGATATTATTTTTTGATATTTTCTAAAATTCAACTTAGGCAAAACTTTTTTTGCAGTATTTTTCAGAAGACATAGAATAATAATATCAGACTTATCTATTAAATCCTGATTGTTCGTTATTTGGACGTCACTTAAAAGAGATAATTTAGCTGCATATTGTTTCCCACGATTAGACACGTAAATTTGATGTCCCTGATCCGTGATTCCATTAACCATCGCAGATGCGATTTCCCCTGTCCCAATAAAACCTATTGTCGCCATTATGCCCGCAACCTCATCCCTTGAGGATCAAACGGTGCTTCGGCCAATTGAATTGCAGGATGTGGTTTACCCAAAATGAAAACATCAAATTGCTTCCCCTCTCCAACATACTCAGATTTTATGAAGCACAAAGCTAAAGATTTTTTTACAGTATATCCGTAAGCCCCAGAAGTTACTCTGCCTACAGGTGTTCCATCATTTAGAAATATAGGCTCACCTCCACTTGCATCAGCAGTATACGCTTTTACCTCAAGTATAACTAATTTTTCGCGTGGTTTTTTATTCTGCAACATTTCAAAGGCTTCTTTTCCTAGGAATTCTGGCTTTCCCATCTTAATCAATCTATCAAGACCCACTTCCTGTGGCCAGTATTCAGGACTATATTCTCTACTCCAAGATCCATATCCTTTTTCAATTCGCAAACTACTTAAAGCGCGTGAACCAACTGGCTGAACGTTAAAATCTGATCCCATTTCAAATAATGCTTCATACAACTTTAATTGACATTCCTCTTTTACATAAATTTCCCACCCTAGGTCTCCAGTAAAGGAGACTCTAATTGCAATAGCTTCTGAGCCGACAATAGATATAATTTTTGACTGCATAAATTTCCAATTATTTGTACTAAAATCTTCTTGGCATAGCCTAGAAAGTAATTCTCGAGATTTTGGACCCGCTATATTAAAACCGCAATATTCAGACGTTTGACTTATAAAAGAAACTGTATCAGGCATATCAACAGAGTTAAAATATCTAAAATGATATCGTTCAGCCATTCCTGACCCAACCATCCAAAAGTGCTCATCAGAAATTTTAGTTATAGTAAAATCTCCAGCTATTCCGCCTCTAATGCCTAATAATGGCGTTAAACAAGAAGAACCGATTTTATTTGGTACATTATTTGCTACGACCTTATTCAGCCAATCAGTTGAGCCTTTGCCCTTAATTTCATATTTTGCAAAATTTGAAATATCAATAATTCCAACACCTTTACGTAATGCACGACATTCATTACCTACTGGCTCAAACCAATTTTGGCGATCAAATCCATAATCATCTTTAGCTTTTTGTCCCTTACCAGCAAACCATAAAGGATGCTCCCAACCATAATTTAATCCAAATACTGCTCCTAAAGATTTCTGTTTTTCATAAACGGGGCGCATCTTTAAAGGGCGGCCCGCTTCACGTTCTTCATGTGGGAAATGTATCTTAAAACGATTGGAATATTGGTCCCTAACTCTTGCTTTTGTAAATGCTTTATCTGCCCAAGAAGCATACCTCGCAACATCCCAAGGAAACATATCGAATTCTGGTTCGCCATTTATTATCCATTGCGCTGTCATCAAGCCCAAGCCACCTGACTGGCTAAAGCCTGGAATAATCCCATTACAACAAAAATATCCTTTGAGTTCTGGAATTGGCCCGTATAATGCTGAACTATCTGGAGACCATATCATTGGACCATTAATAACACGCTTTATTCCAACACTAGCAGCTACAGGCACCCTGTCCATTGCACGAATAATATTATCCATAATTCGATCAAGGTCATCAGCAAATAATTCATGACCAAATCCACTGGGCGTTTCTTTTTCAGCCCAAAATTTCATATCTTTTTCATATGCACCAATTAGTAATCCGTTACCTTCTTGACGCATATAATATTCCCCATCGCGATCAGCTACAGAAGGTAATCTATATTTCATTTTTTCAATTTCAGGTATTGTATCAGTTACAAGATATTGATGTTCAGTAGGCTGTAATGGTAAATTAACACCAGCCATGGCAGCAACTTCCCTACCCCATAAACCCGCTACATTTATAACCCATTGCGTATTAATCGTTCCAGCTGGAGTAACCACATCCCATGTATCATTGCTTTTTCTGTTTGTTGCTATTACCGGAGTAAATCGATGAATTTCAGCACCCATTTTTCGCGCTCCTGTCGCGAAAGCTTGTGTTACTCCAGACGGATCAACATTACCACCATCAGGTTCAAACATTACACACCGAATTCCTTCATAATTTACTAATGGGTTTTTTAGTTTTGCCTCATCAATAGAAATTTCATAGAATTTTGCATTAAAATATTTAGCTTTTGCTGCTTGTATTCGAAGCTGATGTTCTCTTTGTTCAGTTTGAGCTAAATATAATGATCCCGGTTGAAAAACGCCACATCCTTGCCCAGTTTCTATTTCTAAATCTTTATATAATTGCATTGTATAATACTGTAATTTTGAAATATTATTATTATCATGTAGGCCATGAAGGTTTGCTGCAGCATGCCATGTAGATCCTGAAGTTAATTCATCACGCTCTAGCAAAACTACATCTTTCCAACCTAATTTGGTTAGATGGTAAAGTATTGAGCATCCAATTATTCCACCGCCAATTACAACTGCTTGCGCATGTGTTTTCATTATTCTTCTCTTCCATACGATATTAATATTTCACGAATTTCTTTTGCACGGCAATCACCAGATTCAAGTGCATAAACAAATGCTTGAGTTAGTAAAAAACATCCTGATTTAATTGCAGACTTTTTTAATTCTTCATTACCCAACATAAAATATATATCCACCAAGATATTAATATTTCCATTTTTATGAGCATTTAAAATTTTAGAATTTAATCTATCAAACCTTGTCACAATTCTATAACTCTTTTCGTCCCAAGTTAATTTGTGTAGCTACCCATTCATGAAATAAATGTGTTGGCCCATCCATTGCGGGAGAAAACTTACCACCATCAAAAAATTTACCATTTCTGCCTTCTTGCATACCTTCAACTACAAAAATATCTTCTTTAAAAACATCTTCCCAGAAAAATTTATTTTTAATACGTAAATCTTTAAAGCGAGCTTTTGTAGCTTCAGCTGATGCATAATATATTGCTACATGTTCTCGGGTCTTATTCGTACTTATAGGCTCTAATATAATTGCATAGGTATGATCTCGATGAACTCCGAATAAAACATTTGGATAGAGCGATATATATTCAGATGCTGTGTTCCATTTTTTTTTCAAGCCATCAAAATCAGGAAAAACTTCATTATCTTTTCCTTTTAACTGAGAATAAACGTAAGAACCTTGTCCAGAGTATTTTAAAGTGTTCTCTATATGGTAATGGTCTTCAAGTCGGGAGACTAGATTTAAACCTGGGTGTACCCATGGCAAGTGATAACTCTCACAATAATTTTCAACTGCCAGTTTCCAATTACTTTTTACAGTTAGTTCAAAAGAACTATCTTCATTATGGTAAAGTGGTTTATCAAATTCTTGCCATTGGTTTATAATATCGCTGTGTACTTCTTCAAATGATGCTGCGTTATTTGATATGTTTACAAATACTACATCCATGAAAACATGACTTCGAATTTCAACAAGCCCCAACTCATTTCTTTTAATATCAGGATGTGTATTTTGTCCTGGACCACCTACATGAGGAGTTGAGCGCAATTGGCCATCTAGTCCGTAACACCATGAATGATAAGGGCAACGAATTGTTCCACGTATATTTCTTCTTTCTGAGATTAAAACCATGCCTCGATGTCGGCACGTATTTTGATATACACGAACTTTTTTGTCATTATCACGCACAACTAATAATGGCATTCCAAGAAAGGTAATAGGATTAACATCACCTACTTTAGGAGTATCTTTAGCAAACCCTATTGCTGACCAATTTGAAAATAGGACACTTTCTTTTTCTTCCTGAAAAATCTTATCATCAATGTAATGTTCATTAGGTAAGCCTTTAGCTGTATTCAATGGCTCTATAACAGACGATAAATTTGACATTTTAAACTCCTTAGATTCAAAGGATTATTTTCATAATCATTCGAACCAAACAACCGAGTTTTATTAGTTTATGAGTGAAATTATTTCACTTGTTTTGCAATAACAACCATTCACTAAATATTTTTGAATATTTTTTCTGGTTACCGCTGGAATGCACGAGATAAAATTTTCCAGGTGCAACAATTTCATACTTTGTTAATGGAATCAAACTTCCGTTTTCAATTAAAGGACTCACTAAACGCCTCCACCCCAAAACAACACCCATTCCATCTTGAGCAAGCTGTAGTGCAATAGCATAATTGTTCACACGATGACGAACTGATAATTCGCCATTATAATTCAATGCTTGAAACCAGTTTTCCCAACTTGTCCAATTGGTTTCCTTTGCATCTAGATGAATTAAATATGATTTAGAAAGTTGTTCTAATGAAGATATACCTTTTTCTTCAAATGTAGGACTGCATAAAGGTAGCAATGTATCTTCAAATAAAACATTGGACGCTTCATTTGGAGGTTTAGTTGAATATTCTACTATCATATCTAAGCTTAATGGCCTTCTGAATGGACGGTCTCTAACCTCTTGATTTATTTGAATATGCCCATATTCACGCCAAAACTGTGCAATTTTTTGAGATAACCACATAGATAAAACTGCAGTAGTTGAACCGATTGAAATATGTTGTGTATCATTTAGTTCACGTAATTTTTTTACTGTTTGGCCCATTTCAGTTAGGGAGCTTGATACTACTTTATAGAGATCTTTTCCTTCTCGAGTTAAATCTACAGCCCTTGATTGCCTCAAAAACAATTTCATTTCCAATTCTAGCTCAAGGCTACGAATTTGGTGGCTAACTGCACCAGGAGTGACGTGTAATTCATCCGCTGCGTCTTTGAACGATTTAAGTCTTGCAGCTGATTCAAATGTTCCGATCATTTTCAATGACGGTAATCCATAATGATGTTTTACCATTATAATTTCCTTAGGTGAGTTTATCTAATGCAATATGCATAATAAAATTCTCATAAGTAAATAATTAATTTTTCACTACAAATAAACTAAAACAGGCTTGGGGCAATTCATTTGACGTGCTAAGAGTAACAAATGAAATCATTATTCCACATGGCATATCACGTGACCGACTTAAAGCATTCACGTGAATTTTATGGCAATTTATTAGGATGTACTGAAGGTAGATCAACAGACACTTGGGTGGACTTTGATTTTTTTGGTCATCAAATCTCTCTTCATATTGGCAAACCTTTTGAAACAAAAAATACTGGAAAAGTAGGAAATCATATGGTCCCAATGCCTCATATCGGCATTATTCTATCATTAGATAATTGGTTGATTTTATCAGAACGTTTAATAAACGCAGACCTAGAATTTGAAATTCCACCTCAAATTCGCTTTGAAGGTGAAGCTGGAGAACAACGCACTATGTTTTTTCGAGACCCATCGGGAAATCCTATTGAAATTAAAGGCTTTAAAGATTTTAAAGCAATATTTGAGGCCTAAATTGATTATATATAAAATTTTAAGAGCAGACGAGTGGGCATACTTGAGGGATAATGGAAAATCAAAAGGTGCTCCTATTGATATAGAAGATGGGTACATACACTTTTCAACTGCTGAAACAATTGTGGAAACAGCGAATAAGTATTTTAAGAATGAAGATGACCTTATGCTATTAGCATTTAACGACGCCGATTTTGGCAAAAATCTTATATATGAAAAATCACGAGGGAATCAATTATTCCCTCATTTATATGAAGAGTTAAATCTCGATGATGCATTATGGATAAAACCTTTACCATCAAAAGGAAATTCTCATGTATTTCCGAAAGATCTCCAATGAAAATTGTAGAAAAATTAGGACTTAAATTACTTTATAAAACTGATCCAGAAAATGCTCATCATTTAGCAATTAAAGCATTAAAATACGGTTTAACACCCAAAGCTGGGGTTTATACGAGCAAACGCTTGAAACAAAATATAGCTGGTCTCGAACTCCCAAATCCAATTGGCTTAGCTGCTGGATTTGACAAAAATGCCGAGGTTATTGCACCTTTATTAAATACTGGCTTTGGGTTTATCGAAGTTGGTGCAGCCACTCCAGAGCCACAAAAGGGAAACAATAAACCTCGTCTTTTTAGATTGAATGAAGACCAAGGATCAATCAATAGATTTGGATTTAATAATGAAGGTATGCTAATTATTGCAGACCGGTTATCAAAACGCCCTAACAAAGGTATTGTGGGGTTGAATTTAGGGGCAAATAAAAATAGCTCACACCGAGCAATTGATTTTGTAAAAGTTTTAGAAACTTGTGGTAATTTTATTGATTTTGCTACTGTAAACGTCTCATCACCCAACACTGAAAAACTTCGTGACTTGCAGGGCGAAAAAGCTCTTACAGCGTTACTTACTGGGGTCATAGAAACACGAAACCAACTAGGTCGGCAGATTCCAATTTTTTTAAAAATAGCACCTGATTTAACATCAGAAGAAATTTCTCAAATTGCTCAAGTGGCTCGACATACAAGAATTGATGCAATAATTGCTACAAATACTACACTGGATCGTACAAACTTAATGAGTAAACACCAAATTCAAACAGGCGGTTTATCAGGCAAACCATTATTTGAAAAATCAACACGAGTATTGGCAAAGTTAGCATATGAACTAGAGGGAAATATACCTATTATTGGTGTTGGAGGAATAGACTCGGCTGAAGCTGCGTTTGAAAAAATTAGAGCTGGAGCCTCACTGGTACAGTTATACACAGCTTTGGTATTCCATGGGCTATCTCTTGGCCGAGACATAGCAAAAGGATTAGATAGTCTTTTAGAAAAAAATGGATATGATCATATTAGTCAGGCAGTGGGCTCAGGCATTCAAGATTACCTTTAAAAAATTTATTCTAGTTTGAAATCATAGTCAGCTCAATCTTTTTAAATCGAAGGCCTAGCGTAATACCCCGTGCCATATAAAATACTATTAATGCTAGCCACAATCCATGGTTGCCAAAACTAGGTAAAAATATAAATAAACTCACGATGTAAATAGCAAATGAAATTAACATCATATTTCGCATATCAGCTGTTCTTGTTGCACCAATGAAAATACCATCAAGCATCCATGATGCGGCTCCAATAAGTGGCGCAATAATCATCCATGGTAAGTATTGCACAGTAATATATTGAACATCGTTTGAAGTAGTCATCAAGCTAATAAGTATACCACCAAACAGTCCAAAAAATATTGCCATTATTATTACAGTAATAGCACCCCACATTGATGTCATCTTTACCGTCTGGCGGAAATTATCTATTTTCTTTGCACCTACAGCCTTACCCACCAAAGACTCTGAAGCTACTGCAAAGCCATCCAACCCATAAGATGCTATATGTAGAAATTGGATTAATATTTGATTAGCAGCTAATGTTTCATCATCAAATGAAGACCCAAAAAACATAAAACTAAGTATCGCAGCTTGCAATAAAAGTGTTCGGACTAGAATGTCACTGTTTACAATTGCCATTCTTTTTAATTGCACTGTATCAAAAATGTAATTTTTATTTTTCCAAAGTCTGTTTCCAAATGCTTCTTTTGTTACCCAGATGCCAATTAGCAAACCAGTCCATTCAGCTATCAAACTGGCATATGCAACTCCTGCAACTCCCATATCAAATTTAAGAACAAATATTACGTCTAATAAAATATTTATACTGTTCATAAAAAATTGAATGAAAAATACAGATTTTGTTTTTTCTTTAGCAATTAACCAACCAGTAATTCCATAAAGACCTATAACTGCAGGACCACTATAAATTCTTATATCTAGGTATTCTTTAGCTAAAGATTTTACTTCCATTGATGCAGGTGAAAGCCATAGTGCACCAAAAAAAAGCGGTACCTGCACTACAATAAAAAATAAACCAATTGCGAATCCAATTGTTAAAGAACGAATTAGTAAAGCATTTGCTTCTATATTATTTCCCTCACCTAAAGCTTGTGCAGTCAAGCCAGATATACCCATACGCAAAAAACCAAAAAGCCAAAATATTGCGGTTAAGATTACTGCTGCAATACCTACAGCACCTATTGGTGTGGCAAGCCCCATTTGTCCTACAACAGCAGTATCTACTGCCCCCAAAATTGGTATCGTTGCATTGGACAAAACAACTGGAAATGCTAAAAATAAAACACGTTTATGGGTAATTTCTGAGGATATAATTTTATTCATTAAGGGCTTTCTTTCATTCTTAATGTGCAAGAAAGAATATAATTTAACAACAATTTAAATTTCTACTTGCGAATAGTTCTCACTTGCATTAGGTGAATTTTATGTACAGTGAAAATTCCCAGAGAAATCAGAAAGTTTTGGCTAATCAAAATATAGGTCCATTTAGAACTAAACGTTTATTTTTGATTATAATGTTATTCCTATTAGCCGTGTTTCCTGCAGAGATTGGTGAATACACACGCGCAGCACTTGAAGATGCATATATTGGTGTATCCGTGTTTGTCGCAATGACACTTGCATTTTTCTATTTTGCTGAAAAAATATCAGGTAATAATATTTCAGAACTATTTAAAAAAGCAAAGTTTGCTCAAGTACCCCTTGCTTCTTTTATGGGAGCTTTGCCTGGATGTGGTGGGGCGGTTGTAGTAGTAGCCGCTTATTCATCTGGTTCTGTGAGCCTTGGGGCAGTTGTTGCCACATTAACTGCCACAATGGGAGATGCAGCATTCTTGTTAATTGCAAAGCGTCCAGATGTTGCGATTATATTGTTACCCACTTCATTCATTGTTGGCATTATAACCGGATATGTTGTAGATATATTTGATAAGACTAGAGAAAATACATCATTAAAAATTGATAGTATTTCTTTAATAAATGTTACGAAAAATCGCCAATTTCTTTATGTAATCTATTCAATAATTGTAATACCTGGATTCATATTTGCAGTCTTAGGTCTCCTACAATATGAATTTAATGAATATGTTACACAATTCATTACTACAATCTCTTTTATTGGAATTTCCATAGGTATGTTAATATGGGCAACTTCAAGTATTAAAACAATGACCAACCCTAAAGAAACTACAATATCTAGGATGTCTGAAGAAACTAGCTTTATCACTGCATGGGTTATTCTGGCATTTTTATTATTTGAATATGCAACAAATATTGCAGGATTGGATTTGCAATCATGGTTTGAAGCAGTTGGTATTTTAGTGCCATTGATTGCTATTTTAATTGGATTTATTCCTGGGTGTGGACCACAAATACTAGTCACAACATTTTATATAAATGGACTAATTCCTTTTGCTGCATTAATTGGAAATTCAATTGCAAATGATGGTGATGCACTATTCCCAGCAATTGCAATTAATCCCAAAGTTGCGATTATTGCGACATTATATAGTTCAGTTCCAGCTGTAATTGTTGCGTATGGCTTCTACTTTTATATGCCTAATTATTTAACACCTTGAAACTCAATTAAACTATCTTAATATAAAGATAGAGGTGAATAATGTCAGATGAAAAATTGACTTTAAAAGAGATGTGTGAGGCTTACGAAGTAACACCAAGAACTCTACGATATTATGAATATATTGAGTTATTAATTCCAGAAAAAATTGGAAAAAAAAGGTTTTATGGTAATAAAGAAAAAGCACTCTTAAGACTAATAAAACGTGGCAGACGCTTTGGGTTTTCTCTTGAAGAAATTCGCCAATGGCTTGCAATGTATGACAGAAAGAACCAAAATCAAACACAGGTTGAAGCTTGGATAAGCATGGCCAACAAACAAACAATAGAGCTAGAAGATCGAAAATCAGAAATACAAAGAGCGATCGATGATATAAAAAATCTACGGATAGATGCCGAAAAAGAACTAGAAGTGCTTTTGAAAAAAAGTAATTAAGTTTAGAGTAAAATTATATCAAATTAAATGATCAGAAATTACTAATTTTGAACTGGCAAAAAACTAAATGACGGCAATTAAAGAATTTGAAAGACTTGAATCACTGGGTCTTTGGCGAGATTTGAAAGATTCACAACGTAGAGAAGTAGTAGTGTCTTTTGGTGAGTCTACATTGGTTTTAAGCGATATAAATAACCGTCCAATTACTCATTGGTCACTTGCTGCTATAGAAGATGCTGGCAATAGCGAAAATGGAATAATCTTTACTGTTGATGATCTTGGTGAAGAAACTTTAGAAATCGACGATCAAATAATGATTTCTGCAATATACAAAATAAAAGCATCAATTGAAGCAAGGCGTCCTCATCCTGGTAGACTAAGGTTGTTTTTAGGGGCAAGTATTTTGATATCATTTTTAGGAGTATCTATATTTTGGCTACCAAATGCGCTGACACAATATGCATCAAATATTGTACCAGATTCTAAAGCTGTTGAAATTGGTGAAGTAATTCTAAAATCAATTCAAAAAACAACAGGTTCGACTTGCAGCACGCCATTAGGAGAGCGTGCTCTTAGGCGTTTAGAAAATCGTGTTATTGGCTCACCATCCAACCGAATACAAATAATTGAAATGGGCAATCGTCCAAGCTTACATCTACCCGGTGGAAATATCCTACTAAACTATAGACTAACTTTGAATGAACCTAATGCAAATTTAATAGCTGGCTATGCAATACTTGAAAGAGCTATTGAAGATGAGAAATCTCCATTATTTGATTTATTTAAATCGATGGGATTGAAGAAAACATTAAAATTCTTGGGTACTGGAGATATAGACAACTCTGATTTAGAATATTTTGCAAATAAGCAACTCTTCGGCTCCCTCTCTGCACCAAAAGCAGATAC
Organism: Rhodobacterales bacterium HTCC2255; assembly: GCA_000153745.1. GTDB lineage: Bacteria > Pseudomonadota > Alphaproteobacteria > Rhodobacterales > Rhodobacteraceae > Amylibacter. The sequence goes on from DS022282.1 coordinate 960,732, forward strand.
AATCAGTGAACTATTCAATGTAGCAGAGATTCCTCGGACGCGGTTTGCCAATCATGCAAATCGCTCTGATTTACTCATTGCAAACGATCTCATGGCAGAAGAATATCTGCCTATTCTTGATGAAGTAGATTGGTTAAATTTACAAGAAATATGCGAAAATTAAACTTCGACTATCTTACCTTTCTTGAGTGCAATTTGCCGATCCATGAGTTGAGATAGTTCATAATTATGCGTAGCTATTACTGCTGACATGCCTGTCTTTCGAACTAGCTTCATCAAAAGCTCAAAAACATGCATAGCAGTATCAGGGTCTAAGTTTCCTGTAGGTTCATCCGCAAGTAGTAATTTTGGTGAGTTCACCATAGCTCTGCAAAAAGCAACTCTTTGTTGCTCACCCCCCGACAACTCTGCAGGACGATGATATGCTCGATCTTCAAGGTTTACAGAAACTAGAAGATCCATTGCACGCTGTAATGAATTGGGCTTGCTAACGCCATCAGCTAGTTGAGGTAAAATTAAATTTTCAATTGCATTGAACTCTGGCAGTAAATGATGAAATTGGTAAATGAAGCCAATATCTTGCCTTCTTGTTTTTGTACGTTTTCGATCATGTAAGTTAGTATGATCAACATCATCAATTTTGACTTGACCGTGATCTGCATTATCTAAAAGACCTGAAATATGTAGAAGTGTTGACTTTCCTGCACCAGAAGGAGCTATTAATCCAACAACCTCTCCTTTTTCTACATTAAGGTTTACTTGATCCAAGACAGTGATTTGATTTGGTTGGCCTAATTTATATGTTTTAGAAACATTATTTAAAGTAAGAATATTAGTCATAGCGCAATGCCTCAACAGGCCGCATTCTAGCTGCACGCCGAGCAGGAAAGTATGTAATTAAAAAAGTTAATCCCAATGATAAAGAACAAGCTTTTAAAATGTCTTGAAAGCGCAATTCAGCAGGTAAATTTGATAATAAATATTTTTCTGCAGTCCATACACCACCGCCTGAAATATAATTTATAAAGTTAAATATTGGGTCTAAATAAACAACAAAAATGCACCCAAATATAACTCCAAATACTGTCCCAATAATTCCAGTAAAGGCACCACATATGAAGAAAATACGCAGAATTGACCCCTCAGTTAGGCCCATAGTTCGTAAAATTCCAATATCATGGCTTTTATTCTTAACCAACATGATTAAACCAGAAACAATGTTCATAGTAGCAATTAAAACAAGAATAGAGAGAATAATAAACATTATGTTATCCTCCATCTGTAAAGCGTTTAAAAAACCACCATTAGCATCACGCCATGTCCATATTAGTGCACTATTTGACATAGAGGATAATAATAAAATTTTCAGATCATCAATATCCTCTGGCTCATTCACAATAACCTCAAACTCATCGACTCTACCTTCACTATTAAAGTAAATTTGAGCATCAGCTAAAGGCATATATATTCTTGTATTGTCGATATCGTATCGGCCAACCTGAAATATATAAACCACTTCAAAACCATTTATGCGGGGACTAGTCCCAAAGGCTGTTTTAACTCCGTCTGGAGATATCAAAGTTAAAGTATCACCTAATTTCAGCCCTAATGATCTTGCTATTCCAGATCCAATGGCAATTCCCTTTTCAAAGCTATCTATAGACCCATATGATAACTCAGGAGACATTATCAATGGTAGCTTTTTTATATCAATCAATGTTTCACCAAAAACTTCAACACCTTGATTTTGTCCATTTGCATTAGCCATAACTTGGCCTTTCACAACCGGAGACACACTTAAGACACCTTCAATATTTTCAATATTATTTTTTATCTGATTATAATTAGCAAAGCCAGAAACGACTACTCCATCATTATTAATATATGGTGAGTTATATATGCTAGCATGTGCATTAGCTCCTAATATGGTATTAACAAATTCTGCACGAAAACCAGTTCGTACAGCAAGAGTTGCTATTAAAGCAAATACAGCTAGTGAAATACCAATGAGTGATATCCAAGTCATAGATGATATACCACCATCAGATCTTTTAGATCGAAGGTAGCGTATAGCAATCATCCATTCATATCTATTAAATGGGTTAATAAAAGATATCATTCAATATTTTTCTTTTGTATCAAAATTTAATATCCTAAAAAATAATTTGTTATATTTATACTAGCTTTGAATATACTTTTGCTAATTTTTCCATCGCTAACTCAGGTGGAAGTTCTTCACTAACACCTGTCCTACGACATGTTAATTCCACTACTCCATTTTTTAGCCCGCGAGGGCCAACAGTTATACGCCATGGCAACCCTATCAAATCCATAGATGCAAATTTGGCTCCAGCACGCTCTGATCTATCATCATATAATGGATCAATGCCTAATAAACTGGCAGATTTGTATAAATTTTCACAGGCTAAATCCGCTTGATCATCACCTTGTTTTAAATTTACTATCCCTACTCCAAATGGAGACACTGCTTCAGGCCATATTATTCCATTCTCATCATGAGAAGCCTCGATAATAGCTCCAACCATTCTTGAGACACCAATACCATGACTTCCCATATGTACGGGAATTTCACCGTCGTTTGGTGTACTTACTTTAGCATTCATAGATTCAGAATATTTTGTACCAAAATAAAATATTTGCCCAACCTCTATCCCACGAGATGTCATCTGACGCTCATCTGGAATTTTAGCAAACAGTTCAGGATTATGCGTTTCATCAGTCCTAGCATATGGAGTAGTCCATTCTTTAAATATAGATGCACACTCATCCCAATTATTATAATCTATTTCTTTGTCACCGAGGCTTAAATCAAGAATATTACGGTCAAAGAATACTTCAGACTCACCTGTATCTGCTAAAACTAAAAATTCATGTGTATCTTCACCACCAATAGGACCACTATCTGCTCGCATAGGAATTGCTTTCATCCCCATCCGTTCGTAAGTGCGCAAATAACTAACCATATGCCTATTGTATGAATGCATTGCAGCTTCTTTATTTAGATCAAAGTTATAACCATCTTTCATGAGAAATTCTCGGCCTCGCATTACACCAAAACGTGGCCTAACCTCATCACGGAATTTCCATTGTATGTGATATAATGTCATTGGTAAGTCTTTGTATGATTTGACACTATTACGAAAAATATCAGTAATTAGTTCTTCATTCGTAGGCCCAAATAACATGTCGCGACCATGTCTGTCAGTAATTCGCAACATTTCTTTCCCGTAATCATCATATCGTCCTGATTCACGCCATAAATCAGCAGATTGAATTGTAGGCATTAACATTGGATTATGGCCTGCGCGTATTTGTTCGTCATGTACGATATTTTCCAACTTTCGCAAAACTTTATAGCCCATAGGCAGCCATGAATAAATTCCAGACTGCGCTTGCCGGATCATCCCAGCCCTAAGCATTAATCTATGGCTAGCTATCTGAGCATCACTTGGGTTTTCTTTTAATATTGGTAAAAAATATTTACTTAGACGCATAAGCTTTTCCTTAAAAATCAAATTTAATTTTATCTAGGCTATTGTTGATCAGCACGCAACACTTCCACATCAAACATAATCAAGTGATGCATCATTAAAAAAAGAATCTAGAACATTTCTAGCTAATTTAATTGATATAGGTTTACCTACTTTTAATGCACCTTTATCAAGCTCATTTACGAGATAAGATATTGAAGCAAATGATCTTTCCATTCGCTTTAGAAGATATGTTACAACCTTAGGATCAATAGCTATTTGACGATCATTAAACTGTTTAATCAATACAGCATTTAACAAAACATCATCCGGAGACTGTAATTGAGCAACAGATGTTCCTTGAATACGACTCAATAAATCCGGCAATAATAAATTCCAAGTACTTGGAGTGCTGCAACCTGTAATTAATAATGGTGCACCAGATTCTTGAGCTAGATTATGTAAATGGAATGCGTGCGCTTCGAGTTCTTGATTGCCAGCTATAACTTCAAACCCTTCCAAACATAGTGCGGACTGTGATGCTACTTGTAAATCAATATCCATCAAATATTTAGCTTCGATTCTAACTCCATTAGTCATTTCAGTCCAAATATTTGCTAAATGAGATTTGCCTGAACCGCTTGGCCCTATTAGAATTAGTTTTGATAATGGCCAATTTTTCCAATTTTCTAAAATCTTAACAGCAGTTGAATTTGAAGACGTTACAAAAAAATCTTCGCGGCCAAATGCTGTTTTTATTGGTAAATCAAAAGTTAATTGATCAGGCATTGTTAACCTCTTAAACAAATTGCTCACGTAATAAGCGCTCTTCAAGACCATGTCCGGGGTCAAACATAATTCTGTGTTTATGATCTGGTGCACTAAATATATCAACAGATAGTATATCATATGCTTTCTTACTATCAGCACTAGCTGTTACAGGACGTTTCTCAGGCTCTAAAACATCTATTCGAACGTGAGCTGATTCAGGTAATAATGCTCCTCGCCATCGCCTTGGCCTAAATGCTGACATCGCTGTCATCGCTAATATTTCTGCTCCAATTGGTAAAATTGGGCCATGAGCTGAATAATTATATGCTGTAGATCCAGCTGGAGTTGATAACAATGCACCATCACAGACTAACTCTGGCAATCGGATACGATCATCTACT
>DS022282.1:965494-1128516 GCA_000153745.1 Rhodobacterales bacterium HTCC2255
ATGAAACTTCGTTAATTGCTAAAGCCTCAACCTCTGTATTATTAGTGCATTTGGCAAGCATCTAGTGGATGAATAACTGCTCTCAGCATCATTAATCTTTTAATAAATCATCAGATGAGTACTCATTCATTAAAAAACCAACTGTGCCTCTATTCATACCATATACAGGAATATCTAGGTGAGATGTTGAATGAAGCGCTTCAAGCATGAAACCATCACCACCTAATGCAACTATTATTTCAGCTTTTTCAACTGGAGTGTTTCCATGAATTTTCGCTAAAACCGATAAGCTATCTTGTGCGCTTAGTGAATCACTTGCGATAAAAGCAATATTTGACATAATCATTTTCCCATTCATTCTAATATATTCTAACAAAATGATTAAAAACTACCAGAGCTTACTAAGTATTCTTAAAAGCCGCTCTTAATGTCGCAACTGTTGTATTTTTCTTTAACAGCTCCAAGTAATGGATTAGGACAACTAAGAATTTTACTTTCTTCCAGGAGTTATGAAATGAATACGACAGTACGCGACGCGGGATTTTTCACAGAAGATTTATCGCAACGAGATCCGGAGCTATTTGGCTCAATAACATCTGAATTAGGTCGTCAACGCGACGAGATAGAACTTATTGCGTCAGAGAACATAGTATCAAAAGCGGTCATGCAAGCTCAAGGTTCTGTTATGACAAATAAATATGCTGAAGGATATGCAGGGCGTCGTTACTACGGTGGTTGCCAATATGTTGATATTGCTGAAACTCTAGCAGTAGACCGTGCAAAAGAACTTTTTGGATGTGAATTTGCAAATGTACAACCAAACTCAGGATCACAAGCCAACCAAGGTGTGTTTTTAGCGCTCTTACAACCTGGAGACACAATCTTAGGTATGTCTCTAGACGCTGGGGGTCACCTGACACACGGAGCAAAGCCAAACCAATCTGGTAAATGGTTTAATGCAATTCAATTTGGTGTACGTAAAGAAGACAATCTGTTGGACTACGATCAAGTACAAGCATTAGCAACAGAGCATCAACCAAAGATGATCATTGCAGGTGGCTCAGCTGTTCCACGTCAAATTGATTTTAAGCGCATGCGTGAGATTGCTGATTCTGTTGGTGCATATCTTCATGTAGACATGGCACACTTTGCAGGTTTAGTTGCTGCAGGTGTACACCCAAGCCCATTTCCATATGCTGACGTTGCAACCACAACGACACATAAAACATTACGTGGCCCACGCGGCGGTTTAATTTTAACCAACAATGAAGACTTGGCTAAAAAATTCAACTCTGCGATATTCCCAGGCATTCAAGGTGGCCCTTTAATGCATGTGATTGCCGCCAAGGCAGTAGCATTTGGTGAAGCTTTACGCCCTGAATTTAAACAATACCAAGCTCAAGTTATTCTTAATGCACAAGCTTTAGCTGACCAATTAATAAAAGGCGGTTTAGATATTGTTACTGGCGGGACAGATACACACGTAATGCTTGTTGATTTACGCCCTAAAGGTGTAACTGGAAACATTGCTGATAAAGCATTAGGTCGCGCTCATATTACTTGTAACAAAAATGGAATTCCATTTGATCCAGAAAAACCAATGGTTACATCTGGACTACGTCTTGGAACACCTGCTGGTACAACACGAGGATTTGGTGAAGCTGAGTTTAGAACAATTGCAGATTTAATTGTGGAAGTTTTGGATGGCCTTGCAGCTAATGGTGCAGAGGGAAATGCTGAAGTCGAAGCAAGTGTTAAGGCAAAGGTACAAAAACTTTGTGACCAATTCCCCATCTATGACCAATTATAAAATCAAAAATCTAAACATAAAAAAGCCAGTTTAAAATATTGCGCACCACGGCTCTTAAGATTAGGGTGGTGGTACGCATTAAAGAGGCCATTTTGTATCGTTTTATTATAATTATTTTTATAATGTCTTTATCAGCTTGTACTGTGAATAAAGAAAATTCAAAATATTCATTTTCAGATTTGTTTGCTCCCTCACAAGATGAATGGCTCAGTTTATTACCAACCGAAGAATTAAAATCAAGAAACCGTCAAAGTAAGTCTAATTCAATAGGTAAAGAAACAGATGACAATGAACGCGTGGAACAATTGCGGAAAAAAGCGAAAGAATTGTCTGCATATGAGTTCTAAGACGTTGTCCTGCGGCAAACTTTTTAGTAATTAAAAAATAACTTACTCTACAGGAATTATTAAACATGTCTGATACGATCAAAATAGGTATAGCTGGTCTAGGCACCGTGGGTGCTGGACTTATCAAAATAATTCAAAAAAACTCAAAAATTTTGGCTGCAAGATCAGGGAAATCAATTGAAATAATAGCTGTATCAGCATTGTCAAAGTCAAAAGATAGAGGTGTAGACCTATCTGCTTATGAATGGGAAAATGACCCCATTAATTTAGCTAAAAGAGATGACATTGATGTTTTTGTTGAGTTGATCGGTGGTGAGGACGGCAGTGCTAAACAAGCAACTGAGGCCGCCATAAAGCATGGAAAGCATGTAGTAACGGCCAATAAGGCAATGTTAGCAATGTATGGCCAGGAACTAGCTATTTCTGCTGAAAGTAATAATGTAAATTTAAGATTTGAAGCTGCAGTAGCGGGTGGTATTCCAGTCATCAAAGCTCTTACAGAAAGTCTTGCAGGGAATAATATTACAAGAATTATGGGTGTAATGAATGGCACTTGCAATTACATATTAACACGAATGGAAGATACAGGTTTACCTTATGAAGAGATTTTTGAAGAAGCTAATCAACTAGGCTTTTTAGAAGCTGACCCCAATCTAGACGTAGGTGGGATTGATGCAGCGCATAAATTAGTTTTGTTATCCTCAATTGCCTATGGCACCCAAGTTGATTTTGAAGGAGCCGTCCTCGAAGGTATTGGTCGAATTTCAATAGAAGATATTCGAGCAGCTTCTGAAATGGGGTACCGGATAAAACTATTAGGTGTATCAACAATAAATAAACTTGGTTTGTCACAAACTATGAGGCCTTGCCTAGTTCCAGCTTCGTCCCCTTTGGCGCAACTGGATGGTGGAACAAATATGATCATTATAGAGGGCGACGCAGTAGGACAAATTGTTTTAAGGGGAGCTGGTGCTGGTGAAGGACCCACAGCCAGTGCTGTAATTGCAGATATTTTAGATATTGCCCGAGGCATTAATATTCCAGTATTCGGGCAACCTGCTAATTCCTTAAAAAAGGTGCCATCTATCAATACCACAGTTGAGAATTCATTTTATTTACGACTAAATTTAAAAGATGAAGCTGGTATATTAGCAAAAGTTTCGGCAGCGTTAGCAAATGCTGGCATTTCAATTGATAGGATCAGGCAAGAGGTACATGAAACAGATGCTGCCCCAGTTATTATTGTAACACACCCAACTGAACGCGATCTTTTAAATAAAGCCATAGCTGAAATTGAAGCAACAAGTGCAGCAATCGACCCTCCAGTAGTTTTAAGAATTGAGACTGTTTAATTTACTGTGATAAAACTCTATGTTTTACCTTAAAGTAAAATAATATTATCATAAATCATGGCACAATATATTTCTAACTGTGGGTAAATAATGAACGATATTTTTCTTGATGTTGAGAGTTCAATATCTGGTCGCCGCTGGACTGGCCCAAATATTTCCGTTGACCGTCAAGCAGAAATGATCCTGCAAGAAACTAACTTTTCTTCTGCAATGGCCAACGTTTTAGCTCGCCTAGGAGTTGAGGCTAATCAAGTGAAAAATTATATAAAGCCTTCTCTAAGAGACTTGATGCCAAATCCATTAAAAATCTTGGATATGGAAAAAGCTGCATCACGAATAAATATCGCCGTAAACAATCATGAACGAATTGCAATCTTTGCAGATTACGATGTTGACGGCGCAACATCGGGAGCACTTCTGCATGACTGGTTAACTCAATTAGGAAATATACCAACATTATACGTTCCAGATCGTATTGAAGAAGGCTATGGCCCAAATATTGTAGCTATGGAAACATTAGCAAATGTTCATGATTTAATTATTTGCGTCGATTGTGGCACATTATCTCACGAAACAATAAATAAGATAACTAATACTGACATAATCATTCTTGACCACCACCTTGGGGGAGAAACACTTCCAAATGCCTACGCGGTCGTCAATCCCAATAGACAAGATGAAAAAGGTGATTTGTATTATCTTTGCGCAGCTGGGGTAGTATTTTTAACGCTCGTAGCAGCTAATTCTATCAGGAGAAATAATAATAAATCCACACCAGACCTGTTAAACATGCTGGATTTAGTAGCATTAGGAACTGTGGCAGATGTTGCACCTTTGATTGGTTTCAATCGCGCATTGGTAAGGCAGGGTTTAAAAGTTATGGCAAAGAGAGAACGCATTGGCATAACTGCACTCTCAGACATTGCAAAAATGAACAATGCACCATCACCGTACCATTTAGGTTATCTGTTAGGCCCACGAATTAACGCTGGTGGGCGCGTTGGTAAAGCTGATTTAGGAATACGTCTCTTAACTTGTAAAAATTTCGACGAAGCAAACTCTATAGCTGATAAACTTAATCAACTTAATGATGAACGGCGATCAATTGAAGCTACCGTACAAATCCAAGCATTAGAGCAGGTTGAGAAAATGGACTCAAATAGTGCTTTAGCTTGGGCAGCCGGTGAAGGCTGGCATCCAGGAGTTGTTGGCATTGTAGCCTCAAGAATTAAAGAAATTACAAATAAACCAACAGTAGTCATTGGCTTAGATGAACATGAGGGGAAAGGCTCCGGAAGATCAATAAGTGGAATAGATTTGGGTTCATCTATTGCAACCCTACAAAGAGAAAACCTCATTATAAGAGGTGGAGGCCATAAAATGGCAGCAGGGTTATCTCTTGAGAGAGAAAAATTAGAAATAGCTATGTCTAGGTTAAACGAACTCCTTGCAAATCAAGGTTCTAAGAGCTTTCAAACAAGAGAATTACAATTAGATGGCGCTTTATCACTTCCTGCGATTACTATTGAGCTATTGGAACAATTAGAAACCGCAGGCCCTTTTGGTGCAGGAGCACCAGGGCCAAAGTTTGCACTTCCATTTATGAGAATTACTTTTGCAAAAAGAGCCGGTGAATCACACCTTAGACTCAGGTTGGTGGATGATTCTGGCGCATCAATTGATGCAATAGCATTTGGAGCGTTTAAAAGTGATTTAGGTAAGACATTAGAAAATCATAAAGGGCAAATTTTTCATGTTGCTGGAAGATTAGAAATTGATACTTGGAATGGTCGAATGCGCCCAAAACTTAATTTAGAAGACGCAACATTAATAAATTAATATACTTATATGATGCGGTTTTAATATACCAAAATATTAAGAAATTTTTATCTTTTTTGTAAAATATATCTTGCAAGAGGATCGCCCTTGGCCTAAACACCGGCACATCACAGTGCGGTCCCTTCGTCTATCGGTTAGGACGCCAGGTTTTCAACCTGGAAAGAGGGGTTCAATTCCCCTAGGGACTGCCAGTGATATTTTCATAACGGATTATGAAACCTTATCTTCTGGAACCTTTCCAGAGAAGAATTCATTAAGATTTTTGATTACACGAAAACCCATTGCTTCGCGCGTTTCATTGGTTGCACTTCCCAAATGTGGTAATAATATTGCATTAGGGCAATCTAAATACTCTTTATTTAAATTTGGTTCTTCATTGTAAACATCTAATCCAGCAGCATTAATTATATTATTTTTTAGTGCGTATATTAACGCAGGATCATTAACCACCTCTCCACGTGCTGTATTAATTAAGATTGCTTCTTTTTTCATTAACTGCAATTCAGCAGAGCCAATTAAGTCTCGGTTTTCTTCACCCCCCGGACAATGCAAAGATAAGAAATCAATATGAGGCAATAAATCATTTATCTTATTAATTTGAACAGCATTAGTTTGAGAAAGGATACTTGGATCAATTGATGACCTATTTTGAACTAAAATTTTCATTCCAAATCCATGATGAGCACGTTTTGCAACTTCTTGGCCGATTCTACCAAAACCAATTATTCCAAGAGTTTTACCCGTCAATTTAGTCCCTACTAAATGTGTAGGCCTCCAACCCTCCCATTGATTTGCTCGAACTTCACGCTCTCCCTCACCAGCACGCCGTGCAGCCATCAACATTAAAGTCAGAGTAATATCAGCAGTACAGTCAGATAATACATCAGGTGTATTAGTTACAGTAATTCCTAATGATTTGGCAGCTGAAATATCTATATGAGCATACCCAACACCATAGTTTCCAAGTATTTGAGTTCTTATATTCTCAACCTCAAAAATCTTTTTTGGTATTTTGTCCGTTACGGTTGGCAATATTGCATCAAATTTTTTCATCGCGTCACAGAAGTCATTAATACTCAATGCAATATCAGTATCATTAAAAGTAACATCAAAAGATTCTGAAAGTTTTTTTTCAACTTTTGCAGGCCATCGCCTTGTTACTAATATTTTAGGTTTTTCCATTTAGATCTCCAATATTGCAACTAAAAGTTCTTTTCATCGAAAGCTTTTTGTATCTTTTCCGCAAGCTCTAAATGATAATACTAGAATTCATTAATATTCAATTAGTAATAAATATAAATTTATTGGAATTAGATTCAGGCACTATAATTTCTTTAATTACAATTAATTTAATGACATGACTTACCCAGGGCTTTCAATCGCCAGTAGTTATATGGAAGTGGGGTTATAAAACCAGCAAAAAGCATAATAGGAATAATTGACCACTTAAGAATTGCACCACCTGTCAGAATGACATCGGTAATGTTCATTGCAGCCTCCATCGAAATCATAGAAATCAACGACATGCCAATTGCTGTTTTAAAAGCCAACCTCAAATTCATCTGCTTCACAAGAATTATTGTTTCAAGTGCAATAGACGTAATTAATCCATTTAAAATTGCTAGACACATTATTGCCCACACTGACCAATTAATCTCCATGAATTGAAAGTAAGCAATTGTTCCAAAATCACCAATGCTACATCCAAGTAAACACCACGATGTATTAATAGAAGCCACTTTCCATGTGTGCCTACACATCCAATTTATATTTAAAATCATTAATTATTTGCCATATTGAACTTTAATTATTCACCTTTTAAAGTCTCCCCTAACAGGAGAGGCAAGTAAAAAATGAATATTGGGAAAGCTGCATCACTTTCAGGTCTGACTATTAAGACAGTCCGCTACTATAGCGACATTGGCATCATTGAACCGGCGATACACAGTGATACCGGCTATAGGATGTTTTCTACTGATGATGTAGCCAAGCTTCAATTTATTGGAAAAGCCCGCAGATTTAATTTTGGAATTGAAGAATGCCGTGAATTGCTTGCACTCTATGAAAATAAAGACAGGTCTAGCAAAAACGTCAAAAAGCTAACATTAGAAAAAATTGCTGAAATCGATATTAAATTAAATGAATTAAATAGCTTAAGGGAACAGCTAGGTAAATTAGCTTACGCTTGCGAGGGAAACGAAAGATCTCACTGTCCAATCTTAGACGCTTTATCTAATTAGAAATTTTTAATACACTATAAAAGCACTGAGGGATGATTAAATACAGTAAGAGAGAAATGGTAGCGGGACAGGGACTTGAACCCCGGACACGCGGATTATGATTCCGCTGCTCTAACCACCTGAGCTACCCCGCCACAGGGTGCTCGTTGAATATTGGAAACGTAATCATGCGTCAAGCTGCTTTTATTCTAAATTTCAACTAAATTGGTGCTTAATTAATTAATGATCAAACGATTAACTCAAACTTGTACCATTGCATAGAATTTATGAAACTCTATAAGAAATATTATGTCGCAGAATCCTCCAGAACTCCGCCCAGACCTTGCACCAAAAATGCAAATTGATTCAACCTCTAGAAAAGGTCAGCCACAAATTGGTATGGTAAGCCTTGGCTGTCCTAAGGCATTAGTTGATAGTGAAAGAATTCTCACAAGGCTTCGTGCCGAAGGATATGCTATCAGCCCAGAATATACCAATGCAGATGCAGTGATCGTAAACACTTGCGGTTTTTTAGATAGCGCAAAACTTGAAAGTTTAGAAGCAATTGGAGAAGCTTTATCTGAAAATGGGCGGGTAATAGTTACCGGTTGTTTGGGCGTTGAAGAAGATTACATACGTAAAAATCATCCATCAGTTTTAGCAGTAACCGGCCCACATCAATATGAACAAGTATTAGACGCAGTTCATAAAGCTGTCCCTCCAAGTCCTGATCCATTTATTGATTTATTACCTGCTAGTGGAGTTTCACTAACACCCCGGCATTATAGTTATTTGAAAATATCCGAAGGATGTAATCACAAATGTAAATTCTGTATCATTCCAGATATGCGTGGAAAGCTTATGTCTCGTCCGGCTCATGCTATAATTAGAGAAGCTGAAAAATTGGTAGATTCTGGAGTTAAGGAACTTTTAGTTATATCTCAAGATACCTCAGCCTATGGTCTCGATATAAAACACAATACAGCACATGATCATCGGGCACATATAACTGATTTAACAAGGGATTTAGGGACTTTAGGGGCGTGGATACGTTTACATTATGTATACCCATATCCTCATGTGAGAAATTTAATTCCTTTAATGGCAGATCCTTCAAATAATATTTTACCTTATCTGGATATACCCTTTCAACACAGCCATCCAGATGTATTAAAACGTATGGCTAGACCTGCAAAATCATCAAATACATTGTCTGAAATAGCCGCGTGGCGAGATAATTGCCCTGATATTACTTTACGTTCAACTTTTATTGTGGGCTACCCCGGTGAAACAGAGACAGAATTCGAACATCTGCTCGATTGGCTGGACGAAGCACAGCTGGATCGCGTTGGTTGTTTTCAATATGAAAATGTTGATGGAGCAAGATCAAACGTACTTAAAAACCATATAGAACCTGATGTTAAACAGGACAGATGGGAAAGGTTTATGGAAAAATCACAAGCCATTTCAGAAACTAAATTAGCAAAAAAAGTAGGGCTTAACTTAGATGTAATCGTAGATAACATTGATGAAGATGGAGTAGCCACTTGCCGAACAAAAGCTGATGCCCCAGAAATTGATGGTAATCTTTTTATAGATGAAAATACTGATAAGATTAAGGTTGGACAAATTATTCAAGTAAAAGTTGATGAAGCATCTGAATATGATTTATGGGGACAAATTATAGGGTAAATATTTTTAAGTATTATCTTTAATTATTACATGTCATTCAAATAAATTTTTGTACACGTCTTAACATGCCTAAATCTATCACCACCTAAATGGACACCACCATACCACCTAGAAACAACAATAATATGGTTATATAATTTAGCTGAATTTAAAATTCTTAATATAATATTTCCAGCACCTCCTTCACCATCATCATCTTTTATTTCAATACCATCAGATAAAATTAATCCCCATGTATTATGAGTAGCCTTCGAAAATTTTTTATTGCGCTTTAAATCTTTTATGAAATCTTGAGCTTGTAGTTTTGAATAAGCCAAGCCACCACTAACAGAATATTTTGAACCTTTATCAGTTAAAACATTTTGTATAATTTTCATAATATAATTTTAAACTTAAGCTGTAAGGCCTTCAGGCTCATCAAGACCATTAGATCGACAGCAAGCTGTTAATGTATTTGCCAATAGACAAGCAATTGTCATAGGACCAACTCCACCAGGTACTGGTGTTATTGCACCTGCTTTAGCTGAAGCACTTGCAAAATCAACATCACCAACTAATTTAAATTTACCCTCTTTGTCTGGATGAGGTATACGATTTATTCCGACATCAATTACAGTAGCGCCATCTGCAATCCAATCACCTGTAATCATTTCAGGGCGACCTACGGCAGCTATAACTATGTCTGCTCTGCGACATATGTCTTCAATATTTTTTGTTCTACTGTGCGCTATCGTTACAGTGCAGCTATCGCGCAACAAAAGATTTGCCATCGGTTTGCCAACTATATTGGAACGCCCTACAACAACTGCATTTAATCCAGACAATGAGCCATGATGGTCACGTAGCATCATCAAACATCCAAGCGGAGTACATGGAACCATTGATTTTTGACCAGTCGACAACATACCAACATTAGAAATATGGAATCCATCTACATCTTTTTCTGGTATTATAGAATTAATAACCAATTCTTCATCCAAGTGCTTTGGAAGAGGTAATTGGCACAAAATACCATGTACTTTTTCATCATTATTTAATTCGTTGATTAACCCCAACAAATCAGACTCAGATGTGTCTGCAGGCAATCGGTGTTCATAACTATTCATTCCAACTTCAACCGTAGAAGCATGCTTATTTCTAACATAAACTTGGCTTGCAGCATCTTCACCAACAAGCACAACGGCTAATCCTGGAATAATATTATGGTCATTTTTTAATTTCGAAACCTGCTTGGCGACTAGAGCGCGCACATTCGCAGCAAATTCTTTTCCATCGATAATTTTTGCAGCCATAGCCATTCCCCTTTTGTGTAAAAAAAGCGCACTAGTAATTAAGCGCGCTTAAATTTTTTATTAAAATAAACCGTCAATTTGGCCATCATCATTTAACATAATCGCCTCAGCAGATGGTACACGTGGCAATCCCGGCATTGTCATAATCTCACCACATATTGCAACAATAAATCCCGCTCCTGCTGACAATCTTACTTCTCTTACTGGAACAGAATGTCCTGTTGGAGCACCTCGTAAGTTTGGATCAGTACTAAAACTATATTGCGTTTTAGCCATACAAACTGGAAGATTACCATAACCTTGCTCTTCCCATTGACGCAATTGATCTCGGATTTTTTTGTCTGCTAAAACTTCATCTGCACGGTAAATACGCTTTGCTA
Source organism: Rhodobacterales bacterium HTCC2255 (assembly GCA_000153745.1). GTDB lineage: Bacteria > Pseudomonadota > Alphaproteobacteria > Rhodobacterales > Rhodobacteraceae > Amylibacter. The sequence goes on from DS022282.1 coordinate 976,426, forward strand.
TGGTTTCAATTTTTTCAAATAAAGGCATTTCATCGGGATAAATTGGAGCAAAATTTGCCATGTCAGCATCTGCTATTTCTGATACTCTTTTAGCAAGGTCTGCAGATCCTTCAGATCCAAACTCCCAGTGCTTAGATAAAATAGCTTCCGAACCTTGGCTAGCAACATAGTCTTTAACTGCTTGCACTTCAGCATCTGTATCAGTCACAAAATGATTTATTGCAACAACCACAGGAACACCAAATGATTTAAGGTTTTCAATATGTCTTCCTAAATTTGGGCAACCATCATTTACTGCTGTCACATTCTCTGCACCAAGATCAGCTTTTGCTACTCCACCATTCATTTTCATTGCACGGACTGTTGCAACAAGCACCACAACACTTGGAGCAATACCTGCTTTGCGACATTTAATATTCAAGAACTTTTCAGCGCCTAAATCAGCCCCAAATCCTGCCTCTGTAATTACATAGTCAGCTAGCTTAAGTGCAGTTGTTGTAGCAACTACAGAATTACATCCATGGGCTATATTAGCAAAAGGTCCACCATGAACAAACGCTGGATTATTTTCTAAAGTTTGAACGAGGTTTGGTTGCATAGCCTGTTGTAATAATACTGCCATTGCACCATCTGCTTTAATATCTCGAGCATAAATTGGTGAACGATCACGTCTGTAAGCTACTATTATATCTCCAAGTCTTTTCTGCAAATCTTCCATATCTAAAGCTAAACACAAAATAGCCATAACCTCTGACGCAACAGTAATATCAAAACCAGATTGTCTTGGGAAACCATTTGAAACTCCACCAAGTGAAGTAACTATATCACGCAATGCACGATCGTTCATATCTAGTACACGACGCCAAACAACTCGCCGTTGGTCAATTTCCAATTCATTTCCCCAATAAATATGGTTATCAATCATTGCAGATAATAAATTATGGGCTGATGTAATGGCATGGAAGTCACCAGTGAAATGTAAATTCATTTCTTCCATTGGAACAACCTGAGCATATCCACCACCAGCTGCACCACCTTTCATTCCAAAGCATGGACCTAAAGAGGCTTCACGAATACAAACAGCAGCTTTTTTTCCTATTTTGTTTAATCCATCACCTAAACCAACAGTTGTTGTTGTTTTACCTTCACCTGCTGGTGTTGGGTTTATTGCAGTAACAAGGATTAGTTTTCCATCTTTTTTTCCACGCTGGGCTTTGATAAATTCTGCGCTTATTTTGGCTTTATCATGACCGAATGGCAAAAGATCTGCGTCCGGTATCCCTAACTTTGCACCTATTTCTTGAATTGGTTTTTTATTCGCTTCTCGAGCAATTTCTATATCAGTTTTATATGCCATTTTGAGTCCCATCAAAAAGAATTTCTTTGTTAGTTCTGACCTATTTTAACACTTAATGGACATTAAGTTTCCGACCTTATTAAATGTTTTATCGTCTTTAATGATGATTAGTTAGTTCAATCTTATCAGAGACATAAAAAAGCCCGCTTAAGCGGGCTTTAATTTATTTATCTGACTTATCATCTGATTCAGATGATTTCCGTGGTTTTTTTGAGGTTTTAGGAACCGCAGCTAAGCTTGGTTTTGTTTCCTTTTTATTATCTTCATCATCAGAAGATAATTTTTGGCCTTTGATTATCTTGTTTATCTCATCACCAGTTAAGGTTTCATATTCCAATAAGCCCTGAGCTAATCGTTCAAATTCTTTTTTCTTTTTCTTTAAAATCGATAATGCTTGAGCATAGCCGTCATCAATGAGTTTTTTAACCTCTTGCTCGATTAACTCTTTGGTTTTTGTAGAAATTGAGAAGCCACCAATATTACCACCAGCATATCCCTCATGTGCAGCTTGGTAATCTATATCTCCTATTTTATCAGACATTCCCCATCTCATAACCATTGCACGTGCCAAAGAAGATGCTTGCTGAATATCACCTGAAGGACCATTTGAAACGTCCTCTTCGCCCCATTTTAAAATTTCAGCAGCCTTACCCGCCATTGTCATCGCGAGTTTTTGTTTGCATTCATTCTTATGCCAACTAAGACGTTCAATTTCAGGTAAAGATACTACCATTCCCAAAGCTCCACCTCTTGGAATAATAGTTGCTTTATACACTGGATCGCATTTTTCCAGATTTAACCCTACTATTGCATGACCAGCTTCATGATATGCTGTATGTTCTTTTTGCTCATCCGTTAATACCATCGAACGACGTTCAGCGCCCATCATTACTTTATCTTTAGCAAACTCAAAATCTTCCATTGTAACAAAACGCTTGCCTGTCCGTGCAGCCGTTAATGCTGCCTCATTAACAAGGTTGGCTAAGTCAGCACCCGAAAACCCTGGTGTACCCCTTGCGATTATTCGCAGATCTACATCAGGACCTAATGGTGATTTACGCGCATGAACATTGAGAATTTTTTCTCTACCTTTAATATCTGGATTTGGGACTTGAACTTGTCTGTCAAAACGTCCTGGCCGTTTTAAGGCAGGATCTAACACATCTGGACGGTTTGTTGCAGCTAGAAGAATCACGCCTTCATTTGCAGAAAATCCATCCATCTCAACAAGCAATTGATTTAATGTTTGCTCACGTTCATCGTTACCACCACCGTGACCTGCGCCACGATGACGTCCAACTGCATCAATCTCATCAATAAAAACTATGCAAGGAGCATTTTTCTTGGCTTGCTCAAACATATCACGAACCCTTGATGCACCCACACCGACAAACATCTCAACAAAGTCTGATCCAGAAATTGTAAAGAACGGCACACCAGCTTCTCCTGCAATAGCACGTGCTAAAAGTGTTTTACCAGTTCCTGGTGGACCAATAAGCAAAGCACCCTTCGGGATTTGGCCTCCAAGACGGCTAAATTTTTGAGGATCTCTTAAAAATTCAACTATTTCTTCTAGTTCTTCTTTTGCTTCATCAATTCCGGCAACATCATCAAAAGTTTTTCTATCTTCATTTTGATTTAATAATTTTGCTTTAGATTTACCAAAACCCATGGCTCCACCACGACCACCACCTTGCATGCGGTTCATAAAGAAAATCCAAACCCCTACAATTAAAACAAATGGTAATAAATACTGAAGAAATGATGCAAGTCCTGATTCTTGTTGTTTTACAGCTTCAATCTCAACATTATTATCTAATAAAGATTCCGTTATACCTTCATTGAATGGCCAGTTTGGGATGATTGAACGAAATTTACTATTATTAGCACCTAAAGTAATAGTTAAATTTTCCCCATCGATTTCAGCTGATTTAACGTCACCTTTTTCAATCATTTCAATAGCTTGAGAATACGGTATCTCATCAGAAGCTTTTGAAGACGAGTTACCACCAATGACTTGAAAAACTGCAATCAATAAAAGAAAAAGAACTACCCAAAAGGCAATATTCCGATTATTTCCCAAAATTTTACTCCTTAATTACGCAGGGAAGGACCTGCATTATTTTGTTTATAGATGTATAGTATTATTGAGAAGTTTCAATGCGTCACTATAGCTGAATAGAAATTTTGACTATCTTTTTCTAACACGCATTTCCAACCTGCATTCATATCAAGCATGGGAGCAGCTATCAGCAATTCATCTTTCCATATAGCTGGACTTCCTAAAATACTAATTCGAGACATATTGAGCTCTCTCCAATCTGGAAATTGCCTCAATCCTGCCTCACCAAGAGGGCCAATACTTAATTCCTCTTTTGATGATTTACTCTCTAAAATCCAACGCCCATCAAATTTTTCAGAAAAACTATTTGATTTGATAATTTTTGAAACTTCGCGACATATTTCAGCACTTCTACCATTTGATGTTACATGGCAGCCAGAAATGGTATGAGTTTTACAATTTAATAATTTTTTAATGCTTTCTGTGAGGGAAATAAATCTTGGCCGGTAAATTGATCCTGAAATCCACTTTAATATATGAGAATAAATGCGATTTTGTACTTCAACAGGTAAAAGTTTAAATTCTTCTAAATCAAGCATTACTGTTCCCATTTTAGTGATTTCAGTAATGTTTTCTATTTTTTCTTTTGAAACTAATTCTAATGCATTTCTTGCTACACTCATTCTTTGAGCAGTTTCGTTTAAGCAGCTAATTGTGAGACCCATATTATTCAAAAAACTTTGAGCTTTTCTCATTTTAACGCGATCAAATTTCATATTCTCATTACTTGGATCATCAAACCATGTAATTTTATTTATATTTAAATAATCACGCAATTCAGAACGGTGGAATTCAAGAAGAGGACGAAACCAAAGCATACCTTCTTTGAGTATTGATGATGCCATTCCTGATAAACCGTCAACACCAGATCCTCTAGCTAATCTTAGCAAAAATGTTTCTGCCTGATCATCAGCTGTATGCCCAGTAGCAACAGCATCAAGTCCTAAACTATTTGCCCAATTTCCAATTAAACGATTTCGCGCAGATCTTGCGGCATCTTGTAAATTTCCTGATTTATCCCAATCTGTCCAATTCAATATTGTACATTCAATACCTAGACTGCGGCAAATATCTTTTACTGTTTGAGCCTCATTCAGAGATTCTTTTCTTAAGCCATGATCAACTGTTGCCACAAAAATTTTCTTATCATTTTTACAGGCCCACTCTTTTGTTAAATATAAAAGTGCAATTGAGTCGCCTCCTCCTGAGACAGATAATCCTATGTTGTCTCCAGAAATTTGTATTTCAAAAGCATTCATTTTTTCAGTAAAGTTATTTAATATATCTTGTGAACTAGGTTTTATCACGAGCAGCCTAATATTTGCATTTCATATTGAGCTTCTTCAACAATTTGATTTCTAGGGAACCTTGCCTCCACTCGATTTAAGATATTACATGCTTCATTTATTTTCTGCATTTTACCTAAACTAATACCTACATTCATCAATGCTTTCGCTGCGTATTTACCATCTGGCTCTAATTTAAAGCTCTCAAGGTAGCTTTTTCCCGCTGCTTTCCACTCTTCTAATTCACTGAAGGCGTCACCTTTTGAATAGTGTGCTGCAGTAAGTAAAGGGCCACTTGGAATAACGTTAATTAATGAATCAAATTGAATAATTGCTAACTCAAAATTATTCTCATTTAATGGCATTAATGCAGTTTGATAACTAGCTTTAAGAGCTTTTGCAGCGTAATTACCATCTGATTCTAATTCATAACTTTTAAGATAACTTCTTAAGGCTGATTTCCAATCTTGCATTCCTGTAAATGCATCACCTCTAGAATAATATACTCCCGCTAAAAAAGTATCATCTGATGTAATATCTATTAATTTATCAAATTGTATCAATGCCACCTGAAAGTCATTTTGCTTTAACAATTCCAACGAAGCATCATAACTAGATTTAAGTGCCTTTTGGGCATACTTTCCATTTGGCTCCAAACTAAAGCTTTCAAGATAACTGTTTACGCCCTGATCCCAAGCAGTCAAACCAATAAATGCATCTCCTTTGGAATAATGCGCTGCTACTGTTAGAGGGCCATTTGGAAATGCCTTTATGAGTTTATCAAACTCTAATAAAGCTAACTCATAATTATTTTCATTTAGTAGTTTTAAAGCATTATCATAATTGGACTTTTCAGTAATAGCTAACTCAGCGTTTGTGTTTGAAGTCTTTACGCTTCCACCAATTACACGTGAATTACCAAGCAGAGATAAGTCCCCCCCCTCTAATTCTGTAATACGAAACTCTAAATCCCCAATTCTATTTGTTGCATCAAAAGCTATATTCTTTGTGTAGAATTGTAATTCTTCAATTATTCCAGTCAGGTTTCGCATTTCTTCTTCAATCGCGTCCAGCCTGTATAACACACTACCAGCAGATTTCTTTATACCAGATGCAACAATGTTCTCAGACGCTTCAATAGCTTCTTTTACAATAGAAGCTTTATTTTCAGCTAATTCTAAACGAATTTCAGAAATTTGTTCCGACAAATTATTTAACTCAGATTGAACAGTTGAAAGTTCTTTAGAGTTTGTTTCAAATATATTTTCAAGATTTTGAAATACTTCATCTTGTACGTTTGTAAGCTCCTGAGATCTATTATCAAAAATAATATCAAGATTCTCAGATAATTTCTCTTGAATTGCAGTTAACTCATCAGAGTTTTTTTCAAAGATTAGCCCAAGGTTGTCAAATACCTCTTGTTGAAAATTACTAAACTCTTTTGGAACATCTGCCGTCTCATCTAAAGATTCCTGAGCATAAGAATTAGTCGCCAATGGTACCAAAAAAGTTAATAATATGGCTTTTAAGAAGTTACTTAACATATGTTAATAGCCTAAACCTCCAGCGACTAGTGTCACCGAACGGCGATTTTTAGACCAACAAGCTTCGTCTGAACAAATAGCCAAAGGTCGTTCTTTACCAAATGTTACAGTATTAATACGAGAGTCAGTTAATCCTCTGCTAACTAAATAGTTTTGAACGGATGCAGCACGACGCGCACCAAGTGCTAAATTATATTCACGAGTTCCAGTTTCATCTGCGTGACCTTCAATCGTAATTGATTTATTAGGATTGTTTAACAACCACTCTGCTTGTTTATTAAGAAGGTCAGTTGCTTCTGCTGTTAATGATGATTGATCGACTAAAAATAATACAGTGTCACCAATTTCTTGATTAAAATATTCTACACCTGCTGGATCAAGCGATGATTGTAAAATGCCATTATTGCTTCCAAATCCACCCGTAGATCCATCTGGGCCACATGCGGTAAGGCCTAATAAGGCTAATGCCGTTAATGTAATTTTTATTGAGGTCATTTTGCTCTTCCTCTTAAATAAGTGCTGTACGCAACTTTTTGTTAATTTAATTATTAATTTATAATAGTAGGTAATAGATTTTATTTCAACAAGCCTGACCATGAAGGGTCAGAACCATTTTGGATTGTCTTTACACGCTTTAAATTTCGACCCGTCACATCCACTGAGAAAATTTCCGGGGCACCATTTGTTCCCGCAGACTCTCTGAAAAACATAATAACACGCCCATTAGGAGACCAAGTAGGCCCTTCATCTAAAAATGACGCAGTTAAAAGACGCTCATTACTGCCATCTGTTCGCATTACTCCAATATGGAATCGCCCTTGGCTAATTTTAGTAAATGCAATCATATCTCCTCTTGGAGACCAAACTGGCGTACCATAACTGCCTTTACCAAAACTTATTCGGGTTGCATCACCGCCTGATGAAGACATTATATAAATTTGTTGCCTTCCGCCTCTATCAGATTCAAATACAATTTGTTTACCATCTGGTGAAAAACTTGGTGCTGTATCAATTGAAGGGCCAGAGGTTAATCGTGTTTTACGGCGAGATTCTAAAACTACTGAATATATGTCTGTATTTCCACGATCTGTTAAGGACATTACCACATTTCTTCCATCAGGTGAAAATCTTGGCGCAAAAGTCATTCCAGGCTGATCATCTAAGACACGCTTGTTCAATGTATCAACATTCATTAAATAAACTTTTGGCACTCCAGTTTCGTAACTTGTATAAACAATTTCTTCATTATTTGGAGAAAACCTTGGTGCTAATACAATATCATTATCATCTGTTAAAAATCTACTGTTGGCTCCATCATAGTCCATAATTGTAAGTCGTTTTTTTCGAGCATTTTTTGGACCTTGTTCGGATATATATACAACTCTGCTATCAAAATAAGCAGCTTCACCAGTCAAACGTGAATAAACAGCGTCCGATATTTTATGAGCCATTCTACGCCAATTCCCAATAGAAGCTTGGAACTGAAGACCTTCACCCAAAGGTTTTTGCGCAAATACATCAAACAAACGAAACTGGAGTATTAATTTATCGCCTTGAATATTTACAGACCCTGTAATTAAGGCGTCTACATTAATAACTCTCCAATCAGAAAACTTCACAGGGTTATTAAAATTTGTATTCGCAGAAACATGTGCTGACCTTGGAATTTCTCTAAACAATCCAGAACCGACTAAATCAGCCATTATAACAGATGTAATCTGATCAACATACTGTGGAGTGGTATCTCCTATCGCCGTAAATTGAGATAAAGCAATTGGCATAGGCTTAATAATACCTTGAGTAATTTCAATCATAAGAGGCTTTGTTTCAGCACTTAAAGTTAAAACTTTTGACATAAAAAACATCAAACCAATTATAACTATTTTTATAAAATATTTCATTAACGTCCCATATTTTTTGGATTAAATTTTAAATTTAGCTCTTTCCAACCATCATATATTTCTGGATCTAATTCATTATAAGGACTGCAACGTATAACAGCTCTTCTTGCAGCTTCGAATGCTTGTAGAGACCCAACCCCAGAATTTGGTGTTAAATTTACAGGACTTTCGACTAATTTACCATCAATATCAAACTTCAGTCCCAAGATCATAACGTTAGTCAAACCATTTTCAACCCCAACAGAAGGATTCCAACATAGTCTCATCTTATTTTTAATAATATTTACTACACTTTCTTTTTGTGCGGGAGTTAAATTCAAAAATGGCTCTGGTTCTTTTTTTTCTTTTAAGCTCTCTAAAATACTTTCAGCGGTTGTATCTTTTTCAGCTTCAACAACTTCTTTAGGTTTCAATTTTGGCTTTATAGCAATCTCTTTTGTAGTTTTTAAATTCTTAGGCCTACTTTTTGGTTTTGAAGTTCTACTGGGCACTAAATCACTTTTTTGTTCCTCAGCTTCAGTTACAATCTGTGTTGTACTTTCTTCTGCTGGAGTATTTTCATTTAACTCAATTTCTAACTTTTCTTCATCGGCTCCATTCACCTTCTCAAATGAAGTATCTTCTAACGCACCAATATCAGCAGGCTCTTCTGGGGCTTCATTAGAAACATCAGAAATAATCTCTGCCGCTTTTGGTGCTGCATTTTCATTTAATTCGGGGGTTAACTCTCCAAGATTATCTTCATCTGCAATTGGTGCAATAAGGTCAGAATCTGATTCATTAATAATTTCTTGCACTTCGGGTTCTGGCTCTGGTTCTTGTACTTCGAGTTCTGGCTCTGGCTCTTGCACTTCGGGTTCTGGCTCTGGCTCTTGTACTTCGGGTTCTGGCTCTGGCTCTTGTACTTCGGGTTCTAGTTCTGGCTCCTGCACTTCGGGTTCTGGCTCTGATTGAAATACTGGCATATTTTCTTTTGTTAACAGTTCAAATTCTTCCAAAGATATCAAGCTTACTTCAGAAATTTGAATTGGATTTTCTTCATCTGCGCTAAAGATTGGCGCTCCAAAGATCGCAATGCTAATAAGTATTGCATGAGCAGTTCCTGATATCTTAACGCCTATATCCACTATACAGACCTAAGGATCTGAGCCATCTAACTTTGGCCCACCTGCGTCTGTAACTAATCCAATATTGTTAAATCCAGCAGCATTTAGCGCACCCATCACTTCCATAACTGCAGCATAGTTGACTGAAGCATCAGCCCGTAAAAAAACTTTGTTATTAGTTCTTTCTTCTGCGACAGCAACTAGCTTTTCTATTAAATTTTCGTTCTTTATTTCAATGTTTTGCAATACAATTTTGCCTTCAGACGACAAAGCTATTGTTAGCGGTTCTTCTTGTTCTGTTGCTAATGGCTGCGCTGCAGATTTTGGCAATTCAATCGGGACACCAACCGTCAACATAGGTGCTGCAACCATAAATATTATCAATAGAACAAGCATAACATCAACAAATGGAGTTACATTAATTTCAGCCATAGGGCGATTTTTGGCATGACCTCTGCGACGCTTACCCCCTCCACCTCCTCTTGGCGATACTGATGCACCCATAATTAGCTCCTATGAATCAAGTTGGCGTGATAAAATTGTTGAAAATTCATCCGCAAAACTTTCATACCCACCGACTAATCTATCAGCATCAGCTGATAATTTATTATAGAATATCACTGCAGGAATAGCAGCTAATAATCCTAGCGCCGTAGCAACCAAAGCTTCAGCAATACCAGGGGCAACAACTGCTAAGTTAGTATTCTGTTGAATTGCTATTTCTTCAAAGGCATTTTTTATACCCCAAACTGTCCCAAAAAGGCCTATGAATGGAGCTGTTGACCCAACGGTTGCCAAAAATGTTAGGCCATTATTTAAAATTTCACTTTCACGTGCAATTGCTACATCCATTGATCTATCTATTCGCTGTTGAGCACCCCCAATTAAATCCTCACCACGGTGAGACCTTTCCCATTCACTCATCGCTGCGACAAAAATCTTCTCACTTGCGCCTGTTGGATCTGAACCAACTCGCTCATATAGTTGATCTAATGGAGCACCTGACCAAAAAGCCTTATCAAAAAGATGTGCATTTTTACGCGCTTTTCTATAATTAATAAATTTTTGAATTATAATTGACCACGACCATATTGATGAAAATATCAACATTAACATCACTATCTTAACAGTAAAAGTTGCGCGTAAATATAAAGCAAGGACAGAAAAATCAATTTCTGACGCTGCAGTTAGTGCTTCAGTTTCCATAATACTGCTCATTCTTCTTGGGGCTGTTATTTATTAACAACGCATTTATTATGAATCTTAACATAACCAGATTGCATATAAAAACTATATTTTTGTTATTTAGATGCACCTTAAGCGGCAAATTGCTTTAACTTTTGAATTATATCATTTGGCAATCTAACTGGGCGCCCGCTAAGTGTAACATGTGCAATTGTTACATGCGATGAAAATAGTAATAAATTTTCATTATAAACACATTGATTGAATTCAATCTTTGCACCAGAAAGCTTAACTAATTTAGTTTCAACTTTCAATTTATCATCAAGTTTTGCTGAAGCGTGATATTCTGCATTTATCTTTTTAACAACAAAGATGCAGCCTAAATCCTTTAACAAAAGTTGATCAATACCAGCATCTCTAATCAAAGAAGAGCGGCCTCGTTCTATAAATTTGAAATAGTTAGCGTAATAAACGATTCCTGCCAGATCTGTATCTTCATAAAAAATACGAAAATCAAAATTATGTATCATTAATTCATACCTGACAAAAATATATTTGATCTTGCAAGTAATCTTAATGCATGACTTTTGTCATGAGAGGCGACTGGTAAGATCGGATCATAAGCAGCTCGAACCAGTGCTGCATATTTTGGTTTTGGTATACATAAATTATTTTGAGATATTTGTGCTATAGGACTTTCATTTATAAACGCATTGGCAGAAAACAAAGCAAGGCATTGGAATGTTTCTCCAATTGCTAGTGCTTGTATCGACATCTCGGCTGTTTCATCAGATACTTTTATCAACTGAACACACATTTTAATCCCACCCTCAGGATCAAAAGAAAAAATTCTATAACTTTTAGTGGATGAAAATTGAAGTTTTTCTACAATGTCTTTAATGTTTGGTATAAGTTCCTGAAGGTCAGGTACAGATAAAACTTCGCTCCATTCTTGACAAAAAAACCACATAAAATTAGCACCAAGTTCTGGATCAGTCTCTTCAATTTTATTGCCAGTAATACCCACAGTTGTGACTATCGAAGATTTTAAATGAGTTAATGTTTCATCATCAACGCCAAAAACTATAGGAACTATTGGACGATTCCAACGAGCAAAATGAAATGTGTTATTATCACCTGTGAAGAGAGCCTCAATTTCCTCAAGACTTAAGCTTTCAGTCATCACTTGCCGCCTACAAACAAATCAGATTGATTTATAGATTTTGGCGCTCTCATCCCTAAATGGCTCCAAGCTTTTTGCCCAAGCATTCTACCTCTCGGAGTTCTCTGAATTAAACCCTGTTGCAAAAGAAACGGCTCAACAACTTCCTCGATCGCATCACGAGACTCAGACAGTGCTGCAGCAATAGTTTCAATGCCGACAGGACCACCAGCATAATTCTCTGCAACCATACGTAAATAGCGCCTGTCTGCTCCATCCAAACCCAAATCATCTACACCCAAACGAGTTAAAGAATTATCAGCAAGTTCTTTTGATATAGTCCCATTACCTTCAACCGTTGCAAAATCCACAACACGGCGCAATAACCGCCCCGCAATTCTTGGAGTTCCCCTAGCACGCCGTGCAATTTCCTTTGCTCCATCTGCTGATGCTTCAATACCCATTAATCTTGCTCCACGTTCAACAATCAAACACAGCTCATCAACAGTATAAAATTCTAATCTTGTTGGAATGCCAAAACGATCACGTAATGGTGTAGTTAACAAACCTAATCGTGTTGTTGCCCCAACCAATGTGAATGGCTGCAAATCAATTCGTACAGAACGTGCAGCAGGCCCTTCTCCAATCATTAAATCAAGTTCAAAATCTTCTAATGCTGGATACAAGACTTCTTCAACAACTGGGTTTAACCTATGTATTTCATCGATAAATAAAACATCTCGTTCTTCTAAATTTGTTAAAATAGCGGCCAAATCACCAGCCTTTGCTAATACTGGGCCAGAGGTCATTCGAAAATTTACGCCAAGTTCTTTTGATATAATTTGCGCAAGCGTTGTTTTGCCTAAACCTGGTGGGCCATAGAACAATGTATGATCCATAGCTTGGCCTCTTTTTTTCGCACTTTCTATAAACACTTTCAAATTAGCCCGAGCTTCTGCTTGTCCAGTAAAATCATTTAAATTTTGTGGCCTAAGAGCACGATCAACATCGTCTACTAAAGGCTCTGGGCGTAAATTTGGATCTGGATCTATCATATCTTTCATTAGCCTATCGGCCTTTTGGTGCCAAGAGCTTGAGTGCAGCCTTGATTATTTCTGTAGAAATTGAACTAGGTATTTCACTAGTCACTTGAGCGATAGCTCCTGCAGCATCCCCATGTGCATATCCTAAATTTATTAAAGCAGATAATGCATCAGCTTGTGCACTAGCCTCTGATTTTCTATTTTGGTTTTTTACCGGTGTATCAACAGGCGTTTGAACATCAATAACCATACTTTCATCTGCTTCGACCACTGCTGATCCTTCACCACCCATAGCCATTATTTTCGGCGCTTTATCTTTTAATTCAGTTATAACCCTTTGTGCTATTTTTGGGCCTATACCTTGGGCTGATTTAATCGCATTAACATCACCAAGTGCTATGGCTTTCGACACCCCATCAGTTCCCAGTGTAGAGGCTATAGCTAAAGCAGCTTTTGCCCCAACACCTTGAACTGTAGTTAATAATTTATGCCACTCTTTATCTGCTAATGTTGTAAACCCAAACAGTTGCAGATTATCTTCACGAACAAGTAAATCAGTATATAAAGCTACGATACCTCCTCGAGACGGCAAACCAGATAAGGTACGCTCCGAACAATAAACCATATACCCTACGCCTTGAACATCCACTAAAACATGATCAGTCCCACGATAATCCACACGGCCAGTTATTTTTCCAATCATGCTACCCCCTGTGCTCGCGCAATAGCCGCATCTAATTTACCCGAAAATTGAGCATGGTGTGCATGACAAAGAGCTATAGCCAGTGCGTCAACTGCATCTGGTCCAACAAAGCTCATTCCAGGAAATTGCATTTGAACCATATGTTCAACTTGCTTCTTATCAGCATGCCCAACACCCACAACGACTTTTTTAATAGTGTTTGGTGCATATTCTGAGACATCTAATCCAGCCTGCGCAGGAGCAAGCAAACAAATACCCCGAGCCTGTCCTAATTTTAGCGTTCCCGCACCATCTTTATTTACGAAAGTTTTTTCAACTGCTGATGTTGTTGGTTTATATTTCTTTATGACATCTGTTAACTGATTATGTAATTCTAACAATCGCTCAGCTAATGTACCAGTTGAAGATTTACAAACACCATCAGCAATATGAGTGATTTTTGGACCAAGCACATCTACAACACCCCAACCTAAATTTCTCAATCCAGGATCAATACCAAGAACACGCATATTAATATTCCATTTTATTTTTACATATAGCACGAAACAAGAACATTCGCCAAGTGTTGAATTTATTTAATTTAAAAACAGTAGTTTATATGATCTGATAAGCTATGCGTAGATTGCAAAACGGGAATGCGCAAATATCATTGGTAAATAGACAAACAGAAGCCTAGATGAGCATCAATGACATTCACTGATAATAGGATTTTATCATGGCTTACTTCACAAACACATCAACTCATCCATTTGGCTCAGTTACTATTTTTCGCATTACTAGTTTTATCGAAATTAACGTAGAAAAAGCACTTAAATGGTATCAATCTCGTCAAACAAAAATCGTTCTATCAAAATTAACAGATCGTGAATTAAATGACATTGGTCTTTCACGAAGCGACATAAATAATATTAAATAATATTATAATACTATTTTAATTTCGATGACTTTTATATTTTACGCCAAACAAATTCACATCTGTTTGGCGTTTTATTTTAGAGAGCATTTAAATCTTACGAAGTGTTAAAATTGACCATTCTGCTATTTGTATATGATCAATCAATTCAAATTCTTCATCTCTATAAGCCTCAATAACTGCATCTGCTTGAGTACTTAGTAATCCTGATAAAATTACATACCCTCCTTCAGAAGAGTTTTTCGACATGTCAGGTGCAAGTGCTACGAGTGGACCTTTTAATATATTCGCTAAAATCAAATCATAAGGAGCCGCTGCCCTTAACTCAGGGTGATCAAATCCTGCACAAGTTATAACATCAATACGATCACTTAAGTCATTTGCAATTGCATTTGCTTTTGATGTTTCAGTCGCTATTTCATCTATATCACTGGCCAATACCTTACCTGGCCAGCACAATGCTGCAGCCATTGCAAGTACCGCAGTCCCACAACCTATATCTACTATATTTTTTCCAATAAACCCTGTTTTAACCAACTTATCCAAAGCAGTCAGGCATCCTTTAGTTGTTCCATGATGTCCAGTTCCAAATGCCATGGCAGCTTCGATTAGTAACGGTTTACAATTATTAGGTACCTTCTCAGCATCATGCGAGCCATATACAAAAAAATCACCTGCTTCTACAGGTGCTAATTCACGCCTCACTTCGGCAACCCAGTCTTTATCTGGAACTTTTGACACCACAAATGGTTTGGATCCATGTACGGTGGATAATATTAAAAGTTCAATTTCGTTTGGAGCGTCTATAAAATAAGCCCCAACTTCATATAGCCCTGATCCATCCTCAATTTCAAAAACGCCAACACCATAGGGCGCATTTTCCAAATTCTCTAATGCAAGACCTAAATCATTAGCAGCGTCTTTGCCCTTAAGTGTTGTAAGTGATGTATATGTTGGCATTTTTATTCTCGTTTTTGTTCGCGATATGCCAGATATAAGTTTAGGTCAAGCATCCACACCAATAGGGCAACTAATTCCAGTCCCTCCAATTCCACAATAACCATCAGGATTTTTTGCAAGATATTGTTGATGGTAAGTCTCTGCATAGAAAAATTCTGGCGCATCTAATATTTCAGATGTAATTGTTCCAATATTATTTAAATCCAATCTTTGCTGATACAAATTCTTACTCGCAAAAGAAGCCATTCTCTGATCAACGTCATAACAATAAATTCCAGAACGATATTGTGTACCTTGATCATTTCCCTGTCGCATTCCTTGTGTAGGATTATGACCTTCCCAAAACACTTTTAACAAACTTTCAAATGAGATAATGGATTTATCAAATACTACATACACAACTTCATTATGCCCAGTCATCCCAGAACATACTTCTTCGTATGTTGCATTGGGCGTATGCCCTGCTGCGTAGCCAACCGCAGTAGTCCAAACACCTTCAATGTTCCAAAATATTCTTTCTACGCCCCAAAAACAACCCATCCCAAACATAGCCTCAGCAAATCCTTCAGGTAGAGGCCCCTTTATGGGTGTATTTAATACAAAATGTTTTGATGCAGTTTCAATTTCATAATCTCTTCCAGGCAAAGCATTCTTAGAGTTTGGAATTTCTACAGGTCGTTTAGTGAAGAACATTTTGAGATCCTTAATATTTAACAGTAGTTTAATTAATCATACTTTATATGACTTTTTTATGTAATTTTTCAACTCTACTTATAAACCACCAACCAAAAACAACACTTATAATACCAGCAAAAATATATGCTAATCCCTGCCCATATACCACACCTGCAGAACCATAAAATGCAGCGCCAAATATACAAAAAGGTAACATGACCACACCATCTTTTACCCAATTAAACAATGTAGAATATAATGGTTTTCCTAAGTTATTAAATGAAGCATTTGATACATAGAGCGCTCCTGCGAATATGTAACTTCCTGCAGCTATATAATTAAATGCCTTTACTACATCTGCCGCACCATCACTTAAATTAAACACACCTAAAATAAATGGTGTTAATATCACCAGCATTCCCCAGATAAGGAATACATAAAAAGTAGAGAAAAGCAGGGCATCTCTGTATGAACTCCTCACACGGTCAAACTTATTTGCACCAAAATTTTGCCCAATAATACCTCCAATTGCTCCCGAAAGAGCAAAAACACCTCCAAAGGCCACAACAGTAACTCGCCCAAGAACAGCCCAACCTGCCATAGCAGATTCACCAAATTCTGAAATAACACTCGTTGCAAACATATTACCAGTTGGTGATGCTAATTGAGTAAGGATCGTTGGGATGGCAATCATTGCAAAAGGTAAATACCATTTTTTTACGTCTTGAAAATTTATACTTGCTGCTAAATCTTTTACTTTTATTACGAAGTAAATTGCTAATATTGCAGACACCACTCTTGCGACAGACACTCCAAGTGCTGCACCCTGAATACCCATATCAAATCCAAAAATAAACAATGGATCAACAATTGCAGCGACAATGCCTGATGAAATCGTAACCATCATTGATCGTATACCATCGCCTTCCGCACGAAGTACGGCAGAGCCTATCATTCCTATGGCCATAATAGGCAATGAAGGAACAGAAATTAATAGAAAAGTTGAGGCAGTTTCTAGTGTGCTGCCACTGGCACCAATAGATGCTAAAATTTCTTTATTGAAAATCAATAAAACAATTACTGCGATTGATAATAATATAAATGTTAATAATGCAAAAACGGTAGTCTGTTTTCGAGCATCTTCCCAATTTTCAGCCCCTAATGATCTCGAAACTAAGGCAGTGGTTGCTATCATGAATGCTATTCCAACAGAGATTGTGAAAAACTGAACTGTCCAAGCAAAGCCCATTGCTGCCATAAAACTTTCATTCTCAAGTCTTGAAACCCAAAATAGAGTTATAGCATCAATTAAGAACATAAATGTTAAACCAATCATGCCCGTAGTAGTCATAACTGCTACATGGCGCATTGTAGATCCTGTAGTGAACCTGGCTTGCCTCTTCATAATTTTACTCTCTGCTTTGAGAAAATAGTCTCATTTGTGGCACTTGGTTTTTTTGGAATGCAAAAAGATAAAGCAAGTGATATTGCTGCTATTCCAGAAGCCACAATAAAGACAAATGCAGGAGAATATAGCCAAATATAACCAAGCAATGCTGGTAAAACTACAGCTCCAATATGATTAATTGTAAAAGCTACTGCTGCCGTTGATGCTATATCTGCTGGATCAGCAATCTTTTGAAAATATGTCTTTTGAGCAATTGATAATCCAAAAAATAAATGGTCAAGAACATATAATGTAGCAGCCAGTGCTACGCTCCATCCAAAAACATAAACGCCACCATATGCAGCGAAAATTATGATTAATCCAAAATATTCAAATATAAGAGCATTACGCTCACCAAACTTTTGAACGATACGCCCAATAATCGGACCAAATAACATATTTGCAATATAGTTTATTAAGAACAAAACTGTAACTTCATGAACTTGAAATCCAAATTTTTCAACCATCATAAATGCAGCAAACACAATGAAAATTTGTCGCCGTGCACCAGCCATAAACTGAAGTAGATAAAATAACCAATATCGTTTTCTTAAGATCAACGTTGAATTTTGAATTGTTGGACCCTGAAACCTTGGATATGCAAAATAACAAAACATGGCTATTAAAATAGTAATACTACCACTAATTAAGTAGAGCTTATTATAATCCCACCCAAAATATTTCCAAGCAATAGCAACCCCACCATATGCAATTAATGATCCTGCTGATCCAACAGCAAGAAGCCAACCTAATGTTTGGGGTGCTCTATCTTTTGGAATCCATTGCAATTCTAAACTTTGTTTTACAGTTTCATAATAATGAAAACCAAGGCTAGATATAAATGTTGTTATTAACAATCCACCAAAAGTTGGAAACCATGCAGTGACAGCAACAGCAGCGCCAAGCATTATCAATGAAACGATTGCTAAAATTTGTTCACGCATTATCCAAAGAACTACAATCACAGCAACAGCAAAGAAGCCCGGTATTTCCCTTATGCTTTGAAGCCAACCTAAATCTGAGCCATCAAAATTTGCACGCTCATGTACAAAATTATTCAATAATGCCATCCATGTAGCAAAACCCATATGCATTCCAAAAACCATCAAAGCCAATAAAGCTATTGGCCGCCTCCAAAATGGAAGAGTATGTGCATTTTGTGTAAGAACGGTGTTTGTATTCATATAGATATTACCTATCACAAACGAGGAAAAGAACTATGTATGATATAATTCTTTAACCAGAAAAAACAAAAGCCGCACAAAATTGTGCGGCTTTGAAAATTCTATAGTACTAAATTTAGTTTTTAGCGTAATATTCAACAACTAAATTTGGCTCCATGATTACTGGATATGGTACATCCGCAAGAACTGGGGTACGAACAAATTCAGCTTTCATTTTTGATGCATCAACATTTATGTACTCAGCAAAATCACGCTCTGCAGATGCGAGAGCTTCAATTACAAGTGCCATTTGACGTGATTTTTCACGAACTTCGATTACATCACCTTCTTTAACTCTGTATGAAGGTATATTTACTTTTTTACCATTAACAGTCACGTGCCCATGGTTAACAAACTGTCGCGCAGCAAAAACTGTTGGTACAAATTTTGAACGATACACTACAGCATCCAAACGACGCTCAAGCAATCCAACAAGATTTTCACCTGTATCACCATTTACTCGAACAGCTTCTCCGTAAATACGACGAAATTGCTTTTCTGTTAAATCGCCATAATAACCTTTAAGCTTTTGCTTAGCACGCAATTGGATACCAAAATCAGACAATTTTTGCTTACGGCGTTGGCCATGTTGACCTGGCCCATAT
Organism: Rhodobacterales bacterium HTCC2255; assembly: GCA_000153745.1. Taxonomy (GTDB): domain Bacteria; phylum Pseudomonadota; class Alphaproteobacteria; order Rhodobacterales; family Rhodobacteraceae; genus Amylibacter. The sequence goes on from DS022282.1 coordinate 995,658, forward strand.
TCACGACGGTTTACTGGAGATTTTGGTCGACCCCAAATGTTTTCACCCATGCGGCGGTCTAGTTTATGTTTGGCAGCTGTACGTTTAGTCATACGCTGGACTCCTTAAATTAAAATAAGAGCGCTTTCCTTTCCCTTAGCTGAAATGCCTTGGGCGACAGGTAACTTCTTGCGAAGGCCACAAACACCAATATGGTCACCAATATTTGGCGATGAGCGGCTTATATAGGTACCAATGGCAGAGTCAACGCTTTGTGTATAAGTTTTTCCCATTGACCAATTCTTAAGGGAATACCAAGATTACTTTATGATTTTTAAAGAACACATATTGCACTTTCCAATACCTTTTGATCCATCTGTTGGAGAAAATATGAAGTCAGTATATAGTGACCTACCATCTGAAACTCAAAAATTAATCAGAGGGATTGCAGGCAGTAGTTCTTTTTTAAAAAAACTATTAGAGCAACATAGTGAGTGGTTGTTAACTCATTGGGAATTCAGTCCTGATGACGCCATTCTAGCGGCTCGTAAATTAGATGGCAATTTAGACATTGCATTAAGAATTGCAAAAGCAAGAACAGCTTTAGTTTTAGCTTTAATAGACTTATCTCACTTGCGCCCACTTGAGTGGATTACAGAAAACCTAACAAATTTTGCTGATTTTGCAGTTCAATCAGCATTAAAAAGCGAATTAGAACTTTGCGTCTCAAATAGCAAAATCAAGAAGAAATTTCTTGATGAAAATAATTCAGCTGGAATATTTGTTTTAGCAATGGGAAAAATGGGAGCGCATGAACTCAATTATTCATCTGATATTGATTTAATTTTTTTATTCGATGGTTCTCAATTTCCAGAAGAAGAAATATCAGATTATCGCTCAATATTCATAAAAATTACACAAAAAGTTTTTTCTCTTATTTCTAAAAATACTGCACATGGATATGTTTTTAGGACTGACCTAAGATTACGTCCAAATCCTTCAGTAACCTCAGTATGCCCTACTATGCAAAGCGCTGAAGCATATTATATTCGTGAAGGGAGAACCTGGGAACGCGCCGCGTTTATAAAAGCACGTGTTTGTGCTGGAAATAAAACGATTGGGAACAATTTCTTGCAAAGAATGCAAAAGTTTATTTGGAGACAGGAATTAGATTTTGCAGCAATTGGGGAAATTGAACAGCTTTTAATTCAATCTCGCCAACACAAAGAAATATCTGGTCCAATAACGGTTGAAGGTCATAATCTTAAGCTTGGGCAAGGTGGTATAAGGGAAATTGAATTTTTTGCTCAAGCCCATCAACTGATTTATGGAGGCAGGCACCAAGATTTAAGGCAAATTTCAACCCAGGGTGCTCTCCAAGCACTATCTGATCAAAACCGCATTACTCCAAAAATAGCTAAAATATTAATTACAGCATTACGCCAGCATAGAAAAATTGAACATCGAATTCAAATGCTTCGAGACACACAAAGTCATTCAATACCAACTAATCTAGAAGAACTAGAACGCCTTTGTGCATTATCTGGATACGTAAAATTAGAAGATTTCAAAGATGATATCATAGCAGAACTTCGTAAAACACATTCTGCTACTAAAACTTCATCTAGAATAATTAAAAAAAATACTTCACCAACTGACCAACAAAAAATACGTTTTGATGAATGGCGAAAACTGCAAGCTTTTAAATCAGAAAGAGCCGTTGAGGTTTTTGAAACACAGTTGCAATATATTTGGAATTACGCACAAAAATCTAAGAACCCAAATGAAGTACTAGATTATTTTGGATATTTTTTATCAGGCTTAACTTCTGGCGTTCAATTATTTTCACTTTTTGAACGTAGACCAGATATTTTAGAAAAAGTTATTTACGTAACAAGCTTATCTAAACAATTGGCTGATGCTTTAGCAAAGCAAGTAAGCGTATTGGATGGTCTTGCAGACACTGGCCCTGACGCAATACCATCTAGCTTAACTGGCTTTCAAAAAAGCTTACAAGCTAGATTAATAAATACCAAAGATTTTGAAACCTCTTTAACAAATACAAGAGCTTGGAAATCTGAGGAACATTTCAAAATTATTTTTGCTCAACTTACACAAATCATAACACCTCAACGCGCTGAAAAAGCTTATTCAGATTTAGCACAAACGTGTTTAAACTTATGCTTGGATCAAGCTCTTTGCGAAACAAAAAGACGGTTTGGCGAAATTCCTGGAAGTTCTGTAGCAATCTTAGCAATGGGCAAAATGGGCTCTCAAGAAATGAGTTGTACTTCTGATTTAGACATTATTGTGATTTATGATGGCAACCCTGACTCAGTTTCGAGTTTTAAAGAACTCGATATAAGGACTTATTTCCAAAAAGTTACACGAACTTTAATTAGTGGTTTATCCTCATCAATGTCTTACGGAAGATTATACGAAGTTGATATGCGGCTTCGTCCATCTGGTAGGGCTGGTACTGTCGCTACAAGTTTAGAAGGTTTTGTAAATTACCAAAAAACCAAAGCATGGCTTTGGGAAAAACTTGCTTTAACTAGGGCACGGGTTGTGGCTGGAGATAAAAAACTTTGTAGCGAAATTAATAAGGCATTAATTGATATACTTGATCAGAAAAATGATCCGAGAGAAATCTCTATTGAAGTAAATGATATGAGACTAAGAATTTCCAAGTTAGAGATAGATATCAAACAAAAATGGCAAATTAAAAAACTTCTTGGAGGTATTTTAGATTTAGAACTTCTCTCGCAAAGTTTAACCTTATTAATCAAAGGAAAAAATCGCAAACCATCTGACCAATTAAAAAATGCTTTTGATAAAAGAATTATAAGCAAAAGTGATTATGATGTTTTATTCAACTCATTGGAACTCTTTAGTGTAATTGAACATTTAAAAAGATTATTGGGAATTAAAGAATTTAAATTAGATAGTTTAAGCACACCAGCTGTTGAATTATTTATAAATAATACAGGCATTGAATCAATCAATCACATCGGGCAAGAAATTGAAAAAAGTTTAAGCGAAAATTCTGATTTAATACAAAAATTAATATCTGAACTTAAATAAATGTTATTTAAATAAATACCCTTCACAGCTTTTTGACAATCCCCCATTAGATAACTGGCTCATGTGCCAAGCTAATACCTGATTACTGGATAAGACAGGTTTTCTAATTTTTTCTTCAATGCTTTTTATAACAGGAAGTGTATTTAAATTAGTGCATGATAAGAAAATCGCGTCAACATCTTGTCTACCTAATGCAACAGCTGCATCCGAAATAGATACAGTGCTAATTTTAACAACTCTTTCTTCTATTTCTTCGTTAAAACTTCCAAAAATTGGTGTCTCCACGCCAGATAAAAATAAAGTTTCTCTAAGCCCAGCACTTACTGCTTCTACATATGGGGATAAAAAACCAATTCGTTCTATTCCAAGATGCCTACACGCAGCAATTAAAGCACTCACAGGTTCTGTAACATGTTTAGTCTTGCATCTATCTTTAACAATTTTTGCAATATTTTCAGCTCCAATAACTGAAGTGCCAGACGTGCACCCATAACCAACAACATCAAAATCTACCGCATTGGGTAATAAAGATACTGCTATGGGTAGATCTTTTTCCATTTGTTTTAAAGTGTCAGTAGATACGGTTTCTGCTGAAGGAATTCGCGAGATATGAAGATTTACTTTTGGATCAAATTGTTGCCGCGCATCTAATTCAATTCTTTGGTCAGCTTGCAATACAATCAAGCCCATCGTTGGATTATAATTTTCTTCCAATTTATATGAAAAATTATTCATTCAATAATTACCATCTCTTTATAAAATGTTGAAAGTTTTTCTGCACCGTCTTTTCGAATTACAATATTTTCTTCATGAACCATAATGCGACCATCTATAGTTTCTATTGATGGCTCTAATGTTAAAACCATTCCTTCTACGATTTCGGTATGATCATCAGGAATAAAAGATGGCCATTCTGTCAATTGCATCCCCAATCCATGACCAAATCGTCCTGCTTCTAAAGCTTTTCCTGCTCCTGTAATTTTTGCCATTGCATGGAAAATATCCGCAGCTGTTGATCCACTTTTTGCAACTTCTAATCCTGCCATAACAGCATCAACTAAATAACCATGACAAGAAATAACGCGGGGATCTGGCTTACCCATAGAAAAATTTCTATCAAAATCACAAAAGTAACCATCCCACATTAAACCAGTATCCAACATAAGAATATCACCATCCTTAATTTGAATATCTGCAGCTGGAGAAATAACATCATAATAACCCCCAGCGCCTAGTCCCATTGAAACATAAGGAACACTATCAGCACCTGACTGCAAACACGCAGATTGAAATTTACGATTAATATTTGATTGTGTCATTCCTATCTCTGCAAAATCTTTAACTGAATTAAATGCATTGTCAGCAATACTACATGCATGCCTGATCTTGTTTATTTCAGCTTCTGATTTTACCATGCGAAGTTGACGAACAATCCCATAATCAGATGATATATCTACTTCTTCAGATAACTTTTTCATGTCTGCATACGGCATACGAACATGAGATTCTAATCCATCTGGGATTCCTATTCTTCCATCTTTAGCCACTTCATTTAAAGTATCTATCAAAAGGCCAATACCATCATCAACCATGTTTGGAGCAAGCCATGTTCTGATATCATCTATCCAAGTTGAATTCATCAAAGAATATCCAATACTTGGTATTACAGCGATTGGCTTTCCAGAGGCTGGAACAATTAGAAACCACGGCCGTGCAGGACTTTGCCAGAATTGCGTAAGAAATCCTGTGAAATAACGAACATCAGGTTCTGTGGTCAGCAACAAAGCTGATAAATTATTTTTTACCATCAAGCCTTGAGCTAAACTAACGCGGTTTTGAAATTCTTTGTCTAAAAAACCCCTTTGCATCATTCATCTGGTCCTTCTGATAATATACACAGAACACGTGCATCTGCTGGAAGATCTGACATCATCATAGCTGCAATTCCAGCGCCACCTGATGAAGATGTATCTAAGTTATATTTAGGCAATACTTTTATTGCATCCAAACATTCTTTTTCAGTCAATGTAACAAAACTATTAGCGTCCCGGGATAAACCAGCTAACGCAATTAATGAAGCTTCCTTACAATCAAGTCGACCCATATCAGAAACTGGCCCTGAAGTAGAAGCAAACTTCCCTTCAATAATTGAATTTGTAAGTGCCGGTGCGTATGCAGGTTCAACAACAGTAATAATCGGTACATCTCCCCAGGCATTTCGAAAACATGCAGCCATAGCACCAGCCATACCTCCAACACCTGCTTGTAAATAAATGTGGCTTGGAAGATGATCTATTTCCTGAATAATTTCGGCAGCCATCACTGTGTAGCCTTCCATCAATCTCCAAGGTCTTTTAAAATATCCATCCCATGAACTATCCGATAATAAGACCCAATCATTATCAGTAGCAGCTTTTTGTGCAGCAAGCATTGAAGCTTCATAGTTATCACCTGCTCTAACAACAGTAGCTCCAATTTTTGACAACCGCTTTGCAAAATCTTCAGGCACAGTATGTGAAAGGTAAACCACGGCTTGGGCACCAAAAGATGATGCTCCAGCAGCAACTGATAGCCCATGATTTCCAGCAGATGCAGTTACATAAGTAGTGTTTGTCACATCACCTTCAGATGCATCACTTGCGATTACATATGCAGCACCAAGAGCTTTAAAGCTCCCAAGATTCATTCTATCTCTTTCATCTTTTACATGTATTGACGCTATGCCTAAATTTTCAGCAAGTTTATCAACAGACATTAAAGGGGTTTGAAAATGTGCAGGACAATTTTTTAACATTCCTACTGGTCTCGCACTATTTGTGCTTGGCAATGGAACCTCTGCCATTTGGATCCCAGTTTTAAAATATTGATTAGTAATATGCTGCATGAAAATAACCTTAAAACGTTTTTACAAACTATTAGAAGAAATGCATTTATGTTACTAGCCTCATTACGACCTTGATTAGTTTAAAAACAAATTAAATTATTTCATTATTATTTCTGGTCCCATTACAGAGTTTGGCAATACTGTAGATATCCATGGAACGTATGTAATCAAAATTAAGAATACAAACATTATGGCTAGGAATGGTAACGCTGCTCGCACCACACCCATCATAGACATGTTAGCCACGCCTGCAGTTACAAATAAATTCAAGCCAACAGGAGGAGTAATCATTCCTATTTCCATATTTACTACCATAATTATACCTAGGTGGATTGGGTCAATTCCTAGCTCCATTGCTATTGGAAAAACTAACGGGGCTACAATTACTAATAGACCGGATGGCTCCATAAATTGGCCACCAATCAGCAAGATGATATTTACAATGATTAAAAACATTATTGGCCCAAAACCATATGAAATCATAACAGATGTGATTTTTTGAGGTAATTGTTCATCAGTTATCACATGCTTCAATAACAATGCATTTGCTATAACGAACATTAGGGTTACTATGAGTTTTCCAGCGTTGAACAATGTATTTCGAGTATCTTCATGCCAAAAGGCTGTTATCAAAGCCTGCGGGTTTCGAAACAAACTTTTTCGCGTCTCACCTTCTTCAGTCGCTAAAGGCCCCATATCTCGATAAATGAAACTTGAAACAATAAAAGCGTAAATAGATGCAACTGCTGCAGCTTCTGTTGGGGTAAATATTGCACCTGTGACACCTGGGATACCATAAATACCAATCATTATTATCACAATTAAAAGCAAACCCCACGCAGCGTCGTTAAAGCTTTCATATATTTCGCGCCAACCTAACCATTTACCAGATGGCATATTTTTAACGCGCGCCATTACATAGATACCAACCATCAACATGGATCCTGCTAATAAACCTGGAATAACACCTGCTAAGAACATTCGTCCAACCGACACTTCTACTGCTGCAGCGTATACAACCATAACAATCGAAGGTGGTATCAATATTCCCAAAGTACCAGCATTACAGATTACTCCTGCGGCAAATTCTTTGGTATAACCAACTTGCCTCATAGCAGCGATAACAATTGAACCAATTGCAACCACTGTTGCTGGCGAAGAACCCGATAGTGCCGCAAAAATCATACAAGCTAATACGCCTGCGATTGCTAATCCACCACGTAAGTGACCCACAAGTGCAATTGAAAACCTTATAATTCTTTTTGCCACACCGCCAGTTGACATAAATGAAGAAGCTAAAATGAAAAATGGTATTGCGAGAAGTGTTGAATGTCCTTCAAAAGCTTCAAAAATTGTTTGTGCGACAGATGCTAAGGAGCTATCAGAAAAAATCAGTAGAAAAACAATCGATGAAAAACCTAATGATACTGCAATTGGCACACCGATCAGCATTAGGATAATCACCATTGCAAAAAGTAAGAAGAGTTCCATTATTTTATTTCCTCAGCAGCCATGGCTTTATTTGCTTCTTCAACTTCTTCTTCAGCCTCATGGCTGACAATCAACATATCCATTTTACCATTCCAAATTGATACCCCGGCTTGAACAAAGCGAAATAGCAATAAAGCCATAGATAGTGGCATTACAAAATATGGAACAACCTTAGGTAGTTTTTCATATTCCATTCCATCATTAAACACAGTTTCAAGCCATCGCATAAAAAATGGTACTGGAATATCTTGTGTTTCATACCAACCACGACCACGGACTGTAAAATCAAATCCAATTGGAAACCAACGACCTTCTGTTGTGGGTAAGTTTGCATAGGGAGCCCAATAATCCCAGGATCCTTTGAGCATTAAAAATGCATAAAAAATACAAATAAATGCTGCAAATAATGCCAAAATTTTACGTTTTTTTGATCCAAGTGTGTTTATAATTGCATCAACACCTAGGTGTGAAGTTTTTTTAACTGCATAAGTGGCACCCAATAAAACCAACCATGCAAATAAAAATACTGTTAATTCTAAAGCCCAAAAAATATTAGAGTTAAATACATACCGAGCGACAACATTAGCAAATGTTAATAAGGCCATGGTGCCTAAAATTACTGCTATTAAGTTTTCCTCAATACGATCAACCCACGAACTTTCTTCTTTCATGATAGCTCCTGAAATCTCTGACTTGAATAAAGAAGGCGCGTTGATCACTCAACGCGCCAACTGTTTTAGTTTGCCATATTGATTTTTTGAGCGGCCGCAATATTTTCAGCACCAACATCGCTCTCAAATTTTGACCAAACTGGTTTCATAGCATCAACCCATAATTGACGTTGTTCTGATGTCAGAGTACGAACCTCACCACCAGCATCTATGATAGCTTGTCTATTAGCTTGGTTGACGGCGTAAGACTCAGCATTTCTAAGTTCAGTTACCTCGTTAAAAATTGTTAAAAATTGATCACGAACATCCGCATCTAAACCATTCAACCAATCAATATTGGTAACAACCAAATAATCTAAAATGCCATGATCAGTTTCTGTTGTCCCATCTTGGACTTCAAAAAATTTCTTTCCATAAATATTTGACCAGGTATTTTCTTGACCGTCAACGACACCCTGCTGTAATCCACCATAAACTTCAGAGAAAGCCATCTTTTGTGGACTTGCTCCCATTGCTTCCATTTGCGCAACAAGCACATCTGAAGACATTACTCGGAATTTTAATCCATTTGCATCTGAAGGTGCATTCAATGCAACATTTGCTGACATTTGCTTCATTCCATTATGCCAGTAACCCAGTCCTTGCAATCCACGTTTCTGCATAGAATCTAGCATAGCTTGGCCAGTTTCAGATGCTTGAAATGCATCAACTGCATTAATATTTTTGAACATAAATGGTAAATCGAAAATTCGGAACTGTTTTGTAAATTTTTCAAACTTAGATAATGAAGGTGCAGCTAATTGAACATCACCTTGGAGCAAGGCTTCAAGTACTTTATTATCGTTATAAAGCGTAGAATTTGGATAAACTTCCATACAGGCCTTACCATTCATCTCATCATTAATTCGCTGCTCTAATAGAGTGGCTGCTATACCTTTTGGATGTTTGTCAGTATTAGTAACGTGACTGAACTTGATAACTATTTCACCACTATCACATGCTGCTGTTGCGATAGACGGCACTACTGCTACTGCTGCAACGCATGCAGCTTTTAAAAATATTTTCATTATTTCCTCCCAATTGAAATAAGGGGTACTCCCCGCATCATTGATTGCTTCTAAAGATTTTTTATTGCAAATCATTTTTAAATTAAAAATTTTATTGTTTCTAATCATTTACTTAGAAATATAAATACAGATATTATATCCCTTTGTGCGAACAATCACACAAAACATGTATGATAAAATTCAAATGGCCATTATGATTATCTCGAAATGTAAGCGAATCAAAATGCACAAAAAATCAGTTCAAAATATCTATGCTATTTTATACATAATACTTTCATCAACAATTGTAACAGGGGCGTATTTTTATTCATTACAATTAGGTTTGGATAGATTAAGTGAAACAGCAAAAGTAAGAATTGATCAATCTAGCAACCGTTTACTAGAGCAATTGGCTAGCTTTAAACAACTATCAAACCTTCTTGCTCGCAACCCAAAAATTATTGAAGCCTTTGAGGGAAATTCTGATATAAAATCTATCGATGAGCTGGTACAAAGTACCGTATTTCTATCAGGCTCAGAACAAATATTATTAATAAATAAAACTGGCAATGTAATTGCATCATCAAAGCTAGTTTCAGGTAAACCTACCGAAAAAAGTATAAATCCCAATGAACCCTACGTTCAAGCAGCATTAAATGGTCGCTTAGGATACTTTTATGCAGTGGATAAACAAACACTTGCTAGAACTATTTTTATAGCTAGGGGAATTTACACTAGTTCTTTATCACCCCAAGGAGTGGTCATAATCAAGGTAGACATACCATCGCTTGAATATCAATGGAATGTTGATGACGTATCATTAGCTTTTTTTGATGCTAATGATGTTGCATTTATAACTAATAGACCAAGTATGGCATTACGAAGACTTGGCTCTTTAGATAAACCGTTCTTGGAAACAAAACATTATGAAAGAAACCAAATTTCAAAATTCTTTGACTATAAAAAATCAATGCTCTTAAATCATACTATTTTAAAGTTTTTTAATACTGAAGAACTCCCAAAAGAAGCACTAATACTTTCGAAATACATACCTCGCTTAGAGATGACTACTCAAGTATTTATGTCAACTCAGGTAACTAAATTTTCTGCTAGAGTCCAAGCAGGCCTTACCGCTGCAATCTTTTTTGCACTAGGTTCCGGACTTTGGTCACTTTGGCTTCGCAGACAAAGGTTAATAGACAAATTAGCAATTGAAGAAGCAGCAAATGCAAAATTGGAAGCACGAGTAGAAAAACGAACTGCGCAACTAAAAAAAGCACAATTTCAATTGGTTCAAGCGGGCAAATTAAAAGCACTTGGAGAAATTTCAGCTGGCATCAGTCATGAATTAAATCAGCCATTGGCAGCTATGCAGAATTTTTCTGAAAATGGTGCTAAAATGTTAGATTTAAATAAAATTGAAGATGCTAGAATTAATTTTGATTTGATAGGCACACAAATCAATAGGATAACTCGAATTATAAAATCTTTGCGCGCGTTTGCGCGTAAAGAAAAAGAAACAATTGAAGCTATTGACCTGCAGGAAGTAATAAAAGAAACGCTAAGTTTATCTAAATCGCGTATCGATTTTGAGAAAGTTGATATTGAATGGCACCCTGAAGATAAAGAAATAATGGTAATGGGTGGACACGTACGTTTACAACAAGTCGTCATTAATCTCTTAACAAATGCAATAGATTCGATGCAAAATAAGAAAAATAAAAAGATCTCTATTAAAATATTAAAATCAAAATCAGATGTAATAATGTCAGTAAGAGATACAGGTGATGGGTTAAGTGATCCTGGACGAGTTTTTGAACCATTTTACAGCACAAAAGAAGTTGGGGCGAGCAAAGGAATGGGCTTAGGCCTTTCGATATCGTATGGCATTGTGGGAAGCTTTGGTGGTGAAATGAGTTGTTCAAACTACAAATCTGGTGGTGCAGAGTTCATCATTAAACTTCGTGTAGCTGATGGTAAAATGTTATCATGATCAAACAAGTTATCTTAATTGAAGACGATGATGCAATGCGATTGTCATTAACACAAACTCTTGATCTTGAAGAAATTACAGTTATTGCGGCAAATAGTCTAATGCAAGCTAAGCGAAACATTCGTGCAAATTTTCCAGGTGTTATCATATCAGATATTCGAATGCCCACAAATGATGGTTTTGACGTTTTAGCTTACGTAAAATCTGTAGATAATGAATTGCCAACAATAATGCTCACAGGTGAGGCAGATGTTCCAATGGCATTGCAAGCAATAAAAAGTGGTGCCTATGATTTCTTAGAAAAACCTTGCCCAAGAGATAAGCTCATGGATACAATTCATCGTGCTTTTGAATATAGAAATATTATACTGCAAAAAAGAAAATTAGAGCGCGAAATCCAACGTAATGATCCCGCAGTATTAAACTTTCCAGGTCAATCAAAGCCAAGTAAAAATTTGCAAAATCTATTGAGAAAACTTGGATCGATATCGTCACACGTCCTTATTTCTGGTGAAGAAGGTGTTCGCAAAAAACTTGCCGCATTTACACTTCATACTTTAGGAAGAGAAAGTGCAATATTTAGAACTCATAATTTTGCTTCATCTTCAAATTCTTTAAATGAGATACTTCAAACAAAAGATATTATAAATTTATCAATACAATCACTTCACTTAGCTACGGTACGTGATCATGAAATATTAAAAAATATTTTAATAAACAACCAGAATATACGAATATTGATCTCAAGCCGACTGCCATTTTCAAAACTAATTGAAGATGTGAAAATTAAAAAATTAATCGAAATTATAGATCCTATTGAACTATCAATACCAAATTTACGTTCAAGGCGTAAGGATCTACCAATGTTATTTGAACAGGTTCTTAGAGAAGAAGTTAGACATTTAAACTTAGATATGCCAAATATCCCACAAACAATATATGCAGAAATTATGTCAAAAAGTTGGACCGGGAATATACCACAACTTAGGAAATTTGCACGAAAATTTTTACTTAATATTGACCTTTCGTATCCAAAAGAAGATGAGACTTTAGCAGATCAACTCTATAATTTTGAAGCTTTAGTATTATGTGAAACACTAAGAAAAACAAATGGGAAAGCAACATTAGCATCAACTAAATTAGGGTTGCCCCGTAAAACTTTTTATGACCGTTTGGCTCGCTACAATATCAAACCCAAAGATTTTCGATAAATTAAAAAATGATTTCTTTATTAACTACGTGCTAGCTCAAGCCACATTCAAAAAATGAGAGAACCACATAAATTTACAAAAAAATAATAGTCGTAAATATTAATCAGTTTTTACGATTAAACATTCCTATTAAACCTGTATAATAAAATAAGCTTAATTTCTATATGGAGTTTTAAATGTTTGAGGATTTTGTAGAAGAATATATTGAAGGAGATGGTGCAAATTTATTTGTTCGCCGCTCTGGCCCAAAAAATGCAAAGCCAATCGTCCTTCTTCATGGCTACCCTCAAACATCAGCAATGTGGCATGCTGTGGCGCCAATTCTTTCAGGATCTTATCAAGTTATTTGCCCAGATCTGCGAGGATATGGCGCCTCTGACAAGCCAAACTCTGACGCAAATCACTATCCTTATTCAAAGCGAGCCATGGCAAAGGATATAGTCGCCATGATGAAACGATTGGGACACAATAAATTTTTGGTTGGTGCCCACGATCGAGGGGCTAGAGTTGCACACCGACTTGGCCTTGACTACCCCGATCGTATTGAAGCCATGGTATTATTAGATATTGCACCTACACGGGAAATGTATGCTGGTACTAGTGCAAATTTTGCACAGATATATTGGCACTGGTTTTTTCTAACACAACCAAATCCATTGCCTGAAAAAATGATCTCAGCAGATCCAGAAGGATTTTGGAAGTTAAAGTGTTTAAATCAAGCACACGGTCAAAATCCATTTTCCCCAGAAGCATTAGCAGAATATCTAGCTTCTTTTAAAGATCCCAACACAATACATTCGACCTGTGAAGATTACCGTGCAGCTGCGAGCATTGATATAGAGCATGACGATGCGGACCAAGGAAAAAAACTTACGATGCCCATTTTGGCTCTTTGGGCGAAATTTGGAGTTATTGAATCTTGTTTTAATGCACTAGATCTCTGGCAACAACGTGCACTTCATGTCGAAGGTGAAGCGCTTGCTGCAACACATTATATGGCTGAGGAGATACCACAAGAAGTCACAAAACACATGTTAGAATTCTTTTCTCAGTATCCCATCCATAAGAAGGAAACTGCTCAATGACACGAACCCTATATGACAAACTTGTGGACGCACATAAAGTTTGTGATCTACCAGATGGCGATATGCTCATTTACGTCGATTTTCATATAATGAATGAATATACAAGCCCACAGGCTTTCTCCGGATTAGAAAGCAAAGGATTAAATGTATGGAGGCCAGAAGCACATCTTTCAGTTATAGACCATGTTAACGCCACCCGTAGCGTTGAAGCACATGATGCGCAATCTAAGTTGCTCATAGATAATCTTGGAAAAAATTGCACTACTCACGAGATTGCATTTTACGGACTAGGAGATCCTAGGCAAGGCATTGAACATATAGTGGTTCCAGAACAAGGGCTTGTTGTACCTGGCATGCTGATCGCTTGTGGAGACAGTCATACTACAACATACGGGGCCTTTGGTGCATTAGGTTTTGGCATTGGCACTTCTGAAGTAGAACATGTTTTAGCCACCCAAACACTTCGTTATAAACGTATGAAAACTATGCGCGTCACTATAAATGGAGACACGACACTTGGAGTAACAGCCAAAGACATTATTATGAAGGTTGTCCAAGTGATTGGCGCAGGTGGCGCTAATGGCTTTGCAGTGGAATTTTCTGGCTCTGCCATTCGTAATCTTAACATGGCTGGTCGAATGACTGTTTGTAATATGGCTGTTGAGTTAGGAGCACGCGCGGCATTAATCGCAACAGATGAAACCACTGAAAAAGCACTGAAAGGCCACCCTCATAGTGGCCAATTTGAATTTAAAGGGGAAAAATGGGTGAGTGATCCCAATGCTATATTTGATCATGAGGTCACGATTTCTGGAGCAGATATCGAACCTCTGATCACATGGGGAACTAGTCCAGATCAATCAATATCAATAACTGCACATGTACCTTCTGCCCAAGACTATGTTTCCCCTAAAGCTAAAAAAGCCTTAGAGCGGTCACTAGAATATATGGGGCTAGACGAAGGTCAATCGGCTCAATCGATCGTTATCGACACGGCATTTATAGGCTCTTGTACAAATAGTCGAATAGAGGATCTACGAGAGGCCGCTAAAATACTAGATGGCAGACAAGTTGCAAAAGGTGTTGAAGCAATAGTCGTACCCGGTTCTGCCATGACGCGTATTAAAGCTGAAGCTGAAGGGCTCCGTAGTATTTTTGAAACTTCTGGTTTCGAATGGCGCCCTGAAGCTGGATGTTCTATGTGTTTAGCCATGAACGATGACATCGCTATGGATGGCGAAAGAGTTGCTTCATCAACCAACAGAAATTTTGAAGGGCGGCAAGGCCGCGGTGCACGCACCCACCTGATGTCACCAGCAATGGTTGCCGCAGCCGCCATAGCCGGTCATTTGGTTGACGTACGTAACTTTAAATGAAAGAAAAGCACATGAATACAACTATCAAAGGCATAGCCGCCCCATTGCCACTGGCCAACGTCGATACTGATGTTATTATGCCAAAGCGTTTTCTTATCACGATCACTCGAGAAGGCTTGGCAGATGGAACTTTTGCAGATTTACGTTTTGATAATACAGGACAAAAACGTCCAGAATTTATTTTAAATAAAGCTCCTTGGAAACAAGCAAATATTTTAGTGGTTGGAGATAATTTTGGGTGTGGCTCAAGCCGCGAACATGCGGTCTGGGGCATGCGTCAGCTTGGAATTAATGCATGCATAGGAACAGGTTTTGCTGGAATATTTTATGATAATGCCCGAAAAAATGGTCTTGCACTCCCTATCGTTTCTAGTGAGTCAAGAGACACACTTTTAGAGTATTCAAAAAATAAAAGTGGTGAAGAGATATCTATTGATATTGTGAGTCAAACAATAAAAGCAGGTGAGATTTTGATACCGTTTGAGATGGATACATCTACTCAAACATCATTGATCCGTGGGCGAGATGATACGTTGGATACATTGGAATATACAAATGCAATACACAATTTTGAAACCCAATTAGACGACAGAATGCGCGTGAATGTAATCAAATAAATTAACAAAGGGTATCTGATTGGACATAAGACAACTGGAATGCTTCGTAGCCGTTGCTGAAGAACTTCACTTCAGAAGAGCTAGTGTTCGTTTGGGGCTGAGCCAACCGGCTCTATCTGAACGTGTTTCTGCATTAGAGCACGAACTTGGGGCACGGCTTCTTTTTAGAACAACCCGTCAAGTCAGCCTGACCCAAGCCGGATCAGAGTTCCTTCAGGATGCAAAGAGAATACTTTCTGATATTGAAAAATCAGTTTCTAATGTTGTCCATACAGCTGAATCTGACCTACACAATGTCCGTGTGAGCGGCGTAGATGAAGCAATTTCAATTTTGCTACCAAAGGCTTTGCTTAAATTTCGCCAAATAGATCCAACTGCACATGTGCAAATATTGGAAATTTCTTCTTCAGGACAGCACTCAAAGGAGTTAATTGCTCATCGTACAGACGTAGCATTTGTTAGAACTGCTCAAGAGGACGATTTTATCACGAGCAAACTTCTACATCGCCAACCTATCGTAGTCGTTCTTGCTGATACTAATCCACTTTCACGTTCTGCGTCACTTTCAGTATCTGACATCGTCGATCAACCAATAGTTGGGTACCCAAAACATGCTCGACCAATACTGCACGAAGCTTTATGGAATGGTTTTCGGAAAATTGGCGCTCAACCAAATATTGTCTGTGAAATTATCGATAAGTCCACTTTACTTCAGTTTGTAGCGCACGGCCTTGGTATTGCATTAGCACCAGCTTGGGTAAAGAATATAACTCCACCTGGTGTTTCCTTAGTTCCATTTGAATCATCCAAAGACCTAATAGATCTATATGTTTCATATAGAAAATCAGGGAACTCTGAGACCGTAAAAAGATTTATTAATACTGTAAAAAAAACCGTTGTCTAACAAACTTACTTTTTATTATTTACACATAAAGCTAATATTTTTTTAATTAAAATGATTCCTATACTTACTAGGAGTTTGATCAAATCGCATCTTAAAAGCGCGGGAAAATGCACTAACATTTTCATACCCTGACCTTAAAGCAACTTCATTGATAGGCTTTTGTGTCGCCTGTAAAAGATGCCTTCCAAATGATAATCTTATGTTTAAATAAACTTTCTTTGGTGACTGCCCTAGATCTTTTAAAAAAAATCTATGTAATTGTTTAGAACTAATACCAATTTTGTTTGCAATATTCGGTATTGTTAAAATATCTTCAATATTTTTGTGCATTATTTCCAAAGCTTTTTGCACCTCTTGAATCTTACAAACGGTATTTGTTCTATACTCTTGAGGTAAATCAGCTCCACTCAAAAATATAGAAGCAACGTCGAGTGCAACTGTGACACCATTAATTTCTCTTATGATTGACAGACTGAGGTCGAAAGCAGCCATTCCTCCACCACAAGTCCCTATATTTCCATCAAAAATATATTTTTGCCGTTCAACATTAACCTCTACAAATTCTTCTGAAAATTCATCAATAATATCCCAATGAGCTGTCGCACGATGATTATCTATTATACCAGCCCCAGCCATCATCCATGGACCAGAATCTAATCCTATAATATTTTTATATCGCTTCATTGCTGCCCGAAGCGCTCGCCTTGACGCCACACTATCATGTCTTCGAAAATCGTATGAAGCTATAATGAATAAAAAATCTGCTCGTTTAGTTTCACCAAATTTTTGATCAGGCATTAACCTTAATTCACTGGAACTTTGAACAGACAATCCGTCAAGTGTTACAAAATTCCATTCATAAACATCATTTGCACTTAAGGTATTTGCAGCTCTGAAAGGCTCTAAACAGTTTGCCATGCAGTGATTTGAAAACCGATCATAAACTAAAAAATCGATAGTAATCGGAAAAGATTTGAGCATTGGTAAATTTTGCATATCTTATGTCTAATAGTGCATACTCACTTAATGCAAGAGGATTACGATAATTTATAATAATCAAAGGATATTAATATGCCCCTCTCAATGAACTCAAAAGTATTCATCACTTGCGCAATCACAGGCTCTGGAAGCTCGCAGGACCGAAGTCCTCATGTACCAAGAAGTCCAAAAGAGATTGCTGAAAGTGCTATAGCAGCTGCAAAAGCTGGTGCTGCAATTGTTCACTGCCATGTCAGGGATCCTGAAACAGGTGTGCCATCACGTGACTTGAAGCTTTATCGTGAGGTTACTGACCGCGTTAGAGATTCTGAAGTAGATATGGTTCTGAATCTAACAGCGGGAATGGGCGGTGATATGGTTTTTGGATCTCCCGACAGACCTTTACCACTTTCAAATTCAACAGATATGGCTAGTGCAGAAGAACGTGTAGCACATATAGCCGAATGTTTACCTGAAATTTGCACCCTAGATTGTGGAACAATGAATTTTGCAGAAGCAGACTATGTGATGACAAATACACCCGGCATGTTGGAAGCCATGGGGTCGATGATGGAGAGCTTAGGAGTAAAGCCAGAAATTGAAGCCTTTGATACAGGGCATTTATGGTTGGCCAAAAATTTGGTGGAAAAAGGAATATTAAAATCTCCAGCACTTGTTCAATTATGTATGGGTATTCCTTGGGGTGCGCCGGATGATTTAAATACATTCATGGCTATGGTGAACAATGTACCAAATGACTGGAATTGGTCTGCATTTTCCATTGGTCGCAATGAATTACCATATGTTGCAGCATCAGTTTTAGCCGGTGGTAATGTACGTGTTGGACTAGAAGATAACTTATGGTTGGCTAAGGGCCAATTAGCTACAAATGAAGCACTAGTAGAACGCGCTGTAACAATAATAGAAGCTATGGGCAGTTCAATCATGACCCCAGAAGAAACTCGCGAAAAACTAAATTTAGTAAAACGGTTACCCAAATGAGTAAAAAGCGAGTAGTCATAACTGCAGGAGCTGCAGGAATTGGCTTGGTCATAGCAAAAAACTATCTTGCAGAAGGCGCAAAAGTTGCAATTTGTGATATTGATCCAAACGCGATCCAAACATTCAAAAAGAAATACCCCAATTCACTAGCTATGTGTGCAAATGTAACTAACGAACAAGAAATGGATGATTTTTTTACTGCATGCAATGAATTTTTAAATGGTGTTGATGTTGTAATCGCTGGTGCTGGTATAGGTGGTCCTGCAGCATTAATTGAAGATTTAAATTACTCAGACTGGAAAGATACACTCGCCACAACATTGGACGGTACATTTTTATTAGTTCGATGGGCCGCAAAACATATGCGCAAAAATAAATCTGGCTTGGTAATTCTTTTGTCATCATCTGCAGGATTGTTCGGTTACCCCTATCGCAGTCCATATGCCGTAGCAAAATGGGGGATTGTAGGATTAACAAAAACATTAGCTATGGAAATGGGAAGCGATGGCATTCGTGTAAATTGCATATGCCCTGGAGCTGTAGAAGGTGATCGGATGGACCGGGTAGTGCAAAATGAAGCTAAGGCGAGAGGTGTTGATGAGCAAAAAGTACGCGATGATTATGTTTCGGCTGTATCATTGAAAACATGGGTTACTGCTGATGACATCGCGAATATGATTCACTTTTTAGATAGTCCGTCTGGCATGAAAATCTCTGGTCAAGCTTTGGCCGTTGATGGCCACACAGAGGCTATTACTTAGCATTAAAAAAAACTTAATTAAGACATTTATAAAATGAGAAAAAAATGGAAAAAAAAGCAGCAATAATTGGTGGTGGTGTTATTGGTGGGGGTTGGCTTGCAAGATTTTTGCTTAATGGATGGGATGTAAATTTATATGATCCAGATCCTGAATCTGAGCGCAAAATAAAAGCAGTTTTAGAAAATGCACGGCATGCTTTGCCAATGTTGTATGATGTCAATTTACCTACTGAAGGATCACTTAAGTTTTGTGAAAATATAAAAGATGCAGTTGATGGAGCTACTTGGATCCAAGAAAGTGTGCCTGAGAGATTGGCCCTCAAACATAAAGTATTTAATGAAATAATAAATTATGCATCCTCTGATGCAGTTATTGGCTCTTCAACATCAGGGTTCAAACCATCAGAGCTTCAAGAAGAATCCATAAGACCTGATTCAATTATTGTTACACACCCTTTTAATCCAGTCTATTTGTTACCATTAATTGAGCTAGTTCCTTCCCCTGCAAATTCAGAAGCTATTATAAATAAAGCAAAAGAAATATTAACTTCCCTAGGAATGTTCCCATTACACGTTAGAAAAGAAATTGATGCACATATTGCAGATAGATTTTTAGAAGCTGTTTGGCGCGAAGGTTTATGGCTCATAAAGGATGGAATTGCCACAACTCAAGAAATAGATGATGCCATTCGATATGGTTTTGGATTGCGATGGGCTCAAATGGGATTATTCGAAACCTATAGGATAGCCGGTGGAGAAGAAGGAATGGCACATTTCATTTCTCAATTTGGTCCATGTTTGCAATGGCCATGGACTAAACTTATGGATGTTCCTGAACTTACTGATGAGTTAATTGAGCAAATTGCTAACCAATCTGATATGCAATCAGGACACAAATCTATTCGGGAACTAGAGAGATTACGTGATAACAATTTAATAGCTATTCTTCGTTCATTAAAAAATGAAAATACAGCTGCAGGTGCTTTAATTAATAAACATGAACAAATAATAAAACCAGAATTGCCTTCAGAATATAATGGCCCCATTACCACCATCAATAGAGTTATTCCAAACGATTGGACAGACTACAATGGACATATGAATGAAAGCAGATACGGACAAATTTTTTCTGATGCTGCTGATATAATTATGAAAACAGTGGGGGCAAATGAAGCATACATTGCATCTGGACTAAGCTATTTTACCGTAGATATTTCAATTAAGTTTCTAGCTGAGACCCACGCAGGATCAAACATTCATGTGAAATCATTTATCCTTCAAGGCGAAGGAAAAAAAATGCGTTTATTCCATCAAATGTTTGGCGATGATGGTAATTTAATGGCTACTGGGGAACAAATGTTAATTCATGTTAGCTTAAAAACAAGACGTGCATGTGAACCAAGAAAAGATGTTCTTACCAACTTAGAAAGAATTGCAGCTGCTCACAGTAAAATTGAAGATCCGAGGGGAGAAAAATAATGAATTTTGGATTATCACAAGAGCAAGAAATGATCGTTGATACTGTACGTGATTTTGTTGAAAAAGAAATTTACCCTCATGAAGCTGAAGTAGAACGAACGGGAAATGTTCCTATAGAATTAGGCCAATCAATAAAACAAAAAGTTATAGATTTGGGTTTTTATGCCTGTAACTTTCCTGAAAGTGTGGGTGGCGCAGGTTTAAGCCATCTTGATTTTACACTTGTTGAGAGAGAACTAGGTAGAGGCTCTATGGCCTTAACTCATTTTTTTGGAAGACCTCAAAATATTCTTATGGCGTGTCGAGATGAACAAATAGAGCGCTATCTTCTACCAGCAGTAAAAGGTGAAATTACAGATGCATTGGCCATGACTGAACCAGATGCAGGAAGTGATGTTCGCGGAATGAAATGCAGCGCTATATCCGATGGCTCAGATTGGATTATTAATGGATCAAAACACTTTATATCTGGTGCTGAGCATGCTGATTTTTTCATAGTATTTGTTGCAACTGGTGTTGACGAAACACCGCGAGGTCCAAAAAAACGGATTACTACATTTCTAGTAGACCGCGGAACAAAAGGCTTTGAAGTTCGAAATGGATACAATTCAGTTAGCCATAAGGGATATAAAAATTGCATTTTGGACTTTGATAACTGTCGCTTACCAAAAGAGGCTGTTTTAGGCGAAATTGATGGTGGTTTTGCCGTAATGAATGAATGGCTTTATGCAACAAGAATAACAGTTGCAGCATTTTCAGTTGGTCGAGCTAGAAGATGCTTTGATTATGCACTTAATTATGCTGCAGAACGAAAACAATTTGGGCAAGCAATTGGAAAATTCCAGGGCGTAGGCTTTCAGATTGCTGATATGATAACAGATATAGACGCTGCAGATTTATTGACATTAAAATCTGCTTGGATGCTTGATCAGGGACAACCATCAAATCGAGAAATCGCAAGCGCAAAAGTATTTGCCTCAGAAACTTTAGCAAGTGTAACTGATAAAACATTACAAATATTTGGTGGGATGGGTTTAATGGATGATTTTCCTATTGAGCGGTTTTGGAGAGATGCCCGAGTAGAACGTATCTGGGATGGAACATCTGAAATTCAGCGCCATATAATTAGTCGTGAATTACTTCGCCCATTGGGTGCATAAATGAATAACCTTGGAAGCTTATTACATCCCAAATCTATTGCCGTAATAGGTGGTGGATCATGGTGTGAAAATGTTATTGAACAATGCAGGAAAATGGACTTTCAGGGTGCTATTTGGGCAGTTCATCCCAAACGTACCGAAATCAATGGAATTACCTGCTTCAAAACTGTGGAAGATCTTCCATACGGACCAGATGCAAGTTTCATAGGCGTAAATAGATTTACAACAATTGAAGTAATAAAATCATTAAATTCCATAAAAGCAAAAGGTGCTGTTTGTTTTGCAAGTGGGTTTTCAGAGTCTGTGTCAGAAGATGCAAAGAGTGCTGATTTAGAACGCCAGTTAGTACTGGCTGCTGGCGAAATGGCTATCTTGGGTCCAAATTGTTATGGGTTTATAAACTACCTTGATGGGTCACTTCTTTGGCCAGATCAGCATGGTGGCGAACGGGTAAAAACGGGTGTAGCCATTATTACCCAATCCTCGAATATTGCTATCAATTTAACAATGCAAAAGCGAGGACTTCCAATTGCTTTTATCTCTTCTGTTGGGAACCAAGCTCAAGTCAGTTTAGCAGAAATGGCTACTGAATTTTTGAAAGATCCACGTGTAACAGCTTTAGGGCTTCACATTGAAGGGATTAAAGATGTTGTTGAATTTGAAAGAATGGTACATATCGCCAACAATCTAGGAAAACCAATAATTATATTAAAAGTTGGAAGCTCCGATCAGGCGCAAGCTGCAACGATTTCCCATACTGCATCAATCGCTGGAAGTAACGCTGGCGCAACTGCTTTATTCAATCGTTTGGGTGTGGTTCAAGTGCAAAATCTAACCATATTTTTAGAAACATTAAAATTAGCACATGTAGTTGGGGAGCAACCAAATAATAAGGTCTTATCAATGTCTTGTTCTGGAGGTGAAGCAAGCCTGATGGCTGACATAGGGCAGGCAGTAGGAATTAATTTCCCACCACTGAGCAAAAATCAATCTGCAAGGTTGCGAAATACCTTGGGAAAAATGGTAAAATTAGCAAATCCTTTAGATTACCATACTTATATTTGGGGTAATTGGGAGGCAATGACCCAAACTTTTATTGCTGCACTAAAAGATTCAGACTGCATTGGTTTATTAGTTTTAGACTTCCCACGCATTGATCGATGTGATCCACAAATGTGGGTTGATGTCATTCCTTCCCTTGTTGAGGCAAAAAACAAAACAGGATGCCAGATTGGAGTTGTTGGTTCCATTTCAGATACCTTACCAGAAAAGATTGCAAAAGAATTATTAGAAAAAGGTATTATTCCGTTTGGTGGTATCGAAAGTGCTTTAGATTCCATTGCCAAATTCGCAACTTATTCAAAAATGAAATCTGAAAATATTTTACCACCAATCATCCCATTAAATTTAAAAGTATTAACTGAAGCGACAGCAAAAAAAATGCTTGGCGAATTTGATATCCAACTACCAATTTCACAAACGGTATCTAATTATGAAGACATCAAAGATGCTGCAAATAATGTTGGGTTCCCAGTTGTTTTGAAAGGCGAAGGTAGCGCCCATAAAACCGAAGCAGGACTTGTTGCGTTAAATTTACAAAATCAAACTGATATCCTTAATGCTGCAAAAGTTATGCCAAGCGAAACATTTTTAATAGAAAAGATGATTGCTGATAGTTTAATAGAATTGTTAGTTGGAGTAGTTTTAGATGAAGCTCATGGTTATGTTTTAACAATTGCTTCAGGAGGAAAGCTCACTGAAATATTCGATGATAAAATTTCTTTATTAATACCCGCAAATAATGAAGACATTTTAAAATCATTAAAAACACTCAAAATGTGGCCATTGTTTTTAGGGTATAGAGGTGCACCATCTCCCGATATAAATTGCATATTAAAAACAATTCAAAATGTTCAAAATTTCGTTATTTCTAATCATGGGAAAATATCAGAAGTTGAAATCAACCCACTCATATGTAGAGAACTAGATGCCCTTGTAGCTGATGCACTAATAAAAATAGGAGAAAAAAATGACTGAAAGTCCAATCAAAACAATTCAAGACGGTCATGTTTTAGAAGTCATTTTAGATCGACCAAAAGCTAATGCCATAGATCTAAAAACAAGCAGAATTATGGGAGATATTTTTGCAAGTTTTAGAGACAATCCAGAACTCCGTGTAGCTATAATTACAGGAGCTGGCCCAAAATTTTTCTGCCCAGGATGGGATTTGAAAGCTGCTGCGGATGGTGACGAAGTAGACGGTGATTATGGCCAAGGTGGTTTTGGAGGACTTCAAGAACTAAAAAATCTAAACAAACCCGTTATTGCTGCAGTAAATGGCATTTGTTGTGGAGGTGGATTAGAGCTGGCATTATCTGCAGACATTATTCTTTCTGCAGAGCATGCCCAATTTGCTTTACCAGAAATAAACTCAGGAACAGTTGCTGATGCAGCTTCAATAAAATTACCAAAGCGTATTCCTTATCACATTGCAATGGAAATGCTATTTACAGGAAGGTGGATTGATGCAGAGGAAGCTGCACGTTGGGGATTAATAAATCAAATTCACCCTGCAGAAGAATTAATGAATGAAGCCCGAAAGATGGCTAAAATATTGGCCGCAGGTCCACCTTTAGTTTACGCTGCAATTAAAGAAGTTGTTCGTGAAGCCGAGAACATGAAGTTTCAGGATGCATTAAACACTATAACATCAAGTGAGCTTCCCACTGTGAAAACTCTTTATACATCAGAGGATCAACTTGAAGGTGCAAAAGCATTTTCAGAAAAGCGTAAACCAGTTTGGAAAGGCAAGTAACTCAAATAAAATTCCAGAACTAATCTTCGCGGGTAAATCAGATATTATTTCTTAATTCATATTTCTGAATCTTACCTGTTGCAGTCTTTGGGAGTACTCCAAATACAACCTTTTTAGGGCGTTTAAAACCAGCAAGATGATCGCGGCAAAAAGATATAATTTCGTTTTCAGTTACAGATTTTCCATCTTTTAATTCAATGAAAGCACAAGGTACTTCACCCCACTTTTCATCTTTCATTGCGACAACAGCAGCTAGAGCAACAGCCTCATGTC
The DNA here is from genome assembly GCA_000153745.1 of Rhodobacterales bacterium HTCC2255. Lineage (GTDB taxonomy): Bacteria > Pseudomonadota > Alphaproteobacteria > Rhodobacterales > Rhodobacteraceae > Amylibacter. Next base: position 1,020,466 of record DS022282.1, read on the forward strand.
GATGTAAAATACCTTCGACTTCAACAGATGAAATATTCTCACCACCTGATATTATTATGTCTTTTAATCTGTCCTTAACTTCAACATAGCCATTTGCATGCATTACGGCTAAATCTTCAGATCTAAACCAACCATCTGCAAAAGCTTCAGATGTTGCTTTTGGGTTTTTCAAATATCCCTTCATGACAGTATTGCCACGAATTAATATTTCTCCAAATGTTTCACCATCTGCTGGGACATCTATTCCGTTGGGATCAACTACACGCAAGCCATCAGTATGAACCATTCCTGCTCCTTGTCGTGATTTCATTATTGCACGTTGATCCTGCGGCAAATCATCCCAATCACTATTCCAAGTAGACATAACTGTGTGTCCGTATGTTTCAGTTAACCCGTAAACTTGCGTAACATTAAAGCCAAGTTTTTCAATGCCTTCTAAAACTGCGGCTGGAGGTGGTGCACCAGCAGTCATTACATTTACTGTATAATTGAATTTTTTTCGGTCATTATCATTTGCATTTAAAATCATTCCTAAAACTATTGGCGCACCTCCAAAGTGCGAAATGCCGTGTTCACTTATTGCATTGTAAATGACTGCAGGTGTAATAGCGCGCGTACATACAATGGTTCCAGCCAAAGCAGCCATAGCCCAACCATGGCACCATCCATTACAGTGAAATAACGGGACTGTATAAAGGTATTTTGGATGCCTTGGTAATCCCCAATCAGAAATTACTCCCATAGACATCAAATAAGCGCCCCGATGATGATAAACAACGCCTTTAGGGCGACCTGTTGAGCCTGAGGTATAATTTAGTGCAATTGCATCCCATTCATCTGTTGGCATTTCCCAGTTTGCACTTTCATTACCTAATTTAATAAAATCAGAATAATCAATTGTACCAATTCGATTTGGATTTGGATTGTCTTGCAAATCAGCGATATCAACTACAAGTACATCTCGTCCTTTAATTGCTTCTGCAGCCTGAGGAGCAAGTTCACCATCAACAATAAAAACCTTAGCTTCTCCATGATCAAGAATATATGCGATAGTATCAGAGTCTAACCGCGTATTTATAGTATTTAGAACGGCCCCAGACATAGGAATACCAAAATGCGCTTCAATCATTTCAGGAGTATTAGCAGCGAGGATTGCAACTGTGTCACCTTTCCCAACCCCATTCTTGTTTAATGCAGATGCTAATTGAATTGATCGTTTATATAATTGCGACCAGCTATAATTACGACTTTCATAGATTACGGCATCACGATCTGGAAACATTAATGCAGTGCGTTTTATAAACGAAAGCGGTGATAATGCTGCATGGTTTGCAGAATTTTTTTCAAAATCGTCATAAATACTCATTATAGCCTCCTAATTTCTTATAGCTTCACCAGTATCCAATAGACTGGAAATGCGAACAATAGTCTCTGGTGTTTTTGCCAAATTTAGAAATGCACGTCGTTCTCGATCATACATATCTTGTTCAGATACAGTAATAGAATTTTCGTCAGCACTGTTAACTACAATTTCAGCAACTTGCATTGCTACTGTCTTATCATGAGGAAAAAATAAACCTTCATGTATTCCATTTTGCATGAAGTCAGACATTTTTTTAATCATAGCAGATCCAGGAAGTTCAAAAACTGGTTCAATTGGTGGTAGATATTCTTTTTGTAATTTTGCCATCTCAGTACTAGCAACATGCATTAATTTATCACGGTTTAGAACCTCAACATCTCTATCTTTTAGATAATATTGCATCCGTGCTGAAAGATCTGGACTTGTACCAATTTGCCCATAGCCAATTTGCATCCATGTATTCCAAGAAGCTTTCTCCCAATCTCCTGTTGCTTGATACCAGCGTAATAAAGTTTCTTTAACTCCACCCCCACCTGGCACAACACCAACCCCAGTCTCAACTAAACCAAAAACTGTATTTGTATGTGCAATAAGTTTGTCACAATGCGCTAAAACTTCAAAACCACCACCAATAGATAATCCTGAAGGTGCACCAATAACAGGTACAGGCGAATATTTAAGAGCTTTAACAGATTGTTGGAAACTATTTAAAAATTCATCAATTCCATTCCAGTTGGAAGCTTCAATAAGTGAGCGGAAACGGTTCAAATCAACTCCTGCTGAGAAATGCTGTGCATCATTGTGAATTATAATACCATCCCCATGATTTTTAGCTGCTGCTAGAACTATTTCCATAGATTCTGCCGTGAGTGCATTTGCCTTGGAATGGAATTCGAGTAATCGCAAATTTCCTTTTAATTCGTACAAGCTAGCTGCAGAATTGGTTAACAATGGTGTCATGCTTTGTTTAGTCATATGAAAACGAATTGTATTTTCAGGCAAAATAACAGGTGAATAAAATGTATTATTTTCAAAATTTAATACATTTAAACTAGACTTACTTACAGTATAAAACGGTCCAATTTCCTCACTTAAAGATATGGCTTTTGGTACAGTTAAACCTGCCTCTTTAATTAATTTTACAACTACATTTGCTCCTAAAGCATCAATCAATTCGAATGGACCACGGACCCAATTAAAACCAAGTTTCATTGCATCATCAATATCTTGAGGACTAGATGTTACTGCTGGTATTAAATCTGCAGCATAAGCTAAAGTACGGGCTAAAAATCGTTTGCAGAAGGTTGCATGGTTATCAGAACCATTAATCATAACTACTAAAGTTTCGTCCCCAGCAGCTTGTGCATCAGCAGCTTTTTGAGCACTTATTGGTAAAGTCTTCTGCCGAAGGCGTATTTTGCCATTAGTCAAATCAACTGCACAATTTGTTTTACTTTCTATTCGATAAAAACCACCTTTACCTTTATCACCTGTAAATCCATTTTGTATCATATCTCTAATCAAGGGCATTACAGGATTATTTAATGTACCAACTTCATGAAACAAATCATCTTCTGGAAGGATATCACCTAGTGTGTTTACAACATCAGACATCAAATCAATTCCAATTAGATCGTATAATCCAAAAACACCAGTTTTAGGTATACCCATTGGCCTACCCATTAAGGCATCAGCTTCTTCAACAGTAAGCTTATTTTTTGATGCTTCATCCATTCCAACTTGAAGTGCAAATACACCAACTCTATTGCCTAAAAATCCAGGAGTATCATTACATCGAACAACACCTTTTCCCATGACCCGATCATTATAATCTGCAAGTTGGTCCATTATTTTTTCGTCAGTATTCGCACCTCGAACGAGCTCTAATAAACGCATGTATCTCACTGGGTTAAAATAATGCGTAATTGCAAATCGTTTTTGAAAATCTTCAGGCATATCTTCAACCAACAAAGAAATTGGTATTGTCGATGTATTTGAGGTTACAACACAGTTAGGATTTATAACTTCATTAAGTCGTTTATATAACTCTTTTTTAATATCTAAACGTTCTACAATTGCTTCAACAATCCAATCACAATTTGCCAATTTATCAAAGTCATCACGAATATTACCTACTTCAATTAAATCAATGCGAGATTTATGAACAAGTGCAGGTGGATCAGATTTTAAAAGTCTCTTTTTTGCATCTTTCAGTACACCAATAGGATCATCATCACGCGGCAAATCCATCAATAAAACTTTATTTCCTGAATTTGCAATTTGGGCAGCAATACCACTTCCCATTGTACCTGCACCTATAACTGCAATTTGTTTAAATTCTGGCATATTTTAACTCTTAGTAAAAAATGTGCGTAAAGCACGGTTAACTTCTTCTGGATGTTCTGAGGGCAGCATATGACCAGCGTTTTCAATTACGGTAATATTGTTTGTGTTAAGAGCTTCTGCTGCTTTTAAGCCAAATTTCATGGGTGTCATTTTATCTTTTTGAGCAATAATAATTTGTGAAGGGCACGAAATATTATCAGCTGCAATATGGCCATTTGTGTAATCAACGCATGCCTTGAGATCAGCATGTAATGCTCCTAATTTGTTTGCAGCCATTAACTGAACGCCAAAATTAAGATGATTTTGGCCTGGCATTGTATTGTCGTGATTATGACCTTCAGGGCCATGCCCCCAATCAATCATTGCATCAATTGCAGATTGTTCTTTATTTTTTGCCATTTCAATTAAATTACTATTAACAGGAATTGATAGTGCTGTTGCTACTAATGATAATTGTGAAACTCTATCTGGATATCGATATGCCATATCCAAGCCGATCAAACCACCTTGAGAATGTCCTATAATCTGTACTTTTTCTATACCGAGTTCATCCATCAGGGCTATTTGCCAATCAGACATTGCCTCAATAGTAGCCAAGGGAGCCCCAGATGATAAACCATGAGATGGCATATCTGCAGATATTACAGGCCAACCTCGGTTCGCAAAAAATCGCCCTTGCAAAATAAATGAAAGATGACTTTGCCCAGATCCATGTATGAACCATAAAGGGTGACCTTTTATTTCAAATGCTCTTCCCCCAGTTGACGCAAATATTACTTCATTATTTATATTAATTTTCATAGCTTAGCTCCTTGCTTTTGAAGCGCGCTTTAATGCCTGTTCAAAATCTGATTTCAAATCATCAAAATCTTCTAAACCAACTGAAATTCGCAACATATCATCGGTTAATCCAGCAGCTTTCATTGCTTCAGGACTCAAATGGCTTTGAGTGGTTGATCCTGGATGTATAACAAGCGTTTTTGCATCACCAACATTTGCAAGATGTGATGCGACTTGAACACTTTCTATAAAAGATTGACCTGCTTCACGCCCCCCCTTTAAGCCACATGCTATTACTGACCCTGCACCTTTTGGCATAAGACGTTTAGCAACTTCATAATCTGGATGTTCGGGTAATGTTGGGTGTTTAATCCAGGAAATACTTTCATGACTAGATAAAAAGGCTAACATTTTTTTAGTATTTTCTATGTGTCGATCCATGCGTAAGCTTAGTGTTTCAATACCTTGCATTAGGTGAAAAGCGTTAGTCGGGGAGAGGCATGGTCCAACATTATACATACCTTCTGTTCGCACGCGATTAATAAATGCTGCAGGACCAAACTCTTCATATAAATTCACTCCTTGGAAACCAAAATGTGACTCAGTTAAAGTTGGAAACCTATCGTTTTGACCCCAGTCAAAATTGCCACCATCAACGACTATACCTCCCAATGCAACGCCATGGCCACCCATCCATTTAGTAAGAGAATGTATAACTATATTTGCTCCATTTTTTAACGGTTTTAGCAAATATGGCGTATTAAATGTTGCATCAATAACTAATGGAACTCCAGCATCATTAGCAATCTTACCAACACGTGTAATATCCATTATGTCTAAGCCTGGATTGCCAATAACTTCTCCAAATACCATTTTTGTATTCGGCTGAATAGCTTCTGCAAAAGCTTCAGGATCGTTAGGAGCAACAAACGTCGTAGTAATTCCATATCTTGAGAGCGTATGCTGAAATAAATTAATATTAGCACCATACATTTGAGATGAAGACACAATATGATCTCCTGCAGAACACAATGCTAATACAGTTACAAACAAAGCAGCCATTCCAGATGATGTTGCAACTGCACCAATTCCCTCATCTAATGCTGCTACACGTTGCTCAAGTACGGCAACAGTTGGGTTTGATATTCTTGAATATAAATGGCCGCCTATTTCCAAATTATATAATGCGGCGGCGTGCTCTGAGTTTTTAAAAACATACGATGTTGTTTGATGAATTGGAACTGCAGCAGATCCATGGCGTTCATCTGGTGTAAAGCCAGCATGCAAACTTAAGGTATCAAATTTATAATCACCCGTCATTCTATATTCCTATTTAAATAATTCTTTATACGAATTCCGATTATACGCACATTATGTCAATAGACCTAGCTTTTTTGTTTCTAAAATGACCCAACGTTACAATTGATCGAATCTCCAATTTGGATAAATGCTCAAAAATCAAATCTGGTATCCAGTCGAGTGTGTCACTTAAAAAGTCGCAAAAAGCTATGCTATCTTGATAAATATATAATACGAAAAATAATATCATATGAATTTTAGGAGGTTCATTTATGGCTAGTGCAATGATTTTCCCATCAAGGCGTTTGAGAGCAACGCCTTTTACATCTCGAGTATCTAAATTGGGTGTTTCAGGCTTTACTGTTTACAATCATATGTTGTTGCCAACTGTATTTGAAAGTTTGCAAGAAGATTACAAACATCTAAAAGAATATGTACAAATGTGGGATGTATCTGTTGAACGCCAAGTACAATTACTTGGTAAAGATGCTCATAAATTAGCATGCATGATATCTGCTAGAGACCTTACTAATGCACAAACTGGTCGTTGTTATTATGCCCCAATTTGTGACCAAAGTGGGGCAATAATTAATGATCCTATAGCGCTTAGACTAGCTGATGATAAATACTGGTTTTCGATTGCGGACAGTGACTTATTATTATGGGTCCAAGGTATTGCCTTGGGTTTAGATCTAAATGTAGAAATTTGTGAACCAGATGTCTCTCCATTAGCAATACAAGGGCCAATGGCGGAAGATTTGATGGTTGATGTTTTTGGTGCAGAAATTAGAAATATAAAATTCTTTCATTTTAAAGAATTTCCATTCAATGGGCGAATGTTGAATATAGCAAGATCAGGTTGGTCGAAACAGGGTGGATTTGAAATCTATTTAAACGACTCTCAGCTTGGTCCGGAATTATGGGATACAATATGGGAAAAAGGTGAGAAATATAATATTAGGCCAGGTTGTCCTAACCTAATTGAAAGAATAGAAGCTGGCCTTCTATCTTATGGTAACGATATGAACCGTGAAGATTCGCCATTAGAAATTGGATTGGAAAAATACATATCGCTTGACTCAAATGTGGATTTCATTGGTAAAAAAGCACTCCTTAAGCAACGTAAAGATGGTATAAAAAAACGTTTGTTGGGAATTGAAATAGATGGTTCTGAAATGCCACCCCTTTCAATGCCAGAAGAAGTTTTTAAAGATGGTAAAAAAATTGGTATAGTTACTTCTGCTGTTTTTTCACCTGATTATAATGGCAATATTGGTTTCGCCATGATCGAAGCTTCAAATGCAACTGCTGGCACAGAAGTATCAGTGGATTCAAAAGCAGGAATTCGAAAAGGAAAACTTTGTGAAATAGGAGATTTTTGGTCTCAAGTTCAATCAAAAAATTAGATTTTTAAATTATAAATCATTAGTGATTTGGTAGTTTAGAAAAACACATATGAAGTAATTAGATTGCCTAAGAACTAGTGGAAAAAATGGCAGGAAGTAGATCCTGCCATTTAGATTTTAATTAAAGGCCATATTTTTTCTTGTTGGCAGCAAAAAATCCTTTTGCTTCTTTCACCTTCACCCAATTATTTACATAATTAATCCAAACTTGATCTGTTTGAGGCAATAGCATTGCAATTGGTGTTGGTGAACGCGCTTCTGCATTCTTTACACGAACTACTCCAAATTTTTCCTGCAAAGTTGCGCCTTCAATATTTGAAGTAATAAACACATCAGCTCTTCCAGCTAAAACTTCTTGATATCCACGGGCTGGCGCTTCAACTACTTTGATGTCGGCCTTTGGATACCAAGCCCTTACTAATTTCTCAAAAGATGTTCCAAGTGTTGTTGCAACTTTTACTCCAGGTTGATTTATAGCATCATGACCATCAAATTTTCCTGCATTTTCTTTTGCTGTAAATGGTATGAATTCTACAGAAATGTAACTTTCAGAAAATCCTGCCGCTTTCATTCTTGCGGGTGAGACTGATGCTGAACCAGTAATATGGTATTGTCCTGCAACAACGCCATTAACTAATGTTTTCCAATCAGTTGGCACAAATTCTATTTCGACACCTAAATCTTTGGCTAATTCTTCCATGATATCGATATCAAATCCCTTATAACTGTTTGTCGCTGGATCACGCACAGTCATAGGGTTCCAATCTCCAGTTGTACCAACTTTTAAAACACCGCTACTCAGTATTTCGTTTAAGGCAGACTGCGCATTTACTGCACCTGACAATACAATCCCCATGATTGCTATTGTTGCTGCTTTAAAAAATTTATTCATCGTCTTCTCCTATTTGGATGTTATGTTCTTGATGTAAGTTTAGATTTAATTAAGGTAGTACGAAATTCAAACAAGTAAACTTTAATATTCAGGTTATTGATGCAAAACACTGCAATAAGTCTCACAAATGTGAATAAATGGTTTGATAACTTTCATGTCCTTAAAGATATTAATCTTACAGTAAACACAGGTGAAAAAGTGGTAATTTGTGGACCTTCAGGATCTGGAAAATCTACTGTTGTTCGCTGTATAAACAAACTCGAAGAACACCAAAGTGGCTTAATTTCACTTTATGGAAAAGAATTAAAAAATACGCAGGAATCTATCAACTCAATTCAAGGTAATGTTGGAATGGTATTTCAACAGTTTAACCTCTTTCCCCATTTGAATGTTTTAGAAAATTTAATTTTAGGACCCATGAAAACGCGCGGTAAAACTAAGGATCAAGCTATCAAAATAGCAATGCATTTCCTTGAACGTGTTCATATTCCAGATCAAGCAAAAAAAATGCCTGCTCAACTCTCAGGTGGGCAACAACAGCGCGTTGCAATAGCAAGATCATTATGTATGGAACCTAAAGTAATGCTATTTGATGAGCCTACCTCATCTCTTGATCCAGAGATGATATCTGAAGTTCTCGATGTAATCATTGAATTGGCCAATGATGGAATGACCATGATAGTTGTTACTCATGAAATGGGATTTGCTCGTAAAGTAGCAGACAAAATTCTCTTTATGGATCAAGGTAAAATAGTCGAACAAAACACAACAGAAGAATTTTTTAAGTCTCCAAAAACTGATCGTTGCAAAACATTCTTAAATCAAATTTTAAAACACTAAGAGAAAATATGAAAAAAATTTACCTTTTATGTTTAGCATTCATTTTTCTTTCGGGTTGTTCCTCAAACGTTTGGGGCTGGTATGTTATTAACCCAGCTACACCATCAGGTTGGATTAACATCAAATTTTTAGTTTCTGGAATTGGAAATACTATTTTAATATCAATTGTTGCGGCGTTTATTTCTATTAATCTTGGATTACTTGTTGCCCTACCTGGACAATCTTCACGAAAAGGTTGGAGAATTATAAATCGGGTTTATGTGGAATTTATTAGATCTATACCTTTATTGCCTATGTTGTTTTGGGTATTTTATGGACTTCCAATTATATTTAAATCAATGGGCCTAAACATACCTATTGATCCATTTTGGGGGGCTGTCATAACTTTAGCAATCTCTGATAGTGCCTTTACAGCAGAGATATACCGTTCTGGAATTCAATCAATCGCAAAGGGCCAAAAAGAAGCTGCCCATTCAATCGGCCTCACATACGCACAAACAATGCGGTATGTAATTCTGCCTCAAGCAATCCGTAGAATTCTTCCTCCTTTAGCAAATCAATTTATATATATTGTAAAAATGAGCGCATTCGCCTCAGTAATTGGAATGCAAGAATTAACACGGCGAGCAAATGAAATTGTAGTAACTGAATATAGACCCTTAGAGATATACTCACTCCTTATTCTCGAATATTTAGTTCTTGTTTTAATTATAAGTGCTGGTGTTCGGTGGCTTGAACGAAGAATGGGCTCTAATGAAAATCAATAGGATCATATCATGAACTGGAAAAAATTTATGGTCGAAACTGAAGCAAATATTGCTACTTTTTCGAAAGAGATCCCACAGACTGCAAAAGGATTTGCATCTATGGGTGCAGCTGCAAAATCTAATGGTGCATTAGATGAAAAAACTAAAGAATTTATAGCATTAGGGATAGCTGTCGCAACTCGATGTGATAGTTGCATTGGTTTTCACATACGCTCACTTGTTAGACTTAAAGCAACTCGTGAAGAAGTTTGCGAAGCGTTAGAGATGTCTACATTTATGGGTGGAGGCCCATCATTTGCCTTTAGTGCAAAAGCGTTGGAAGCATACGACGAATTTTCGGATAATAATTTATAACTTTTATGAAATTTCTTTGGCAGGGGCTGAGGGACTCGAACCCACGACCCTCGGTTTTGGAGACCGATGCTCTACCAACTGAGCTAAACCCCTGTACCAAAGTACAATCCAATTAGAAGGAATTGCGAATAGATGCAAGCCTTTGCTTTAAAACAATTCACTTTTTAATAACAAAAAAGGGCAGCAAAGCTTTGCTACCCTTTTTCATAATATAATTTTTATTAATTTAAGCGATAATTTTAGAAACCACGCCAGAACCTACAGTACGGCCACCTTCGCGGATAGCAAAACGTAGACCTTGTTCCATAGCGATAGGATTGATTAGTTCTACGTCGAACTTCAAGTTATCACCTGGCATTACCATTTCTGTGCCTGATGGCAGCTCAACAGTTCCAGTTACGTCAGTTGTACGGAAGTAAAACTGTGGACGGTAGTTTGCAAAGAATGGTGTGTGACGACCACCCTCATCTTTAGTCAGAATATAAACTTCTGCTTCAAATTTTGTGTGTGGAGTTACTGAACCTGGCTTAACCAAAACTTGGCCACGCTCAACACCATCACGGTCAACACCACGCAACAAAGCACCAACGTTGTCACCTGCTTCACCACGGTCAAGTAGCTTGCGGAACATTTCAACACCAGTACATGTTGTTTTTGATGTGTCTTTGATACCAACGATTTCAATTTCGTCACCAACGTTGATAGCACCACGTTCGATACGACCAGTTACAACTGTACCACGGCCAGAAATTGAGAAAACATCTTCGATTGGCATCAAGAAAGGCTCATCGATTGCACGTGGAGGTTGTGGAATAAATTCATCAACAGCCTTCATTAGCTCAGCAATTTTTTCTTTACCAATGTTGTCATCACGATCTTCTAATGCAGCAAGAGCTGAACCAGCAACGATAGGAATATCATCACCTGGGTAATCGTAATCACTTAACAATTCACGAATTTCCATTTCAACCAATTCTAACAACTCATCGTCATCCACTTGGTCAACTTTGTTCATGAATACAACCATTGAAGGAATACCAACTTGGCGGCCTAACAAAATGTGCTCACGTGTTTGTGGCATAGGACCATCTGCAGCGTTAACAACCAAAATTGCGCCATCCATTTGAGCAGCACCAGTGATCATGTTTTTCACATAGTCAGCGTGGCCTGGGCAATCAACGTGTGCGTAGTGACGGTTTTCTGTCTCATACTCAACGTGTGCTGTAGAAATTGTAATTCCACGCGCTTTTTCTTCTGGCGCGCCATCAATTTCGTCATACGCTTTGAAATCACCATATTGCTTAGTGATCGCAGCTGTTAATGTTGTCTTACCGTGATCAACGTGGCCAATTGTGCCGATGTTGCAATGCGGTTTATTACGTTCAAACTTTTCTTTTGCCATGACGGCCTCCCAGTTACTTGCGCAAATCATGTTACGCGTTGGTTACGCGAGTGCGCGTAAATGGATTTTGGTAAAAAATCAAGTAAAATAGTTTATTACTAAGTAAACTTATTTTCTCTTGGGAAGCCACGTGGTGCCATTCTGCCTGCTCCAGCTCGCTTTCCAATCCAATCTGCCAACTCAGTTTCGATACGACGCCTGCCAGCAGGATCTAACCACGACAGACCATCAATGAAATGAAAAGTCGTTGCGTCATTCAAGCCACCATCTTTATACTTCTGCATGCGGACACCCTTGCCACGAGACATAACTGGAAGCTCATCAATGGGAAAAATCAAAACTTTACGATTTTGGCCTACGGTCGCCACATAGTCTCCAACCACTGGCTTACATATTAATGCAGTTATATCACCTTTAACGTTTAAGGCCTGTTTACCCGTTCTAGTTTGAGCAACGATATCGTTTTCCTCAACGACGAAGCCATCTCCAGCAGATGATGCCAATAAGAGCTTACGGTCCGGCTGATGAATAAAAAGGTCAACCATATTAGCATCGTTTGGCAAATCAACAATTAAGCGAATGGGTTCACCCATGCCACGGCCACCTGGCAATTCTGAACAAGACATAGTGTAAAATCTTCCATTACCACCAAACATTAATAATTTATCAGTAGTTTCTGCGTGGAAGACAAATCTTTTTTCATCCCCGTCTTTATATTTTAACTCTTGAGATAAATCTACGTGGCCTTTCATTGCGCGGAGCCAACCCATTGATGAACAAACTACAGTTATTGGCTCTTTTTCAATCATAGCCTCGATTGGCACCTCTTCAAAATCAGGAGCTTCAGCTAATTCTGTTCTTCGGTTGCCGCTATCACTATTTTTACCAAATACCTTTCGGGTCTCCCGCAACTCATTTATTATTCGTTCCCATTGCATTTTTTCTGAAGCCAAAAGATCATCAAGATCTGCTCTTTCCAACTGCAAGCTATCTAACTCTGTTCTTAATTCAATTTCTTCAAGTTTTCTCAAACTCCTAAGTCGCATATTTAATATTGCCTCGACCTGAACATCGGACAAACTAAATTCTTTCATCATAATCTTTTTTGGTTCGTCTTCATTTCGTATGATTTCAATCACACGATCAAGATTTAAGAACGCGACTATATAGCCTTCTAATACTTCTAATCGATGATCAATTTTGTCCATACGGTGTTTTGATCTCCGCAACAAAACATCCCGTTTATGGTCTATAAAGGCTCTTAAAACCTCTTTCATTGAACATACTTTGGGTGTTCTTCCATCAATTAATGTATTCAGGTTCAAATTAAATCGTACTTCTAAGTCTGACATACGAAATAATGTTTCCATAAGCACAGTTGGATCAACGGTCTTTGCCCTAGGCTCTAAGACTAAACGGATATCTTCAGCACTTTCGTCACGAACATCCGCAAGTATTGGTAATTTTTTTAATTGAATTAATTCAGCAATTTTTTCAATGAGTTTAGATTTTTGCACCTGATAAGGTATCTCAGTTACTACGATTTGCCACAGGCCCCTTGGTAAATCTTCAATTTCCCATTTCGAGCGTAAACGCATTGGACCGCGTCCGGTTCTGTATGTTTCTAATAAACTATCTCTAGGCTCAACTAAAATACCACCAGTAGGAAAATCAGGTCCTGGGACAAAGTCTAGTAAAGTTTCATCTCTCGCATTCGGTGCTTTAATTAAGTGGATAGAAGCATCAAGCAATTCACCAATATTATGTGGTGGAATATTTGTTGCCATACCAACGGCTATACCTGTTGAGCCATTTGCAAGTAGGTTTGGAAAGCTAGCAGGTAAAACTGAAGGTTCAGTCAGTCGGCCATCATAATTATCCTGAAAATCTACGGCATTTTCTTCCATACCAATTAACATTGCTTCCGCAACAGCAGTCATTCGAGCTTCAGTATATCTCGCAGCAGCAGGATTATCACCATCAATATTACCAAAATTTCCCTGCCCATCTACCATAGGGTATCTAACAGAAAAATCTTGAGCTAACCTTGCCATCGCGTCATAAATTGCAGCATCACCATGCGGGTGGAAATCACCCATAGTGTCTCCTGAAATTTTTGCCGACTTTAAAAATTTACCATTAGAAACTAATTTCAATCTATACATAGCGTATAAGATTCTTCTGTGAACAGGCTTTAGGCCATCTCTAGCATCTGGTAATGCTCGATGCATTATGGTTGAAAGTGCATATGTTAAATACCTATCACCTATAGCTCTTCGCAAAGGCTCAGACAGGGTACTTCCACCACCATCATCTTCGTTATTTTTATTAATTAAATTAGCCATAAATGATATCTAACGAGACTGAACATCAGCGTCTATAGCTTGTAAGAAGATTTCTCATTTAAAATATAAATTTCGTAAAATTTACTTATTATCACAAAATAGCAAAAGGGATTCTAAAAAATAAATCCCTTTTGCTGTATTTCTTAATGCCCCAAAATTTGTGACAAAAATAATTTTGTTCGGTCGTTTTGAGGATTATCAAAAAATTCTGCAGGTTCATTCTGCTCAATGATTTGTCCTTCATCCATGAAGATGACGCGATTAGCAACTTCTCTTGCAAAGCCCATTTCATGAGTAACCACAAGCATTGTCATACCATCTTCAGCAAGCTGAACCATTGTGTCTAATACTTCTTTTATCATTTCAGGATCTAACGCAGATGTTGGTTCATCAAATAACATTATTCTAGGCTTCATACATAATGACCGTGCAATAGCCACACGCTGCTGCTGGCCCCCTGATAATTGTCCAGGATACTTATCTGCTTGTTCTGGAATTTTTACTTTTTCAAGAAAATGCATTGCTGTTTCTTTTGCTTCTTTTTGAGTAGTTTTACGAACCCATACAGGTGCAAGCATACAATTTTCTAAGATAGTTAAATGAGGAAATAAGTTGAAATGTTGGAAACACATTCCAACTTCTGATCTAATAGTGTCGATATTTTTTAGATCAGATGACAGCTCAGTACCATCAACTGTTATCAATCCCTCTTGATGTTCCTCAAGCGCATTAATACATCTAATAAGAGTAGATTTACCTGAACCAGATGGCCCAGCTATTACTATTCTTTCTCCTCGATTAACTGTTAAATCAATATCTCGGAGTACGTGAAATGAACCATACCATTTATTCATATTAGTGATTTGGATTGCTACCTCGTCACTGACTTGTAGTTGCTTTTTTGCGTTAGCCATAACAGACGCTCCTTTGATTAGTGACCTGTCGCAAGCTTGCGCTCAAGGTACATTGAATACCGCGACATAGAAAAACAGAAAATGAAGAAAATTAGGCCAACAAAACCATATAACTCCCACAATATACCATTCCATGCCATATCTGCACGAATGTTAGTAGAAAGCCCTAATGGGTCTAATAAACCAATGATTGAAACTAAGGTCGTATCTTTAAATAGGCCAATAAATGTTGAAACAATTCCAGGTATTGATATTTTTAACGCTTGAGGCATAATTATGAGTCTCTGAGCTTTCCAATAATCTAAACCAAGACTATCAGCTGCTTCATATTGACCTTTAGGAAGTGCAGCTAAACCACCTCGAACAACTTCAGCCATATATGCAGAAGCAAATAATGTAACCATTATCATTACTCGGAGTATCAAATCAAAATTTGAACCTGGTGGTAAGAAAATATTTAAAAGTGTTGATGCAACAAACAACAATGTAATTAGAGGCACCCCACGTATAAATTCTATAAAGCAAACACAAACAGCTTTTAAAATTGGAAGATTTGATTGTCGACCAAGTGCTAGTAATATTCCGATTGGAAGTGACAAAGCTATTCCTGTAACGCCTATTAAGACTGCTAACATAAAGCCACCCAATCTATCAGATTCAATAGCTTCTGAACCTATTGGCATAATCGAGTGCAATGATATCGAGAGAGGGCTAGTAATGAAAAGCCACCAAAGCACAGGCAAAGCAATTGATGCAATAACGCCAGCTAAAGATCCAAATGCTTTGTTAACGTATACGTATCCTAGGTAAGCAACGATGAACCCTGAAAATACTGTTACCGGGAACCAAATAGAACCACCCCATATTAACCAGAAACAAAGAAATGGATATATTGCAGTTAAGTATATTAGTTTTCTTGATGCCTTATCAAAAAGTACAGGAGCTAAGGCGAGACCAAGTAATACAAATGCTAAAATAGGACGCCAGTACAATTCAGATGGGTAAAAGCCGAATAATAGCTGCAACCAACGTTCACGAATAACGCCCCAACAGGCGCCACCACCTCCATGTCCACTTCTACCCAATTCTGCAAGTATCCCCCTACACTCAGTTAAGGATACTGAATTCCATGTGGGAGAAAACACCCATGGTAATATGTTTCCCAGAATGGAAATTATAAAATATCCTACAATTATCGTTAATATTGTATTTGGAATGTCAGAAAACATATTCTTTCTAAACCAACCAATTATTCCAGTTTGGGAAAGTGGTGCGGCCCTTTGTGGAATAATTTCTTTTCTTACAAACGATAGATCAGCCATATTAACGCTCCACCAATTTTACTGAGTTATTGTACCAATTCATCACAGTCGAAATTGCTAATGAAATAATTAAATAAATGGCCATTCCCATGAGCACTGTTTCTAACTCACGGCCTGTTTGATTAAGAGTTATACCCATTAATGTTCCTGTTAAATCCATGTATCCTACAGCGATTGCTAATGATGAATTTTTTGTTAAATTTAAGAACTGTGAAATAACCGGAGGGATAATAATTCTTAATGCTTGTGGCAGAATTATTAAGCTCATAGTTCTTCCTGGAGAAATGCCTAATGCATAAGCAGCTTCCGATTGTCCTTTTGCAACAGCTTGTATACCTGATCTAACGTTTTCTGCTATAAAAGCTGCTGTATAAAGTGACAGGGCTATCCACAATGCAATTAGTGAATTGCGCAGATATATACCACCTTTGAAGTTAAAGCCTTTTAGTTCAGGGTAACCAAGATGGAAACCAAGTGCCCAAAGTGTAATTACAATAGGCAGAATAACTATTGATAACCTTTTCCACCATGTTGTTGGCCTTACTCCGGTTTCATTTTGAATAAAATCAGCGTTTGTTTTAATTTTCTTTGATATGAAAAGGCCTACAAAAAGTACGATTAAAATAGCAATTAAGTCTAAACTCAAACCAAACCTTAAACTTGATTCTCCAAGTAAGAAAATATCGCCTAACCCACCATTAAATAATGGTTCAGGAATATAAACACCCCGGTTTGTAATAGCTACTGAATCGAACAGCTTCATTGCTGCTTCTCCAGATCTAAACTGATTGGGCCTCGGCATAGTCTCAATCATTATTGAAAAGACGATAATGATCCAAAGTAAAACTGGAATGTTACGAAACAACTCAATGTATAGTGTCATAACACGAGCAACTAACCAGTTTTTTGACAATCTCAAGACACCGATTGCTACACCTAGTATGGTTGCAGTTACACATCCCATTAATGCTAATACGAGAGTATTAATTAACCCCATTAAACCAGCACGAAGATGAGTATCTCTGGATGTGTAATCTAAAAGTCTTTGATTGATGTCATAGTTTGACGGCTCACCAAGAAACTTAAACTGAATTGGTTTGCCTAAAGTTGCAAGATTGGCAGCCGTATTACTTATAAGCCACCCAAAAAATAAAAGAATGGCTATCAAAGATACAATCTGGATTGTCATTGATCTATAGCGAGTATCGTAAAGTAATTGGCTAAACTTAAACCCTTGTTTACTTGGATCTGGGATTGCAGTCATTACTTATTGTCCCCTTAATTAAATGCAATTGCATTTTGCCATAATCTTTAAGGCAAAAAGCGATTATATTCACTAAAAATTGATAAAAAAAAAAGGGCGCTGCAATATTTTACAGCGCCCTTTGATTATAACTTAACGGAACGGAGCAGAGTAAATCAATCCGCCATTTGTCCATGAAGCGTTTAATCCACGAGCGATACCGATAGGAGTATTTACACCGATATTTTTCTCAAAGATTTCACCATAGTTACCATTGACTGCAATTGCTCTTGAAGCCCACTGCTTGTCTAGACCAAGCATTCCACCCAAGTCACCTTCAGTACCTAGTAGACGGTTAACTTCTGGGTTGTTTCCAGCGTTCGCTGTATGCTCAGCAACGTTTGCAGATGTTACACCTAATTCTTCAGCTGTAATTAATGCGTTCAAAGTCCAACGAGCAATATCACCCCAGTTGTTGTCACCGTGACGTACTAGAGGGCCTAATGGCTCCTTTGATACGATTTCTGGTAATACAATGTGATCATCTGGATTTTCAAATGTTGCACGTGTTGAAGCTAAGCCAGAAGCATCAGTTGTGAAAACATCACAGGCACCAGCTAAGTACTGCGCTTGTGCTTCAGCATTTGTTTCAATTGGCACTGGCTCATATGAAATGTTGTTTGAACGGAAGAAATCCGCTAAATTTAGCTCTGTTGTTGTACCAGTTTGGATACATACAGTTGCGCCATCTAAATCTTTAGCCGAAGAAACACCTAACGCTTTAGGAGCCATAAAGCCCTGTCCGTCGTAGTAGTTAACACCAACAAATTCAAATTTCAAATCAACGTCACGGCTGAATGTCCATGTTGTGTTACGTGCCAACAGATCAATCTCACCAGAAGCTAATGCAGTAAAACGTGTTTTACCTGTTGTTGGTACAAATTTAACAGCATTGCCATCACCCAAAACAGCAGCAGCAACAGCGCGACATACAGCAACGTCGAAACCATCCCAAACACCATTTGCATCAGCAAGAGCGAAACCGGCTAGGCCAGTTGTAACGCCACATTTTAATTCGCCAGCAGCTTGAACATCTTCAAGTGTACCAGCAGCAGCAAAACCAGCTGCAAAGGTTGCGGCAGCTATTGTGCCAAAAAAAGCAGATTTTTTCATCTTTTTCCTCATCCTGTGTGCTCTTAAATTATCAGAGCGTTTGTTAGACCCAAAGTGGATCTATTTGTAAAAGTATTGGGTTCGACCCAAAACCTGACTGATATTGCGGCAAATAAGTATAGATCGTCAACTGTATTCTATTGAAATTCATTAAAAAAAAAGAAACCCTATTAATATAGGTAAGCATTTCTTACTTACATCAAGTAAAGTTTGTTTGTTTTGTTTGAAATTTATACTTTTCAACAATGCAAATTACTAATTTTATATCCGTATGTTTAATAATATCACTATCACAAGGTAAAAAAACCTAGTTTATTGGCTATAAGTAATCAAGCATGACCTAAATCAGCAACATATCTATTGCTAATTTGTATAAGAAGCATTTTCCCAAAACTTATAAGCAAATTCGAAATCTTTTCGCTTCTTTTCAAGAGCTTCTGAAGCCTCGTCATCAATACCCCACTGCATTTCTTGCCATCTTTCGTCAACTGTTGCTGCATGCCATGCATCAGAAATATTTAAATGATTCGAAATTAATGCCATCGCAATTACAAATGAACCACTTATTGTAATCAAATCATGCATTCCCGCCAATTGATACAAATTCATTTTCTTTAACTCATTCCGATAGATATTCATGGAATTGTTATTTTGCTTAATATGCATAACACCAGATGTTGTTACCATTGGAGCTAAGAAAACATCTTTTGACCATTCTAATATTGGATTCCAAATCTCATTTTGCTGACTTATTAATCCTTGTGGCGAAACCGCACGATAGCACAATAAATCACTTCCAGAATAATCTGACAACATTTCAATGACTGCTTCTTTATTCACCATAATTTTATCTATTACTGAGTTTGCCATACGCGTATTTGGCATAGTAGCAGGATTTACAATTTCTTCTTGTGCCATCCATTCAAACGCAATTTGATCAGCAATTTTACGAAAATCAACTTTTAGCAATGCTTTAGATGGCGTTCGGATTACTCTTCCATCTAATTCAACAACATAGCCATCATTTAAATCTACGACTCTAGCATCTTTCCAAAATCTTTTTTTAAAACTTGGTGTCACTTATAAACCTCAAAAGGATCAACTGGAGCATATTTTACTTCCCATCCGAATGTTGTCCAAGTTTTTTCCATATGGTCTGGCAATTCTGCAGTTATATGTATTTCTTTTTTAGTAATAGGATGAGTGAATGTAATTGATCTTGCGTGAAGATGCATTTTTCTGCTTATATCGCCACCTAATTGTGCACCCCATCCATCACCATCATTTGTCTGCGTATTAGTGCCATATTTGCCATCTCCAACAATAGGATTACCCAATTCAGCCATATGCGCACGTAATTGGTGCGTTCTTCCTGTAATAGGAACCAAAGCAACCCATGAAGCGCGTTTACCCACATCCTCAAGTACCGTGTAATCTGTGGTAGCATGTTTTGCATCAGGCATATCAGTTACTTCACTTGGATGAATGCATTGCATTTTCTCACCAGATCCATTTGGACCATGGCCACCGGCCTTTATTAAACCATACTTAATAGTTCCTATTTTTGGATGAGGACATCCAGCAACAGCTGCCCAGTATATCTTTCTAGTTTCTCGAGATTGAAACGCTTTTGTCAATCCAGATGCTGCCAAACCCGTTCTAGCTAATAATAATACTCCAGAAGTATCTTTATCTAAGCGATGAACTAATTTTGGTTTATTCTCCAAATCAAATTTCAAAGCAGCTGATAATCCATCAACATGCCGCATTTGGCCAGAACCACCCTGCACCGCTAACCCAGCAGGTTTATTTATAGCAATTATGTAATCATCTTTATATAAAACAGCGTCTCTTATCATTTGTGCATCAGCTTTTGTAATTTTTGCCGTTGCAGTATCACGAGGCATATCTTTTGTATCTGGCAAAGGTGGAACACGAACAGTTTGCCCAACAGATAAACGTGTTGAAGCTTTAACACGACTACCATCAACACGGCATTCACCTTTTCGGCACATTTTTTCTATACGCCCTTGTCCTAATTCGGGAAAAGTACGCCTTAAAAACCGATCTAAACGTTGATCTTGGCCATCATCATCAACTTCAATTATTTGAACACCACTCATGTAATTATTACTTTCGTCAAAAATATTCCTGCAAAGATTGCTAGTATGGAAAATATGATTGATGCCAGAATATAACTTCCTGCATAAATATATTTTTCTGCTTCAAATAATCTAACTACATCTAATGAAAACGCACTTAATGTAGTAAAACCACCTAAAACCCCAGTCATAAAAAATAATGCACCTTGACCATTTAGCCGAGATGAAAACCATATATAAGCTATTCCCATGAGAAATGACCCCAACACATTAATTAACAGCGTACCCATTGGAAAAGCGATGCTTAACATTAATAAATATCTTATGAGGGCGCCAAAGGCTCCACCTAGTGCTACATAAATATAGGTCATATGCACCTAATACATCTTAAAATTATTTTGTCGATTTGTTTTTATTCACACGTAACTTACTAAAAAATTCAATTCTCTTTTTAAGCTCACGTTCTTCACCTCTTTCGACTGGCAAATAATATATCCCACGTGGCATATCATCAGGAAAATAATTCTGCCCAGAAAAACCGTCTTCTTGATCATGATCGTATAAATAGTCATTTCCGTATGCCATATCTTTCATTAATTTTGTTGGTGCATTCAGTATATGTTTTGGAGGCATTTTTGAGCCTGTTTTTTTAGCTGAAATTAAAGCATTTTTGTAGGCTTTATATGATGCATTAGATTTTGGAGCTAAAGCTAAATATAAAACTGCTTGCGCTAATGCTAAATCACCTTCTGGTGAACCTAATCTTTCATAGGTTTGCCAAGCTTGCAAACATACATCTTGAGCTCTCATATCCGCCAAACCAATATCTTCTATAGCCATTCGTGTTATTCGCCTAGCTATATATCGAGGATCTTCTCCACCCTCTAGCATCCTTGCAAGCCAATACAATGCAGCATCTGGATCAGAGCCTCTTACCGATTTATGAAGCGCTGAAATGATATTAAAATGTGCATCTCCATTTTTATCATATTGTGCCGCGCGTTTAGATAATCTGCTACTTAATTGGCTCTTATTTAACATTTCAGCACCCCAATTAAATATTTGCTCAATTAGGTTAAGTAGACTTCGCCCATCCCCATCAGCCATTTCAAACAATAATTCACGCGCCTCTCCATCCAAAGGCAGTGGAGTTTTCATCTCTCGTTCAGCGCGCTGAGTAATTAGCTCCAGATCACTAAAAGATAAACGCTCAAGAAGCATTACTTGGGCACGAGATAATAAAGCTGAATTTAACTCAAAGGATGGGTTTTCAGTTGTTGCCCCAACAAGCACAATTGTTCCATTTTCTATAAAAGGAAGAAAACCATCTTGTTGAGATTTGTTGAACCTATGTATTTCGTCAACAAATAATAACGTACTTTTTCCATTTAAGTGTCTTATTTTAGCAGCTTCAAATTGTTTTTTTAAATCAGAAACTCCAGAATATATTGCACTCATTTGAACAAAATGCATGTTTACTTCCGATGCCAAAAGACGAGCTATAGTAGTTTTTCCAACTCCTGGAGGTCCCCAGAAAATAATGGAGGGCAAATTACCACTCTCAAGCATAATGGTTAAAGACCCATCAGATCCTATGAGTTTCTGTTGACCAATAACATCAGTTATTTTTGTTGGCCTACATCTATCTGCAAGAGGGCGGTTTCCTGCATGTTTAGATGGTGGTGCGTCTTGATCAAATAAATCTGCCATTAGCAAATCATACAATGTTTTATGATCAGTTCATATAAATAATTATTAATTCTTCTTCTTAATAGAAATGACAATTAAAAAAGTTAATTATTTAATTTTAAATTTTATATTTAATGAATGCAAAAAAAAACGAGCCTTAAAGGCTCGTTTTAGAACTCTTTATCCTAAATTTAGCTTTCAGAAGCTTCTTCAGCTTCAAGGCGCGCTTTATCACCCGCACCTTTTGCATTCACATCACGGTCAACAAATTCAATGATTGCCATTGGAGCCATGTCCCCATAACGAAAACCTGCCTTTAAAACTCTAACGTATCCACCTTGGCGGTCTTTATATCGTGGACCTAAAATTTCAAATAACTTTGCAACATATTGATCTTGCTTTAGCTTTGAAGCTGCTTGTCTACGAGCATGTAAATCACCGCGTTTGGCTAAAGTGATCATTTTTTCCATAATCGGCCTAAGCTCTTTGGCTTTTGGTAAAGTCGTCTTTATTTGCTCATGCTCAATTAATGACCCAGCCATGTTGGCAAATAAGGCTTTTCTATGCTCGTGCGTACGATTTAATCGACGATAACCTTTTGCGTGGCGCATAATTTTATTCCTTTTTCTTCATTTTTACTTTGTCTGGCGAGCCTGCGATGGGTCTCACACTCCTTGGGGCGGGATTGCCCGGATTATTTTCAGAATTGAAAATTAACCCTATTCCCCACTATTGTGGGCATTTATAGACTCCCTTTTGAGGGAGCCATTTTCTTAAAATTGATCTTCAAACTTTTTTGCAAGTTCTTCTATGTTTTCTGGTGGCCAATCAACGATATCCATACCGAGGTGTAGTCCCATAACTGTTAATACTTCCTTAATTTCGTTTAACGATTTACGTCCGAAATTTGGAGTTCGTAACATTTCTGCTTCAGTTTTTTGTATCAAATCACCAATGTAAACAATATTGTCATTTTTCAAACAATTCGCAGAACGTACAGACAGTTCTAATTCATCCACTTTCTTTAATAGTAATGGATTGAATTCTAAGTCATCCTCTTCATCCTGACGCTGAGCCGCTTCGGGTTCGTTAAAGTTCACGAAAGTGGCTAACTGATCCTGCAAAATACGCGCTGCAAATGCTACTGCATCTTCAGCAGAAACAGAACCATCAGTTTCAATCTTCATGGTTAGCTGGTCATAATCTAAAACTTGACCTTCACGAGTTGGTTGAACGTCATATGAAACTTTTAAAACAGGTGAATATAATGCATCGATTGGGATCAAACCGATTGGTGCATCTTCAGGACGATTTTGGTCTGCTGCAACATAACCTTTGCCTGTATCAACAGTTAACTCCATGAACAAAGAAGCTCCGTCATCTAGGTGACAAATTATGTGATCTTTATTTAGAACTTCAATACCCGCAGTTTCAGCAATATCACCAGCAGTTACAATTGTTGGGCCTTTGGCAGAGATTGAAACACGCTTTGGACCTTCAACTTCCATTGCAATAGCAACACCTTTTAAGTTTAAAACCATGTCTGTCACATCTTCACGTACACCAGCAACAGAAGAGAATTCATGCAGAACATTATCAATCTGTACAGATGTGATAGCAGAACCTTGCAATGAAGATAGAAGCACACGACGCAATGCATTTCCTAAAGTTAGGCCAAATCCACGCTCTAATGGTTCAGCGATAACTGTTGCCATACGCAGTGGGTCTGCGCCTGGTTTAATTTCTAATTGTGTTGGCTTTATTAGCTCTTGCCAATTTTTATGGATCATAAGGGCCTCCATTCTTGTTCACTGGGATGATTCCGGCCTAGCGAACGCTCGAGGTTAAAATTATAATATGGTAGGCATTAATGCCTACCAAAAAATATTAAACGCGGCGACGCTTTGGTGGGCGACAACCATTGTGGGCCATAGGTGTTACATCACGAATTGATGTAACATTTAGTCCAATTGCAGCTAAAGCGCGAAGAGCACTTTCTCTACCAGAACCCGGACCTTGCACTTCAACTTCCAAAGTTTTTACGCCATGCTCTTGAGCTTTTTTGCCTGCATCTTCAGCAGCCATTTGAGCTGCGTAAGGTGTGGATTTTCTAGAGCCTTTAAAACCCATCGTTCCAGCAGAAGACCATGCAATAGCATTTCCTTGAGCATCTGCGATAAGAATTTTTGTATTATTGAAAGAAGAATTTATGTGTGCAACACCAGCTGTGATGTTTTTGCGTTCTTTTCTTTTCATACGTGCTTCACGTGCCATTGATCAGAACCCCCTATTTCTTCTTACCAGCAATGGCCTTTGCAGGACCTTTGCGAGTGCGAGCGTTAGTACTTGTGCGTTGACCACGAACTGGCAAACCACGACGATGACGTAAGCCTCTGTAGCAGCCCAAATCCATCAATCTTTTGATATTCATTGAAACTTCTCTACGAAGGTCTCCTTCAACTTCAAAGTTAGCATCAATATATTCGCGGATTGATAATATTTCAGCATCTGAGAGTTCATTAATACGACGAGCCGCATCAATTTTTGTTCCATTACAGATCTTGTCTGCTGATGCAGGGCCAATTCCTGTAATGTATGTTAATGCGATAGGAACCCGTTTATGGGTAGGCAGATTAACGCCAGCGATACGTGCCAAGTTATATATCCTTACAGTTGCGGTTCCGTCTTTCCAGAACCTATTTTCACAACAGTGCATAAAATTTTGTATTATACACCAATAATTTCTAGCATTAACGAATCGCTCATAAAAAAGATCCAAATCATTAGTGCAGAAGGCTGTCAATTAGGCGAAAAAGTGTTGTCCGTCAAGCAAATATAAACATTAATAAATTCTATAACTTTGTATGATTTCAATTCATTACTTCGATTATTCGAAACTTAATCTCATAAATATTAATTCATTAAATTGAAGAAATTGCTTCAGATATATCTCTTCCGACTTCGTCAATACTGTTTAGCCCATTAATCTGCTGAAGTTGTTGTTTTGCATAGTAATATCCAATGAGTGGTGAAGT
Organism: Rhodobacterales bacterium HTCC2255; assembly: GCA_000153745.1. Taxonomy (GTDB): domain Bacteria; phylum Pseudomonadota; class Alphaproteobacteria; order Rhodobacterales; family Rhodobacteraceae; genus Amylibacter. The sequence goes on from DS022282.1 coordinate 1,045,738, forward strand.
ATCTTTATAATATGCCATCAAACGAGTTTTTAATGCGTCTTCATTGTCGTCTGCACGTTTTTTAAAAGCTCCTACTTCGCCACAGTTATCACATTTTCCTTTGATAATTGGAGCTTTAAAGTCTTCGTGATATCCTTGGCCACACACTCCACATGTAAAGCGACCAGTAATTCTACGAACCAAAGCTTCGTCATCAACTGTCATTTGGATTACAGTATCCAATTTTTGGTCAACCTTTGATAACAAATTACTTAAAGCATCTGCTTGAGCTAAAGTTCTAGGGAAGCCATCAAAAATAAATCCAGTAGATTCTGTGCTCGAAGTTAATTGCTCTTCAATTAAACCAATTACAATCTCGTCCGTGACAAGCTCTCCTCGATCCATCACCCCAGCAACCATTTTACCTAATTCAGTTCCTGAAGTACGGGCTGCTCTAAGCATATCACCAGTTGATAGTTGGATCATATTTCGATCCTTAACTAGAGTTGCTGCTTGAGTACCCTTACCTGCGCCCGGAGGACCTATTAAAATGATATTCACTTAATATCTCCTAATTAACGTTTAGTTTTTCGCTTTCGAGCTTTTGCCCGGTTTTTTCCTGTTAATTTAGAGCGCTCAATCAACCCTTCATACTGATGTGCCAGTAGATGAGATTGCACTTGCTGGATAGTATCCATAGTTACTGAAACAACAATCAATAAACTAGTTCCACCAAAATAAAACGGAACTGCAAACTGAGAACGTAAAACCTCTGGTAGTAAACATACTGCAACTAAATAAGCAGAGCCAACAACTAAAATTCTTGCAACCACGTAATCCAAGTACAATCCAGTATTCTTGCCTGGGCGAATACCAGGAACAAAACCATTTTGTTTCTTTAGATTGTCAGCAACTTCGTCAGTTTTAAATGATACATTTGCTGTGTAAAAATAGCTGAAAAATACAATCATAATCACAAAGAATACAAAATATAGAGGTTGGCCAGGCCCAAACCACGCCAGGAGTGTATTCATAAACCCAGATGTTTGTGTGCTTGAAAATGTAGCAATTGTAGTTGGTAATAGTAGTAATGCAGATGCAAAAATTGGAGGAATAACACCTGCAGGATTCAACTTAATAGGTAAGTGACTACTTTCGCCACCGTATACTTTCATACCAACTTGACGCTTTGGATACTGAATGTGAACTTTTCTTAATGCTCTCTCCATAAATACAATAAATGCGATGACTGCAACTACCATAACCATAACACTAAGTATTACCGCTGGAGAAATCGTTCCTTGTCGTCCTTGAACAAAAAATTGAGCAAGAGCAGCAGGTAATTCAGCGACGATCCCAACAAAAATAATTAAGGATATACCATTACCTATTCCACGCGCAGTGATCTGCTCACCTATCCACATTAGGAACATCGTTCCACCTACTAAAGTAATAATGCAAGGTAATTGGAAGGTTAAAAAACCAGGGTTTGTAGCCATATCGCCTGCTTGCAAACCCGCTGAAAGGCCATAAGCTTGGAATATTGCAAGAGCAACAGTGCCATAGCGTGTATATTGGTTGATCTTTTTTCGACCTTGTTCACCCTCTTTTTTAAGCTGCTCTAAAGATGGAACCATTGCGGTCATCAACTGCACAATAATAGATGCAGAGATATATGGCATTATTCCAAGTGCAAAAATCGCCATACGGCTTACCGCACCACCAGTAAACATATTAAGAATACCCCCAATACCTTGCTGTGCTGACTCAACAAAAGTTTTGAGTGCGTCTGCGTCGATACCTGGTACTGGTATAAATGTGCCCAACCGGTACACAATAAGCATACCTAAGGCAAAAATGATACGGCTTTGAAGTTCTTTGGCTTTGCCAAAGGCGCCCCAAGAAATATTTGATGCCATTTGTTCAGCGGCTGATGCCATGCTTAAGACCCTTTCGAATAAAAACGCCGCGAAATCCGTTTCCAGACCGCGGCGCTAAAAACTATAGTATTTTGTAAGCCGAGATTTTGCGACTAACAACCCTTATTCAGCTACTTTTGCCGCCTTTGTGACATTTAGTGAACCACCAGCCTTTGCAACTGCTTCAATTGCAGAGGCTGAAGCACCCGTAACAGTAATATCTAACTTTGAAGTGAGCTCACCTTTAGCTAAAATACGTACACCATCTTTAATACGTCGAACTAATCCACTTTCAACAAGTGATTGTTCTGTAACTGGCTTTTTAATGTCTATTTTTTTTGCATCAATAAATTTTTGAATTAGTCCTAAATTTACAACTGCATATGTTTTTGCATTAATATTGTTAAATCCACGCTTTGGTAACCGCATGTATAATGGCATTTGGCCACCTTCATAACCGTTTATTGCTACACCTGAACGTGATTTTTGCCCTTTGATGCCTCGTCCACCCATTTTACCTGTACCAGAACCTGGTCCACGGCCAATGCGTTTTCGTCGTTTAGTTGCACCTGGGTTGTCTGAAAGTTGATTCAGTTTCATATCGCTATCTCCTTTGGCCGGAACTACCCCCGATTAGCGATAAAGGGCAAACACGGCATTAATGATTCTATGATCTAAATGACCACATCGTGAGCGTATAACTCGTTGATTTAATTTATGCAAGATAATGTAAGTTGTTATGTGACAAAATTGAAATGTACATTTTAACCGAGGAAATCAGCGGCTATTCTCATATCTCTCAAAGGGCGAACAATAGATATAGATTTCTTATAAAGTGGGTGGGCTTTATATGCATCCAGAGCTTCTTGATTAGTAAACTCAGCATAAACAATAAAATCAGGGTCTTTCCCATTTATTTTATCAACTTTCAAGTTTCGCGTTACTTCAAATAGTGATGCATGCGGAATATTTGCTAAAATTGATAAGCCATCAAATATAGCATTTGAGTCTTCAGGATTAATTGCACTAAAAAAAACTACATGTCGTATCATGATTCAACTTATTAGTTATTTATTAATTTAATAAAGATTTTCATTTATATTCTCAACTTGGTATAAATTATATCTTAAAAAAAACGCCCCATACATTAGTACAGGGCGCATTGTCTCAATAAATAAGGCTAATCTTAGCCTTTTTCTTCTATTATTTCTACCATGTGTGATACTTTACGTACCATACCACGTACAGATGGAGTGTCTTCTAATTCACGCGTCTTGTGCATTTTATTTAGACCTAGACCAATTAGTGTATCTCGTTGATCTTTTGGACGACGAATTGGTGAACCAGTTTGTTTTACAACAATAGTTTTAGCCATGATTTAAGCCTCCTCTTTTGGTAAGATTTCAGATACTTTTTTACCACGTCTTTGAGCAACAGATCTTGGTGAAGCTTCTTTTCCTAATCCATCCATTGTCGCACGGATCATGTTATAAGGATTTTGTGACCCTATCGATTTTGCAACAACATCCTGTACGCCTAGCATTTCAAAAACTGCACGCATCGGGCCACCAGCAATGATACCAGTACCTTGCGGTGCTGTTCTCATAACTACTTTACCTGCGCCATGACGACCATTAACATCGTGATGCAATGTACGCCCTTCTCTTAAGGGGACTCTGATCATTTGGCGCTTTGCTTGTTCAGTTGCCTTTCGGATAGCCTCAGGTACTTCTTTTGCTTTACCCTTGCCGTATCCAACTCTACCTTTTTGATCTCCAACTACTACAAGAGCAGCAAAGCCAAAGCGTTTACCACCTTTTACGGTCTTTGATACGCGGTTAATCGCAACTAAACGATCCTGAAATTCTGGTGCTTCGTCGCGGTCGCGACCTTTACGGTTATCTTCTCTAGCCATCTTGGCCTCCTGATTTTGGGCAGAGCCCTTAATAATATCAATCCCAGTGAGTTAAACTCCCGGATCATCGAGGTGGGCAATAGCCCACCTACAATTTTAAAATTGCAAACCACCTTCGCGAGCTGCGTCAGCCAATGCTTTTACTTTACCGTGGAAAATAAATCCCCCACGGTCAAAATAACATACTTCTATACCAGCTTTTTTTGCACGTTCTGCTATCGCAGTACCTACTTTTGCTGATGCATCTACATTATTTTTACCAACAACTCCTAACGCCTTCTCTAAGGAAGATGCTGAAGCAATTGTTACGCCATTCACATCATCGATCAATTGCACGCTGATGTTTTTCGACGAACGGTGCACACAAAGACGTGGACGACCATTTGCCATTTTCTTAATTTTGTTCCGGTTGCGCATGCGACGCTTGAGGAACAATGTTCTTCTAGTTTGTGCCATTTTACACGCTCCTACTTAGACTTACCTTCTTTACGGAAGATATATTCGTCTTTATATTTGATACCTTTGCCTTTATAAGGCTCTGGCTTACGCCATTCACGAATTTTCGCAGCCACTTCACCTACTTGTTGTTGGTCAATGCCTTCAACAATAATTTCTGTTGGCTTAGGTGCAGTTACAGTTATGCCAGTAGGCACTTCAAATAACACATCATGCGAATAGCCAAGTGCCAATTTCAGGACAGCGCCCTGCATTGAAGCACGGTAACCAACACCGTTGATTTCCAGCTCTTTTTTGAAGCCGTCTGTCACCCCAGTCACGCAGTTAGCGATTTGAGTTCGAGACATACCCCATTGCTGACGTGCACGTTTTGAAGATCCGCGCGGTGTAACTGACACTGCACTGTCCTCAACAGCAAGGCTCACGTCATCAGTAGCTTTAAAGGTACGAACACCTTTTGGGCCTTTGATTTCTACAGTTTGGCCAGAGACAGTAGCTGTAACACCACTGGGAAGGCCGACTGGTTTTTTACCAATACGAGACATATCCGCTCCCTAGAATACTGTGCACAACACTTCGCCGCCAACATTGGCTGCTCGTGCTTGCGCATCTGACATCACACCCTGAGGTGTTGATACAATTGAAATTCCCAGACCCTGTCGAACTGTTGGAATGTCTGAAGAAGCCGAATAAACACGACGACCAGGTTTTGACACACGTTTTAGTTCTTTAATAACTGGTTCACCGTCGAAATATTTCAAAGAAATTTCCAACTCTGGATGACCAGCGTCTGAAGTTGCACCTTCATAACCACGGATATAGCCCTCGTTCGCAAGAACATCGAGAACCCAACCACGTAGTTTTGAAGCAGGTGTTTTTACTGTAGATTTACCACGCAAATGAGCGTTGCGAATTCTAGTGAGCATATCACCGATAGGATCGTTCATATTACTACTCCTTACCAGCTCGATTTGACCATGCCAGGTATCTGGCCGTCAGACGCCAATTGGCGCAACGCGATACGAGACATTTTCAGTTTACGGTAATAACCCTTCGGACGACCAGTCACTTGGCAACGATTGTGCAAGCGAGTAGCTGAAGAATTACGTGGAAGTTCTGCCAACTTTAGACGCGCTTTGAAACGTTCTTCCATCGGTAGATCTTGATTGTTTGCGATTTCTTTCAACGCAGCACGCTTTGCAGCATACTTAACAACAAGCTTTTCGCGCTTGAGTTGACGTTGAACCATTGCAGATTTAGCCATAAGTTCTCTCCTTCGCGATTAACTAGTGAAAGGCATGTTGAAGTTTTTCAACAAGCTCAATGCTTCAGCGTCTGTTTTCGCGTTTGTGCTGATAGCGATGTCCATGCCCCACATTTCATCGATCTTATCATAATCGATTTCTGGGAATACGATATGTTCTTTGAGACCCATGGCATAATTACCACGCCCATCAAAGCTTTTTGCCGATATACCGCGAAAATCGCGAATACGTGGCATTGCAACCGTGATCAATCGATCAAGGAAATCGTACATTTGATCGCCACGCAATGTGACTTTACAACCCAAAGGCATTTCTTCACGAACACGGAAACCAGCAATAGATTTTTTAGCTTTTGTTATAACTGGTTGTTGCCCAGATATAGATGCCATATCAGCGACTGCCGAACGGATCTTTTTAGAATCGTTTACAGTTTCACCAATACCCATGTTTAGTGTAATTTTTGTGATCTTTGGGATCATCATATCGTTCTTATATGCGAATTCTTCTTTCATCGCAGGCCGAACGACTTCGTTATAGCTCGCCTTAAGGCGTGGAGTATAATCAGCCATCGATCAACGCTCCTGATTTTTTTGCAAAACGAACTTTTTTGTCTCCGTCCATTTTAAAACCAACGCGAGTTGCGCCGCCTTCTTTTGGATCTATTAGTGCCAAATTAGATAATTGAATTGGCATTTCTACAGAAACACGTCCACCTTGAGATGATTGTGATTGCTTAGTGTGACGAACCGCAATGTTTACACCTGAAACGATTGCCTTACCAGAAGATGGGTTAACAGAAGTTATTTCGCCTTCCTTACCTTTATCTTTTCCTGAAAGAACAACGATCTTGTCACCTTTTTTTAATTTTGCAGCCATTACAGAACCTCCGGTGCCAAAGACACAATTTTCATGAAGTTCTTAGCACGCAATTCGCGTACAACTGGACCAAATATACGGGTTCCAATAGGTTCATTGTTGTTGTTTAGAATAACTGCAGCGTTTCCATCAAAACGAATTGCTGTTCCATCATCCCTACGAACTTCTTTTGCTGTACGTACAACTACCGCTTTGCGAACATCACCTTTTTTCACGCGACCACGTGGAATGGCTTCTTTCACAGAAACGACAATAATGTCTCCAACAGAAGCATACTTCCGCTTAGAGCCACCTAAAACCTTGATGCACTGAACACGGCGAGCGCCGCTGTTGTCAGCTACATCCAGATTAGTTTGCATCTGGATCATTGAGTTTCCTCCGACCTTTGGGGACCTTGCAAATTCAGCCCCAGGGTTTCGTTAAACTGATCAGTCTGTGAGAACTGTCCAGCGCTTAGTCTTCGAGATTGGTGCACATTCTTCAATGCGTACTTTATCACCAATTTTGAATTCGTTTTGCGCATCATGCGCTCTGTAAGTTTTTGACTTACGGATTGTTTTTTTCAACACAGGGTGCTGAAAGCTACGCTGTACAGACACTGTAATTGTTTGTTCGTTTTGGTCACCTGTTACAGTGCCGGCTAGTATACGCTTTGGCATGTTTAGGCTCCTATTCAGCAGCCGCTGATGCGGCCTTTTCATTCAAAATAGTTAAAACTCTAGCAGCTTCTCTTCTAGCAGCTTTCATTCTAACAGTAGATTCAGCCTGACCTGTTGCTTTTTGAAAACGCAAATTAAATTGCTCTTTTTTCAATATTACAAGCTCAGCTCTTAGCTCATCAGGTGTTTTATCACGTAATTCGTTGGCGTTCATTGCCATTTCCTTTCAACATCACCGGAAGGCCCAACTTTGTGTGCTATGTAAGCACACTTAGGTCACCACGAATCCGGTGGAGTACATTAGAATGCTCCCTTTAGAGGGGATTCTATCATGTGGCAAGGGTAAATGATTTATTATTATAAATTTAAAGTATATTGATGAGCTTCTTTTGATGCATAATAAGCCAAAATAACTCAACCCCATGCATAATTAAAACTTACACTAATTCGTTCTTCTTCTGCTAAGTTCATCGGAACTTCATGACGAAGCCAACTTTCCCATAATAGTACATCCCCCACATTAGGATTTATATAATTAAATGTACGTGAACCAGTATTTGCATTTGTCTTTCTTGGAGGGGCGGCCATCATCATTGGTAATCTTGGATCTTCAAATTTAATTGCGCTTGCGCCATCCGGCATTGAAACATATGTAGTCCCACTTATCACAGAGTTTGGATGGATATGGCCAGTATGTATCCCACCTTCTGGAAGAATATTTATCCATAAACCATTTAGAACAAGCGGCCTATCACCAAGATCAAATTGAAGCTCTTCCGCAAAATCAGCAACATGTAGATCTAGTGCCTTTACTAAATCTTTAAATATTGGGAACCGCCAAGGCAAATCATCTAAAGACGCATAGCTTGTATAACCAGAATAATCATTTTCTTCACACCACCTTTGCCCAGCAACATCATCGTGCGCAATTGAGAAACATGTAGTTTCCAATTCATCTGAATTAATTTTAATATCGTAGTTATTTAAAGCTGTACGATAAATGCGAGTAATAAAGAGATCTAATATATCTGACATATAATCCTGTTATATTAAGAAGTGCCAAAATCAAAGATACATTTACAATTTATAAAACAAAATAATTGAAGTTAAATTTTTATAAAAAAAAACCCAATCATATATTGATTGGGTTTTTATATTATCTATTAGGTAATTTTTACCAGTCCTCGCGTTGAACCACACGTGTCTTTACAGGCAATTTCATAGCAGCAAGACGTAAAGCCTCAACCGCAATAGCCTCTGATACACCATCAATTTCAAACATCACACGACCAGGTTTAACCTTACAAGCCCAATATTCGACAGATCCCTTACCTTTACCCATACGAACTTCAGTAGGTTTATTAGTAACTGGAACATCTGGGAAAATACGGATCCATACACGACCTTGACGCTTCATATGTCGTGTCATAGCACGACGAGCAGCTTCAATTTGACGAGCAGTAACACGTTCTGGTTGTGTTGCTTTTAAGCCAAATGAACCGAAATTCAGATCAGAACCACCTTTTGCAAGGCCCTTAATGCGGCCTTTAAACATTTTGCGGAATTTAGTGCGCTTTGGTGAAAGCATAATATAACTCCCCTATCTTAACGGCGTGGCGGACGATTGCCGCCTTGTGGACGTGGTCCACCGCTGTTTTGCGTTTCTTCGATACGTCGATCACGAGCTGCTGGATCATGTTCCATAATCTCACCCTTGAAAATCCATACCTTTATACCAATGATACCATATGCAGTCATACCTTCAGCACGAGCATAATCAATATCAGCACGTAAAGTGTGCAATGGCACTCGACCTTCGCGATACCATTCAGTTCGTGCAATTTCTGCACCACCTAAACGTCCTGCAACATTAATACGAATACCTAAGGCACCCATTCTCATTGCATTTTGTACTGCACGCTTCATAGCGCGACGGAATGAAACACGACGCTCTAATTGTTGAGCAACTGATTCTGCAACCAATTGCGCATCCATTTCTGGTTTGCGTACTTCAACGATATTTAAGTGTAATTCACTGTCTGTAAACGCTGCAAGTTTTTTACGAAGTGTCTCAATATCAGCGCCTTTTTTACCAATGATAACACCTGGTCTTGCTGAATGGATTGTAACGCGACACTTTTTGTGAGGCCGCTCTACTATTACTCTAGCGACGCCCGCTTGAACACATTCTTTTTTCACAAATTCGCGAATTTTAATGTCTTCTAATAAGAGACTACCATATTTGTCACCTTCGGCGTACCAACGGCTATCCCATGTGCGATTGACTTGCAAACGAAAGCCAATTGGATTGATCTTCTGACCCATTATGCTTGCTCCTCTTTAGCGGCTGGTACACGTACAAGAATTGTTAACTGAGCAAATGGCTTCAGAATTTTTCCATAGCGTCCACGTGCCCTAGGGCGACCGCGTTTCATTGTTAGGTTTTTACCAACGTAGGCTTCTGCAACGATTAAATCATCTACATCCAAACCGTGATTATTCTCAGCATTAGCGATAGCGGACTGTAAAGTTTTCTTTACATCAGCAGATATTCGCTTTTTTGAAAATGTTAAATCAGCTAAAGCCTTTTCAACAGGTTTGTTGCGGATCATTTGTGCAACGAGATTAAGCTTTTGCGGACTTGTACGTAGCATTTTATTAACGGCCATAGCTTCGTTATCTGCAACGCGTCGAGTGTTTTTTGATTTACTCATGACTTATTTCCGTTTCGCTTTTTTATCAGCCGCGTGCCCATAATAGGTACGAGTTGGGCTGTATTCACCAAACTTTTGGCCAATCATTTCTTCTGAAACATTTACCGGTATATGCTTGTGGCCATTATAAACACCAAAAGTTAATCCAACAAATTGAGGCAGAATCGTCGAACGACGTGACCAAATTTTAATTACATCATTATTACGACCAGATTCGCGTGCTGCTTCGGCTTTTTTAAGCACGTAAGCATCAACGAAAGGGCCTTTCCATACTGAACGAGACATCGATTAACGACCCTTCTTCTTAGCGTGGCGCGAGCGAATAATAAGCTTGCTTGACGCTTTGTTTTTGTTTCGAGTGCGTGCACCCTTTGTTGGCTTGCCCCAAGGCGTAACAGGATGTCTACCACCTGATGTACGGCCTTCACCACCACCATGAGGGTGATCTACAGGGTTCATAACCACACCACGAACACTTGGACGAATGCCTTTGTGTCTGTTTCGGCCAGCCTTACCAAAGTTTTGGTTAGAATTATCAGGATTCGATACGGCACCAACAGTTGCCATACATTCCTGACGAACTAAACGCAGTTCTCCAGAAGAAAGTCTTATTTGGGCATATCCACCATCACGACCAACAAATTGAGCGTAAGTACCAGCAGCACGAGCAATTTGTCCGCCTTTGCCTTGCTTAAGTTCAATATTGTGAATTATTGTTCCGATAGGCAAACCAGTAAATGGCATCGCATTACCTGGTTTTACATCTGCTTTGGCGCTTGCAATTACCGTATCACCAATAGCAAGTCGCTGTGGTGCTAAGATATATGCCAATTGGCCATCTTCGTATTTAATAAGTGCAATAAATGCAGTTCTATTTGGATCGTATTCAATACGCTCAACAACTGCTGAAATATCCAACCTGTTTCGCTTGAAATCTACGATACGGTAAAGGCGTCTAGCCCCACCGCCTTTGCGACGCATAGTAATCCGTCCGGTATTGTTCCGACCGCCGTTTTTACGCACACCTTCTGTGAGCGCTTTAACTGGGCGGCCTTTCCAAAGCTCGGAACGGTCAATCAGAACCAACCCACGTTGGCCTGGCGTCGTTGGTTTGTACGACTTTAATGCCATTCTTTCTGTCTTCCGTTTTAGCTCAGACCAATTTGGGCCTGAAAGGTTATGCGGCCCCGTAGGTCCGCCAATAAATTAATCAATAAAAATGCTTCTCTGAACGAATCTTGAGAAGCATAGTCCGTGCCAAGTATCAGATAAATAACGAGGCGTCTATAGAATGTAAGTGCCTTAATTAATTTACTTACATCTGCAGAAATATTAAAGGCCTCAGAGTTATGGAGGCCTTTAAAGAAATTAATATATGGCCTTAGAGACCTGTTGAAACGTCGATTGTGTTACCTTCTTCCAACGTTACATATGCTTTTTTCACATCCTTGCGCTTACCAAGCATTCCACGAAAACGTTTTACTTTTCCTTTAGTAATACTTGTGTTTACCGCTTTAACCTTCACATTGAACAATGTTTCCACTGCTTCTTTGATCTGAGGCTTATTTGCGTCAATTGCTACTTCGAAAACAACAGCATTATGTTCAGAAGCCATAGTTGCTTTTTCGGTTACAATCGGCGCTCTTATAATATCATAAAGTTTGGCTGTATCGCTCATTTTAAACGTGCCTCCAATGCTTCTGCTCCAGCTTTTGTCAGAACAAGTGTATTTGATTTCAAGATATCATAAACATTAGCTCCCGCTGATGGCAGAATATCTAGTCCATCAATATTACGTGATGCTAATAAGAAGTTTTCATTAACATCAGTTCCATCGATAATTAAGACTTTCTTCCAGCCTAAGTTTGTAACTACTTTAGCTAAATCAGCTGTCTTTGATGTTTTTGCTTCAACACTATCAATAACAATAAGTTCCCCTGCTGTCGCTTTCGCTGAAAGTGCATGCTTTAATCCCAATTTACGGAATTTTTTTGTTAGATCATGCGCATGCGAACGAACCTTTGGACCCTTATAGACACCACCACCTCGAAAGATAGGAGCGTTTCTATCACCATGACGTGCGCCACCAGTACCTTTTTGGTTATATATCTTCTTAGTTGAATAAGAAGTCTCTGAACGAGTTTTAACCTTGTGTGTACCAGCTTGGCGCTTTGCTAGTTGGTACCGAACAACACGATGTAGAATATCCGCGCGTGGCTCTAGTCCAAAGACTGAGTCATCTAGGTCAATTGAACCTGCTGATTTTGCATCTAATTTTATTACGTTGGCTTTCATTATTCTGCGCCTCCTTCAGTTGCTGTTTCAACAGCAGCTTCTTCTACTTGTGGTGCAGCAGGTGCTATAGCAGAACGTAAAGCCGCTGGGAAAGGAAGTCCTTCAGGAGCTTTTTTCTTAACAGAGTCTTTAACAGTAACCCATCCACCTTTTGAACCAGGAACAGCACCTTTGATCATGATTAATCCACGATCTATATCAGTGCGAACTACCTCAAGATTTTGTGTAGTGACCCGAGCAGAACCCATGTGGCCAGCCATTTTCTTACCTTTGAAAACTTTACCTGGCTCTTGACACTGTCCTGTTGAACCGTGTGAACGGTGAGAAACTGAAACACCGTGAGTAGCACGTAGACCACCAAAATTATGACGCTTCATGGCACCGGCAAAACCTTTACCAATTGAGGTACCTGAAACATCTACTTTTTGACCATCTAAAAAATGATTTGCTACGATTTCTTCACCAACTTCAATTAAGTTGTCAGCTGAAACGCGAAATTCTGCAATCTTACGTTTTGGCTCAACTTTTGCTTTTGCAAAGTGACCACGCATTGCTGCAGATTGACGTTTTGCTTTTGCAACACCAGCTCCTAATTGAACAGCCGTGTAACCGTCTGTTTCATTAGTTCGTTGAGACACAACTTGTAAGTTTTCCATTTGAAGAACAGTAACAGGTACCTGCTTGCCATCTTCCATGAACAAACGAGTCATGCCGATTTTTTTTGCAATTACTCCAGAGCGCATATCAATTACCCCCTTAAAGCTTGATCTCAACATCCACACCAGCAGCAAGATCGAGCTTCATGAGCGCGTCTACTGTTTGTGGAGTTGGGTCAATAATGTCTAGCAAACGTTTATGTGTGCGGATTTCAAATTGCTCACGCGATTTTTTATTCACGTGCGGTGAACGTAAAACTGTGAATTTTTCAATTTTGTTAGGTAATGGAATAGGGCCACGTACTTGAGCACCTGTTCGTTTAGCTGTGTTTACGATTTCCTCAGTGCTGGCATCCAACACACGGTAATCAAAAGCTTTCAGCCGAATACGAATATTTTGACTTTGCATTTTTTAGCCTTTCAAGGCGTTAGAGTTGATAGGTGGACCATTGGATCATTCCAATGGACCACATCGAACCCGAAGGGGTCGTATTAATTTAAGCGATAATTTTAGAAACCACGCCAGAACCTACAGTACGGCCACCTTCGCGGATAGCAAAACGTAGACCTTGTTCCATAGCGATAGGATTGATTAGTTCTACGTCGAACTTCAAGTTATCACCTGGCATTACCATTTCTGTGCCTGATGGCAGCTCAACAGTTCCAGTTACGTCAGTTGTACGGAAGTAAAACTGTGGACGGTAGTTTGCAAAGAATGGTGTGTGACGACCACCCTCATCTTTAGTCAGAATATAAACTTCTGCTTCAAATTTTGTGTGTGGAGTTACTGAACCTGGCTTAACCAAAACTTGGCCACGCTCAACACCATCACGGTCAACACCACGCAACAAAGCACCAACGTTGTCACCTGCTTCACCACGGTCAAGTAGCTTGCGGAACATTTCAACACCAGTACATGTTGTTTTTGATGTGTCTTTGATACCAACGATTTCAATTTCGTCACCAACGTTGATAGCACCACGTTCGATACGACCAGTTACAACTGTACCACGGCCAGAAATTGAGAAAACATCTTCGATTGGCATCAAGAAAGGCTCATCGATTGCACGTGGAGGTTGTGGAATAAATTCATCAACAGCCTTCATTAGCTCAGCAATTTTTTCTTTACCAATGTTGTCATCACGATCTTCTAATGCAGCAAGAGCTGAACCAGCAACGATAGGAATATCATCACCTGGGTAATCGTAATCACTTAACAATTCACGAATTTCCATTTCAACCAATTCTAACAACTCATCGTCATCCACTTGGTCAACTTTGTTCATGAATACAACCATTGAAGGAATACCAACTTGGCGGCCTAACAAAATGTGCTCACGTGTTTGTGGCATAGGACCATCTGCAGCGTTAACAACCAAAATTGCGCCATCCATTTGAGCAGCACCAGTGATCATGTTTTTCACATAGTCAGCGTGGCCTGGGCAATCAACGTGTGCGTAGTGACGGTTTTCTGTCTCATACTCAACGTGTGCTGTAGAAATTGTAATTCCACGCGCTTTTTCTTCTGGCGCGCCATCAATTTCGTCATACGCTTTGAAATCACCATATTGCTTAGTGATCGCAGCTGTTAATGTTGTCTTACCGTGATCAACGTGGCCAATTGTGCCGATGTTGCAATGCGGTTTATTACGTTCAAACTTTTCTTTAGCCATAACGGCCTCCTAGGTTTAAGTCGGTCGGCTATGCCTGACCTGTTAGTTTCAGATCAGGCGAATTTCGCCTGGATTTCTTCAGATATATTGCTTGGTACAGCGTCATAGTGGCTGAACTGCATAGTAAAGTTCGCACGTCCAGAAGACATGGAACGAAGGTTATTGATATAACCAAACATGTTGGCCAAAGGAACACGTGCATCTATTGCAATTGCATTACCTCTTGTGTCTTGACCTTGAACCATACCACGACGAGAAGTAAGGTCTCCAATAATACCACCTGTATATTCTTCAGGTGTTACAACTTCTACCTTCATTATAGGCTCAAGCATTTTTGCTCCAGCTTTTCTCATTCCTTCACGCATTCCCATACGCCCAGCAATCTCAAAAGCCATTACACTCGAGTCAACATCGTGATACTTACCATCGATTAGTTCAACTTTAAAATCAATCACTGGGAAGCCTGCTAAAGGACCACTATCCATTACAGACTCAATACCTTTTTCAACACCAGGAATATATTCTTTTGGAATAGAACCACCAACAATTTTTGATTCGAAGCTGTAACCTTCACCAGGCTCTGTAGGCTTGATGATCATCTTAACTTCAGCGTATTGGCCAGAGCCACCTGATTGCTTCTTGTGTGTATATGAAATTTCTGCTTCATGAGAAATTGTTTCACGATAAGCAACCTGAGGAGCACCAATGTTAGCTTCTACCTTAAATTCTCGTTTCAAACGATCAACAAGGATATCAAGATGTAGTTCGCCCATACCCTTCATAATTGTTTGACCAGATTCTAAATCTGTTTCAACACGGAAAGATGGATCTTCTGCAGCTAAACGACCTAGACCTTGAGACATTTTTTCTTGGTCTGCTTTAGTTTTTGGCTCGACTGCAATTTCAATAACTGGATCTGGAAAGGTCATTGTTTCCAACACAACAGGATCTGCAACAGAACATATTGTATCACCAGTTGTTGTATCTTTAAGTCCAGCTAGGGCTATGATGTCACCCGCAAAAGCTTCAGTTATTTCTTCGCGGTCAATAGAGTGCATCATCATCATTCGACCAACACGCTCTTTTTTTCCTTTTGTAGAGTTAAACATCGTGTCACCTTTACTCAATGTTCCAGAGTAAATACGAGTAAATGTTAAAGATCCCACAAATGGATCGTTCATAATTTTAAATGCCAATCCAGAAAAAGCCATGTCATCATCTGCTCTTCGAGCAATGTCACGTGTTTCAGTTTCATCACCTGGTTTGAAGCCCATATAATCGACTACATCTAGAGGAGAAGGAAGATAATCAATAACAGCATTTAATAAAGGCTGAACACCTTTGTTTTTGAACGCAGAGCCACCAAGAACCGGAACAAAGGACATAGATAAACAACCCGAACGAATTAGTTTTCTAAGTGTTTCAACATCTGGCTCATTACCTTCAAGGTAGGCTTCCATTGCATCGTCATCTTGCTCAACAGCATTTTCAACTAGCTTGTTTCGCCATGTATCGGCAAGATCTTTTAAGCTATCACGAATTGGCGCTTTTATCCAAGTCGCTCCAAGGTCTTCACCTTGCCATAACCATTCTTCCATGGTCACGAGATCTACCAAGCCTTCAAGTTCCGTCTCTGCACCAATCGGAAAAGCAACAGGCACAGCTACTGCACCCGTACGATCTTCTATCATCTCAACGCAATTAAAGAAGTCGGCACCAATTTTGTCCATTTTATTGACGAAAACCATACGAGGAACTTTGTAACGATCAGCTTGTCGCCAAACAGTTTCTGTTTGAGGTTCAACACCTGCGTTAGCATCAAGAACACAAACTGCACCATCTAGGACAGCAAGGGAACGTTCAACTTCAATTGTGAAATCAACGTGCCCTGGTGTATCAATAATATTTAGACGATGTTTTGGAGTGTCAGGAGTTGTACCATCTTCAGTACGCTCCCAAAATGTTGTAGTAGCAGCAGAAGTAATAGTTATACCTCTCTCCTGCTCTTGTTCCATCCAATCCATAGTTGCTGCACCGTCATGGACTTCTCCAATGTTGTGCTCTTTACCTGTGTAGTAAAGAATGCGTTCAGAACAAGTTGTCTTACCTGCATCAATGTGAGCCATGATGCCAAAGTTACGATAAAGATCGAGAGGATATTCGCGTGCCATCTGCTTGCGCCCTTTTCTTTGTTACCAGCGATAATGACTAAATGCTTTATTTGCATCTGCCATTTTGTGAGTGTCTTCACGTTTCTTAACAGCAGAGCCACGGCTGTTGATGGCATCCATCAATTCAGCAGCTAAACGCTCTTCCATTGTATTTTCATTTCGCGTTCGCGATGCTTTAATCAACCATCTGATTGCTAATGCTTCACGGCGCTCAACACGAACCTCAACAGGAACTTGATATGTTGCACCACCCACACGTCGAGAACGAACCTCAACTGCTGGTTTAATATTATCTAATGCTTCTTCGAATACCTCAATTGGTGCTCGCTTTAGTTTAGTTTCAACCCTATCTAACGCACCATATACAATACGTTCTGCTGCAGACTTACGTCCATCTAGCATAAGGTTATTCATAAATTTTGTAAGAACTGTGTTGCCATATTTGGCATCAGGCAGAACTTCTCTTTTAACGGCGCTGTGACGTCTAGACATAATATACTACCCTTATTTCGGTTTTTTCGCGCCGTATTTTGAACGACGTTGCTTACGATCTTTAACACCTTGGGTATCTAAAACACCGCGCAAGATGTGGTAACGAACACCTGGAAGGTCTTTTACACGTCCACCACGTATCAAAACAACTGAGTGTTCTTGTAGGTTGTGGCTTTCACCAGGAATGTAAGAGATGACTTCAAAACCATTAGTTAGCCGAACTTTAGCTACTTTACGCATGGCAGAGTTAGGTTTCTTAGGTGTAGTTGTATAAACACGTGTACATACACCGCGTTTCTGCGGGCATGATTCCAAGTGCTGAGACTTGGAGCGTTTGATTTTTGGCTGGCGCGGCTTGCGGATCAGCTGTTGTATTGTAGGCATATTGGGTTCCCCATTTTACCGTTTCAAACATAAATAGGCCTATGATCTCTGATCATAAACCCGATACCGCTACGAACCCTCATTAGCTCGAAGCGATAATTCCAGAGGATCAAGGTTTTCACCTGGATCATGACCGCCAAATTTTGGCTTGTATGATAAGAAAAGCGAACTTCTCATATCAAGTAACGCGGCTATAAGCGGAGTCGGGTTTCGTGTCAACAGCAGCTATAGAAATGATATGTAACAATTTAATATTCTTTAAGCTACTCCATCCATCTAGGAGTATTAATGACAAACATGTTGCCCAGATAGGTTGTCAGTGAATTATACTATATATATACTTAATCCATGACACATCTTATCTACGCTGTTGGCGACATACATGGTGATTTAACCCAACTTCAAGCAATCCATCAATTAATTAATGAAGATTTTCAAACTTCAAAATCAGCTTCATTTGAAATAGTTCATATTGGTGATTTAATTGATCGCCGTGAAGACAGTAAAGGTACAATTGAATATTTAATGAGGGGCATTAAAGACGGAAAGCCGTGGAAAGTGCTAAAAGGTAATCATGATCGGCTTATGGAATGGTTTTTCAATGATCCACATAAACACGATCCGAATCTTAAACCAGATTATAGTTGGCTTCATCATCGCATTGGTGGCGTTGAAACGCTTGCATCATATGGTGTCAAAGTTCCTGAGAACTATCGCGAATGCTTAGATGAAATATTAAAAATGGCCATACAAGCTGTTCCTACGTCTCATATCAATTTTATAAAAAATCTACCATTATATTATAATACTAAGCACATTTTCTTTGTACATGCTGGAATTAATCTTGATTTTCCGTTAGATAATCAGAATGAGGATGACATGTTGTGGATACGTAAAAATTGGCTTGATAACCCAAAAAAAGCCTCAAAATTAATATTACATGGCCATACAATTGTAGACCAAGTTACACACTATGGAAATCGAGTAAATATAGATACTGGTGCGGCTTGGGGCGATGAACTTTCTGCGGTTGTGACAATAGAAGAAAATATTTGGCTTTTAACTAAAAATGGTCGAACAAAGATTACACAATCATTGTGATTAAAAAAAAAGGCCCTGATTTAACAGAGCCTTTTAAAATCAAATTATAATATAAATCTAAACGTTATCATTTTCTTGATCAGCAGAACTATCATTCGTTGATGCATCAAAAACTGATTCAGCATTTAAATCAGATTCTTGAGGAGCCATCAACGCAGCAGCTTCTTCTGCTGCAGATCTTTTATCTTCAATAATCACAGCATCACGATCAGCAGCTACTTTCTTAATTTGATGAGTTGCCCCACCTGTACCTGCTGGTATCAAACGTCCCACAATTACGTTTTCTTTTAAGCCAATCAACTTATCTTTCTTACCACGCGTTGCTGCATCTGTTAGAACACGAGTTGTTTCTTGGAAAGACGCTGCTGAAATAAATGAACGCGTTTGCAGAGATGCTTTTGTGATGCCTAAGAGAATTGGGCCACCAGTTGCAGGTTCGCGACCAGCATCTACAGCTTTTTGACATGCTTCATCAAATTCTGCTTTGTCTACTTGCTCGCCTTTTAATAGAGTTGTGCCACCACTTGTTGTGATTTCCCATTTTTGCAACATTTGACGAACTATAACTTCAATGTGTTTATCATTAATCTTCACACCTTGAAGTCGATAAACATCTTGGACTTCGTCAATCATATAATCAGCTAATGCTTCAACACCCATAATATTTAAAATATCGTGAGGCGCAGGATTGCCATCCATGATGTATTCACCTTTTTGGATGAAGTCACCTTCTTGGACAGGAATATGCTTACCTTTTGGAACCATATATTCTGTTTTGATTTCTGAATCGTCTGCAGATACTACATTAACTCGTCGCTTGTTCTTGAAGTCACGTCCAAATTCAACATAACCATCCATTTCAGCAATTATGGCGTGATCTTTTGGTCTACGTGCTTCAAAAAGTTCTGCAACACGTGGCAAACCACCCGTAATATCTTTTGTTTTTGCACCTTCACGAGGAATACGTGCAACAACATCACCAGCCTCAATAGCTTGGCCATCTTCTACAGATAAAATTGCATCAACAGACATGGCATATTGGATTGGATTGCCTGCATCATTTATTACTGGATCTCCAGTTTTAG
Source organism: Rhodobacterales bacterium HTCC2255 (assembly GCA_000153745.1). GTDB lineage: Bacteria > Pseudomonadota > Alphaproteobacteria > Rhodobacterales > Rhodobacteraceae > Amylibacter. The sequence continues at coordinate 1,065,378 of DS022282.1, forward strand.
TATCAGCTACAATTATTGATGGCTTCAAATCCGAACCTTGCTTTGCAGAACGCCAATCAGTTACGATTTTTTGGCTAATGCCAGTTGCGTCATCAGTCACATCACGTACGGAAATACCAGAAACAAGATCTACAAGTTTAGTTATACCACCTTTGTCAGCAATGATTGGTAATGTATATGGATCCCATTCGTATAATTTATCACCACGTGCAACTTTATCACCTGATTTAACCAATACTTTAGTACCATAATCCATTTTATGGATAACAGCATCCTGCCCATTTTCATCAACAACCACTAACTCAACGTTACGGCCCATAACGATTTGCTCGCCGTCTCGATTTATAAGTATATTAGCTTTTCTAATGTCAATTGTCCCAGCTTGGCTAGCGTCTTGGAATGATTGCTGACCACCCTGCGCAACACCACCAATGTGGAAAGTACGCATTGTAAGCTGCGTTCCTGGTTCACCGATAGACTGTGCAGCAATAATTCCAACTGCTTCACCTGGATTTACACCATGCCCACGAGCTAAATCACGCCCGTAACATGCTGCACAAATACCATCATCTGATTCACAAGTTAGTGGTGATCTTATTTGTATTGAGACTAAATTAGCTGCGTCAATTGTGTCTGCTTGTCTTTCATCTACAAGATCATTGCACTTCCCTAATGTTTCACCAGTAGCAGGATGTATCACATCTTCAGCAAGTACTCTTCCAAGAATTCGCTCAGCCATTGAAGAAACAACTTCTCCATCATTTACAGCAGCACGTGCCGTAATTGATTTATCAGTTCCACAATCCCATTCACGTACAATACAATCTTGAGCAACGTCGACCAAACGACGGGTTAAATAACCTGAATTTGCTGTTTTCAAGGCAGTATCAGACAGACCCTTACGAGCACCGTGAGTAGAGTTGAAATACTCTAGAACCGAAAGGCCTTCTTTAAAGTTAGAGATAATTGGAGTTTCAATAATTTCGCCATTTGGCTTTGCCATCAACCCACGCATACCGCCAAGCTGCTTCATCTGAGTAACAGACCCACGAGCACCTGAATGTGCCATCATGTAAACAGAGTTTGGTTCCATTTCAGAACCATCATCAGTTTTCTTCATTGATGAAATACTATCCATCATGGCATCTGTTACTTTTTCGTTTGCTTTTGACCAAGCATCAACAACTTTGTTGTATTTTTCACCCTGAGTGATCAATCCATCCATATATTGTTGTTCGAAACCCTTCACATAATCACGAGTTTCATTAACTAGTGACCATTTTGTTTCTGGAATAATCATGTCATCTTTACCAAAAGATATACCTGCTTTGAATGCTTCACGGAAACCCAAGGTCATAATATGATCACAGAATATTACAGACTCTTTTTGGCCACAATAACGATATACACTATCAATTATTTCACCAACTTCTTTTTTACGTAATAATCGGTTAATTAAGCTATAAGGTGCTTTATGATTTAATGGTAAAACAGTGCTCAACCTTACTCGCCCAGGTGTCGTTTCAAAACGCTCCCACACAACTTCACCTTCTTCATTTACTTGCTCAACTCGACAAGTAATTTTTGAATGTAAGTGAACCTTACCAGTGTCTAACGCATGCTCAACCTCTTGAGGATTTGCAAATGTCATTCCTTGGCCAATCATGCCCTCGCGCTCTAAAGTCACATAATACAAACCTAAGATCATATCCTGTGAAGGAACAATGATTGGTTTACCATTCGCAGGAGATAAAACGTTGTTTGTAGACATCATAAGAACACGCGCTTCTAATTGTGCTTCCAATGAAAGAGGAACGTGAACAGCCATTTGGTCGCCATCAAAATCAGCATTAAATGCTGAGCAGACTAAAGGATGTAACTGTATTGCTTTACCTTCAATAAGTACTGGTTCAAATGCTTGTATACCCAAACGGTGCAGTGTAGGTGCACGGTTTAGCATCACTGGATGTTCACGGATAACTTCATCCAAAATATCCCATACTTCAGGACGCTGTTTCTCAACAATTTTCTTTGCCTGCTTGACTGTTGAAGACAGTCCCTTGGCTTCTAAACGAGAGTAAATAAATGGTTTGAATAGTTCTAAAGCCATTTTTTTAGGCAAGCCACATTGATGTAATTTTAGCTCAGGGCCCGTAACAATTACAGAACGCCCAGAAAAATCTACACGCTTACCTAATAAGTTTTGTCTGAAACGACCTTGCTTACCTTTAAGCATATCAGAAAGTGATTTCAACGCACGTTTATTAGCGCCTGTGATTACTCTTCCTCGGCGTCCATTATCAAACAATGCATCAACAGATTCTTGAAGCATTCTTTTTTCGTTACGAACAATAATATCTGGAGCGCGTAATTCAATTAAACGCTTCAAACGGTTATTACGATTTATTACACGACGATAAAGGTCATTTAAATCTGATGTAGCAAAACGACCACCATCAAGTGGTACTAAAGGACGTAGTTCTGGTGGTATTACTGGCAATACTGTCATTACCATCCACTCTGGGCGATTACCTGAGTCAATAAATGCTTCAACAACCTTCAAGCGTTTGATGATTTTCTTTGGTTTTAATTCACCAGTAGCTTCAGCTAACTCATCACGTAACTGTTCTGCTTCTGCATCTAAATCAATGTTTGATAACATTTCACGAATAGCTTCTGCACCTATTCCCGCATTAAATGCATCTTCACCAAACATATCTTGGGCATCTAAGAACTCTTCTTCAGACATCATTTGTCCATAGTTCAGATCGGTCAAACCAGGCTCTATAACTACGTATTGTTCAAAATATAAAACTCTTTCCAACTCACGCAATGTCATATCTAACATAAGGCCAATACGTGAAGGTAATGACTTTAAAAACCAAATATGCGCGACTGGTGATGCTAAATCGATATGTCCCATACGTTCACGACGTACTTTTTGAAGCGTTACTTCAACACCACATTTTTCACATACTACACCACGGTATTTCATGCGTTTATATTTGCCACATAAACATTCGTAATCTTTAATCGGGCCAAATATTCTTGCACAAAACAAACCATCACGTTCAGGTTTAAATGTACGATAGTTAATGGTTTCTGGCTTTTTTATCTCACCAAATGACCATGACAGGATCCGTTCAGGTGACGCCAAAGATATTTGAATTTCATCAAACGTCTTTGGAGGCTGGACGGGATTAAACGGGTTATTCGTGATTTCTTGGTTCATTTTCTAGATCCTAATCTCGAGTTCAGTTAAAGGAGTAGGCGCGAACGCCTACTCACTCTCCGCATCCAGCAGTTGGATATTCAGACCCAAACTACGGATTTCTTTAATAAGCACGTTGAAACTTTCTGGTATTCCAGCTTCAAAGTTATCTTCACCTTTGACAATGCTTTCATATACTTTCGTACGGCCAGCAACGTCATCAGATTTAACAGTTAACATTTCTTGTAATGTATATGCAGCACCATATGCTTCTAATGCCCACACTTCCATTTCACCAAAACGTTGTCCACCAAACTGTGCTTTACCACCAAGTGGTTGCTGAGTAACCAAAGAGTATGGTCCAGTTGATCGTGCGTGAATCTTATCATCAACCAAATGGTGAAGCTTCAAGATGTATTTCATACCAACTGTAACAGGTCGGTTAAATTGCTCACCAGTTCGGCCATCAAACAAAATAGATTGTCCAGATGTGTCTAAGCCTGCACGTGTTAACATATCATTAACATCAGCTTCTTTCGCACCATCAAACACTGGAGTTGCAATTGGAACACCTTTAGTAACATTACCAGCCGCCTCTAAGAAATTATCCTTTGGCATATCTTTTAAAACTTCATCATAAAGTTCGTCACCATAAGCAATTTTCATTGCATCTTGAACAGGTGACATATCACCAGAGCGGCGATATTCTTGTAGTGATAAGTCAATAGATTTACCTAAGTTTCTAGCTGCCCAACCCATATGAGTTTCAAGAATTTGGCCAACATTCATACGTGATGGAACGCCTAGAGGATTCAAGCAGAAGTCTACAGGAGTACCATCTGCTAAGAATGGCATATCTTCTTGAGGGACTACTTTAGAAATCACACCTTTGTTGCCGTGACGTCCAGCCATTTTATCACCTGGCTGTAATTTACGTTTTACAGCGATGAAAACTTTTACCATTTTCATAACACCTGGAGGTAGATCATCTCCTCGTCTAACCTTTTCAACTTTATCTTCAAAACGAGCATCTAAAGCTCCTTTTTGTAAGTCATATTGCTTATTTAAGGACTCCATGTTCGCCACATCAGCTTCATCTTCTAATGCAAGCTGCCACCACTGTCCTTTTGACAGTGATTCAAGAAGATCATCATCAATCAATGAGCCCGATTTTACGCCTTTTGGTCCTTTAATTGCCTTTTTTCCAGCAATCATTGATTTTAATCTAGCATAAGTATTACGATCCAAAATACCTACTTCATCATCACGGTCTCTTGCTAATCGTTCAACTTCTTCTCGCTCAATTTGCAGAGCACGTTCATCTTTTTCAATGCCATGGCGGTTGAATACACGCACTTCAACAACAGTGCCGTAGTCTCCCGGTGGTAATCTTAGAGATGTGTCTCGAACATCAGATGCTTTTTCGCCAAAAATAGCTCTTAACAACTTCTCTTCGGGTGTCATTGGGCTTTCACCTTTTGGTGTAATTTTCCCAACTAATATATCAGAAGGTCCAACCTCTGCACCAATATAGACAATGCCTGCTTCATCCAAATTACGTAAGGCTTCTTCCCCAACATTTGGAATATCTCGAGTAATTTCTTCAGGGCCTAACTTTGTATCACGCGCAGCAACTTCAAACTCTTCAATATGTACAGATGTAAATACGTCATCTTTAACGATACGTTCAGATATTAGTATTGAATCTTCGTAGTTGTAACCATTCCAAGGCATAAACGCTACGAGAACATTTTTACCTAATGCTAATTCACCAATATCAGTTGATGGACCATCAGCTACAACTTCACCCATAGACACACGATCGCCAACTTTAACAAGTGGTCTTTGGTTAATACATGTGTTTTGGTTTGAGCGCTGGAATTTACGTAGCCTGTAGATATCAACACCAGGATCACCAGCGTCCATTGCGTCAGTTACTCTAACAACAATTCTAGTTGCGTCCACTTGGTCGATAATACCACCACGAGCTGCTGTAATAGCAGCCCCAGAGTCACGGGCTACTACTTCTTCGATACCAGTTCCAACATACGGAGCATCAGCCTTTAACAAAGGAACTGCTTGGCGTTGCATGTTTGATCCCATTAATGCTCTGTTAGCATCATCATTTTCAAGGAATGGAATTAGTGATGCAGCAACAGATACCAACTGTTTCGGTGAAACATCAATATAATCAATATTTTCTGGTGTATTTAACATATACTCACCAGCCTGGCGTGTAGAAACCAGATCATTAGCAAATTTGCCACCGTCATCCAATTTCGCATTTGCCTGAGCTACGGTATACCTCATTTCCTCTGTTGCTGACATATATTGCACTTCATCAGTAACTTTTCCATCATCCACACGACGGTAAGGCGTTTCAATAAAGCCATACTTATTTACTCTTGCGAAAGATGCTAAAGAGTTAATCAAACCAATATTTGGGCCTTCAGGTGTCTCAATTGGGCACATACGGCCATAATGTGTTGGATGAACGTCACGAACTTCAAAGCCTGCGCGTTCACGAGTTAAACCTCCTGGTCCAAGAGCAGATAGACGGCGCTTGTGTGTCACTTCTGATAATGGATTAGTTTGGTCCATAAATTGAGAAAGTTGAGAAGATCCAAAGAATTCACGAACAGCCGCTGCAGCTGGTTTAGCATTAATTAGATCCTGAGGCATAATGTTATCTATTTCAACAGAAGACATCCGCTCTTTGATAGCACGCTCCATGCGCAAAAGCCCAACACGATATTGGTTTTCCATCAATTCGCCAACTGATCTTACACGTCTGTTTCCGAGGTGATCAATGTCATCTATGTCACCTTTGCCATCACGCAATTCAACCAATGCTTTCACTACGCCAATTATGTCTTCTTTGCGCAATGTACGTTGTGTATCTTCAGCATCTAGCTGTAAACGCATGTTCATTTTAACACGACCAACAGCTGAAAGATCATAACGTTCAGAGTCAAAGAATAATGTATCAAAAAGTGCTGATGCAGCATCGACGGTCGGTGGCTCACCAGGACGCATTACTCGATAAATATCCATTAATGCTGTATCACGGCCCATATTTTTATCTATGGACATGGTATTCCTAATGTATGGACCTACATTTATGTTATCAATATCAAGAGTTGGAATATTTGTTACTCCAGCTTCTAGAAGCTCATGTAAAGTTCCACCATTAACAACACCTTCTTTGTCATATTCTAATGTAAGCTCATCTCCAGCTTCTACATAGATGGCACCAGTTTCTTCGTTTATGATATCTTGAGAAACGTAACGTCCTACGATTGTATCGAAAGCTACACGTATTTCTGTCACCTTACCTTCTTCAATTAATTTCTTAACCGTTCTAGGTGTGACCTTAGTTCCTGCTTCTGCGATAACCTTGCCCGTTTTCGCATCAATAATATCTTCAGTTGGCTTTGTACCTCTTACGCGCTGTGGAAAAAACTTTGTTACCCAAGCATTTTTCTTTTTTTCAAACTTATAATCAACTGTGTCATAATATGCAGAACAAACACCTTCTTGGTCCAATCCCAGCGCATATAACAATGTAGTTACAGGTAATTTTCGACGACGGTCGATGCGAGCGTATACAACATCTTTTGCATCAAATTCAAAATCCAACCATGAACCACGATATGGGATTATACGAGATGCAAAAAGTAATTTACCTGATGAGTGCGTTTTTCCACGATCATGGTCAAAAAATACTCCAGGTGATCTGTGCATTTGTGAAACAACAACACGTTCAGTTCCATTGACAACGAATGTACCGTTAGGTGTCATAAGTGGTAGATCACCCATAAACACATCTTGCTCTTTAATGTCTTTTACAGACCTAGCACCAGTATCTTCATCAACATCAAAAACAATCAATCGTAGTGTAACTTTGAGTGGTGCAGAATATGTCATATCACGTTGCATACATTCCTCAACGTCATATTTTGGCTTTTCTAGATCATATTTTACATATTCTAATACAGCTGTTTCATTAAAATCTTTAATTGGAAAAACCGATTGAAATACAGCGTTAATTCCCTCACCATCTAATGGTTGAGATTGATCGCCAGAATTCAAAAAGAGATCATACGAACTCTTTTGTACCTGTATAAGATTTGGAATGTCCAAAACTTCACGGATTTTACCATAATATTTGCGGATACGTTTTATACCTGAATGCGTCTGAGCCATGCTCGTCTTCACCTTTTCTAATGTTCACGTCATAGTTTGTGCGGGCATCACAACCTAATCGGCCACATGAAACAAAGTTCATCCTATTCTTGCTAAAGTGCCACCTTTAGCTCCCGAATGAACCCTGTCTAAAACAAAGCCTCTCACAAAGGCTCTCTTTAAGACAGGAGTGGCTGGTTCTAAATAAATAGAACCAGCCATAATAATAACACCCTAAGGTGTATAAATTATTTTAATTCAACTTCTGCACCAGCAGCTTCAAGTTGCTTCTTCAACTCTTCAGCTTCTGACTTAGAAACGCCTTCTTTAACTGCTTTTCCGCCAGCTTCTACAAGATCTTTAGCTTCTTTCAAGCCTAGACCAGTAATGCCACGAACTTCTTTGATGACGTTGATCTTTTTGTCACCAGCAGATTTTAGAATAACGTCAAATTCGTCTTTTTCTTCTTCAGCTGCAGTGTCTCCAGCTGCAGCCATAACAACAGCTCCGCCAGCAGCAGGCTCAATGCCGTACTCATCTTTAAGAAGTGTTTTTAGTTCTTGTGCTTCCAAAAGCGTTAATGCAACGATTTCTTCTGCAAGTTTCTTGATATCAGCCATTTGATATTTCCAGTTCAATTTTAAATTCTGTTTTTCCAGTGATGCTCGCATTTACGAACACCGGCATTTCCATTTGCAATTAAGCAGCTTTCTCTTCAATTGTTTCTAAAATAGAAGCAATATTAGAGGCAGGCGCACCAACGGCTCCCGCGATGTTTGAGGCAGGTGCAGCAATACAACCAACGATAGAAGCAATAAGCTCCTCACGTGATGGCATGGCGGCAACGGCTTTAACACCAGCGCGATCCAATGCATTATCTCCCATAGACCCACCAAGAATTACGAGCTTGTCGTTTTCTTTAGCATATTCTTCCGTCACTTTCGCGGCGGCTACGGGGTCTTCTGAGAAAGACAATACAGTCATTCCATCCAATAAACCTGAGATACTTTCACATGGCTTACCTTCAAGAGCGATTTTGGCGAGCTTATTTTTGGCTACACGTACAGAACCTCCAACATCACGCATGCGTGAGCGGAAGTCTTGCATTTCTGCAACTGTTATGCCGGCATAGTGAGATACTACAACAACACCAGAGTCCGTGAAGATTTGTCCTAGTTCTTTGACTAAGGCTTCTTTTTGGGCTCTATCCACAGTGTTTCTCCAAATTATAGGAAACGAAATGTTTCCCGGCTCAGTTTAACTAATCCTCAAGGATCAGCAGTTAGGGTCCTAATTACGGGCCCCTTCCAAAATCACCCGAGGCAATGCCAGAGGTATAATTTGTTCGGTTCCCATCTCAGGCAGGGATTATTTTGCAGCAGCAAAACCCACCATCTCGGACAGTATCAAAACAATATCGACGAATCGATATAGTTAAGAATGGTTGGTATATAGGTGGGTTTACTTCACTTGTGAAGGGGTAAGCTTTTATTATGATTGAAAATTTACATTTATTTTTTAAATTTAATTTGAGACAGTGTCTATAATGTACAAATACTAACACATAATGATTTTAATTTAAGATAATAACTGCATCTAATACAACAAAGGGCCCTATAAAATATAGAGCCCTTTTAAATTAATATAATTTAGGTTTTAAGCACCAGCAGCTGCATCAACGTCCAATGTTACTGCTGGACCCATTGTAGAAGATAATACAATCTTTTTAATGTATGCACCCTTTGCACCTTCAGGTTTAGCTTTTCGCACTGCATTTACAAATGCTTGAACATTTTCTGCAAGCTTATCTTCGCTAAAAGAAGCTTTGCCAACACCCGCATGTATTACGCCTGCTTTTTCTACTTTAAACTGCACTTCACCACCTTTAGCTGCTTCAACGGCTGATTTAACATCCATCGTTACAGTACCTACACGTGGGTTAGGCATTAAATTTCTTGGCCCAAGTACTTTACCTAATCGCCCAACAACACCCATCATGTCAGGAGTTGCTATACAACGATCAAAATCAATTGTTCCACCCTGGACAATTTCCATTAGGTCCTCGGCGCCAACAATATCAGCGCCAGCCGCTTTAGCTTCATCTGCTTTTGCATCACGTGCAAATACTGCAACACGCATCGTTTTACCTGTACCATTTGGTAGGCCCACAACACCTCTGACCATTTGATCAGCATGTCTGGGATCTACACCAAGGTTCATTGCTATATCAATTGTCTCATCAAATTTTGAAACTGCATTAGCCTTTACCAAGGATACCGCTTCTGAAATTGATAAGGTTGCTTTGCCTTCAAATGAAGCACGAGCAGCTGTTGTTCTTTTTCCAAATTTAGCCATTACTTCACCTCAATTCCCATAGAACGCGCTGAGCCAGCTATGATTTTCATAGCTGCTTCAATATCGTTTGCATTCAAATCTTTCATTTTAGCCTCTGCAATTTCTTGCAGCTGTTTCTTAGAGACAGAGCCTACTACTTCACGGCTAGGTGTTTTTGCACCTGACTTTAATTTTGCAGCTTTTTTAAGAAAGTATGAAGCAGGTGAAGTTTTGATATCCATTGTAAAAGACTTATCAGCATAATATGTAATGACAGTCGGGCATGGTGCACCATTTTCAAGTTCTTGTGTTTTTGCATTAAAAGCTTTGCAAAATTCCATGATATTAATTCCGCGTTGACCCAAAGCTGGGCCCACCGGTGGTGATGGGTTGGCTGCTCCTGCAGGGATCTGCAGTTTCATAGTGCCAGCAATCTTTTTAGCCATATTGGCCTCCTTTAGCTCCGATCCTCCAGGCCGCGTGCCCTTTGGAACAATTTGGTGTGGTACGGTCATCACCGCGCGCGATGATTTCCTCCCACATGCACATCACAAGATTATGTTTGTTTCATAACCTGAGTGAATTCTAGTTCGACAGGCGTAGCCCGTCCAAAAATTGATACAGTAACTTTCAAGCGAGAGTTTTCTTGATCTACCTCTTCAACCATTCCAGCAAAGCCTTCAAATGGCCCTTCAGTTACATTAACTTGTTCACCAATATCAAAAGTAATTAAGTTGCGCGGATTTTCTACGCCTTCTTCAACTTGGTTTAGAATAAATGCTACTTCTTTATCTCGCATTGGGCTTGGTTTACCTGGTTGACCCAAAAAACCTGTTACTCGATTAATGTTATTAATTAAATGATATCCCTTTTCAGACATGTCCATACGTACAAGTAAGTAACCAGGCATAAATCTACGTTCAGCTGTTACTTTTTTTCCACGACGTACTTCTATAACTTCTTCAGTCGGCACTAAAACCTGCTCGATTTCATCTTGCATGCCTTCTTGCTCGACCGCTTCATTGATTAATTCAGCAACTTTTTTTTCAAAGTTGGAAAGAACGCTTACTGAATACCATCTTTTAGCCATAGCTTTTATGCCTCTACTAGGACTTCATTCAGTCCGTTAATTCATTTACTTTCAAGCCGTTAAGAGACCTGACTACCAAAACAAAAGGCACGCATATAGAATCGTCGCGTGCCATTTTAATTCGATTTATCGGCGTTTAGCGCCGAAATCGTGTTAATTCAAGTACCTATACCCAGAATTATGTTTAAACCTAATTTTATAATTTGGTCTGCACCAAAAAAGAAAATTGCAACCAAAGTAGCCATTATGAATACCATTACGGTAGTTATGGTTGTTTCTCGGCGGTTTGGCCAAACAACTTTAGAAACTTCTGCTCTTACTTGCTGCATAAATTGCAAGGGGTTAGTACGTGCCATGATGCACTCCTATGTCTAATCAAATGTTGTGATACAGCGCATGCCATAGAATTTCAAGGCATGACATTGTCATAATTCTTAATATTTTCAGTATATCATAAAATAATATTCTGTCGAAATTAATATCTTATTCACGTATTGATGCAATAATTTCCATCATAGCATCTCCAGGAATAAAACCTCCAATTAATCTATCTCCAATTACAAACGAAGGAGTGCCTGTGAATTGTAAAGCATCAGCTAAATCACGTGAAGTTTGAATATGTTCAAAAACATTTGGGTCATTCATATCAATAAGTAATTTTTCTACGTCTAATCCAATTCTTTTAGCAATTTGCATTACTGAAATTTCATTTAGTTGTTGCGCAGACATTAGTTCTTCATGAAAAACTTTATATTTATTTTGAGCGCGCGAAGCTAAAGCAGCCCTACTCGCAAATATTGACCCTTCAGATAAAATTGGAAATTCACGGTAAACTATTCGAATATTTTTATCATTGCTTAATACTTCCTTTACGGCGGTCATTGCTCTTTTGCAGTAACCACAATTATAGTCAAAAAATTCTACTATTGTAATATCAGCATCCGGACTGCCGTATGATGGCGCATTAACATCAGTTGTTAGTATTTCTTTGTTATTTAGATATGCTTGTTTTTTGGAAGTTTCTTTATTTGCCTCATCAAGATCTCTTAAAAGATTAATCGCATCCATTACAATCTGTGGATTTTCCAAAATAGCTTCTAATGCTAATTTTTTAATATCATTTTCACTCAAAGATTCTGAAACTACAGGACTAACATTGATAAATGTTGCCATAAGAAAAGTCATAATAAATTTACGCAAATCAATTTTCCTTTATTTTCCATTATCCTTTTACAAAATAAATCAGATAATAGTACAGAGTAATTTGAGCTCTATTAATTTTGATTATGAATTTCTTATTTTTTCATAACATGGGCAACTCACTAAATGATTATTTACAATTCCACACGCTTCCATCCATGCATATACGATTGTGGGGCCGCAAAAATTAAACCCACGGGATTTTAAATCTTTTGATATCTTTATTGACAAGTCAGTAAATTTTGGGACGTCAGTCATAGATATAAACTTATTTTGTATTGGTTTTCCATCTACAAAATCCCACACATAATTATTAAATCCAATCGAAGATTCAATATCTTGCCAAATTTGTGCGCCTTTAATTGTAGAAACGATTTTATTTCGATTTCTTACAATTCCCTTGTTAAGCATCAAACTTTCTATGTCTTTTTGGGTAAACTCAGAAACTTCGCATGGATTAAATCCTTTAAAAGCCTCACGAAAATTATCTCTTTTCTTCAAAATTGTAAGCCAGCTTAATCCTGCCTGAAAACCGTCTAATACAAGCTTTTCCCATAAACGTTGAGATGAATATTCAGGAACACCCCATTCATTATCATGATAACTCACATATAGTGGATCAGTCCCACACCATTCGCAGCGATGCATTTTCAAATTATTATATTTAGTCAGATAATCTAATTATTTCTTCTTTTATTTTTAATTTTTTTAACTTCAAAGTTTTTAAATCTAATGAGTCAATTGAAGGAATTCTTTGTGAACGCTCAAGTTGTTGAGAAAGGTTCGCGTGTTTTTGTTTTAGTTCTGTTACATAAGAACTGATTGCCATTATTAATCTCCTGTTTTTACTATTTACTGCATAATTATTTATATTTTAAATTGAACCACAAAAGATTTTTTCTGTCATATAAATTTTTTATAATTTCAATTTTTGGTCAAATCTTGCCGAATAAAAAAAATAATTTATGTCCTGGATAAATTTATTACTTTTAAAGAACTAATGCATGTCCCAGACGTAGAATATCATTTGCTTTTTTTGAATAATCACTTTTATCACCATTATGCATATCGCCATCATGTACAATAAACGGATCTAAAAGCTTCAAAGGACCTTTTGAGCCTTTTATGCACTGAACAATAATGCGTTTAGCAGGACGCGATTTTCTTGCAACAATTGGTAAAACAGAAATACTACCACAAGATATGGATAGTGAAGAAAGAATTTCAGGCAACCGTTCTGTTAAATGGATAATACTAAAGCTTCCACCTGACTTTAAACGTTTTAAGCTTATAGAAATCCAATCTGCTAAAGGAATAGTTTCAATATTTGCAGTAGATTTTTCTAGTCTTAATGGCTTTGATAATGTGCTAGGTATAAAAAAAGGTGGGTTTGTCATTACATGATCAAAACTCTTTTGACGAAATGTGCTAGGCAAATTATTCAAATCTGCATTAAGCACTTTGAAGTTTATGTTATTTTCAATCGCATTTGCTTCCGCCATAAAAGTATATTCTTGTTGTAATTCTATACCATGTAATGACAATCCTTGAATACGTGCACCCAAACACAAAGATGCAACACCAACTCCAGAACCAATATCTAAAATGGATTGTCCATTCTCTGCAGAAATGGAAGCAGCCAGAAAAACTGGGTCAGTTGCAGCACGATAACCATCAGAGGGTTGTGTGATTTTTAATTGCCCATTTAGAAATAAATCATGTGTCTTATTCATGTGCGAACCGGTAATTCAAAATCATTATCTTTTAATATTTTGTATGCCATGTAATAATCTTCATTAGCCACCATAATTCGCCTTGGCATAATTCCTATACTGCCTTCTAGTATACTCATATGGACGTCTAGAGCAAAACAAGTTATGTCTTCCCCCTTCAACAATGCTGTAGCAAAGCTTATTAATGTTGGGTCATTAGTTTTGAATAATTCTTTCATCTTATTGATTTAACCGATACAGATATACCGAGTCGAGACACCAAATTTGAGAATAACATTGCCACAAGAAAAACCACAAGATCAGTTAGCTAGCTTACTAAACCATGATATGGTTAAAGTTAACAGCTTAATAAAGAAACGAATGGCATCAGATGCCGCGCCTCGTATTCCAGAAGTTACTGAACACTTAATCGATGCCGGTGGTAAACGTTTACGCCCGTTACTTACACTTGCAGCCGCAGAAATGTGTGGCAACACATCTCCTTATCATATTCATTTAGCAGCAACTGTAGAGTTTATACATACCGCAACTTTATTACATGATGATGTGGTAGACGAAAGTAAACAACGCCGTGGACGCCCAACAGCAAATTTATTGTGGGACAATCAATCTTCAGTACTTGTTGGGGATTACTTATTTTCCAGATCATTTCAACTTATGGTAGAAACTGGCAACTTACGTGTCTTAGATATACTTGCAAATGCATCTGCGACAATTGCAGAGGGTGAAGTTTTACAATTAACAGTAGCACAAAATTTAAGCACAACAGAAGATACATATCTAAAAGTAATACGTGGAAAAACTGCTGCTCTCTTTGGAGCAGCATGTAAAGTTGGTGGCGTTATTTCAAATGCTGAAGAAAAAATAATAGACGCTTTAGCCTCGTATGGCGATGCCCTGGGCGTTTGCTTCCAAATAACTGATGACTTATTAGACTATAATGGCAGTTCGGCTGATTTAGGAAAAAGTATTGGTGACGATTTTCGTGAACGCAAGATGAGTCTACCTTTAATAAAAGTATTAAAAAAGTCTGATGTTACTGAAAAAGAATTCTGGAAAAGGACAATAGAAAAAGGTGACCAACAAGACGACGATCTGGATTTTGCATTAAAATTAATGACAAAACATAACGCACTCAAAGATACACATAATGATGCTAAATTTTGGGCTGAAAAAGCGAAAAAATCCATTTCTATTTTACCCAAAAGCAAATTGAGAAATATTTTAACAGAATTGCCAGACTTTGTAGTTAACAGATTATCTTAGCCCATTATCACTGGCTGAACCCACCATTTCGGGTTCTCCAGAGATATCTTTTTAGCTACTTTCTGCGCAAGTTCAAAGCTTTGAAACAAGCCAAAACATGTACCTCCAGATCCTGACATTCTTGAAAGTTCTGACCCACAAGAATTTAATACATCCAAAACATTTTTAATATTTGGAACTAGTTCAATTGCTGGGTTTTCTAAGTCATTTCGTAGATTACTCAAAAAATGAATTGTTTCTATAAATGATAATTTGTTTTTAGGTAAGCTGCCAATATCTTGGTTATATTTTGATTTTAAAGTTTTAAAAATTCTTAAAGTTGAAACTTTATCACCAGAATTTATTAATACCGCTGATAATTTTGGAAAAATCTCAATATCAGTTAATATTTCACCAATTCCTTGCATTCTTTGATTTGTAGACTTTATACAAACAGGAACATCTGCACCAAGAGCTAATCCATTGTCGATTGGTAAAGAGGTGTTCCATAATTGAGCAAGGCCGCGCAAAGTAGCTGCTGCATCAGCTGATCCACCACCAATTCCTGCTGATACAGGTAAATTTTTTCTCAGAAAGATTTCTGCACCCTTCGATAAATCTAAAACTTTTGCAGCGTTGAATATGATATTTTCCGAAATTGGAATACTATTTAAATCTTCACTGAAACGACCATCTAAAATTATTTCTAAATTTTGGTTACGCTTAAAAGTGAGTTCATCACCACAATCTGCAAACACTACAAGACTATCAAGCAAATGGTAGCCGTCCGTATTTTGGCCAGTTACATGTAAACAGAGGTTTATTTTAGCTTTTGCGATTTGCGTATTAAACACCTGATTTTACTTTTTCTTTTCTTCAGCTTGAACTTTATCCAAGCCAATATCTAATTTCTTTCTTATTCTTATTAGCTCTTTTTCTTCAGGATCAAAAGAAATTGCACGCTTCCATTGAAACCTTGCTTCTCTTTTTCTACCAACTTTCCAATAGACGTCACCTAAGTGATCATTAACAATTGGGTCATCAGGCATCAGCTCTACCGCACGTTCCATTGGATGGATAGCATCTTCAAAATTACCTAAAGTAAACAAACTCCAGCCCAAACTATCAATAATAAATCCACTATTTGGTCGTGCAGCGACAGCTTTTTCGATCATATCTCGAGCTTCTTGAAGATTTTTATTTTTTTCGACTAATGAATATCCCAGGTAATTTAAAATTAAAGGCTGATTTGGTGATAGATCTAATGCCTTTCTAAAATTCATTTCGGCCCGCGGCCAATTACCTAATCGTTCATTACAAATACCTAGAGAATAAAATAAAAACCAATGACTCGAATTGGGTTTTCCTATTAAACTTTGAGTTTTATCGTATGCACTCCGTGCTAAAGTAAACTTTTTTTGGCCTCTATAAGCATCTCCCAGAGACATTAATACTCTGGTGCTATCTTTATAATCAACTGATAATTTCTTCAAAGCATCAATTGCTAAATCTGGTTCATCTGCAGCAATTAAAGTTTCAACACGTCCAATTTCAGCACTTAAATATAAACCATTATCTTTTTGTATTTTTTCGTAATTTTCGATTGCTAAATCAAATTGTTTTTGATCTCGTAATAATTCGGAAGTTAATAATATCGTTTCTGCATTATTAGGCCGTAAATTCTGTGCTAATCTTCCATATAGTAAACTAGTTTGATCATTCTCTGAACCATTTAAAGCAAATGCCAATGTGAATAATACTTCAGCAATACCCTGTTTTGCAAAAGTTACGTAATTGTATGTTGATGAACCATTTTGAATCTTTTGGCGAAGTATATCTAATTCTTTATCCTGACCTTTTAAGGCCATATTATCTATAAGCTCTAAGGCCTCTTTTTCTTTTGACAATTCAGCCATTATTTGAGCATGCGCAATCAAACTTCCACGCGTTAAACGTAACGAACCATTTGCATTACCTGAAAGTATTTTATCAGCTGTTTCAAAATCACCAACAGCAGCTAGAGCTAAAGCTTTATGATACTGGCCAAATAATCTCAGCGTAGAGTTACTCTTCATTTTATCAAAAGTTTTTAAAACAGAACTCATCTTCCCACGTCCAAGTTCAGTCCAACCATTTAAGAGTCCAAATAATAACTCAGTATAATTTTCTTCATTTCTTTTTAGTATTTTGTGAGCTAAGCCATATCTTTCATTTTTGATGTGATCTGCAAATATGAGTAAATCAGCAAGTTGGTTATTATTAGAATTTGAAGTAATTTCTTTAGCATAGTTAGTTGCTGTGCGTACGTCACCCATTGATAAATTAGACAACATTGCATTATATTTTATATACTGATTTTGAGGATCTAATAATAGTGTTTCAGCAAAGTATTTTGATGCAGCAACATAATCTCCACGCATTGCCGCATTAGAACCCGCCAAATAAGATCCTGCTAAACTTTTTGAATGCGCAACAGACGCACAAAATCCTATAGTAATAGAAATGACGCAAAAAGCTGTTTTAAGTATCATAGTAATTTTAACCTAAGGTAATATAATCTAATGCTACCCAATGGATTAGATGTCTGCAATGTACCATTATGATTTTATTATCAAAAAATTTTAATAAAATTACATATTAGGATAATTAGGCCCGTCTCCACCTTGTGGTGTTACCCATGTTATGTTTTGACTTGGATCTTTAATATCACAGGTTTTACAATGTACACAATTTTGTGAATTGATTTGGAATTTAGGATTAGAGCCGTTGTCGTCTCGTATAATTTCATAAACACCCGCTGGACAATATCTTTGAGCAGGTTCTGAATATAACGGCAAATTCGTATCTACTGGTATAGAAGAATCAGCAAGTTTTAGATGAACCGGTTGACCTTCTGCATGGTTAGTTCCAGAGAAACTTACATTTGTTAATCTGTCAAAACTTAATTTTCCATCTGGCTTCGGGTATTCAATTTGAGGATAGTCAGCAGCTTTGCCTGTACTATCTGCATCTGTTTTCCCATGTTTTACTGTCCCAAAAATGCTAAACTTTAAAATAGTTTGGCACCACATATCAAAACCACCCAAAATAACTCCTAAGAATGACCCATATTTTGCACGCAATGGAGCAACATTTCTTACTATACTTAAATCTTTGCCAACGGGACCAGTTTTTAACATTTTATCATAATCTACTAACACATCTCCCGCTCGCCCAGCCTTTATAGCCGCAACAACAGCTTCAGCTGCATGCTGACCAGAATACATTGCATTATGATTCCCTTTAATTCTGGGTAAATTTACAAGTCCTGCAGAACATCCTAGCAACGCTCCTCCTGGAAAAACCGTATCAGGAATTGACTGAAAACCACCTTTTGTAACAGCACGTGCACCATATGAAATTCTCTTTCCTCCCTCTAGTACTTTAGCTATTTTTGGGTGATGTTTCCAACGTTGGAATTCCATATATGGAAAAAGATGTGGATTTTTATAATTAAGATCAACAATAAAACCCACATAAACTTGATTATTTTCTAAATGGTACATGAAAGATCCACCACTATCTTTTGACATTGGCCAGCCCATTGTGTGAGTTACTTCACCTTCATTATGATTTTCCGGCTTAACTTCCCATATTTCTTTCATACCAAGACCAAATTTTGGAACATCGCTTTTGGCATCTAATTTATATTTTGAGATCACTTCTTTTGACAGACTGCCACGAACACCCTCTGATAAAAGTACATATTTACCATGAAGTTCCATGCCTGGCTCATAACCAGCACCTTCAGTACCGTCTGCATTCTTGCCAAATTCTCCCGCAACAACCCCTTTCACTTCTCCATCCTCACCGTAAACCAATTCAGAGCATGACATACCTGGGAAAATTTCCACTCCAATACTTTCAGCTTGTTCTGCCATCCAACGGCATACATTTCCCATCGAGACGATATAGTTTCCATGATTGTTCATAAGTGGCGGCATTAAAAAATTTGGTATTTTAGATGCTTTTGTCTCTGTTAAATTTAAAAATATATCTTCTTTAACTTCTACTTTGATTGGCGCACCTTTTTCTTTCCAATCAGGTATCAAAGCATTTAATGCACTTGGATCAAGTACAGCACCAGATAAAATATGAGCACCAACTTCAGAACCTTTTTCCAAAACAACGACATCTAAATTAGAATCTAATTGTTTAATTTTTATAGCAGCTGATAATCCTGCCGGCCCTGCACCAACAATTACTACATCATATGGCATGCTTTCGCGTTCAGTATTGCTCATTTTTCCCCCAGAGAGATCTAAAGTGATTATTTTCTATAACTTTATAGATCAAAAATTAAGTTATCGACAACCACAACACGACATAAGTTTTACTTACACGACTTCATAAAGACAACTTGCGTGTTCCTGCACATGAATTTATGGTTAAATCTTGTAATAAACTAAAGAGTTCGACAATGGACAAGATACCTATGACGCCCGCTGGCTTTAAGTCAGCTGATAATGAGTTAAAACAACTAAAATCCGTAGATCGGCCATCAGTTATTAAAGCTATTGCTGAAGCTCGTGAACACGGTGACCTTTCAGAAAATGCTGAATACCACTCAGCACGCGAGCTTCAATCTCATATTGAAGGTCGAATCAAAGAATTAGAAGCAATTATTAGTTTGGCTCAAATTATAGATGTATCTAAACTCTCAGGTAACGTAAAATTTGGAGCCACAGTACACTTAGTAGATGAGGACACTGATGCAGAACGAACATTGCAAATTGTTGGAGAGCATGAAGCCAATATCGAAAATAATCAAATTAATATGAATTCACCCATTGCTCGTGCACTAATTGGCAAAGAAGAAGGAGATAGCGTTGAAGTGCGAACTCCTGGTGGTGTTAAAAGTTATGAAATTTTATCTGTAAAATTTATCTAATTTTAAAAGGGAATATATTTTACTGTATTCCCTTTTTCTACGTTTTCTGTGTTATGATCTAATGCTACTAAACCTTCTGCCCAAGATAACCCAGATATTCTACCTGACCCTTCAGATTTGAAAATTTCAGCGTGTCCATCAATATTTAGCCTAGCACGCAGATACTCAGTACGCCCTGGTTTTTTATTTTTTGAAAAAGCAGCTGGCACATTATAGCTAATAGGTTTGCGCCAACCCGATCCTGCTAAAAAACTAAAGGCAGGATATGCAAAAATATGGGCACAAACCATTGCGGCAACTGGATTACCAGGCAAACCTAGAATGGGTGTATTACTCCACAATGCAAGTGCCAATGGGCGCCCAGGTTTCAAAGCAATACGCCATGTTTGCAAGTTAGCTTTTTGCACTAATAGCTTAGATATATGATCCTCATCTCCAGCTGATGCTCCACCTGTAGTTAAAATGATATCTGCAATTTTTGCCGCTTTATTTAAAACAGTCTCAATTAAATCTTCATTATCTCCAACAATCCCAAAATCAAGGACAGTGTATCCCCATCTTTCTATTTGGGCTATTAGCATTGGCCTATTTGCATCCACGATTTGTGACTTGTGGCTATCATTGCCTAATTCAACTAACTCATCACCCGTTGTCATGATTGCAACTTTGAGTTGATCATAAACCTTAATTGTTTTTATTCCACTTGATGCTAAAACCCCCAAATCTGCTGGGCATACTCTTTTACCTTTTTGCAAAACAATTGAACCTGCTGAAATATCCTCACCTTGAGGACGAATATTTGCATATTTTTTTAATCCTGGATTAAAATAGATAATATTTTGAATTTTGTTCACATCTTCATCAAGAATTACAGTATCAACACCTTCTGGTATTTGAGCACCAGTTAATACACGCACTGCAGTACCGTCGGGCACTTTACCAGAAAAAGGGCTTCCCGCAGCTGAACGCCCAGAAATTAACTCCAATGCGATCTCACTTTTGCTTGATATGGTGTCCAATGCAAATCCGTATCCATCAACTGCTGAATTAGCAAACGGAGGATGATTAGTTGCAGCCAATACATCTTCAGCTAAAACTCTTCCAAAACCTTTGTTTACTGGAATTATTGAAGTATTTTTCATTTTTTTTAAACTTTGGTGAAGCTTTTCCAAGGCCTCATCAACAGGTGTCCAGTGAACGCCCCTGGGCATAACAAAACAATCATCTCTTAATGGAGGTGCTTTTGTCATTTTAAACCTTGATGCTCCAATATAAAATCAACAATTCCAATTGTATCATTTAAATCAATATATGGAATACTGGCATTATATATGGGAACATCAGATGCAATTAAACGTACAGAATTATCAGATTTATAAATGAAATTTTCATTATTTTCTGCTCTATGGCATTCCAATTTAGAATGCTGTTCTTTTTTGAATCCCTCAACTAAAATCAGGTCTACTGGTTTCATCATTGTTATTAGTTCAGCAAAACTTGGCTCTGGCTCACCTCTTAATTCGTGCATTAATGCCCATCTATTATTGGATGACAGCATAACCTCTGATGCTCCAGCTTGACGGTGTCTAAAACTATCTCGGCCTTGATGATCAATATCGAAAGAATGGTGCGCATGTTTTAAAGTAGATATTTTAAAACCTCGATTGGTCATTTCAGAAACCAAACGTTCCATTAATCCAGTTTTCCCAGAATCCTTCCATCCAATGACACCAAAAATATTCATTTTATTTCTCTATTTATAATTAGTTCAGCACTCAGCATATCTGAAGGAGTATTAATGTTAAAAAATGGATCATAAATTTTATTTTCCCATCCAACAGATTTCCATTTATTTCTTTTTACAAAAGCCATTACCTTTCGGACATCTCCTAAAAGAGCAGTCTTTAAATTTGAACGTAAATTTACATCCCAAAGACCAAAAGTAGGGTGTAAGTTTTTTTGATCAATTTCAGATATTGTTTTAGCAATAGTTATATCACAATTCTGATCAAATAGTTTATCTTTTAAATCTAAGGGGAAAAATGGAGTATCTGCAGCCGCAGTGACAATGTGTGTAAAATTATGGCCTAGCGCATAATCCATTCCAGATAAAATACCTGCAAGCGGCCCTAAATATCCATCTAAAGGATCAGGTATTACAGGAAAGTTAAATTGTTCGTATTTATTGAGACCTCGATTAACGTTTATTACCAAACCATCCACCTGATTCTCTAAACGGTCTATTGCATGCTTAATCAATGGAGAACCCGATAAATCAAGCAATGCTTTGTCTTGACCACCCATTCGCGTCGATAAACCACCTGCAAGTATAACGCCAAGTACCTTCATTCAAAATCATAGATCAGGCGATCTTTTCCAGCTAAACACATAAATCTTTTTCCTCGTAGACGCCCAATTAATGTTAGACCTACTTGATTTGCAATTTCCACACCCCACGCAGTAAACCCAGATCGTGAGACTAAAACAGGGATACCCATTAAAGCGCATTTAATTACCATTTCAGATGTCAAACGCCCAGTTGTGTATAAAGCTTTATCTTTACCAGATTCATTATTTGAATAAATCCACCCTGCAATTTTATCAACAGCATTGTGGCGACCAACATCTTCCATATAAACGAGTGGTTTATTTTTACAGCAAAGTACAGTTCCATGTATCGCACCAGCTTTTAAATATAAACTTGGTGTCTGATTAATAATATTAGATAATTCATAAAGCCATGATACTTTGAATTCCACATTTGGTAATTTAAGATTTTCCAAACCTTCCATCATATCTCCAAATACAGTCCCGACAGCGCATCCAGATGTACGCGTTTTCTTTTTTAATTTTTCTTCATAGATGGTTTTTCCATCAGTTCTAACAACAACAGTCTGTAGCTCATCATCATAATCAATTCCCAGGATGTTTTCATTATCTGTCAACATTCCCTGGTTCTTCAGGAAACCTAGCGCCAAGTATTGAGGATAATCACCAATTGTCATAGCAGTTACAATTTCTTGGCCATTTAAAAAAATTGTTAATGGCTGCTCTTCGACAACATTGATTTCACAAGCCTGACCATTCTGATCAAAACCATTTACTAACTGAGTTAGACCCATGAGTTGATCATTTGGCTGTAAAATATAATCCTTGAAAGTATTTGACAATTGCAGCTCCAATATTATTGAAATACATAAACTTTATCTTTTTAGAATCTTATCACATGAAATTCAGTCCAACATCCAAAAAATCGGCCTTTTGGTTAGGTTATCGCGACAATATACCATTTTGGTTAATCGTAGCACCATTTGGACTGCTATTTGGAGTAGTAGCTACTGAAGCAGGGTTTTCAATTTTTCAAACAATGATAATGACTGCATTTGTGGTTGCGGGCTCTTCACAATTCACAGCGCTAACATTACTTCAAGACGACGCACCAACATTTATAATTTTAGCCACATCACTTGCAGTAAATTTACGAATGGCCATGTATTCAGCAGCTTTGGTCCCTCATTTAGGCAGAGCACCTTTAGGTATCAGAGCTCTTTTTGCATATTTTTTGGTCGACCAAAGCTACGCAACATCAATAAATATATATACAAATAATCCTAAAATGACATTATCCCAAAAGTGCAGATACTTTATGGGAAGCTTTGCATGTTTACTCCCAGTTTGGTTAATTTCAACACTTGTCGGTGCCCTTCTTGGAACAAAAATTCCACCAGAATATGCACTGGACTTTGCCATGCCAATTTGTTTCATAGCTTTATCTGCTCCAATGATGCGAAGTCTTCCACATTTTATTGCAGCTTTAGTCTCAATGATAGGCACTCTAGTTTTCATATCAGCTCCTTATTCCAGTGGATTAATAATTGCAGCATTTTTAGCCATGATTGCAGGCGTGCAAACTGAGAATTGGCAAAAACGGAGATTAAAAAATGACTGAACCAATCAAAATTTGGATAATTATTTTCTTCTTGGGTATTGGAACTTATTTAATACGCTTTTCTTTTCTGGGGCTTGTAGGTGATCGGCAATTACCTAAATGGTTCATTCAGCATTTAAATTTTGTTGGAGTAGCAGTAATGCCTGGTTTAATAATTCCATTTTTAGTTTGGCCTGATGCTACTGGAGGCACTCTAGACGCTCCAAGGTTACTTGCTGCGATAGCTGCATTTTGTTTTGGCATATGGAAGCGCTCTGCGCTTTGGTCAGTTATTGCTGGAATTTCAGTGTTATATTTGACCATGTTTATTTTAAATTGAATGTCTATAAACTTGACGGAATTTTCAAAATCAGACATATGTTACTAAAATAAACAAATGTTGTAATTCATGGCTAAATTATCAAAAAAAGAAAATGCTATTCTTGAAGCAATATTAAATGATCCGTTTATAAGTCAGGCTAAAATTGCTACAGACTTAAATCTCGCAAGATCTACAATTGCAGTGCAAATTTCACAACTCATCGACAAAGGACATTTAGCAGGAAGAGGATATATCCTGCCAAAATCACAAAAAGTTGTTTGCATAGGTGGCATAGCATTTAATCGTAAATATTCACTTAGAACTCCACCAGTTCTTGGAACATCAAATCCAGCGATAAGCACGAAAAGTTATGGTGGTGTTATCAGAAACATTGCCGAAAATATGGCCCGTATGGATGTTGATGTCTGTCTAATATCAATAATTGGAAATGATGAATCTGGAAAAGAATTACGTTCACAGATACGAAATCTTGGCGTTGATACTAGTCAAATTTCAATTTCAAATGATAAACCTACAGCTGAATATATTGCAATTTTTGATGACAAAAACGAATTGGTCATGGGCATTGCCAGTATGGATATTCTCGATCAAATTACCCCTAGTTTAATAGAAGAATCCTGGTCAAGCATTAGATCAAGCGACTGGGTAATTCTAGATTGTAATTTGCCAAAAGAGACCATTGAGAAGATTCTAGAAATTAAAGAAAATGCAAATTTTATGGTAGCTGTAGATACAGTGTCAGTATCGAAAGCAAAGCGCCTTCCAAGCAACCTATCACAAATTGACATTCTTTTTACAAATAAGGATGAAGCCATATCTGTTTTAGGATTGGACGATAATCTAAAGACATACAAACTAGATGAAATTACTACACAATTAAGATCAACAGGCGCAAAAGGTGTTGTGCTCACAGATGGGCCTAATGGACATCTTGTGAATATAGGAAATGAAGCTTTCACTTCACCAGCTATCTCATCAAATGTCAAAAATGTATCAGGTGCAGGCGACGCTTTTGTTGCTGGGTTTATATCTACAATCCGGTCAGGATCAACAGTACGTGAAGCATCTAACATGGGAGCAGCACTATCAGCATTAACTGTGGAATCTCATCTGGATGTAAGACAAGATCTGAATAATAAGCTTTTAAGTGAATATCTAATAAGTAAAAAAATAATTAAGGAACATTTATGACAATACCCAATCTTCCCAGTTTCGTTGATATTCATAAAGATGTTTTAAACTCACTTAATAACGGCACACCAATTGTTGCGCTTGAAAGTACAATCATTACTCATGGAATGCCTTTTCCAGATAATGCTGAAATGGCTTCATCAGTAGAAGCATTAATTTATGATTATGGTGTAGTGCCAGCAACAATTGCAGTAATTGATGGGCGAATAAAAATTGGCTTAACACCTGATGAACTTATCCAACTTGCAAAAGTAAAAAATGCATTAAAAATCTCAAGAGCAGATATGGCATTTGCTATATCTCAAGGTAAAACAGCTGGAACTACTGTTGCAGCAACAATGATAATTGCACGCATGGTAGGCATTCGTATATTCGCAACAGGTGGTATTGGCGGCGTTCATAAGGGCGCAGAAACTACCTTTGATATTTCTGCAGATTTAACAGAGCTCGGCAAAACAGATGTTCTTGTGGTTGCCGCAGGTGCAAAAGCAATACTTGATGTGCCAAAAACATTAGAAGTTTTAGAAACTCAAGGTGTTCCTGTTGTTGGATATAAAACAAACAGCCTTCCAGCCTTTTGGACAAAAGAATCAGATCTAGACATTCCACTTAGAATGGACACAACATCTGAAATATCTGACTTTTTGAAAGTACGTGACGAATTGCATTTAAATTCTGGCATTTTAGTTGCGAACCCAATTCCAGAAAAAGATGAGATCCCATCAAAAATTATAAATGATTACATTCAAACAGCTCAAACAGAAATGGAGAATGATAATATTTCAGGCAAAGATGTTACTCCATTTTTATTAAAAAGAATATTTGAGTTATCAAAAGGTGCCAGTTTAACATCAAATATTGCTTTAGTTAAAAATAATGCTTTGTTAGCCGCTAAAATTGCTAAAGATTTTTACAAATAATTTATTTTTACTTCATAAAAAACTTATAAACATAATATATTAAAATAACATTATTGGGAGCAAAACTTTAAACTGGCATAGCATTTGTTTTGAATACAGTACGTAAAGCAAAGCTACTTTGCATTTTACTAACATGAGGAAGCCTAACAAGATATTGACGATGTATCCGAGCAAAATCATCTGTATCTCCAGCCACAACTTTTAACATATAGTCGGCCGTTCCAGCCATTAAATGACATTCCAAAACATCTGGGACTAATGCAACAGATTTTTCAAAAGCTTCAAGTATTGCATCAGCTTGACCCGATAGGGTAATTTCAACAAATACTGTTGATTTTCTATCAATCTTTCTTGGATCTAATAAAGCTACGTAATCTTTTATAATCCCGTCATCTTCCAACCGCTGAACACGGCGATGGCATGCAGATGCAGACAGATTAATTTTATCAGCTAAATCTGAATTAGAGATTCGCCCTGACTTTTGAAGTACCTTTAATATACGGCGATCTGTCTCATCAATTTTCATTTTTAGAAGAATCCATCAAAAATTTATATATTTCAGTAATTATATTTTAAAAAATATATTTTAAATAGTAAAATATGAATTTTTTTTTAAAAATAATATGTAATTCTTCGAAAAGTTATACACATTATCTTGGAGAGATATGATGATTATAGGTTGTCCAGCAGAAATTAAAAATCAAGAATATCGAGTTGGCATTACACCAGCAACAGCTGCGGAGGCTACATTACGCGGTCATAAAGTTTTGATACAATCTGGAGCAGGTAATGGTTCAGGCTTTTCAGATAGCGAATACACAGAAATTGGTGCGATTATCATTGATACAGCTGAAGAGTTATTCAAAAAATCAGAAATGATTGTAAAAGTAAAAGAACCTCAAGCAATTGAACGTGAAATGTTACGTGAAGATCAAATCTTATTCACATACTTACATTTAGCACCTGACTTAGACCAAACTAATGATTTATTGAAAAGTGGCGTTACTGCAATTGCATATGAAACTGTAACTGATCGTAACGGCGGATTGCCATTGTTAGCACCTATGTCAGAAGTTGCCGGAAAATTAGCACCTCAAGTAGGTAGTTGGGCTCTCCAAAAAGCAAATGGTGGACTGGGCACACTACTTGGTGGGGTCCCTGGAGTTAGTCCAAGCGAAGTAGTCGTTATTGGAGGAGGAAATGTAGGAGTTCATGCAGCACGAGTTGCAGCTGGAATGGGTGCTAACGTTACAATTTTGGATATGTCATTACCAAGAATGCGTTATCTTGATGATGTTTTTGGAAGCACATTTAAGACCGCTTATGCATCAACTGCAAATACAGCCAACCTTATCAAAACTGCAGATATGGTCATAGGAGCTGTTCTTGTACCAGGTGCAGCTGCGCCAAAACTTATTTCTCGTGCACAATTGTCGACTATGAAACCTGGCGCAGTATTAGTCGATGTTGCAATTGATCAAGGTGGGTGCTTTGAAACATCAAAAGCAACAACACACGATGATCCAATCTATGAAGTAGACGGAGTAATTCATTACTGTGTAGCAAACATGCCAGGTGCTGTTGCTCGGACTTCTACAATTGCTCTAGGAAATGCAACCATGCCATTCATGTTAGCCTTAGCAGATAAAGGTTGGAAAAAGGCATGCGCAGACGACTCTAACCTACTAAATGGACTAAACACCCACAAAGGAAATTTAACTTATGCAGCAGTAGGTACTGCATTAAATCTCCCAGTTATTACTCCAGAGGAAGCTTTATCTTTATAATAAACTTCAAAACAATGAAATATTGAATCAAAAGTCTCGCATTATTGCGAGACTTTCCTCTTAAATATAAATGCAATTGTTGACACTTTAGTTAAAGGCATCTAAGTCACGTTTAAATCATGGAAGTTTATATCACTTCCGGTCTCAGGATCGACATCAGTCAGCGAGTTTCGCCCACTGGTGTTAATTGCGTTTGGGAAGTTATTTTGGCGGAAAGGGCCTGACATATGTTTGCAAATTTATCTGATCGCCTTTCTGGTGTTTTTGACAAATTAAACAATAAAGCAACATTATCTGATGATGATGTATCTATTGCTCTGAGAGAAGTGCGCGTTGCACTATTAGAAGCTGACGTATCACTACCAATCGCACGTGATTTTATCAAAGCAATACAAGCAAAAGCATCAGGCCAAGCGGTAACAAAATCAGTCAAACCTGGTCAACAAGTAGTAAAAATTGTACATGATGAACTGGTTCATTTTTTAGCTGGCGAAGATAAAAATGCAAGTGAGCTAAAAATTGATAATCCTCCTGCACCAATATTAATGGTAGGTCTTCAAGGCTCAGGGAAAACAACAACAACAGCTAAACTTGCAAAACGCTTAAAAGAAAAAAATAATAAAAAAGTATTAATTGCATCTCTTGATACTAACCGACCAGCCGCAATGGAACAGTTAGCAATACTGGGCACTCAAATTGGCGTAGACTCATTACCAATTGTCAAAGGCGAGAGTGCAGTTAAAATTGCAAAACGTGCTAAACAACAAGCCATGCTTGGTGGTTACGACGTATTCATTCTTGATACTGCCGGCCGTTTATCTATCGATGAAGAATTGATGTCTGAAGTTGAAGCTGTGCGAAACATAGCTAAGCCTAGAGAAACAATGCTCGTAGTAGATGGGTTAACAGGCCAAGATGCGGTTCATACTGCGCAAAATTTTGATGATCGCATTGGTATTTCAGGTGTGATTTTAACACGCATGGATGGTGATGGACGTGGCGGAGCAGCACTTTCTATGCGAGCCGTCACCGGGCGCCCAATTAAATTTGTAGGTCTTGGTGAAAAAGTTGATGCCCTAGAAGAATTCCATCCAGAAAGAGTTGCCGGTCGCATCTTAGGCATGGGAGATATTGTTTCACTTGTAGAAAAAGCTCAGGAAACAATTGAGGCAGAACAAGCAGAAAAAATGATGAAGCGTATGAAAAAAGGTATGTTCAATATGAACGACCTTAAAGCGCAAATCGAACAAATGATGAAAATGGGTGGAATGGAAGGCATTATGGGAATGATGCCTGGCATGAAAAAAATGCAAAAACAAATAAATGATGCTGGTGGCATTGATGAAAAAATATTCAAACGCCAAATAGCATTAATACAATCCATGACAAAAAAAGAACGTGCTAACCCACAAATCATGCAGGCTAGTAGAAAAAAACGTGTTGCTCAGGGCGCTGGATTATCAGTGCAAGAATTAAATCAGTTAATGAAAATGCAACGCCAAATGGGCGATATGATGAAAAAAATGGGCAAAGGTGGCATGCTTAAACAAGCAATGGGAGCTATGTTTGGAAAAGGCGCAGGAAATCCAGGCGCAAGCATGCCTACTAATATTGATACAAAACAACTAGAAGAAGCAGCCAAAAAAATGGGTGGCGGCATACCTAATGGGTTACCTGGTCTAGGTGGCGGTTTACCCCTGGGATTATCCGGGTTTGGGAAAAAGAAATGACTGATACTTCACGTGCAGAAACAATATTAAAAGAACATCGTAAAAGCATAGATCGTCTAGATTCTATTCTTGTTTATACTCTAGCAGAACGCTTCAAACAGACTCAGGCCGTTGGCTTTTTAAAAGCAGAACATTCTTTACCACCATCTGACCCAGAGCGAGAAGCTAAACAAATTGAACGATTAGAGGATTTAGCAAAACAAGCTGACCTTGACCCCGTATTCGCAAAAGAATTTTTAAACTTCATAATTGCAGAAGTTATTAATCACCATAAGAAACATCAAAAATAATGGTCAAATTAAAATGACCAAATTAATTAGCACTTAGGAGAAATATCATGGCTATGAAAATCAGACTCGCTCGCGGCGGATCAAAAAAACGTCCTTTTTATAGAGTAGTGGCAGCAGACTCACGTATGCCTCGAGATGGTCGATATGTTGAAAAATTAGGAACA
Organism: Rhodobacterales bacterium HTCC2255; assembly: GCA_000153745.1. Lineage (GTDB taxonomy): Bacteria > Pseudomonadota > Alphaproteobacteria > Rhodobacterales > Rhodobacteraceae > Amylibacter. Next base: position 1,095,659 of record DS022282.1, read on the forward strand.
TATAACCCTCTATTAGCAAAAGACAGTGAAGACCGCGTACAATTAAACATGGAACGCGTTAACTACTGGTTAGGCCAAGGCGCACAACCAACAGAACGTGTAGTCCGCTTTTTAGAAGCCGCCGGTGTAATGGAAAAAACTGAACGTAATAATCCTATCAAGGCAAAGCCAGGTAAAAAAGCTCAAGACCGTTTAGAAGAAAAAGCGGCAGCTAAAGAAGCAGCAGCTGAGGCAGAAGAAGCAGCTAAAGTAGCAGCAGCTGAGGCAGAAGAAGCAGCCAAAGCAGCAGCAGCCGAAGCAGCAGCAGCTCCAGTTGAAGAAGAAGTGACTGAAGAACCAGCTGCAGAAGAAGCGGTTGCAGAAACATCAGAAGAAAATGCCGCTGAATAACAAATAATTTATTTTATTTTAAAACCTTAAAAGTAGCGTCATTTATGGCGCTACTTTTGATTCTAAGTATATTTTTTTAATACTAAAAAATAAAAAACTAAATTTTCAATAACTCAAAATATAATACCTTTGTTTCTCAAGTACTTTTAATTTTACAATAAACGAGGTATTATAGTTATATAAAATTGTATTTAAAAATTTTTGTGAGTGATAATCTAAAAATGACTATACCAGAACGAGTTTGTGTAGGTGCTGTTGTAGGTGCGTTTGGCATCCATGGTGAAATACGCGTTAAGTCATTTTGCTCCGATCCAGAATCTATTGCTGAGTATGATCAATTAACTGATGAGACCGGAAAAAAAGTATTTAAATTAAAAATTATTAATCCAATTAAAGGCGGTTTTTCAGCTCGCATCTCAGGTGTAAAATATAGAGATCAAGCTGAAGAATTAAAAGGAATAGCCTTGTATGTTTGTCGCAGTGAAATGCCCAATTTAGATGATGACGAGTTTTATTACTCAGACTTGATAAACCTTGAAGTCTTTGACACTGGTGGAATAAAAATAGGTAAAGTAATATCTGTAAATGATCACGGTGCAGGTGATTTTTTAGAAATAAAAGCTTATGGTCAGAAAAACCTAGCACTGTTACCCTTCACTAAAAAATCTGTGCCAACTATTGATTTAAAACTTGGTCGTATAATCATTGATCCACCACATGGTGTATTTGAAAACAATGAACCAGAAGAACCTCCATCTCCAAGAAATCATTTGGAACTTGGTGATGAGTGAAAAATCTAAATCACATGGACGGCTCGCAATTAGGCCTAGCCTTAAACCGCGTGTTCTAATGACAAACACCCCTGAACTTGAAAACGCATGGACAGTGAAAGTTATTACATTGTTTCCAGAAGCTTTTCCTGGTGTCTTAGATCGCTCCTTAACTGGCAAGGCTCTTCAAGAAGGTTTGTGGCAATTGCAAACAATTGAATTAAGAGGCTTTGGATTAGGAAAACACAAAGATGTAGATCACCCACCTGCAGGTGGTGGTGCAGGAATGGTTTTAAAGGCAGATGTTGTTGGGCCTGCACTAGAAGATGCCAGGCGTGGCACTCCAATAGATCCGAAATTATGGCCAGTTTTATACATGTCACCTCGAGGAAAACCATTAACTCAATCAATGGCACAAAGTTGGAGTGAGGCTAAAGGCATGACAATACTTTGTGGTCGTTTTGAAGGCGTTGATGAACGCGTTTTAGAAGAATATAATGTAGAAGAAATTTCGCTAGGGGATTTTGTGCTCACAGGTGGAGAAATTGCCGCTCAAGCATTAATTGACTCAACTGTTAGACTTATACCAAATGTATTAGGCAATGTAGAAAGTACAAAAGATGAAAGCCACTCAAGTGGATTATTAGAGCACCCTCAATATACAAAGCCTGCAGAATGGAATGGAAGAAAAATACCCAAAGTATTACTTTCTGGACATCACGGAAACGTAGAAAAGTGGCGAAGAGAAATGTCTGAAAAGTTAACAAAAGAGCGGCGTCCAGATCTGTGGGAAAAATTCAATAAATCAAACAAAAAATAATTAATAAAACTACAAGCTAAAAAATTTATATAGAGCATAACTTTGGGTTCAAATTAATCTGATAGCGAAACAAGTCTTGATGTCCAAATGCTTTCAACATATACCACCCAAACTTACATTAGGATTCGTTCTTAAGTAGGCAGTTATGAAGTTGATATTAAGACATATAAACAAAGAACTTTCTTCGGTTTGGGTAATATATGAATTTACTTATTAATGACTAGTAATTGAAACACGAAACGTCGATTTTAATCTCTGGCGGGCTCCAAGGAGTACCGGAAGAAGACCAAGAGCTCTAAGATTGGAAAACCAGTTCCCTTAAAGGGTTTAAAAGGAAAACGTTATGAATTTAATTGCACAGCTTGAAGCAGAGCAAATTGCTACTTTAAGTAAAGATATTCCAGACTTTAAAGCAGGCGATACAGTACGTGTTGGCTTTAAAGTAACAGAAGGCACACGCTCTCGTATCCAGAACTATGAAGGCGTATGCATTGCGCGCCAAGGTGGCAATACAATTGCTGCATCATTTACAGTCAGAAAAATATCATTCGGTGAAGGCGTTGAACGTGTATTCCCACTATATTCAACAAACATCGATAACATCGAAGTAGTTCGCCGTGGTCGTGTTCGTCGCGCAAAACTTTACTACTTACGTGATCGACGTGGTAAATCTGCTCGTATTGCTGAAAAAACAAATTATCGACCAAAGAAATAAGGAGCCAAAATCATGAAAAAAGAATTACACCCAGATTATCACATGATCACTGTTAAGTTAACAGATGGTTCTACTTACGAAACTCGCTCAACATACGGTTCAGAGGGTGATGTGCTCGCATTAGATATTGATCCGTCTGCGCACCCAGCTTGGACAGGCGGAAATTCTAAATTAATGGATACTGGCGGCAGAGTTTCTAAATTTAAAAATAAATATGCTGGTTTGGGCTTCTAAAATCGCTAAAAATTTTTCTATACTTAAAACGCCGCTTTCTAGCGGCGTTTTTTGTTTGTGAAAGAATTTAAATTTCAGGATTAACTAATAATTTTTAAGCACCTGGGCCTATAATAGTACAAGGCTGATTGCGAGCTCTCAATCGAGCACATGCTTTCATCGCAGACTCTTCTGAGACCCCAATAAAACGTGCACGATATAAGTGCCGTCCATTAATTGTAGCAGGGGTTATTTTACGAAGAGCGCCTTCTAAAGAATCTAAATCTGTTAAAGCAGTACGCAATAACATTTTTTCTGCACTATATCTGTTTTTATATGCACCCAATTGAACAGACCAATTAATATCTTCTTCATCTAATTGCCTTGCAACAACCCTTGTTAAATATGGAACTGGCTCGATATATCCTCGCTGAGCATGGGCCTTAGAAACCGCATTTACAATTGTACTTTGGGATTCGATTATTGAACTAATTGGCTCCAAAATACTTATATTTGTAGCATTATTACGAACAATATTAGCTTGCGCAGAGGCCAAAATTTCAGCCTCCAGATTTTCTCTCACTGAAGATGCCATTGCAATGGTTTTTTTATCAAAATTTGGTCTGAATTTTGGTTTGGGACTCGAAGAAATAATACGGGGTGATTTGATAGAAACGTTACCGGGCAAGATCAATGCAACTGAATCCAACTGATTACCTCGAGAAGGTCGCGCTGGTATGGCATTTGAGGTATATCTTTTTGGTGTTCTGTTAAATCCCATATCTAATAACTCAGCTACCCGAGCATTTCGCGATCTCCATGTTCTCCCACCAAATACTGTTGCAATAATTCGTTTATTCCCTCGTTGTGCAGAAGATACTAAGTTAAATCCAGCGGCGTTTGTATAACCAGTTTTGATACCATCAGCTCCCTTATAGTTTGCTAATAATCTCCGATTGGTATTTGGAACAGTTCGCAATCCAGCATCAGTATTTCTACGTGAGAAAAGATTATAATAATCAGGAAAATCATACATTAAATGACGCCCTAAAATAGACATATCTCGGGCAGTAGATAAATGTCCTCTAGCTGTTAATCCATGGGCATTTTTAAAGGTAGTTCGCTTCATACCCAGCGCTTTTGCTTGTGCGGTCATGAGCGCAGTAAACTTTGCTTCACTGCCTGCTATTGCTTCACCTAATGCTGTTGCAGCGTCATTTGCAGATTTAACTGCTGCCGCACGAATAAGGTGCCGAACCTTTACCCGCATCCCTGTTCTCAAGCCTAACTTAGATGGTGGCTCTGAAGCTGCGTTTCTAGATACTTTGACTTTTTCATCTAATGACAAATGTCCCGATTCAACAGCTTTAAAAGCTAAATAAAGTGTCATCATCTTTGTCAATGAGGCTGGATGAAGCCGAGTGTCTGCATTTCGAGAATGCAAAACTTCTCCCGTACGCGCATCCATAACCAATGCCGCATAAGGCGCCGCATACGCTGACACCCCAGTAAATATTAACACTACAACAAGGAAAAATCCTCGTATTGCCTTTGAATGCATCGGTTTCCCCGATAACTGCTACTTATTATAACGTATTTATATACGTTTTTTTTAAACAGTATCATGTAGATGCTAAACAGAAAACTATTTTTTTCATTTAAAAAAAAGTGATTCCTCAAGAACACACCCGCTACATTATGTATATAAATTCTATAAAACCACACCATATAGTTTGAAATTTTGAAAACTGGCCTTTGTAATTAGGCAACAGCTACTTTATAATAAGAATGGTAAATTTAGATGAATACTTCCCAATGTACTTTAATGAAAAAATAACTATGTCAGAAGACGAAAATATTGATGTTAGCTTAGCTACTAAAGCAACCCCCAAAACTAAAAAACCCAAAATGTATAAAGTGATATTATTAAATGATGACTACACTCCCATGGAATTTGTTGTGCATATTCTAGAGAGATATTTTGGCACAACTGGGAGTCAAGCTTATGAATTAATGATGCTTGTTCACCAAAAAGGCCTAGCAGTTGTTGGTGTATTCTCACACGATATTGCTGAAACAAAAGTTATGCAAGTTACAGAGTTAGCTCAAAAACATCAGCATCCATTGCAATGCACAATGGAAAAAGAATAGCTTAGGGCAAATAATTTCATGGCAAATACAAACATCAGACTATCACTTGCTTTAGATGCGTGCTCGTCTGAAATACCTTTATCTGGCGCTTTAATTGTAAACGCGAAGAATGATGCAGATTATTCAAAATTAGGTCAAGCAACTTGCATTCAGTGGTTCAAACCTACTTGTGACCGTTTAATGGAAATTGGCTTAAAATCTTTACAAAATTTTACAACTATTAACAGTTTTGCATTAGTAGAAATCACACGATCAAAGCCACAATCATTAGGGTTAATAGCAAAGGCATTTGATGCACTTTCAGAAAATAGCATTTTAATGATTGATGGGAATAAAACTGATGGGATTGAAAGCCATTTAAAAACATTGCGAAAACTGTTCAAAATAGAGGGTATAATATCAAAATCACATGGTAAAATATTTTGGATTAAAAAAGCCACACGTCCTCAAATTCTTGATCAATGGGTTCAAGGACTAGAGCCTGTAAAAATTGAAAAAGACTATAAAACAAAAGCAGGTATTTTTAGTGCTAATCATATTGATAAAGCTTCATCACTATTATTAAAATGCTTACCAAAACATTTAGGTGGTATAGGTGCTGATCTGGGAGCTGGCTGGGGTTATTTAAGTAACGAATTATTAAAAACTAATGATAAAATAAAATCCATATGTTTAGTGGAAGCTGATTGGAATGCATTACATTGTGCAAAACTAAATATAAACGATAGTAGAGCCAAATTCGAATGGACAGACGCAACTCAACATAAAAATGTTAAATATGATTTCATTATTATGAACCCACCTTTTCACCAAACGCGAAAAGCAGAGCCAGATATTGGCAAATCATTTATAATACAAGCCAGCGAATTACTTACGCCAAAAGGACAACTTTGGATGGTAGCAAATCGTCAATTAGCATACGAGACTACATTGGATACATGCTTTACTTCAGTAAACTCAATCACAGAGACACCTCAATTTAAGGTAATCAACGCTTTACGACCAAAAAAACAAATATTCAGATAGAAAATATCTGTTTATAGTCAATTCTACTAGAATCAGGAAATAATACATGTCTTTTTCAATTCAAGGTAAAACAGCAATTATAACTGGTGCTGCAAATGGTATTGGTCTCGCGATTGCAAAACATTTTGTGCAAAATGGTGCAAATGTAATGATGGCAGACATAGACGAGGAAAAATTAGAAAGTGAGGTTAATTTATTATCAAAAGATTATCCTCAAGCAAAAAGTTTTACAGGGGATTTACGACAAAAGTTATGTTTAGCAAATCTTTTATCAGCAACCATCGATGAATTTGAACGCGTTGATATACTAATCAATGCCTCCAGACAGGTAATGCCATCAAATTCTTTAGACCCAAAAGAGGATTGTTTCGAAGCATTATTTCAACAAAATGTTTTATCCAATTTAAGGTTAAGCCAGATTGTTGCAAGAAGAATGATACACCAGAAAGAAGACAGCCATGAAGACAGTAGTGTAGCAGGGACTATAGTAAATCTCAGTTCGATTGCATCTGAAAGAACTCACCCAGACCTACTAGCTTACTCAGTATCATGTGCAGCACTAAATCAAATGACTAGATCTCTAGCCGTAAGTTTTGCCAAAGATGGCATACGCGTAAACGCAATTGCTATTGGTTCAGTGCAAAGTGCTAGCCTTACTGAAGTGTTATTGGAGGATCCAGAACTTAAAGATTCTATGGAAAAAGCTACACCTTTGGGTAGAATTGCTGAAGCAAAGGAAGTGGCAGAAGTTTCTCAATTCTTATCTTCAAACAGCTCTGGCTTTATGACTGGCCAAATAATTACCGTTGATGGTGGCAGAACATTAATCGATCCTTTAAACACTCCAGTTCACTAGAGGATTCAAAAATAAGAAAAGGCAATATATCATCACCTTTTCTACAAGTCGATTATATGAATTTATTCATCAATTTTTTTGAAAACATTATCAACATTGATTTCAGGTTCATCTTTTTCTTCTTCAACTGCATCAGAACCAAAGGTAAAGTTTTCCAACCCACCAATAGAAGATGGAATTTTAGGCTCTGTATCCATTGATAAAGATTGCTCTGTAGAAACTAATTTGCTTCGTTCTTCATCAGATATTGCAACACCATCTTTAGCAGCTTTTTTAGCAGCTTTCTGGACGGCAGCATCCAATTCTAATTGTTTACAAAGGCCTAAAGCTACAGGATCTATTGGTTGAATATTAGCAATATTCCAATGAGATCTGTCACGCAACGCTTGAATAGTTGGCTTAGTAGTTCCAACTAATTTTGAAATTTGACCATCAGTCAACTCTGGATGAAATTTAACTAACCACAGGATTGATGCAGGTCGATCTTGTCGTTTAGACAATGGTGTATATCGCGGGCCACGGCGTTTTTCTTCACCATCAGCTGCAGCATTGTACATTAATTCCATTTTATAAATTGGGGACTGTTCAGCTTTTTGGATTTCATCAGCCGTCAATTGTTTATTTGCAATTGGATCAAACCCTTTTATACCTTGACCAACTTCGCCATCAGCAATGCCGTTTACTTCTAATTCATGTAAACCACAGAAATCAGCAATCTGCTTAAAGGTTAGTGTCGTGTTGTCTACAAGCCAAACTGCAGTCGCTTTAGCCATAATTGGTAGTGCCATATTATATTCCTTTCACATAAATCTTTCCCGACCGAATAATCGGCGACAAGCTATTTTAGCCTGTAAATTTCCGTAACTTGAGGGGAGAATTTATAGTGTGTATATATGTAAATTATTGAAAGTAAAAGCCCCTCTTTAAAAAATCAAAACAGAATATGTGTGGAAATAAATATTTGTTCTAAGAATATTTTGATAAAGCAAAATCCCAATAGAGTTCGCGGGCGTGGTTTGATAATTTTGTACTTTTCATTTCTTTGTCTTCAAACCTTTGCACCGGCATAACTTTAGCAATATTTCCTGTACAAAAAATTTCATCTGCATCTTTAAAGTCTTTAATAATCATAGGCAATTCATGTACCTTAATACCATCAGCTTTTAATAATTTAATAATTCTTTGCCGATTTAATCCATTTAAAAAAGTCCCATTTGGTATTGGAGTAAATACTTCACCATCTTTTACTGTAAACACATTTGTTGATGCAGTTTCGGCAACATAATTATCTATATCTAGTGATAGCGCATTATTAAATCCTCTTGCTCGTGCATCAGCCATAATTCTTCCATTATTAGCATATAATGAACCCGCTTTTGCTGATGTGAGCGCCATATCTTGTCGAGGCCGCCTGAAAGGTGACGTTGTCAAAGCAAATGACCCAACTTCCGGCATGGGCAGTTCTTCTATACATACTGAAAAACCAGTACTTTCAGGCATGATATCAATAATTCCAGGTGACCCTTGGTTTGACCACATCATAGGGCGAATATATAAAACTGCGTTTGCTTTAAACATTGCACAACCTTCTTCACAAATATTAAAGATATTTTCCGCACTGACTGGAGGCGTCATTCCAAATGCTTCTGCAGAATATATAATCCTTTGACAATTAAGCATCATATCAGGCCTAACCCCCTCAAACTGACGCGCACCATCAAATACTGTAGATCCAAGCCAAGCAGCGTGATCAGCTGCTCCGATTATTGGAGTATTACCCTCTAACCATTGATTATTATACCATGTTAATATTTTACCACCTAGCGCCACAATTATCTCCTGTTTTTTTAGAGCTATCTTTATTATGTAAAATTATCAATAACGGTTTGAACTACCAATTACATAAAAAAGCACCAAAGAAATTGAGAGAGTATTTAAATGTTTAAGAAAAAAATAATCAATGTTTGTGAATTTACAGGTTCGGTTTTAGCAATGGTATATGCACTTTTAATTGCATCAAATACTGGAAACGAAATTTTAGGTTTTAGCTTATTACTAATATCAGCAATTCTTTTTGCAATATGGGGCTACATGGATAAACGTTGGGCTTTTTTTGCTTTGCAATTTTTTTATGCATCATCAGCTTTAATAGGCCTATTTAGATGGGCTTAGCCTTTATATCCAGGAAACCCAGATTTATGTTCATTAGAAGGCTTTTGCAATAAATCAAAAAAACTGAATACACTCTGTCCAAAAGATGTTTTCTTAATTTTTGCTTTTGCTTTTTCTATCTCCATTACATTTTGTATACGTCTATTTAAAAAATTCCATGTATCGATTGCTTCATCACTATCATCACAAAGCCAAAATAATACTGTAGCCGAATAAACTGCACTTAATGTAGTGCGTTTTGTATACCAATTACTATCAGTAGATTTATCACCAAGTGTATTCCAAATTTTGTCTGAAGTTTTCCAAATCAGTTGACCCCCTTCATTAATGTTTTGGGGCAAAGCAAATAATGACATACCTTTTCGAACTGCTCCTTTATGAGTATTAGAAGCCTGAATGCGTAATTTTATTAACTGCATTACTTTTTCAGAATATTTCAATTCTGTAAAATTTTCTTGCTTATAACCGAGCATCATCAGCTCATCGCCCTTTTTATGGAACGCAACAGCCAAATCAATTGCACCACGAGGAGCAATTTGATGAACCAAACTAATATCAACGCCTGAATCAATTACTGCCTGTTCAAAAGCCCCCGAAGACCATCCATCAAACTCAACATTAGGTAAAATAGAAGCCAATAATAAATCTTTAGCTACTTTAATGTGATCATCTTCCGTTTTCTTACTTCTTACCACGGTTCACTCCGACGCTGGACAAGTTATATTCTCCCTGTTATATGCCAATTTCCTGCAATTCTGCAACTCTAACTCTAGAAAGGTGGTGACACCACATGCAGGTATCAGTTCGTGATAACAACGTTGATCAAGCGCTTCGTGCGTTAAAGAAAAAATTGCAACGCGAAGGCGTTTTTCGTGAAATGAAGCTAAAGCAACATTTTGAAAAACCTTCGATTCGCAAAGCCCGTGAAAAAACGGAATCTATTCGTCGTGCACGCAAACTAGCGCGTAAGAAATTACAACGCGAAGGTATGTTATAAACTTAATAAGTTTTAACTTTACAATATATGATTAAAAACCCCAGCTTAGGTTGGGGTTTTTTATATCATGACAAAATATTTTAGATTTTAAGAATTAAAAATAGCCATAAAAATAAGTATAGCGATAGAAATACAAGAAATACGTATAGACCATCGGATAAATCCATCAAATGCATGTTCTTGTGAAGATACATCCATTTCGCCGTGTTTGTGTTGTTTTGCCATAGGATAGCCCTTTATATATATTTATTATCATATCTCATAAAATAATTCTTTTGCAAAGAGTGAAAATTAATATCAACAATTAGTATTTTTCCCCCTTTATAAATCAAACAAACCAAATCCAAACGTTGTGTTCATTCATTCTTCGGTTAATCTTACCGGCTATGAAAAGATGATTTAAATGCGCAACAGCTTCAACCAAAGCCAAACCATATTCTTCTTTGCCAATTTTTCGTTTATATAAAATTTCAAAACATCCGACTGCAGTTCTTGGCGTTTTCAAATGTTCTATTAATCTTGGCAACGCGTTATTATGGTTGTCAATTAGTTGTTGTAATCGTGTGGGCAATCCTACAAATGGTAATTTATGTCCAGGGAGTACAAAATGTTCATCTTTGGCTATCAATTTAAATTTTTCACATGTCTCAATCCAGTCACTTAAAGGATCGGCTAATGGTTCGGTTGGATAGACTCCAATATTGGAAGAAATACCAGGCAAAACTTGGTCACCCGCAATTACTATATTATCGTTCATACTCCATAAAGTAACATGTTCTGGAGCATGCCCATCTCCAGTTCTTACATGCCATTTTCTAGTACCAATTTTTATTATATCCCCGTCTTTTATACGGGTATATCCAGATGGCATAGGATAACAAACATCAGAAAAATTTCGTGGGCCACGGGACAGCCAATATGAATATATATCTTCGTCAATACCTGTGCTTATATAAAAATCCAAAACTTCTTTTGGCCATTCTTTTTGTTTGTCTAATATCATCATTCTCCCATACATCCAGGCAGTACGGCTGGAAACAAGTTCAGAATTTAACTTAGTTTGAAACCAGCCAGCCATTCCAATGTGGTCTGGATGATGATGTGTAAGTAGAACACGCGTAATAGCAGCACCTTTTAATGGGCCTGACAATAACAATTCCCAAATACTTTGACTTCGTTTTGAAAAATAGCCTGTGTCAATTACACACCAACCGTCTCCATCACGTATTGCGTAAATATTAACATGATCTAATGCCATCGGTAGCGGTAAACGCATCCACAATATATCCTCAGCAACCTCAATTGCAGAACCTTCAGTTGGTGGGTTTTCAAAAGGGAAACTGATTGGTATCATTTTTTACTCACATTCTTTTTGCATCCTTTAGGATAACACTGTATCAGATCTGGCTAACAGAGCACGAAAGAAATGCAAGGTTAACCAAACGGTAAAAATAATGGATACCAAATTATTAAAAATTAATTCAGATGGATATGCTTATGCATCTGAAATCTTAAAAAGTGGTGGCCTCGTAGCGTTTCCTACAGAAACGGTTTACGGCTTGGGAGCTAATGCGCTCAATAGTGATGCAGTGGCAGAAATATATACTGCTAAAAAGCGTCCCAATTTCAACCCACTTATTGTGCATGTTCTAAATTTAGAAACAGCGCAAAAATTTGCAGTTTTCAATAAAGACACTCTTCTTCTAGCAAATAAATTCTGGCCAGGGCCCCTCACAGTAGTTGCACCAATTAAAAATAAAACAAATTTATCCAGACTCATAACTGCTGGTTTAGACACAGTTGCAATACGAGTACCAGCTCACCCAGTTGCACGCAAACTTCTTGAAACTTTCAATGGACCAATCGCAGCACCTTCTGCAAATCCTTCTGGATCAATCAGCTCTACAAGTGCAGCCCACGTAAAAAGTGGGTTAGGTGGGCGGATCCAAGCGATTCTAAATGGTGGAAAATGTGATGTGGGGTTAGAATCTACAATAATTTTGTCTAATAATGGACAATGCAATATATTACGTTCCGGAGGAATCTCTGAGAAGGAAATCGAGGAAGTTTTAGGCTACAAAATATCACTAAATCAAAACTCCGATACACTAATTTCACCTGGTCAGTTATCTTCTCATTATGCACCTAATGCTAATCTAAGAATGAATGCAATAAAAGCCGATGAAGATGAGTACATGATAGGCTTTGGAGATGTTGTTGGGCAATTAAATTTATCATCTCAAGGGAATTTGATAGAAGCTGCTACCAACCTTTTTGCTTATCTTCATATGGCAGATGAGGATGCAATCACTCTTGGAAAAACAAAAATTGCGATTGCAAAAATCCCAATGCATGGTCTTGGAGTTGCAATAAATGATCGGCTTACAAGAGCGAGCACTCCAAAGAGCTAAGCAGTTCCACCCATTGTAGACAACATACCAGATTCTATTCCAATTGCCCTCAAAGCAACATCCCACTTTTCCTCATCGTGAATAGTGAATAAAAATTCATCTGGTGTTTCACAAATTAACCAACCATTTGCTTGAATTTCTGCCTCTAATTGCCCGGGCCCCCAACCTGAATATCCCAGAGACAATAGATAATTACTAGGACCTTTGCCTTTTGATATATCTTCTAATATTTCTAAGGATGCTGTCATGCTAATTCTATCTGTCACATTTAGACTAGAGTCTTTTGCAACGTAATCACTACTATGCAGAATAAAACCTCTACCGTGCTCAACTGGCCCCCCTATATGGACAGTTTCTGAGGATATCAGACCTACAGGCGCAATTGATAATTGTTTGAATAAATCACTTAATTTTAAATCAATCGAGGGTTTATTTACAATTATACCCATTGCGCCGTCTTCCGAATGTGAACACATATAAATAACCGATTTATCAAAGTTTTGATCACCTATTCCAGGCATGGCTATTAGTAACTTTCCATCAAGATCAATTTTTTCATTCATTTAATAAATTTGTCTTTATGTGGCAGAAAAGACAATAGCATTTATACAAATTATTATTATTCAATATTATTTGTTACTTTCAATTATACCATTAATGCTTATTTTTAATAGAATGAAAAAATTAATGATTCTTCTAATTCTACTTTTTAATACATCTGGAAGTAGTGCATATTCACAATCCCCAATTATAGGATTAAAATCTGTGGATATTATTCGTGGGTGGCGCCAAAGTAATGATGTCCATATTGCTGCAATCAATATCAGTATGGAAAAGGGTTGGAAAACCTATTGGCGAGTGCCAGGTGTTGGTGGAATACCTCCATTATTTGACTGGGATAAATCAAAAAATATTAAAAGTATTTCTAAAATCTGGCCAACACCTAATATTTACAACGAATATGGCTTGCGGACAATTGGATACAAAGAAGAATTCATACTCCCCATTAAAATAAAGCCAATAGATCAAAAAAAACCAATATACCTTGAAGCTACAATAGATTTTGGGATTTGCGCTGACGTTTGCATTCCAATCCAAACAACGGTTGAAGCAGAACTTCCAGTACGAACCTCTATTGGCAAAAATAGAATATTAGAGGTTTTAGATCGTGCAATTATCTCAGGGAGTGAAAGTCCCATAAAAGTTATCACCTGTGATATTATTCCATTGAAAGATGGCTTTGAAGTCAAAGCCACACTCGAGAATATAGCCTCTTTTAATGAAAATACTTTTGGAGTTATAGAATATCCAGAAAAACCAAATAGCTGGATTAGTCAAAAAACCAGTTTAGTTTCCGGCAATCAACTTGAAGTTATTGCTACACTATATCTTGATGGAACATATTTTGTAGATCGTAGCAATCTAAATTTAACAGTTTTTTCTTCAAATAAAGCATTCGAATTTGATGGTTGCTTGTCTTAAAATTGCTTATTTCGCACCAAGAAAGAAATAATGTAGGTAAGTACTAATACAAGAAACAATCCGATTAAAAACACTATTGATGAACTTAATAATACATCAAAATTATTGCCCATTAACAACAAAACCAACGGTGAAACTTTTTGAGTTAATGCAAGTGGAATTAGGGTTAACCCTAAAACAGAAAAAGAACCTACTACAGATGAAATTAGTAAAATTTTTGATTTTTTCGGTACGTTTCCTCCTAAAATACCCCTCCTTAAAGATGTAAATAATCTTCCAAAATCTTTTTGCATGATTACCAAAGATGGAACAATTAGGAGAACCAAAAACATTCCAAATCCTAGCCCAAAAGATAAGGTTATAATAGTAGGTTTTAAAAACTGCGCAGCTGCTGACTTTTCAAATAGTAAAGGAGCAAGTCCCAACACAGTAGTTAGTGTTGTTAATAAAACAGGCCTAAATCTATCACAACAAGCATCAACGATAGCAGGAACAAGCCCACGTTTCTCAGAATATTCATCGATTGTAGTCACAAGGACAATTGAGTCATTAATTATGATCCCACTCATTCCAATCATTCCAACTATACTAAACATTGATAATGGAATTTCCATTACCCAATGACCGAATATCATTCCAATTGCTCCAAACGGAATAACAGCCATAACTATTATTGGACGCATCCAACTTGAAAAAATCCATGTTAGTGCAAGGTATATACCCAACAAACAGAGCATATAACCAACAAGGGCATCAGAAAAAAATTCTTTCTCTTGTTCAGCAAGGCCCGATAATCTAAATTCAATACCAAAATCTTTTGCAATATTGGGAAGCACATCACTCTCTAAAAGGTTTACAATTTCTTCTGCTCGTTTTGGATCATCTTCAGGGATATTACCTGTAACCGAAGTAAGTCTTAATCCATTTTCACGCAATATTTCAGAAAAACCCATGGTTCTGTTAACTGTAACTATATCTGCCAATGGAACAAAATTACCTGCTCTTGATAGTAAGCGAGTGCGGTCTAAAAAATCAGCGGAAATTTCTGATTCAGGGAACCTTACAATAACTTCAGATGTTCTTGTTCCAATTGGGAAACTTGCAGCTTCAATTCCGTTTAATCTGTTGCGTAATTCACGCCCAATATCATCAATAGTAAATCCAAGTGCATGGCCTTGTGGCGTAAGTTCTAAAATTAATTCCTCTTTTCCATATGGCAAGTCATCCTCTACGGATGTTACTTCTGGAAATCTAAGAGAGATATCAGTTTTTAATTTTTCTGCTGCTGCTTTAAGAATATAACTATCTGTTCCAATAAGCTGTACATCTAGACTATCACCACCAGGTCCAAACCCCCAGCCTCGAAAACTAATTGTTTCTAATAATGGATGCTTCTGTATGGCATCCTGTAGCTCTCCAATAAAAGCAAAGTATGAGTAAGGTCGAGCATCTGCATCAATCAGCTCAATAGCTACTGATCCTTTAAGATCATTATCTTTGTTTGCAATTCCAGATATTCCACGGCCCGTATTTCCACCAACTTCAGTCATTGAAAAAGTAACTGGACTAGTACCATATTTTTCTTCGAATGCTTTTGCGGTGTTGTCTACTGCGCGTTGCAATTCATCAACCATTGCCTTGGTATCAGACCTAGATGCACCATCTAACATTGCTATATTACCTGATAATGATCCACGCTCTGGCGCATTGAAAAAACGGAAATTCACCTGGCCAGATGTAAATAATGCAACATTCAGCATTAATAATAAAACCGCGCCAGCAAATACAGGATATCTGAATATTAATACAAATTTAATTATTTTTCGGAATATATTTTTTTTGAACCAATCAAAACCACGATTAAAATGATAGCTTGGAATATCATACCATTTAACAGTTCCGTTTACTGTTAGTGAATGACTCATATGATTAGGCAAAATCAGGAAGCACTCAACTAATGATGCAATCAAAACTGCTATAACTGTAAAAGGTATATCTGATAGTAAGCTACCAAACCTTCCACCGATTAAAGTTAATCCCCAAAAAGCCAGTATTGTTGTAATTGTTGCTGAAAAGACGGGAGGAGCCATTCTGCTAGCAGCATTCTCTGCAGCCACAACTGGACTTTCACCCATATTTCTTGCCCGGAAATCTGCATGTTCACCCACAACAATTGCATCATCAACAACAATTCCCAGTGTAATTATTAATCCAAAAAGGGATATTAAATTCAGCGTTAATCCAGCAGCATACATAATTGCAACTGCAGCGAACATTGCTGCTGGAATACCTGCTGCTACCCAAAAAGCCGTCCGAGCGGATAGGAATAAAAATAGCAATCCAATGACCAGGCCCAACCCCATCAAGCCATTTTGAATCAATATGCTTAATCGATCTTGAATTGCCTGAGCACGAGTACGAATGAGATCTATTTTTACATCTTTGGGTAAAGACAATTCCATTTCATCGGCAACACTCTGAACTATGGCTTGTACACCAATTGCATCACCTTTATCAGATCTATCAACTCGAACAGATACTGCAGGATTTCCTTTAACGTAATATGACCTTTTAGCATCTGTAGCAGATACCGAAATATTAGCTACATCACCAACTAATAGTTTTGAACCATCTTCTTTTGATCTTATTATTATATTTTCAATTTCGTCAGCGCTTCTTTTTGCTATACCGGTTCTAACTCGGGCCGATCCCCCAGCAACATCACCTGCAGGATCAGCTTCTGCTTCTTGACTTATTGCATTTGCAATATCTGATAATGATACTTTATTTTGTATCAGGCTAGACTCGCTAACTTCTACTGATATTTCTGGTGCAGACACGCCGCGTATTGTTACACGAGTTACCCCTTTTGAAAATAATCGTGCTGTTAATTCATCCGCAAAACGAGACAATTGATCTGCAGAAACAGGGCCAGATATGATAACGTCTGTAACACGATCACGCCAAGTACCCCTTCTAACATTAGGCGCATCAGCACCCGAAGGCAGCCCAATAACTGCATCTACAGCGACTTTAACATCATCTGCTGCTCGAGCCATATCCCAATCAGGCTGAAAGTTTAGGCGTATTACAGCACGGCCTTCACTTGCTGTTGATGCTGTACTTTCAATTCCCTCAACCCCAAGTAATGCTGGCTCAAGTAACGCTACTATTCCATCGTCAACATCCTCTGGTCCTGCTCCATCCCAGCGCATGGACACAGTCACATTATCAATAACTACATCTGGGAAAAATTGTGACCTAATTTGGGTAGAGGCTGCGACTCCTAATACAAGCATTACTACTAAAATTAGATTTGCAGCAGTACCATGTCGGGTAAAATAACTTAGAATTCCACTTGCTGATGGAGGAAGTAAACGCATATTCATAATTAATTACCCCATACCTTCAGTTATTCGATCATACATGCTTTTTGGAATAGTTCCTGAAGTAATTTTATCCATTATTCGTTTTTTCACACCATCAGGCATTCTTCCTTTTTTTATGTGAGCAAGCATCTTCTCTTGTTGTTCTGGTGTAAGCACAACAACTTCAGGAGCGGTTGGTACTTCTACCACACCTTCAAATCTTGGTTCAATTAGAATTCCTGCTCCCAGTTGAGGTGTACGTTGCTTTACGATAGTTGTTCCCGATAAATTATCTGATTGAATAATAATATTATCACCTTGTTTTCGTAATATAGTTACCTCGGCTGTTCGAAGTCGTTGATCATCACCAACAACTAAAATTTCACCTTTTGAAGTGGATGCTGTTGCAGGAATTAGGCTCACATTTTGCAATTCTGGTTCTTTTAATTTTACTGTTACAAAATCCCCTACCCTTACAGCAGCCGCATTCTTACCTACTAGTCGAGCAAAAATCTCACGCCCAGTCATCCCTTCACCAACAGCAGCACTTGAACGCTCTATAACAGCTGGGATTACAGTATCGAGACCAGTAAAGTATATATTGACCGATGCTGCTTTAATCCCGCCTTGAGCACTTTCTAGATTAACGAATTGTTCAGAAGAAATCCTGAAAGATACTTCCAGTGAATTGGGATCAATCAACTCACCTAAACGTTCATTAGGATTTACAAGTCCACCTAATACACCCGCAACATTTGCTAAGATGCCATCAAATCCAGCCTTCACAGCTAAATCTTTTAACTTTCTTTTTGTTTCATTTAAATTTATAGTGCTTCGCTTTAATGAAGTTTTAGCCCTATTAATTCTAGCTTTAGCGTTAGCAACAGCTTGTCTTTTACTCAAGGCTTGTGTTTCTGCACTGGAAGCAGAAAGCTCAGCTGTTTCCACTGCAGCCTCAGTTCCGACCCCTCTTTTAAGTAATGACTTTTGGCGCTTTGCAGCTTGAATACGTAATTCATATTGATGCTTTGCCGCTCTTAATTCATCATTTGACAAGATCAATGCATCTTGGGCTTCAGAAAGCTCAGCTTTTGCTTCCATGAGAGTTGTTTCTGCTAATTGGACATTAGCATTTGCGCTTGAAGGATCTGTTGTAAATAATAATTCCCCTTTAGTTACAGCGCCACCTTTTCTGAAATTTTCAGACATTTGAACTAGCTTACCACCCGCAGATGTTCTTAATTCTAAAGTGCGTCCAGATAATACTTCCCCAAAGACTGTAACTTCAGGTTTTATTGCTTCAATTTTAATTGGCAGTACATAAACCGAAAAACTGCGTTCTCTATCAGTTCTAGGCCTTTTTCGATCTTCACGATCATCTTGAGCATTTTTAAAAACATAAACCGCAGCCAATAAAACTCCGATAGTAAGCACAGTTAAAAAAAGACCAAATATACTTCTGTTGAAGAAACGCATAATATTTTTCCCTGTTAGCGAAGCTTAGTAATAAATTGATACTTATATGTAGTTTATCAACAACAAATATCAAATAACTCATATATCATTTTTGTAATATGTGAAAAAAAATGAAATTTTAATCCTTTAATTATTTTCTCTTCTTATTTTCTTCAAGGCGTGGCATGATTTCAACAAAATTACATGGTTTGTGCGTATAATCTAATTGATATTTTAAAATTTCTTCCCAACCATCCATACAAGCTCCAGGGCTACCTGGTAATGCAAATAAATATGTCCCATAAGCAACCCCTGCACATGCTCTTGATTGTACTGCAGATGTTCTAATTTTTTTCATTGAGATTATAGTAAACATAGTAGCAAATGCATCTATTTCTTTTTCATATACATCTCGATGAGCCTCAACCGAAACGTCACGACCAGTAAGACCAGTTCCACCTGTAGTAATAATGGTATCTATATCAATTCTTTTGCACCATTCCATTAACTTTGCAGAAATTAAAGGTCTATCATCTTTTACAATTTCTCTATTTTTCAATATGTGTCCTGCACTTTCTATACAATTAGCAAGAACATCGCCCGATCGATCATTTTCAAAAGTTCGACTATCTGAGATCGTAAGAATAGCAATATTTACAGGAATAAATTTTCTATCAGTCATAATTTCAATCGCTCTTTTAAACTCAAAAGATCATTCCAAGTATCTCGTTTTCTAATAGGATCCTTCAGCAATGATCTAGGATGCAACATTGGAAGAATTTGTTTTCCAAACGCCTCAGTCCATTCGCCTCGGAATTTGTTTATACCAACTTTATTCAAAACTGCCGAGCAAGCAATATTACCCATTAAAACAATGAAATCAGGGTTTACCAATTCAATATGGCGCTTCAGGAAAGGCAACATCATTGCTATCTCATCCGAATTAGGGTCACGACTTTGTGGAGGCCTCCAAGGAATTGCTGTTGTAATATAAATTGCTTCGTTAGGCTCATTAGAGTCTCTAGACAAGCCAATAGCTTGGAACATCTTATCCACTAATTCACCCTCAGTTCCCACAAATGGCTTTCCTTCTATGTCTTCTTCACGTGAAGGCGACTCCCCGATCACCATTACCCTTGATTTGCTCAAGCCATCAGAAAAAACTAATTTTTTTGCACCTTTTTTCAATGAACACATCTCAAACAAGCCCATTGCATCTCTAAGTTCTGAAAGATTATTGCACTTTTCAGCCAGCATCTTTGCAACACTAGACGCTGTTTCTTTTGAAGAAAGCATATCCGGCATAACAGCAACATGGGCAATATTTGACTTGGCACTTATCTTTAATTTGGGGGGAATATTTTGAATTTCATATCGATTTATTGGAAGATCACTTATTGTTTCATCGACACCAATCTCATACTGCCATTCTAGAGCAGATTTGGCATCGTAAAAATCTTGTAAATCACTCATTTAGAACTCCCTTAATTCATAATATTCATATCACTAAGCTTCGTAAACCTCTTGCTTGGAATTTTTCCCCTGATATAACAACTTAAATTATCAAGGAAGCTAACAAGATGGCATTCTCATCAAAACATTTGTTAGGAATTGAACATTTACCACCCGCAGATATTACTGCTATTCTTGATTTGGCAGAAACATATGTAGATTTGAACAGGAAAGAGCAAAAACAAGGTGGCGCTCTTAGCGGCATGACTCAAATCAATATGTTTTTTGAAAATTCCACTAGAACATTAGCTTCATTTGAGCTTGCTGGAAAGCGTTTGAATGCTGATGTTTTGAGTTTAGCAGTTGGAGCTTCTTCGATCAAAAAAGGTGAAACACTCATTGATACAGCTATGACATTAAATGCCATGAACCCAGATCTACTTGTAGTTCGCCATCCACAATCTGGTGCGATAAATTTATTAGCTGAAAAAGTTAGATGTGCTGTATTAAATGCAGGTGATGGACGACATGAACACCCTACCCAAGCTTTATTAGACGCATTAACTATTAGGCGTGCTAAAGGTAGATTACATAGATTAAACATAGCCATATGTGGTGATATCGCTCACAGCAGAGTTGCAAGGTCGAATATATTTTTATTAAATAAGATGGAAAACCGTATACGAATAATTGGACCACAAACACTAATACCAAGTGGAATTGAAAAATTTGGTGTAGAAGTTTATCAAGACATGAATGAAGGTTTAAAAGATGTTGATGTAGTGATGATGCTTCGCTTGCAAAACGAACGTATGGACGGTGCGTTTATCCCGTCACGACGTGAATATTATTATCGTTGGGGGCTAACAGCCAATAAATTAGCTAACGCTAAAGATGACGCAATCGTCATGCATCCTGGGCCTATGAATCGTGGAGTTGAAATAGATGGTGAAATTGCTGATGATATAAATAGATCAGTTATCCAAGAACAGGTTGAAATGGGTGTTGCTGTTCGAATGGCCGCAATGGACTTACTTGCTAAAAACTTACGTATTGAAAGAATGAAATTAGCTTAATGTAACTAAAATGCATAAAGTTAAAAAAAGGGTGTCTAATGAGCAGCTTCAAAGAACAGGCAGATCAATTTATTAAGGATGTAACTATTATTCAGCCATCAAATGAATGGCCTCCTATTTTACTAGAGAATGAAAATATTTCATTTGAAGGTAAGTTTAATAAGTCCGTATGGTTGCGTAAAAATGTAACTTTTAGCGCTCTAGCATTTTTTTCAATAGTGGTAATAAGTAATGCAATTGGTCACCCAATAAAAATTGAAGGTATTGGCTTTGTAGTTCTTTTATCTTTTTTTGGGGCTGCACTTACATTTTTAATGTATAATAAACAAAGTTGGATAATTACTAACAGAGCAGTTTATTTAAAAAAACGCCGTCCAATGTTATCCTCTTCAATTCGTAAAGTAGTTGGGTTTGGTTCAACCGTTCGATTAATTGGTGGATGGGGAACAGGTATTACACTTTTAGGCGTCGAAAATGCTTCGGAGGTTCGGCATTATTTACAAGGAAAGAAATCATGAAAACGCTCTTTTCTAATGCGAGAATAATTAATCCAGAAGCTCAGACTGATTCACTTGGCTCTGTATTAATAGAAAATGATAAAATAACTGGAATATATAACAACAATTCATCTTTGGATCTTAAAATAGATAAAATTATAGATTGTGAACAAAATTGTTTGGCACCAGGCATCGTTGACATTGGCGTTAAAGTTGGTGAGCCGGGTGAGCGCCACAAGGAAAGTTTTAAATCAGCGGGTGTAGCTGCTGCAAATGGTGGCATCACTACTATGGTGATTAGGCCAGATACCAATCCAACAGTTGATAGTCCTGAAATTTTAGAATTCATATATCGTAGAGCTGTAAGTGATAGTATTGTAAAGGTCTTACCTATGGCCGCCTTAACAAAAGGCCGAAACGGTAAGGAAATGGCTGAAATAGGTTTCCTAAAAGATGCTGGTGCAGTAGCGTTCACTGATTGTGATCAAGTAATTACAGATAATAAAGTTCTTTTAAGATGCTTAACTTATGCTAAAGGATTAAATGCACTCATCATCACTCATCCACAAGAACCTATCCTATCAAAAGATGCATGTGCAACTAGTGGAGCTCTGGCAACGAAGTTAGGCTTACCATCAGTCTCAACTTTTGCTGAATTAATACAGCTCCAAAGAGATATATCACTAATTGAAATGACAAATTCAAAGGTACACTTTGACCAAGTCACATGTACTGAAAGCTTTGCTGCTTTAAAGCAAGGTAAGAAAAAAGGATTATCAATTTCTGCAGGTATTTCAATTCATCACCTCACCCTTAATGAACAGGATATCGAAGGATATCCAACCTTTTTCAAAGTAAAGCCACCCTTGCGCAATGAAACAGACCGAATGGCAGCAATAGAAGCTGTTTCATCTGGGTTAATTGATGTTATCAGTTCAATGCACACTCCTCAAGATGAAGAAAGCAAACGCTTACCATTTGAAGCTGCAGCTTCAGGTGCTGTTGGACTCGAAACTTTACTTCCTGCAGCACTTCAATTGGTTCATGGTGGATACATGGATTTGCCAACTCTTTGGCGGGCATTATCATACAATCCTGCCAAACTATTAGGTTTAAATACTGGTCAAATGAAGGTTGGTTATCAAGCAGATTTAGTATTATTTGATCCAGACAAACCATTTATTCTGGATAGATCAAAACTACATTCAAAATCAAAAAATACCCCATACGATGGAAGAACCATGCAAGGTAAAGTAATACAAACAATTGTCGCAGGAAAAGAGGTTTATAGCTAATGTTACCAGTATTTGAACTCAGTATTTTAAATATTCTATTGGTTATATTTTGCTCATATTTAATTGGATCTATTCCCTCTGGAATAATTATAGCTAAAATAATGGGGCTAGGAAATTTACGAAGTATTGGCTCTGGCAACATTGGGGCGACAAATGTTCTTCGCACTGGAAATAAATTAGCTGCTATTTTAACTTTATTTTTTGACTTATTAAAAGGTGCAATTGTTGTACTATTTGCTCGCTTTATATTTGATGAGACTGCTGCTCAAATAGCTGGTTTAGGATCTTTCTTGGGACATTGCTTCCCAATATGGCTTAAATTTAAAGGTGGAAAAGGTGTAGCAACCTTTATTGGAATTTCTCTTGCACTTTCCTGGCCTGCAGGAATTTTTATATGTTTAACTTGGGTGCTTACTGCATTTTTAAGTAGAATTTCATCATTTTCAGCACTTATTAGTAGCATTAGTAGCATATTATGGGTTTGGATCTTTGGTATGCCAGATGCAATATTTGTTATGTTTATTCTAACGGTCTTAATATGGTGGCGTCATACTGAAAACATAAAAAGAATTATAAATAATACAGAACCAAAAATTAATAACTAAATTCAGAATAGATTTTATTTAAATTTCCGTTCCAATCACCATTATACTTATCTAAAAGCTCATCTGCAGGTGTTTTCCCTGTTTCAATACTTTCTTGCAATGCGCTTAAGAAGTGTGTCTCATTATATCCGCCTCCCCCAAGCTTTGAGCGTGAGATCAAGCCTGCATTTGATACTGAAAGTATATTTGATGCTAGATCAATCATCTCAATATTTCCAACTCTTGCATTCAATCCATCAACAGATACTTTAAGCCGCATTTCCTCTCTAGTGTCGAGATTCCAATTCTTACAAATATCCCATGCGGCATCTAATGAGTTATTATCGTACATTAAACCAACCCAAAAAGCAGGCAAAGCGCAAATTCGGTTCCATGGCCCCCCATCCGCTCCACGCATTTCCATAAACTTTTTTATGCGAGCTTCGGGAAAACAAGTTGTTAAATGATCTGCCCAATCAGACATAGTCGGTAATTCTCCAGGAAGGGCAGGTAAGCATCCATTTATAAAATCACGAAAAGATTGACCTAATGCATCGATGTAGCGTCCATCTCGATACACAAAATACATTGGTACATCTAAAGCGTAATCAACATATCTTTGGAAACCCATTCCGTCTTCAAAAAAGAATGGTAGAGTTCCTGTTCTATCTTGATCTAAATCACGCCAAATACGAGATCTCCATGATTTGTGGCCATTTACTTTACCATCAAAAAAAGGGGAATTAGCGAACAATGCAGTAGCAATTGGCTGCAATGCCAACCCAACCCGCATTTTTTTAACCATATCAGCCTCTGACCCAAAATCAAGATTCACCTGAATAGTACAAGTTCGGTACATCATTTGTTTGCCATGCGTGCCGACCTGATCCATATAATCTGTCATTAACCTATACCTACCCTTAGGCATCATATGCATATCTTCATGCGACCAGATTGGAGCTGCGCCTAACCCAAGGAATCCTGCGCCGATTTTGTCAGCAATCTGTTTAACTTCTTTAAGATGTAAATTGGCTTCATCACAAGTCTGATGAATACTTTCGAGTGGTGCTCCGGAAAGTTCTAATTGCCCTCCAGGTTCCAAAGACACATTTGCACCATTCTTTTCCAACCCAATCAAATTGTCTTGCTCATACACTGGCGTCCAATCAAATGTATCACGAAGACCTTCAAGCATAGACTTAATAGAACAACTACCTTCATATGGTAATGGCTTTAAAGTACTTTTATCAAATCCAAATTTTTCATGCTCTGTGCCAATTCGCCAATCTTTTGTGAGTTTACATCCACTTTCTAAATACTCACTCAATTGATTCATATTTTCAATTTGGCCACCACCACTTTGAGGTATCGACATTAAATATTTCCTTATTAACCTTGAATTTTACCTAATCCAAACCACACGTAACATGCAAGTAAACAAACTGTTTTAAAATTTCTTTTGCCAAATTATTTTACGTCCTGGAGAATCGATATTCATGGAATTTGATATCTGATCAAATAAAACTCCCTCTAGAGAAGAAATAGCATCCAATAAGTTTTCGTTTCCTTTTACTGAGGCTGGAATTCGAATAACAGAGCCATAAATATCACTAATAACCCAATAAAAATATTTGCTTTCTTTTACAACAACCTCAGCTTCAACCAAAACGAGATCATCAAGTGAAATTGACCAACTTTGGCCTAAACTAAAATATGTTATCTGACGCTCATCAACTTCCACAAACCCTGATTTAATATCTACTTCTGATGAAAGTCGTACTCGTCTGATGGCTACTAACATCAGAAAAAACAACGCAAGGGTAATTGCACCATATACAAAAGGTAATATTCGGCCAATCGACACCAATGCCAAATATCCAAATAATAAAGTCCCAAAGAAAACAATTATTACTTCAATCCAATGAGTTAATAACTTTCTAACTGAAGGCCTCATAAAGTTCATTTCCAATCACCCATTTGCATTTGCCATATGGCTAAAGCCGCAACTGCTGCTGTATCTGCTCTTAAGATTCTAGGGCCAAGGCTTATTGAGGTAACAAATTCCAAAGATTTTAGGTGCATAACTTCAGAATCACTAAACCCTCCTTCCGGACCTATTAATATTGCCCATTTATCACTTTTTGTGGCCTTCATTGATTTTACATTCTCTCCAACTTTGTGTTCATCACAAAATAATAAATGCCTTTCTTTTGGCCAACTTTTTAATACCGAAGTTAATGTTGATAGCTCATCAACAGGGGGGACATAAGTTCCTCCACATTGCTCTGCTGCTTCAATTGAATGTGCTTGTAGTCGGCTTTGTTTGATACGATCTGAATTTGTGTAATCAGTAAAAACAGGGCATATTCGAGAGACTCCCATTTCAGTGGCTTTTTCAACGATAAAATCTGTTCTAGTTTTTTTTATAGGAGCAAATAATAGCCATACATCGGGCGGTAATAATTGTGGCATGGATTGATTTTTTACAATAATAATTCCTTTGCGCTTATTAGCTTGAAGGACTTCTGCTTGCCACTCACCGTCTTTCCCATTGAATACAGAGATGAAATCACCAATATTCAACCTCATAACATTGAACAAATAATTAGCCTGATCTCTGGCGAGTAAAATTGATTGCCCTTCTCCCAAAGGAGAGTCTACAAAGAGTCTAATTTTTGAACGTATATCCATAAGGCAAACATATGTCTGAACAAAGGCAAATACCAGATCAAACAGGTCAAGTTGCAGATGCAATTAACAAAAATTGGGTAGATCTTTATGCTCCAGCATTTTCACGCCCATATTTACGCTTATCAAGAGCAGATCGACCAGCTGGAACTTGGTTGTTATTGATCCCTTGCATATGGTCATTATGCTTAGCCATCTTATCCAATGATACTCTGCAGTCTACAGGCATTAAATATATAATATTAATGGCAATTGGTGCTTTTTTGATGCGGGGGGCTGGATGTACTTGGAACGATATTACAGATCAAAAAATAGATGCTAGAGTTGCAAGAACGAAATCACGGCCTATCCCATCTGGTCAAATAACACCAAAACAAGCACTAAAATGGATGCTTATTCAAGCTTTAGCAGGTGCATTAGTGTTATTTACATTTAATAAATTCACAATAGTTCTTGGCATATTTGCATTAGTACCAGTCGCAATTTATCCATTTGCCAAACGCTTTACATGGTGGCCTCAACTGTTCTTAGGAGTAGCATTTAATTGGGGAGCATTAATAGGATGGTCCGCACAAATAGGATCATTATCGTTGTCACCAATTCTATTATATTTAGCGGGAATTTCATGGACCTTATTCTATGACACAATTTACGCACATCAGGATAAAGAGGATGATGCATTAATTGGCGTAAGATCTACTGCCCGCTTATTTCACTCAAATACTAAGAAATGGCTTTGGTGCTTTTTAATATTATCAATATCATTAATGATTGGTGCATTTGTTGTAGCTCTGCAAAATAATGTAAATGTATTCTATTTTATGATTGGCATCTCAGGCATTTTAGCTTTCGGAATTCACTTAATTTGGCAATTAAAAAATCTCGATATAAACAGCGCGGATAATTGCCTAATGATATTTCGGTCAAATCGAAATGCTGGACTTCTGCCTATCCTTGGGTTTACTTGCGCCATCATTTTACAATCAATAATTTTGACTAGCTAAAGTTTAGAATTTAATTAAAATATAACATAAAAATATAATATAATTAGGCAAATAAATGCACCGTATAGCTCTTCTCTTTGGATTAATTTGTTTCATCCTTGCAGCTGCAGGATCCTATTTTGGAGCAATACAGGCTGTTGATAGATTTGAAAAAGCTACTGAAAAAAAATTAGAACAAAAAATGTTTCTCTCTGGAAACGACTGGGGAAACATTAGAGCTAACGGCCTACGGTTACATCTTACTGGCCTTGCCCCAAATGAATCAGCAAGATTTGATCTACTTAAATCACTGGGAAAACTTGTTGAAGCATCAAGGATAAGAGATGAAATTACTCTTCTAGAAGAAGAAAACCTGATACCACCAAAGTTTTCACTTGAAGCTTTAAGAAATGATGACCGAATATCATTAATTGGGTTAATTCCAAAAAACTCTGGAAGAACAAATATTCTTTCAACAGTTAATAATATCTCAAGTGAAATAAAAATTACGGACATGCTAGAGGAAGTGGATTACCCAATCCCAGCAAATTGGAAAAAATCACTTAATTTTGGGTTAGAGAGTTTATCGAGCTTGAAACGCTCAAAAGTAAGTATAACTGGCGAAACAGTAGTTATTTCTGCCATTACTGACTCTCAGAATGAGCGCTCAAAATTTGAACGTATGTTATTGAAAAAACAGCCAACCGGAATAAAGCTTACGTTAAATATATCAGCCCCAAGACCAGTTATATCACCATTTACAATACGTTTTAGTAAAGAAAACAACAAAATTAGATTAGACAATTGCTCCGCAGATACAAAGAATACTGAGTCAAAAATTCTAAAAGCTGCAAAATTAGCAGGAATGTTGAAGCCGGGGAGCTGCGATATTGGTTTAGGAGTGCCAACTCCGGATTGGGCTGAAGCAGTCAGTATGTCAATTGAAGCAGTGGTGGAATTAGGCAATGGATCATTAACATTTACTGACTCAGACATATCATTAATTGCATCGCCAAATACCTCACAGAAAACATTTGATAATGTAATCGGAAAGCTTGAAAACAACTTGCCTGGCTTATTTTCTCTTTCTGCAATCTTACCAGAAAAAGATACAATAAATGGCGAAACAGGTGAAACTTTTATTCCAGATTTCACAGCAACAATTAGCCCAGAGGGTTCTGTTCAATTACGTGGAAGGTTACCTTCAAATATTTCAAAAGACGCAGTAGAGGCTTATGCTAAATCACTGTTTGTTGGTAAAACTGTTTATGTTCAAACTCGATTAGATCCAAACTTACCAGATGGTTGGCCAATGCGCGTTCTAGGGGGATTAGAGGCTTTAGGAGAACTTAATTATGGCGTGCTTATAGTTGAACCTAAAGAAATTAAAATTAGTGGTGTGTCTGGAAACAAAGAAGCTACAGGTAAAATTTCTCGAATTTTATCAGTACGTGTAGGTTCAAAAGGAATTTATAAAATTTCAACTAAATATAATGAAAAATTTGCACCCAAACCAAAAGTTAAATCAGCAAGACTTTGTGAAAGCGAAATCAATACAATAATTTCAAATACTAAAATTCGGTTTGAGCCAGGAAAAGTAATTATTAATGATGACAACTTAACTGTCATTAAATCAATTGCTGATGTGTTACGAACGTGCCCCGAAGCAAAGTTTGAAATACAAGGTCATACTGACAGTTCTGGCTCTGAAGAACTTAATCAAAATCTAAGTCAATCACGTGCTGAAGCTGTTTTGTTTGAGTTATTAAACCGCCGTGTGCTTACATCTGGTATAAGTGCAAAAGGCTATGGCTCAATTAGCCCCATAGCCGACAATAAGACAGAAGAAGGCAGGGAAATTAATAGGCGGATTGAAATTAAGCTACTTGTAGAAACTACAAAAGATACAAATAAAGTTAACAAAAAAGATTAAAAGAGGAATACTTTAAAATGAATAGTGATGAACTAATTGGTGTGCTTGCTTTGGCTTTTTTCTTAAGTTTCATCTTGGGTTGGGTGCTTAGGTGGGGCTATAGTGGGTTTAATAAAATAAATTCCTCTGATATGGGAGAAATTGATGACCTCACAAATCGCTTATATGAGATGGAACACTCCAAAGACGTTATAGAAACGCAACTTAAAGAACGCGAATGGGAACTTACTAATAAAATCTCTCAACTAGAGGCTGAGTTAGCAGCTGCTATGGAAGGCTTAGGGGCAGCCAGGCGTGAGGCAGAAAAATCTTAAATATTACCAACGAGTCAATGATTTCTCATCTTCAGGATTAACATTCACCCAATTACTTCCATCTACACTATGCTCTTTTTTCCAAAATGGTGCACGTGATTTTAAAAAATCCATTATGTAATCTGCGGCTTCAAATGCTTCACGCCTATGAGCAGAAGCAACGGCAACCATCATTATTTGCTCACCAAGAGATAAATAACCAAACCTGTGAATAATTCGCACATCAAGCAATTCCCATTTTTTAAGTGCTTGATGTTTAATTTCTTCTAAAGCTGTGATTGTCATTTTAGGGTAGTGTTCTAATTCCAATGCTTTAAGAGAACTATCCCCTCGCACGACACCAATAAAACTAATGATAGCTCCTGCATCACCATCACCTGTTTTTAATAACTTTAACTCATCTGATAAATTAAAATCTCCTTTTTGAACCAATATAGACATTTTATCCACCAGTCATTGGAGGAAAAAATGCCACTTCAGAAGAATTAGCCAAACTTGCGTCAAAAGAAGATAAAGTTTGATCTAAAGCTACTCGAACAGAAGATAAATCTGAGAATGCAAAAATATATCGTTCTTCTTTTAGTCGCAACTCTTCAACAAGCTCTTCTATAGTCGAGGCTTCAGTTTCTATTTCCTCAAAAGATTTACCTATTCTTTCGCGTAACCAAGCAAAGTATAGGACTTTAATTTTCATTTTGCTTTACCTTTTAGATATGGGCTTGCTTTACTTAAATAATCTATACCTGTGTAGATTGTTAAAATCATTGCAATCCATAATAATATTATACCAACATAATATGAGTAATACGCACTAGAGTAATATAGCATCAAATTAGTTTCATCTGACAGTTGGTTAGATATAATTCTTGAAACAATATTTTTATCCATTCCAAGAGTTAAAACTCTAAGATTATGTTCAAAAATTCCATGAGAGAATAATACCGAAATAGCAATCATTTGAACTGTGGTCTTCCACTTTGCTACTTTAGTAACAGCGAGCTTACCAGCATTATTACCCAAAAACTCACGAAGGCCAGAAACAAAAACTTCCCTCAACAAAATTAATATCATCGGTATTACAATTAATGGTTTAAGACCATACAAGCCAATAATTGCTACTATTGCCAGAATGACCATAGCTTTATCAGCAATTGGATCTAGCATTGTACCAAATGCACTTTGCTGACTCCATTTGCGCGCTAAATATCCATCAATATAATCAGTTATTGATGCACCTATAAATAGAAATAGAGCAACCCAATCTGCATAAGGCCTATCTAAACACAGAAAAACTACGACTATTGCTGGCGCGGCAAGCATACGAAATGTTGTAAGTATATTTGGTATATTCCAATTCACCTTAGTCTCCAAAAAAATATTCTTTTAAAATTTAGATTTAAATCAATCCTTAACCTTTGTCATGGTAGAAGTCATAGATAATTTGCGCCATTTTACTAGATAAACCTTCAACAGCTTTTAAGTCTTTCAATGATGCGCGTGATGCAGATTTTGCTGAGCCAAAATGAGCCAAAATTGCTCGCTTGCGTGCAGCCCCTACACCAGGAACTTCATCTAAGGTCGTAATTCCAATTGCTTTTGACCTTTTTGCACGATGTGTAGTGATTGCAAAGCGATGCGCCTCATCACGTAAACGTTGTATAAAATACAAGACTGGATCATTGCGTTGCAAAGCAAAAACTGGCTTTCCTTTACAATGAAACTCTTCTTTACCTTGATCTCGATCAATTCCTTTTGCAACACCAACAAATGGAACGTCATTAATCCCAAGTTCAGTTAATATTTCAGCTACAGCACTTACTTGCCCCGCACCACCATCGATTAACAATAAGTCAGGCCAATTTTCAGTTTTCTTATCTGGGTCTTCTTTAATTAGGGACTTAAAACGTCGTTCTAAAACTTCTTTCATCATTCCAAAATCATCACCAGCAACAGTATCTTCATATCTAATATTGTATTTTCGATATGAAGATTTCATATAACCGTCAGGACCTGAAGCTATCATCGCTCCGACAGCAAATGCACCTTGGATATGGCTATTGTCATAGACTTCAATCCTTTTTGGTGTATTTTCTAGTGAGAATGCATCTGATACGCCTTTTAATAACTTTGCCTGTGTAGCACTTTCACTCATTTTACGTGCTAAGCTTTCACGAGCATTTCTTTCTGCATTAAAGACTAGTTCAGCGCGCTCACCGCGCTTTGGCTGAATAATTTCAACTTTATTTCCTCGTTTACTGCTTAATGCATCTACAAGAAGATCCAGATTTGAAACAGTGCATGAAACCAATATTAACTTTGGCGGCGTCTTGTTATCATAAAACTGAGCCAGAAAGCTTTCCATCACTTCATCGGCATCTGCTCCTGAAGTATTACGTGGATAAAAAGCTCTGTTACCCCAGTTTTGATTTGCTCGAATAAAGAATACTTGTATGCAAGCTTGATCACCTTCCATATATAACGAAACTATATCTGCTTCGTTTACAGTTTGCGGATTTATTCCCTGACTTGATTGAACATTAGTCAATGCTCTTATTCTATCACGTAAGCTGGCTGCTTTTTCGAATTGTAAATCTCTGCTAGCCTCAGCCATTTCTTTGGCCATGCTTTCTTGAATTTTTGTACTTTTACCTTGTAAAAATTTTCTGGCATCATCAACAAGCTGATTGTAGTTATTAGAACTAATTTTGCCAACACAAGGCCCCGAACATCTAGCTATTTGATATTGTAGGCAAGCACGTGTCCTGGAAGAAAAATCATTGTCAGTACAGGTTCGAAGTAAAAAAATTCTTTGTAAATGATGAAGAGTTCGATTCACTGATGTAACTGACGCAAATGGGCCAAAATATTCAGAACCTTTTGACCTACGCCCTCTATGCTTAGCAATTTTAGGAAACTCGTGTGAGCTTGAAATCATTATATTTGGAAAACTTTTATCATCTCGTAACAAAACATTATATCTAGGCTTTAATTGTTTAATAAGGTTTTGCTCTAACAATAAAGCTTCTGTTTCTGTTTGTGTCGTTAGAAACATCATACTTGATGTATTTGAAATCATTCTACCTATTCTTGCAGAATGCCCAGTTGGTTTAGCATAACTTGAAACGCGTCGTTTTAAATTTCTAGCTTTTCCAACATATAGAACCTCACCATCTTGATTCAACATACGATAAACACCAGGACTGCCATCCA
>DS022282.1:1128616-1130412 GCA_000153745.1 Rhodobacterales bacterium HTCC2255
TTAATATGGTAACTCTATACTTTGCTAAAATTTAGCCATACTCTAACCTATTGAAATTAATACAAAAAATATATGACTACACAAGTCATTGAAATCATTCAATTTTAAAACTTATAAAAAAACAAACTTTATCAAGTGGACAAAATTTTATTGATTACTCACTTAATATTTGCCAATAACTTTAATCAACTTTTAGTTTTGCAGCTACAATCAATATCTTTAAACATATAACTACCACATTCCTTACATTTTTTAGCCTGGGACATAGCACTATTACGTTTTATTTTAGGAAACGAAGGCAATCTTAATTTACCAAATATACCCAACAAAATAATAAAAATTAAAAAAATTAAAACAGCTTTTGACATAATATATTCATAAGGTTTTTATTTAATGTATTCAACCATCATAGAGATAATAGGTCAGTGAATTGACCTGTTAAAAATTATTTATCAACTTTTTCCCGCCAATGCTTCCGACAAAGCGATACGTAAGCTTCATTACCACCAATTTGAACTTGTGCCCCATCTGTCAAAGCAACGCCATTTTCATCCTGTCGCACAACCATTGTAGCTTTCTTTCCACAATGGCAAATTGTTTTTATTTCTCGCATTTCATCTGATAATGCCAAAAGAGTAGCCGATCCTGGAAATAATTTTCCTTGGAAATCGACTCGCAACCCATAGCACATTATTGGTATCTTCAAATCATCAACAGCTCGGGCCAATTGCCAGACTTGTTCATGAGATAAAAACTGTGCTTCATCAATAAAGACACATGCGCATGGGGCATCATTAATACGTTTTTTAATTTTATAAAATAAATCATCTGATAGCGAAAAGGTATCAGCTTCTCGCCCGATACCAATACGAGACCCTATTCTTGCATCTCCAGCACGATTATCAAATTGTGCAGTCAGTAAATAAGACTCCATACCTCGCTCTTGATAATTATGGGCTGCTTGCAGAAGTAATGTAGACTTACCTGCATTCATTGTAGAGTAATGAAAATATAATTTTGCCATAGACCAATTAATGATATGTTGAAGAACATATTTCAAGGATATAAATATATTTGATAGACTAATGATTGGTTGCGGGAGTAGGATTTGAACCTACGACCTTCAGGTTATGAGCCTGACGAGCTACCGGACTGCTCCATCCCGCACGCTTCAGTTACAACGCCCAAGATGAGTCTACAATGCCTAAATGCGAATTTTTATTTTTTTTTTCAAATACCATGAGTTCTATTATATTCATTAAGTCTAGATGACTCCCAATTGCTTAAATCCCTAGCAGGTTCATAAACTTCTATTACTAATGGATAACACTCAACTGTGTCACTGGAATGTTCTGAACTACAGTCACCACCAGGACATGTTGAAAGCCCAACTAATATATCAGTTTCAGCAAACATTTCCAAATAATCGCCAGGCCTTACTGGACTTGCTTTCATAAAATACTGATGAGTATCCTGTGTGAATCCAGTACACATAAAGACGTTTAAAACATCATGTATCAATTGTTCAGCTCCAGTTAAGGACAAATTTTGAGATGCCGCTAAAGCTCTTGTTAAATTTGAATGACAACAGTTATGATATTGTTTTCCTGATAATAAATTATTTGTGTAAGGATCACACCTTGTCCCAATAACATCATGAACAGATCCACCATCTTGATCAAACCCATACCAATCCAATGTATCAGTTATTATTGTTGCCATAGGCCTCATATAAGGAAAATTTGACCATAGCTTATCTCCAACACCTACATGTGTACCGTGAAGGGCACGCGTTT